>NZ_JALDYN010000020.1:0-40072 GCF_032153895.1 Flavobacterium sp.
TCTCCTAGCCCCGATAGTAGTGAAAATCCCGCAGCAAAGCGGAGGAATTGAAACGAATAGCGGGAATTACGACCACAAAAATGAACGGAACACTCGCTTCAAAAACTAAAAATTATACCTTATATATATATTGTATAGGTTTTGATAAAAAATTATATTTGCACCTTATAATTAATAAATATGATCAAGATTACTTTACCGGACGGTTCGGTTAGGGAGTTTGCACCAGGTGTAACTCCTATGGATGTTGCAAAAAGCATCAGTGAGGGATTGGCTAGAAATGTTATTTCAGCTTCTTTTAATGGCACAACCATTGAAACCACGACCGAATTGACCACGGACGGTACACTTATATTATATACCTGGAACGATGCGGACGGTAAAAAAGCATTCTGGCATTCGACTTCGCACGTAATGGCACAAGCCTTGGAAGAAATGTATCCGGGAATTAAATTAACTATTGGACCCGCGATTGACAACGGATTCTATTATGATGTGGATTTCGGAGATAAAAAAATCACCGATGGAGATTTCAAAGCTATCGAAGACCGTGTATTGGAAATTTCCAGAGAAAAACATGAATTCAAAATGCGTTCGGCTACCAAAGCAGAAGCATTGGAGCTATACAAAAACAACGAGTACAAAACTGAATTAATCCAAAACTTGGAAGACGGAACGATTACTTTCTGTGATCATTCGACTTTTACAGATTTGTGTCGTGGCGGTCACATTCCTAACACTGGAATTATCAAAGCGATGAAAATTTTATCGGTAGCCGGTGCATACTGGAGAGGTGACGAGAAAAACAAACAGCTAACTCGTGTTTACGGAATTTCGTTTCCGAAACAAAAAGACCTAACGGACTACCTTGAATTATTAGAGGAAGCAAAACGCCGTGATCACAGAAAACTTGGAAAAGAATTGGATTTGTTCCACTTCTCGCAAAAAGTTGGTCAAGGCTTGCCGTTATGGCTACCGAAAGGAGCAGCCTTACGCGACCGTTTAGAGCAGTTTTTGAAAAAAGCACAGAAAAAAGCTGGATACGAGCAAGTAGTTTCCCCTCATATCGGTCAAAAAGAATTATATGTAACTTCAGGTCACTACGCAAAATACGGTGCGGATAGTTTCCAACCAATTCACACACCGGCTGAAGGCGAAGAGTTCTTGTTAAAACCAATGAACTGCCCTCACCACTGTGAAATTTACAACGCAAGACCTTGGAGTTATAAAGATTTACCGAAGCGTTATGCTGAATTCGGAACGGTTTATCGTTATGAGCAATCTGGTGAATTACACGGTTTAACTCGTGTTCGCGGGTTTACTCAGGATGATGCACACATTTTCTGTACGCCGGATCAATTGGATGCGGAGTTCAAAAACGTAATCGACCTTGTATTGTATGTATTCGGATCGTTAGGATTTGAAAACTTTACAGCTCAGGTTTCTGTTCGTGATTTGAACAATCCTGACAAATACATTGGTTCAGTTGAAAACTGGGAAAAAGCAGAAAACGCAATTATCAGTGCAGCAAAAGACAAAGGTTTAAATTATGTAATCGAAGCTGGTGAAGCTGCTTTCTATGGTCCTAAATTGGATTTCATGGTAAAAGACGCCTTAGGAAGAAGCTGGCAGTTAGGAACCATTCAGGTGGATTACAATTTACCGGAGCGTTTCGACTTATCATACAAAGGTTCAGACAACGAATTACACCGTCCGGTAATGATTCACCGCGCGCCTTTTGGATCGATGGAACGTTTTATCGCGATTTTACTGGAACATACTGGCGGAAATTTCCCACTTTGGCTGATGCCGGAGCAGGCTATCATCCTGTCTTTGAGCGAGAAATATGAAAATTATGCCAAAAAAGTTTCAGAATTGCTGGAAATTCACGAAATTCGCGCCCTAATTGACAACCGTAACGAGACGATTGGTAAAAAAATCCGTGAGGCAGAAACCAAAAAGTTCCCGTTTATGCTGATTGTTGGCGAGGAAGAAGAGAAAAACGGAACGATTTCCGTACGCCGTCATGGAGAAGCCGGTAAGTCGAATGAATCGATGACTATTGAACAATTTGCTGCTTTAGTTAACGATGAAATTGCAAAAACATTAAAACAATTCTAAGTTTAATTTAAAATTTTAGAGCCATAGCAATAAGAAACAACAGAGGTTACCAACCTCGAGTAGAAAAAAAAGACGCCCACAGAATTAACAATAACATTCGTGTGCCGGAAGTACGTCTTGTAGGAGACAATATTGAGCCGGGAGTTTACAAAACTGCCGAAGCAATGCGTTTAGCTGACCAATTTGAATTGGATTTAGTTGAAATTTCTCCCAATGCTGAGCCGCCAGTTTGTAAAATTATGGACTACGGTAAATTCCTTTACGAACAAAAGAAACGTGAGAAGGAATTAAAAGCCAAATCAACGCAGATTACCATTAAGGAAATCCGTTTTGGTCCTCAGACTGACGAGCACGATTATGAGTTCAAAAGAAAGAATGCAGAAAAGTTCTTAAAAGAAGGTTCTAAATTAAAAGCTTTCGTATTCTTCAAAGGACGTTCTATTATTTATAAAGAACAAGGTCAGATTTTGTTGCTTCGTTTAGCGCAGGATTTGGAAGAATTCGGAAAAGTGGAAGCTATGCCGGTTTTAGAGGGTAAACGTATGATTATGTTTATCGCTCCGAAGAAAAAGAAGTAAGCAGTTAACTGTCTCAGTATATAGTTGAAAACTAAAAACCGAGATTGAAAACTAAAAAATAGTAAGTAAGATAAATTTAATACCTAGGAAGAGATGCCTAAAATGAAAACTAAATCTGGAGCTAAAAAACGTTTTGTCGTTACAGGTTCTGGAAAAATCAAAAGAAAGCACGCTTACAAAAGTCACATCTTAACAAAGAAGTCTAAGAAGCGTAAATTAGCTTTAACGCACGCAGCATTGGTTCACCCAGCTGACGAGAGAAACGTAAAAGCACAATTAAGATTAGTATAATTTAATTTATACAATCCGGTTTAAATTATTTAGTAACCCTGGAGTGGGCCAATTTAAAGTTTGAGTTCAGAAATTAGA
Source organism: Flavobacterium sp. (assembly GCF_032153895.1). Classification (GTDB taxonomy): domain Bacteria; phylum Bacteroidota; class Bacteroidia; order Flavobacteriales; family Flavobacteriaceae; genus Flavobacterium. Next base: position 3,069 of record NZ_JALDYN010000020.1, read on the forward strand.
ATTCAGAAAAAAACTAAAGAGTCGGAAGACCGCCTTACTTCAAAAAAAATTTATTAGAAATGCCAAGATCAGTAAATCATGTTGCTTCTAGAGCACGTAGAAAAAAAGTATTGAAGCAAGCCAAAGGTTTCTTTGGAAGACGTAAAAACGTTTGGACTGTAGCGAAAAACGCGGTAGAAAAAGCAATGCAATATGCTTACCGTGGAAGAAAACAAAAGAAAAGAAATTTCCGTGCATTATGGATTATGCGTATCAACGCTGGTGCACGTTTACACGGAATGAGCTATTCTCAATTCATGGGTAAAATCAAAGCTAACAACATCGAATTGAACCGTAAAGTTCTTGCCGATTTAGCAATGAACCACCCAGAAGCTTTCGCGGCTATCGTGAACAAAGTGAAATAAGAAAAACGTTTATAAACATATTTATCTTACTTATTTAAAACCCATTCGCAAGAGTGGGTTTTTTTATTTTTAAGGTTTTGAGCGAAACTTTGGGATTTATCGGCAAACCTTTTTCCCACTATCCGTTCTATCTTTTACGGTAACTTCGAGAGCCTCAGTCACCGCAAAAGGATGTCTCTCCTATCGGGGCTAGAAAGTAATCCATTTTAATTTTGGGCAACTTATTTTTGAGCTACCTTTGTATTCAATTCAATTCCCATGAAAAACACAAAATCCGACACTCCGCAAAAAAAATTACATCCGCGAAACAAACACAATGGCAATTACAATTTTAATGCTCTGACTGAAGAAACCCCAGAGTTAAAGGCTTTTGTAGCTTTAAATAAATTCGGAAACGAAAGTATTGACTTTGCCAATCCAGATGCAGTACGAGCGTTGAACAAAGCATTACTGAAAAAGTTTTACAACATCCAATATTGGGAATTACCAAAAACCAATCTCTGCCCTCCCATTCCAGGACGAGCAGATTACATTCATCATGTCGCTGATATTTTGGCTCAAGAAAACAACGGAAAAATTCCAACTGGAAACCAAATTAAGATTCTTGACATTGGTGTGGGAGCTAATTGTATTTACCCGATTATTGGTCATCAGGAATACGGCTGGGAATTTGTCGGAACCGAAGTTGACAAACCTGCAAAGCTAACCGCAGAAAACATCATCAACCATAATCCGGAATTGAAAGACGCGATTGCTATTCGGTTACAAGAAAATAAACGCAATATTTTTAAAGGAATCGTAAAAGAAAACGAACATTTTGATTTTAGCATCTGCAATCCTCCTTTTCATAATTCACGAGAAGAAGCTACAAAAGGAACCCAACGCAAGCTAAAAAATTTAGGAAAAGTTGCAGAAGGAAAACCGGTTTTAAATTTCAGCGGTCAAAACAACGAGCTTTGGTATGAGGGTGGCGAACTGGCTTTCATAACTAATATGATTTTTGAAAGTGTTCATTTTCATAAACAATGCAAATGGTTTTCGTCTTTGGTTTCAAAAAAAGAAAATCTGAAACCACTTTATTCTGTACTAAAACGAGTGAAGGCAACTGAAGTAAAAACCATCAACATGGAGCAAGGGAATAAAATAACCCGTATCTTAGTTTGGCGCATTTCAGATTCAAAATAAACTCAATGAGTGAATCACTTTTAAACCATATTCAGCGTAAAACTATTCTCAATCAAGAAGAACAAGGAAAGTTGCTATCAAAAATTGAGAGTCGAACGCTAAAGAAAAAAGAACATCTGCTTAAAGAAGGAGATGTTTGTAATTTCTTTTGTTTCATTGAAAAAGGATGTGGCCGAATCTATCTCATCAACGAGAAAGGCAACGAACAAACACTACAATTTGGCATAGAAGATTGGTGGATTGTGGACTATATGAGTTACAGCACTGAAAATCCTTCCCATTTTTATATTCAAGCCATAGAAAATTCAGATGTTCTTATCCTACACAAAAACGATTTAGAACAGCTTCTGAAGGAAATTCCAAAACTAGAACGCTATTTTAGAATTGTTTTGCAAAAGTCTTTCGCCGCTTCACAAATGCGAATCAAATTTCTTTTTACCATGAGTGCAGAAGAGCGTTATCATCATTTTAACAACTCGTTCCCTGAGTTTGTTCAGCGCGTTCCACAATATATGCTGGCTTCTTATCTTGATTTTTCTGCCGAATTCATGAGCAAAATAAGAGCCGGCAAAATCTGATTGCATTTCTTGAAGTAGTTCAAGTTTTTTGAGTATCCAATACCAGAACTTTGTCATGTAATTTTAAAACAACAAATCATGACGACACGAATTAACATGTACGAAACTGAACCAGAGGGCTACAAAGCAATGCTCGGATTGGAAAAATATCTTTCAGAATCGAAACTTACTCCAATTCATAAAGAACTTATTAAAATCAGAGCTTCTCAAATTAACGGTTGTGCTTACTGCATCAACATGCATACTACAGATGCTAGAACAATGGGAGAAACCGAGCAACGTATTTATCTGTTAAACGCCTGGCGTGAAACATCACTTTTCAACGAAGAAGAAAAAGCAATTTTAGCTTTAACAGAAGAAGTGACACTGATTCAAAATCATGTTTCAGAAGCGACATATCAAGAAGCAGCTAAACACTTCGATGAAAATTATCTGGCGCAAATAATAATGATGATTGTAACGATTAATGCATGGAACAGAATTGCCATTGCAACCGGATTACAGGTTGATTAATCGCTATTAGAAAAAAGCCATCTTAAAAAGGTGGCTTATGTTTTTAATTTCTTTTTCCTAGCAGCCGGAAACAAGACGTTATTCAAAATCAGACGGTAACCCGGAGAATTCGGATGCAAGTCTAAAACAGTATGCGCATCTCCAACTCTATGCTGATAATCTTCCGGATCGTGGCCGCCATAATAGGTAAACATTCCTTTTCCTTTGGTTCCGTGAATGTAGCGAGCTTCTCCATTTTGCTTGTTCTCACCCATAATCAACACGTTTGATTTAATCAAATTACTGTCAAAAGCGGTAGTTTGTCCCATAAATCCTTTCACCAATTGCGTGTGATTCTGGCATAACATTGTTGGAATCGGATCCCATTTCGCAGAATATTCCATCAAGGTAAAATAATCCACATCCGGTAATACTTTACGTTTCAATGTCATATCGATATCTGAAAACTCATACTGCATCGGATTACGCTCCAAAATGTAATCTTTAAAAGCAAAGGTTTGAGTATAATCAATTCGCGATTGGTAGTTAGCATCGCTGGCATCTCCGTCAAACATCGGTTCGCAAATATCTACACCTTCGGCTGACAGTGCAATATCAAAACTATCCGTAGCTGAACACATGGCAAACATAAATCCGCCACCAATTACATAATTTCTTATTTTATTTGTCACCGCCATTTTTTCTTCAGACACTTTGCTAAAACCTAATTTTGCTGCTAAAGCTTCCGCTTCTTTCTTCTGTTCGATGTACCAAGGCGCATTGCGATAAGCACCAAAGAATTTACCATATTGTCCTGTAAAATCTTCGTGGTGCAAATGTAGCCAGTCGTACAACAACAAAGCATCATTCAACACTTCTTCATCGTAAATTGGTGTGAACGGAATTTCCGCATACGTTAAAACTAAAGTTACTGCATCATCCCAAGGTTGCTTTCCTTTTGGTGTATAAACCGCAATTTTAGGCGCTTTTTCCAAAATTACCGTTTCCATATTTTGAGATGGCGAACTGATTTCATCTAAAATTCCATTTGCTGTCCCATCGGAAAGCACTTCAAAAGTAACGCCTCTAATCTGACATTCTTTTCGAATTTCAGGAGTATCAGGCAACAAAAAAGAACCGCCGCGATAATTCAGCAACCAACTGACTTTGTATTGTTTATCAAGCGCCCAATACGTTATCCCGTAAGCTTTTAAATGATTTTGCTGCCCTTCAGCCTCCATCGGAATTAAGACAAAAGAAGCCCTAACAGAAAATGAAAGCAGGAAAAAAGCAATATATAATGTGGTTTTAAATGACATCTGAAAAAAATATTCTCAAATATAACGGATTTCAAAAGAAAAAGTCATAAAAAAAGCCTACTTCTGTAGGCTGTTATGTTAAAACGGAACATCGCTGTCGTCGTCAAAGTTGTTCATATTGCTTCCGAAAGCATCATTTGGCGAAGGATTCGGAAGATTTGGTGTGATAAACGGATTGTCATCCATATTCATTCGGGACGGCATCGCATCAAACGGAGAACCGAAATCATCCAAATTGTCGAATTTACCCAAACTTCCAATGAATTTTAAACGGATGTTATCCAAGCCACCATTACGGTGTTTCGCCACGATAAATTCCGCCTGACCTTGTGTTGGCGTACGCTCTTCATCATCCCATTCGTCAATTTTATAGTATTCCGGACGGTAGATGAACGATACGATATCGGCATCCTGCTCAATTGCTCCGGATTCCCTCAAATCGGAAAGTAACGGTCGCTTGCTGGCACCACGGGTTTCCACGGCACGAGACAACTGTGAAAGTGCAATTACCGGAACATTCAACTCTTTTGCCAAAGCCTTTAAGTTTCTAGAAATGGTCGAGATTTCCTGCTCACGGTTTCCGCCTCCTTTTCCGTTTCCTCCGGCTGTCATTAACTGAAGATAATCGATTACAATCATCTTGATTCCGTACTGAGATGCCAAACGACGGGCTTTGGCACGTAAATCGAAAATGGAAAGTGATGGTGTATCGTCTATATATAAAGGTGCTTTCTCCAAATCTTTTACTTTGATGGAAAGCTGTTCCCATTCATGTTTCTCTAATTTTCCGGTTCTCAATTTTTCAGAAGACAAACCTGTTTCCGAAGAAATCAAACGGGTAATTAACTGTACGGAAGACATCTCCAAAGAAAACAAAGCAACCGGAGCTCCGGCATCAATCGCCATATTTCGCGCCATCGACAATACGAATGCGGTTTTACCCATACCCGGACGTGCCGCAATAATAATCAAATCCGAAGGCTGCCATCCGGAAGTCAGTTTATCCAAATCGTGAAAACCGGTTGGAATTCCGCTCAAACCTTCTTTGTTGGCAATTTCTTCAATTCGTTTTTTTGCCTGAATTACCAAACTTTGCGCTGTTTCAGAACTTCTCTTAATATTTCCTTGCGTTACTTCATATAATCTTGATTCGGCTTTGTCCAACAAATCGAATACGTCTGTTGTTTCATCATAGGACTCTTCAATAATCTCGGAAGAAATACGTATCAAACTACGCTGAATAAACTTTTGAAGAATGATGCGCGAGTGAAATTCAATATGTGCCGAAGAAGAAATCTTTTGCGTCAACTGAATCAGATAAAAATCACCGCCCGAAAGTTCCAGTTTCGCGTTCTTTTTTAATTGCGCCGAAACGGTTAATAAGTCAATTGGTTGTGTATCGTTAAACAACTGAACGATAGCTTCAAAAATGTATTTATGCGCGTCTTTGTAAAACGCATCCGGACTTAAAATATCGATTACTTCGTCTACCCCTTTTTTATCAATCATCATTGCGCCAAGTACCGCTTCTTCTAGGTCTATGGCCTGTGGCGGGAGTTTACCTTTCTCAAGGTTGATGATCGTAGTTTTATCTACTTTTAAAGGGTTGATATTTCGAAGGTTTTCCATGTGGCTAAGTTAGCTATTTTTTATAAAAATGAAATTTGAGTTGTTAATAAACCATTGTTCATAACTCGCTATTCATTGTTAATAAGTCAAAAAAAATCCGAAGCGGTAAGGCCTCGGATTATATCATTGAAAATCGTTAGATTATTCTTTGAACTCGCCCATTTTACTGTACTTATCCATTCTTTTCTCGATCAAATCAGTTGTTGATAAATCTTTCAGCTCATCATAAGCTTTCAGAATATACTTTTCAACATTCTTGAAAGTGGTATCTCTGTCGAAATGTGCTCCACCAAGTGGTTCCGGGATAATGTCGTCGATTAGGTTTTGCTTTTTCATGTCGAAAGACGTCAGTTTCAAGGCTTCTGCCGCTTGCTCTTTGTATTCCCAGCTTCTCCATAAAATCGAAGAACATGATTCTGGAGAAATTACTGAATACCAAGTGTTTTCCAACATGAATACTTTATCACCTACACCAATTCCTAAGGCACCTCCTGAAGCTCCTTCACCTACTACAATGGTAATAATCGGAACTTGTAAACGCATCATTTCGAAAATGTTTCTGGCAATAGCTTCCCCCTGACCTCTTTCCTCTGCTTCTAAACCTGGATAAGCTCCCGGAGTATCTACTAAAGTAATTACAGGAATACCGAATTTCTCTGCCATTTTCATTAAACGCAATGCTTTACGGTAACCTTCAGGGTTTGCCATACCGAAATTACGGTACTGACGGGTTTTGGTATTATATCCTTTTTGCTGGCCTACAATCATGAACGATTGACCACCAATTTTACCTAGACCGCCAATCATCGCTTTGTCGTCTTTCACACCTCGGTCTCCAAACAACTCCAAAAATGTTTCACCACACAAAGCGCGTACGTGATCCATGGTATAAGGACGATTTGGATGTCTGGAAAGTTGAACGCGTTGCCACGCAGACAGGTTTTTATATATTTCCTTCTTGGTTTCTTCTAGTTTTTTCTCAATCTGTTTACAGGTATTGGATACATCTACATCCGATTCCTGACCGATAATTTGGCATTTATCCAATTGATCCTCAAGCTCTTTAATCGGAAGCTCAAAATCTAAGTATTCCATTGTGTCTGATTCTTTTGATTTTAGTTTGAATTACAAAGATAAAATTTTCATTTTACATTGCAGAAACTATTCTTTAATTAGTTTTTAACTTTCTTGTAATTTTTTATGATACCGTTCAGGATAACGGTGATGACAATTATAGCTGCTCCGATATAAAATTCAGTACTCATTTTTTCACTTTCGCTGAAAACCAGAATTCCTAAAATAATCCCGTAAATAGGCTCTAGATTTATGGTTAACATTACGGTATAAGGCGTTAAATACTTCATTACTTTTACAGAAGCCAGAAAAGCATAAGCCGTGCAAACCGAACCCAAAAGCAACAACCAAAGCAAATCACTCATAGAAATTCTAAAAAAATCTGTAGTAAAACTGCCGTTCCACAACAAGTAAATGGAAAAGAAACCAACACCACCTAAAAGTTCATAAAACGTAATTACTCCGGCATCATTGTGTTTGGCAAATTTTCCGTTGATTACTGAAAATAACGCGGAAAGAAAGGCAGAAATCAATGCCAAAATAATTCCTTCAACATAATTTCCTTCCACTTTAAAAATAATGCCAAGACCTAAAACGACAAGTAATCCGAAGAAGACTTCATAAATAACAATCTTCTTACCGTAAAAAATCGGTTCTAAAATCGAGGCAAAAAGTGCTCCGGTTGACAAACAGGCCAACGTAACTGAAATATTGGATACTTTAATCGCCTGAAAAAAGGTAAACCAATGCATGGCAATCACTAATCCGGAGAAAAGAAATCCTGTCATCAAACGCTTGGAAACTACCATCGGTGTTTTTCTCCATTTGATGTAAGCAAAGATTATGGTGACAGCAATCAGCATTCGGTACCAAACTAGTGGCAAGGCGTCCAAAGAAATCAGCTTGCCTAAAACTGCCGTAAATCCCCAAACAAAAACAATTAAGTGGAGATGAAAATAACTTCTTACTTTATCGTTTGGCATTGCGAAGCAAATAAACTGCTAATATTCCGAAAAGTACGTTAGGCAACCAAACGGCTACGAAAGGAGAAATACTGGACGCTTCCGCCAATACTCCAAAAATTTTATCGAAGAAAATGAAGGTAAAGGCTAAGGCAATTCCTAGAGCTAAATTCACTCCCATTCCGCCGCGACGCTTCATGGCAGAAACGGAAACCGCAATAATCGTTAAGATAAAAGCTGAAACTGGTAAACTATACTTACGGTATTTTACCACCAAATAACGGTTGATGTTTGATGAACCGCGTACTTTTTCTTTTTCGACGAATCGGTTTAATTCACCTAAAGTCATGGTTTCAGCAATATAAACTACCGGCGTTAAATCGTCTACTTCGAAATTGAGTTTCATTTTTTGTTGGTCAGAACTGGTCAAAACATCATTCAGCTCACCAACCAAACGCTTTTTGTATCCGTATAAAGTATAAGTACTATCTGCTTCGTTCCATTTAATTCGGTTAGCAGTAATTTTATACTCTAATTTATTTTCTTTGAATTTTTCCAAGGAGAAGTTAAAACCCATTTTTGCCATGTAATTGAAATTACTCACGTAAATGAATTCGTCTTTGCTAATTTGTCGGTACACATCCAAGTTTTCACGAACTTTTGGATTGTTTTTCAAATAGGTATATCGGAAGTCGTTGTACCCTTTACTCGCCTTCGGTACTAAAACCAGCGCCATCAATAATGCAAATAAAGAAACGATTGTTGCACCTATTATATAAGGACGTAAAAATCTCGTAAATGAAATTCCGGAACTTAAAATCGCAATAATTTCAGTGTTATTAGCCAATTTTGAAGTAAACCATATTACCGATAGAAACAAAAATATCGGGAAAAGCATATTGGCAAAATAAATGGTAAAATCAAGATAATAAACAAGTACATCCCCAAACGGAACTTTGTTTTCTATCATCTTATTCACCTTTTCAGAAACGTCAACCACAATTCCAATAGGAATAAAAAGTAGCAACATCACAGAGAATGTTCCCAAATAGCGTTTCAGAATGTACCAATCGATTAACTTCATCGGTTATATAAAATTATAGTCGTTGACTCATGTTTTTCACCATCATTTCTTTCCACTGACGGAAATCTCCGGCTAAGATATGCTTTCTGGCCTCACGAACCAACCACATATAGAAACCTAAATTGTGAATCGTGGCAATTTGTTTTCCTAAATATTCGTCAGCGGCAAAAAGGTGACGCAGATAGGCTTTGGTATATTCGGTATCGACGAAAGTATGGCCCATTTCATCAATCGGGGAGAAATCATCCGCCCACTTTTTATTTTTGATATTGATGGTTCCGTTTGCTGTGAACAACATTCCGTTTCGGGCATTTCTTGTCGGCATTACACAGTCGAACATATCAATTCCTAAAGCGATGTTTTCCAAAATATTGATTGGTGTTCCCACTCCCATTAAATAACGGGGTTTGTCTTCTGGAAGAATGGCAGTAACTACCTCGGTCATTGCGTACATTTCTTCGGCTGGTTCTCCTACAGAAAGCCCTCCGATAGCATTTCCTTGAGCTCCTGCATTAGCAATATATTCCGCAGATTGCGCTCTTAAATCTTTATAAGTACTTCCCTGAACAATTGGAAAAAACGTTTGCTCGTACCCATATTTATAGGGGACTTTTTCCAAATGATTGATACAACGGTCTAACCAACGGTGCGTCATGTGCATCGAACGACGTGCGTAATGATAATCGCAAGGATAAGGTGTACATTCATCGAAAGCCATGATAATATCGGCACCAATGGTACGCTGAATTTCCATCACACTTTCCGGTGAAAAGAAATGGTACGAACCGTCGATATGTGATTTGAACTTCACGCCTTCTTCCTTAATTTTTCGGTTAGAAGAAAGGGAATATACTTGATATCCTCCGGAATCCGTTAAAATATTACGGTCCCAGTTCATGAATTTATGCAATCCGCCGGCTTTTTCAAGAATTGGCGTTTGCGGTCTTAAATATAAATGATAGGTATTTCCTAAGATGATATCCGGATTGATATCGTTTTTCAATTCTCTTTGATGCACCCCTTTTACCGAAGCAACCGTTCCAACCGGCATAAAAATAGGTGTTTCAATCACGCCGTGATCTGTAGTGATAAATCCGGCTCTTGCTTTGGTTTGTGGGTCTTTCTGTACTAAATCGAACTTCATATAAACATTTTACAATCGGCAAAGATAATAGAATTACGAATTATGATTTGTCAATTAGAAGTTAAAAACTACATAATGTAAAATAAATGCCAAATAAGTGTTTTACAAATCCTGAATTTCAAAAAGCAATTCAACAAATAACCGAATCTGCTAATACTCTAATTCCAATTATCTGATTATCTTTGCACCTGTTTAACTATTACTTTCAAAATGAAACCTAACATTCAACAATTAAACGATTTAACGATTCAGGTAAGAAGAGACATTCTTCGAATGGTGCATGCCGTAAATTCAGGACATCCAGGTGGTTCTTTAGGTTGTACGGAGTTTTTAGTAACGCTGTATCAGCACTTAATGGACCGCAAACCAGGATTTGACATGAACGGAATCGGTGAAGACATTTTCTTCCTTTCCAACGGGCACATTTCTCCGGTTTTCTACAGTGTTTTAGCTAGAAGCGGCTATTTCTCAGCATCCGAATTGGCTACTTTCAGAAAATTAAACTCAAGATTGCAAGGTCACCCAACCACTCACGAAGGTTTGGAAGGTATCCGTATGGCTTCGGGTTCATTAGGACAAGGTTTGTCAGTTGCGATTGGAGCAGCACAAGCTAAAAAACTTAACAAAGACAACCATATCGTTTACGCTTTAACTGGTGACGGAGAATTGCAAGAAGGTCAAAACTGGGAAGCGATTATGTATGCTTCGGCTAAAAAAGTTGACAATTTAATTGCTGTTGTAGATTATAACGGACAACAAATTGACGGTTCCACAAATGACGTACTTTCTTTAGGAAATTTAAGAGCCAAGTTCGAAGCTTTCGACTGGGAAGTTCTTGAAATCACAGAAGGAAACAGTATCGAAGCAATTATTGAAGGAATGACGGAAGCTAAAACCAAATCCGGAAACGGAAAACCAATTGTTGTTTTGTTACACACTATTATGGGTCACGGCGTTGATTTCATGATGTACACCCACGCTTGGCATGGTAAAGCACCAAACGACGAACAATTAGCAACAGGTTTGGCCCAAAACCCTGCAACGTTAGGCGATTATTAATAGTAAACACACAACTCACGATTTAATTTTATGAAAAAATATACCAACACAGGCAGTAAAGACACCCGTTCCGGATTTGGAGCCGGAATGACAGAATTAGGCCAGAAGAATGAAAATGTTGTCGCTTTATGTGCCGACTTAATCGGTTCGTTGAAGTTTGACGATTTTAAGAAAAATCATCCGGAGCGTTTCTTCCAGATTGGAATTGCAGAAGCGAACATGATTGGAATCGCAGCTGGTTTAACCATCGGAGGAAAAATTCCTTTTACCGGAACATTCGCTAACTTTTCAACAGGACGTGTTTACGACCAAATTCGTCAATCTGTAGCGTATTCGGATAAAAATGTAAAAATTTGTGCTTCGCATGCTGGTTTAACTTTAGGTGAAGACGGAGCAACACACCAGATTTTGGAAGATATCGGTTTGATGAAAATGTTACCGGGAATGACAGTTATCAATACTTGTGATTTCAATCAGACGAAAGCGGCAACAATTGCTTTAGCAGATCATCATGGTCCAGCTTATTTGCGTTTCGGACGTCCTGTAGTACCAAACTTCACTTCTGCTGACGAGCCTTTCGTTATCGGAAAAGCAATTTTATTAAACGAAGGAACTGATGTAACTATCGTTGCAACCGGACACTTAGTTTGGGAAGCTTTAATCGCAGCTGAAAAATTAGAAGAAAAAGGGATTTCTGCTGAAGTAATCAACATCCACACTATTAAACCATTAGACGAAGAAGCTATTTTAAAATCCGTTAAGAAAACTGGTTGTGTGGTAACTGCAGAAGAACACAATATGATTGGTGGTTTAGGAGAAAGTGTTTCCAGAACTTTGGTTCAGAATCATTTAGTCCCTCAGGAATTCGTAGCTGTAAATGACAGTTTCGGTGAATCTGGAACTCCAGAACAATTGATGGAGAAATACAAGTTGAACAATCAGGCGATTGTGGAAGCTGTTGAGAAAGTTATCAAAAGAAAATAATTATTCAAGACTCAATAAAAAAAACCGCTCGATGAGCGGTTTTTTTTATTTAAATCTAATTAGACATTAGTACGTAGTATAAGGTGGCTTTGTATTTTTATCCAAATGCCTTCTTAAACGCGTTCCAGTTGTTCCATCTCCTGATGCATCCGGAATTCCTTTAGGCTCAGACTCATCAATTGACGGAGTTGAAGGATCATCTGCAACAGGATTGAACGGATAAAATAAACTTGTCCCTTGATTCACTTGCAATGGTGTAGGCTTTTTAATTTCATCAATTGTCATATAACCATCATTATCATCGTCAGTATCAGCATAATCAGGAGCACCATCAGAATCAGTATCTAAAATAGTACCGTCTTCTTCGTCAATAACATATTCATATCGTGACTGAATTTTATCATTGTCATGATCCAAATAAATAGTATTAAATAGGTTAAAATAAAACACCAAAGGAGAATAATTTGGTATTGTTGACGACCCATTACTATAATAACCTAAACCAGAGGGCAAAAACATAATACCTGCGCCATAATTCGTATTAATAAGATCTCCGTCACTTCCAATCACACTTGTACCCGCTCTAAATTCTGGAACTATATATCCCCATCCCTTAACAAGACCTGTAAGATCATATACTGCATCTGATGAATAATCAAACTCTGTACCGTCTAATAAAAAGCCTCTGTAGGCAAATCTAATTCTGTCTACACCACTTGGCTTTTTGCCATCAGCTTCCGTATCTCCTTTTCCGTCCAATTTCAGGTAGTACACCTTAAAATCAACATCGTACAATTTAACTATCTTATATTGTAAAGGATAATCTGTTTGGTTCCAAATTGATACGGTGTGAGTAGCATCTAAAGAATCAACTACAATTTCTCCCATATCAACCTCAGAATTCCCATTCAAATCGTTTACTTCAATATAATGTGATTGTAAAAAAGACTCAATCTTAGCCAAATCTTCAGGATATACTTTGTAGTGCGGTCTTGCAGGCGTATCACTTGGAGAATCATCTTTTTGGCAACCAACAGCACCAAACAACACTGTTAAACCAATCAGACATAAAATCTTATTCATATTCATAATTTTAAAGGCGCAAGATACAATTTTCCTTTATTTTTGTACTAGTATTAACAGTGTTTTTAACGTATTGCAATGAGAATTGACAAATACCTTTGGTGTGTTCGCTATTACAAAACCCGAAGTATGGCAACTGACGCCTGCAAAAAGGGACATATAACCGTAAATGGTCAGGAAGCTAAACCGTCGCGCGATGTTTTTCCGTCGGATAAAATTACCTTGCGGAAAGACCAGATTAATTATATAGTAATTGTTCTGGATATTCCTGATAACCGCGTTGGTGCCAAATTGGTCGATATTTACCGAAAAGACGAAACACCGCCTGAAGCTTTTGAACATCTGGAAATGCTCCGTTTATCCAAAGAACATTACCGAGCCAAAGGACAAGGCCGTCCGACTAAAAAAGACCGCCGCGATATTGACGATTACGTAACCGATGAAGATTTTTACGATGCAACTGAATAAAGACTATTGGGAAAACCGATATAACACGGACGAAATTGGTTGGGACGTTGGACAAATCACAGCACCATTAAAAGAATACATTGATCAATTAACCGATAAATCCGTAAAAGTTTTGATTCCCGGCGCTGGCAATGGTTATGAAGTGGATTATTTAATAACGCAAGGTTTTACCAATGTTTTTGTAATTGATTTAGCCGAAATTCCTTTGCAGAATATTAAAAAAAGAAATCCTGATTTTCCTTCTGAGCATTTAATTCAAGGTGATTTTTTCAAATTGGACGATGCTTTCGACTTAATTTTGGAACAAACCTTCTTTTGTGCTTTACAACCGGAATTGCGAGAAAAGTATACTCAAAAAATGCATTCGCTTCTAAAGTCTAATGGAAAAATTGCCGGATTACTTTTTGATTTTCCGCTTACGGAAGTTGGTCCGCCGTTTGGAGGAAGTAAAATAGAATACGAAACATTGTTCTCCAATCAATTCCATATCAAAACGCTTGAAAGAGCATATAATTCCATAAAACCAAGAGCCGATAGAGAGTTATTCTTTATCTTTAAACCGAAATAACAACACAACATGAAAAATATCATTCTAAACAAAGCTGAAATTCAACATAAAACCAAACGAATTGCTTATCAGATTTACGAAACTTTTGTAGATGAAAACGAAGTAGTTTTGGCCGGAATCACCAACAGTGGCTTCACTTTTGCTAAAAAAATTGCTGCTGAACTAGAACAGATTTCAGATTTGAATGTTATTTTATGCGAAGTACAAATCAACAAGAACAATCCGCAAGACGCCATTAAAACTTCCTTAAGCCAAGAAGAATACCAAAACAAGGGCTTGGTTTTAATTGATGATGTTTTAAACTCGGGAACTACCTTGATTTACGGTGTGAAGCATTTTCTTGAAGTTCCGCTTAAAAAGTTCAAAACAGCAGTATTGGTAGATCGTAATCATAAAAAATATCCCGTAAAAGCAGATTTTAAAGGTATTTCACTTTCAACTTCATTGCAGGAACACATTCAGGTAGTTTTTGAAAACGAAGACGAATATGCGTATTTAAGCTAGTTTTTCAACTATTTCATTTACAATCTCTAAAGGTAATTTTCCGTCAACTGAAACAATAGTTTTGGACTGATTGTAGAAATAACTTCTGTCAAATAAATGTTTGGCGATAAATTCGTCGATTTCACTATCCGAAAGATTAGCGATTATTGGGCGATGCTTTTTCTCTTTCTGCAATCGACTTACCAGCTCTGAAATCGAAGTTTTAAGATAAACCGAAAATACATCGTCACGCTGAAGCAAAAGATGATTGTTAGCATAACACGGTGTTCCGCCGCCAAGACTTAATACAAATTCATCATTGGAGTCTATAAACTGATTTAAAACAGTATGTTCAATTTTTCGGAATTTGATTTCGCCTTGTTCAGCAAAAATCTGAGAGATGGTATTTTGAGTTTCATTTTCAATCAAATCGTCTAAATCGAAAAAGGGCAATTGCAGTTTTTCCGACAACAATTTCCCGATTGTAGTTTTTCCGGACCCCATATATCCAACCAAAATAATTTTTCTCATCCGAATAAATCCCTATAAATTAAGTGCTTAAGAATCTGTTTTAAAAAAAAGTCAAATTTATAATAATTTTCCCTTGGAAAATAAATAATACGCCTTATATTTGCACCCGCAATCAGGAAATGATTACGACTCGGTAGCTCAGCTGGTAGAGCACATCACTTTTAATGATGGGGTCCTGGGTTCGAATCCCAGCCGGGTCACAAAAGTCAAACTTCAACGTTTGACTTTTTTTGTTTTTGGCCATGTGGAGGAATTGGTAGACTCGCCATCTTGAGGGGGTGGTGCTGCAAGGCGTATGGGTTCGAGTCCCATCATGGTCACAAAAAAAGCCCCAAATTGGGGCTTTTTTTATGGTTTAAATAACTCTTGTAAGGGTTTCAGCTGTTCGACATCAATATTCGATTTCTGCATCAACTGAATCATTTTTAAAACTGTGGTCGGATTCATGTCTTCTCCGGTGATTCGGACTACGGCCAGACCGTTTTCCTTTTTGCTTCCGTAAAGCACAAATTCGTCAATGTGTTCGTCTTTTCCGGAACATTTAAATTCCGCTCCGTCTTTTCCGAAGTTTACTTTAATTAACGACTCATATTTGTCGTTATTCAGGATTTGAGCCACTTTCTCCTTTTCGGCCTGTATTTCGGCTGTGTTTTTCCCATCGGCTTTTAGCGTCAGAATATTTACTTTTTCGAAAGATTCCAGCACTTCTTTTTCATCCGAAGACAATTTAGCCGTTTCCATATTTAAAATGGAAGGAGAAACATCTAAAACCGTAAAGCCGTCTGAAGCCTTTTCGCTTTTTTCCACAAAATATTTCTGCAACGTGGGTTCCTGCTTACATGAGGTAAACAAAAGACCGATTGTCGCCAACAAACAGATTTTACGAATCATAGCTTATTTTTTTGAAGCCTTTTTCAGAGAATCGCCACCAGGAATTTTCATTTTTTCAGTAAGCGCAGAAATCTCATCCAAATCGAAATTACCTGTTAAAGATAATAAAACCGTTTCATTTCCTTTGATATTTACGCCTTCAATGAACATTAAAAGTTCTTTCACCTGACTGCTGGTTGCACCGGATTTTACATAAATGTTCACTTTTTTACCGCTGTCGTTCACACGCATTAATTCATCTAACGGATTGGATTTCAAATAACTTCCAACTGTCGATTTCATTTCGGTAGCTGTTTTAGAACTGTTCGTGGTAAACACTTTCAGATTCTCTAACTTTTTAAGCAAAGACATATAAGCCTGCGCTTCTTTATCGGAAGCATCTACTTTTACCTTGCTCATCAATTCGAACATTTTTTTGTTTACGATTACCGAGGTTACACCATCCTGACCATCATATTTGTCGAAAGCTGATTGTGCAAAAATTACGGTTGAACTTAAAGCTATAACTACTGTTAAAAATAACTTTTTCATTTTTTGATTATTTAAAGATTGTTTTTGTTGTTTGATTGTACTCATGAACGTAGGCCACACTTTTCACGCCTTCATTTACGTTTTCGGAAACCATTTCAAGCGCTTTTTGCGTTTCGGCGAAAGCTACTTCAGGATCGTCGAATGTTCCTAAATCCTGTTGGGTTGGTTCCTGATTCATAAAGAAATACGCTCCGGCTAAAACCGCCACACTCGCCGCCACAGATAACCACGCTACATAATTGCGTTTTCTAGGTTGTAGTGGTACTGTTTTGGTAAACTGCTCCTGTTTTGCCTGACCAAAATAACCAAACATTGCTTTGTGCTGCTCTAAATATGGCGCCACATCCGAACTTGAGAAGTAAGCTTTTAATTGCTTTTCTTCCGCAATACTGGTTTCTCCGGAAAAGTATTTTTCTACTAATATTTCTATGTTATGCAATTCCATACTTGTGTTTTTTAACCAATTGTTCTCTAATTTCTTTCCTTGCTCTTGAAAGCGCTACCCGAACTGCTGTTTCGTTCATATCAAGCACTTCGGCGATTTCAGCAAATTCGTATTCTTCTACATCGCGCATCTGAATGATTAACCTTTGTTGTTCGGGTAAAGTCTCGATTATTTTTTCCACCCAATTCCAACTGTCGCGGTCTTCCATCTGCTTTTGCACATTGGCAGCATTATCCGAATAATTACTGTGTACTAACTGCAAATTTGATGCCCGTTTCGATTTTAGCTGATCCAGACAATAATTTTTGGTCATTGTCATTGCAAAGGCTTCTACACTCGAATACCTAGAAAGAACTTCGTTGTTTTTCCACAACTTAACCAAAACTTCCTGCGTTGCATCTTCAGCTTCTTCCGTACTCACCAACAATCTTTTGGCCATACGGAACAACTTATCTTTAAAAGGAGAAATTACGTTTATAAACTCCTGCTGATTCATGGTAACTACTTGGTTGGTTTTGGTTTATATAAGCTAGACGAACTACTCGTTTGTTTGTTACAAGGTACAATAAAAAAAATCCAAAATAAAAATCCCGATTCGCAAGAATCGGGATTTAACATACGTAAAAAAATTACTATTACTATTAAAAAAGTATGTTCAAACCTACTTTGAAGTTTCTGCCGCGAGTGCTGTACCCAACCGTTTCAACAAATTCTTCGTTTAAAATATTGGTAACCGAACCAAACAACTGCATTCTGTTCTTCATCACTTCGTGTCGTGCTGTAAAATTCACCAATTGATAACCCTTTAAATCTACAGGAACAGTTGCAAAAGTTCCGCCGTCAAAAAAAGCATCGGTTCTGTCGCCTATATATTGATAGTTCAATCCTAAATACAATCTGTCAGTTGCCTGAAAATCTAAAGCAGCATTTCCTTTGTGTTTTGCAATTAATCGGCTCAACAATGGCTCTGTTTCAGTGAATGTATAATTGGCATTGATTTTTACTTTACTTGTAATAGCGTAAGTTACACTAGATTCAATTCCTTTTGCGTTATATTTCCCATCAACATTTACATAATACGATTGCCAAGTAGTCATGTCGGTATAAAATCCGATTGTATTTTTCTCCTCACGGTGAAATCCGACAACGTTCACATTCAATTTCTTCTGCAATAAATCAACTTCAAAACCAACTTCTGCTGTTGCATTTTCTTCTGGAGTTAACTCTAAATTTCCATAAGGTGAATACAATTGATACAAACTCGGTGTAATGTAGGCCGTACTATATGATGCCAATACTTTTAAAGGAATGTTCGAAAACGTAAAAGACGGATTCACATTATACACTGGGTGATTATCATACACACTATGCATATTGTAACGAGCACCGGCATTTATATTGAAACCGAAATCAGAATTGTAAACTGCTGTTACATACGGATCAATTGTGCTGAATTTCGCAGACTCTTTTAAAATGTTATCATACGGTGTTTCCGAATTCATTGCCTGATACTGAAACTGCCCTCCGGCTACAACAAAAAACTGAGTAGAAAAAGCATATTTATTGAACGCATCAACATTTACACTATTCGACTCGTATATGCTTTCATTGATATTTCCTGACCAGCTGTCAAATGTATTGTATTTTCTTTCGATAGTATTGAATGAGGAATTCAACACAAATTCTCCTTTATTGTACTTAAATTTCGGTGAGAAACCATAACGGAATTGTTCCGAAGTACTAACATTTACAGGTGAATCCGGGTCTGAGAAGTTATCAAAAGTACCGTCGAAGTCCGATTTAATTCGGTCGTAATTTGCAAAAAAATCAAGTTTTAAACGATTTGATGGTGTGATTCCGAATTTCACCAAAGCATTCACCCTTGAAAAACGATCATCTTCATAATTAGCTGATTGTTCGACAGCAGCTTCTGAAATTCCTTTAGTTTCGGTACTATTTAAACTCGCGTAGTAGTTGAATTTTTCTTGACTACCGTTCACCGCAAATCCTTGGTTAAAATCCTGCGGATTGTATTTTACATTATCTGCAGTCATTTGCGTTCCTAAACTCATATGAGCATTACCTGAAATATCTTTTTTGGCTGCTTTTTTAAGTGTGATATTGATTACACCTGCTGCTGCTCCAGAACCGTAAAGCGTACTGGAAGCGCCTTTCATAACTTCGATTCGTTCTACCTGTTCCGCTGGGATTAATCGTAAATCGTATTCTAAATTGATCCCCGAAGCATCAGTTACCGGAATACCATCAATTAAAATTAGCGTTTGACGGTTTCTGGCTCCACGAATGTAATAACCTAGGTTTTTTCCGGTTCCGCTTTGGTTTCCGTTAACCTCAACACCAGCAACAGAACTTAAAACAGTAGCTACCGACTGACCAGCTTTCTTTTCTAAATCTTCTTTTGTAATTGTTGTAATTACTTTTCCTGATTTCTCTTTTGATAAGGCGAATTTTGAATCGGAAATTACAATCTCATCTAACTGCTTCCCAATTGAAACAGAATCTTTTTCTTGCGCAAAAGTACTTCCTGCCAACAACAGCAGCAACGCACCAAAGCGAACAGTCTTTTTGTTCATTTTAGTTTGAAAAAATTAATAATCTGGGAGAAAAGCATAGATTTTTACCCATACCCAAACTCTTTTTCCCGAAAGTTTGATACTCAAAAATATACTCAGGCAGGTCTCCTGGCTTGCGTCCTGTTATCCACCTTCCCATCTTTACAGACAGTGGCTTGAAGAATAACAACAGGCTTTATAGCTTACAGTTGCGGGTACAGCTTAGGTATTACACCTAATTCCCTTTTAATGCGGTATGCAAACACATACACACAACCTCAATACGGCTGCAAATATAATGGGTAAATTCTCAATAATCCAATTATTTTTACGAATTAGTAGCAATCCGTCATAAAAATCTGTAGAAATAAATCTAACTTTGCACTTTATTCAACAAAAAACAAAATGTCAAAAAAGGGTTTACTAGTACTTACAACTTGTTTTTTTCTATTACTTTCTTGTAAAAAGAAAAATTCTGAAGTCGTAGCCAGTCCAAAAGTTGAAAACAGTATTCAGCACGCTAAAGGTTTGGAGATTTATCAATATGAAGGCTATTCCATTGTAAAAGTTACCAATCCGTGGCCAAAATCGGAAGGCGGCTTTACCTATATTCTAAAGAAAAAAAACGGCGTTGTTCCTGATAGCTTGAAGCAATTCACTACCATTTCGGTTCCGGTAAAATCGATAATAGTAACCTCAACAACACACGTTCCTTCACTTGAAATGTTAGGCGTTGAAAATACGTTAGTTGGTTTCCCAAATACGGATTTTGTTTCTTCTGAAAAAACTAGAGCTTTAATCGATTCAGGCAAAGTAAAAAACCTCGGTCAAAACGAAAGTATCAACACGGAAGTTGCGATTGATTTAGCTCCGGAAGTTTTAGTTGGTTTCAGTATCGATAGCAACAACAAAACCTTCAATAATCTGGAAAAAGCAGGTATGAAAATTTTGTACAATGGCGATTGGACTGAACAAACTCCTCTAGGAAAAGCCGAATGGATTAAATTCTTCGGAGCCTTATATGATAGAAACGAAGAAGCGGAAACTTTATTCCAAAACATCGAAAAAGAATACCAAAACGCGGTAAAACTCGTTGAAAAAACTTCCAAAAAACCAACTGCTTTAAGCGGGGGCATGTTCGAAGACATTTGGAATTTACCACAAGGCGACAGCTGGGTAGCGCTTTTCCTGAAAGATGCCAATATTGATTATCTTTGGAAAGAAACCAAAGGAACCGGAAGCTTGGCATTAAGTTTTGAACAGGTATTCGAAAAAGCCCAAAACGCAGATTATTGGTTTGCTCCGGGCATGTTTTCAACTTTAAAAGAAATGAAGGAAGCCAATCCGCATTACGAGCAATTTAACGCTTTTAAAACTGGTAGTATTTATTCTGTTACCGTAAAAAAAGGAGCTAAAGGCGGCATTGTCTATTATGAACAGGCTGCGAACCGACCGGATTTGGTTTTAAAAGATTTAATCAAAATTACCAACCCGGAATTATTGCCGGATTATCAACTGTATTTCTTTCAAAAACTGAATTAATTTGCCGAATTACAAACGACATAACCTTTTATTTTTACTGCTTTTTGCGGTAACGATTTTGTTGTTTTTTTGCAACATCAGTTTTGGTTCTGTGAATATTCCGTTTCGGGAAGTTTTTCATGCGTTAACAGGTTCCGAAGTTAGCAAACAAGCCTGGGAATACATCATTATAAATTACCGATTACCCAAAGCTATCACAGCCATTTTAGCAGGAATGGGTTTATCCATCAGTGGATTGCTGATGCAAACATTATTCCGAAATCCGTTAGCCGGTCCTTATGTTTTAGGCTTGAGCTCGGGTGCGAGTTTAGGTGTCTCTTTTGTTATTTTGGGCGCTGGATTTTTACCTGCTTTTTTAAGCAATATACTACTTTCATCCTATGGCGTGGTTTTAGCGTCAACGATTGGAAGTTTTTTAGTTTTATTACTGGTTTTAATCGTTTCTCAAAAGTTACGCGATACAGCAGCGATTTTAATTGTCGGCTTGATGTTCGGTAGTTTTACGAGCGCAATTGTGAGTGTTTTGACGTATTTCAGTACTGCGGAACAATTACAGAAATTCACCTTTTGGGCATTGGGAAACCTCGGAAATTTGTCGTGGCTTTCTTTAACAATACTTACGGTTACAGTGCTAACAGGACTTTTGTTGAGCATTTTCAGCATAAAATCTTTAGACGCTTTACTACTTGGAGAAAATTACGCTCGAAGTTTAGGCTTAAATTTCCAAAAAGCACGCTTAGTAATCATTCTTGCAACCAGTCTTTTAGCCGGAAGCATCACCGCTTTTGCCGGACCGATTGCCTTTGTTGGCTTAGCGGTTCCGCATATTGCCAAATTATTATTTCAGACGAGCAATCACCGAATTTTATTTTTCAGCACCTTATTAATCGGTTCCGGAATCATGTTGCTTTGTGATCTTTTATCGCAATTTCCAGGTTCCGATATAACGCTTCCGATCAACGCCATCACTTCAATCATTGGCGCACCGGTGGTTATTTGGTTGTTACTCCGTAAAAAGAAATTGGCAAGTTAATGGCACATCCGATTTTACATACTCAAAATTTAAGCATCGGCTACACTTCCAAGAAAGATAAAACCGTAATTGCGGCCAATCTGAATTTAAATTTTTCGGAAGGTAAACTCATCACTTTGATTGGTGCGAACGGTATCGGAAAATCTACTTTATTGCGAACCTTAACCGGAATCCAAAAACCTTTGGAAGGAGAAGTTTTTCTGAATAATCAACTGATAAATTCTTACTCTTCAGTAACATTGGCGCAAAACTTAAGCATCGTTTTAACCGAGCATTTACCACCAAGCAACCTGACCGTTTTTGAATTAGTTGCTTTGGGTCGCCAACCTTACACCAATTGGCTTGGTAATTTGAGTGAAGAAGATATTCAAGTCATTCATCAGGCGATGGAACTCACACAAATTGAATCACTTGCTTCTAAAAAACATTATGAAATCAGTGACGGACAATTACAAAAAGTGCTAATTTCCAGAGCATTGGCACAAGACACGCCGCTGATTATTCTTGACGAGCCGACGACGCATTTGGATTTAGTGCACAAAGTCAAATTGTTCAAACTCTTGAAAAAACTGTCGAACGAAACCCAAAAATGTATTTTATTTTCTACGCACGACGTTGATTTAGCCATTCAGTTGAGTGATGAAATGATTGTGATGACTGCGGAAAAAGTCGTGCAGAATCAACCTTGTCAACTGATTTCTGACGGAACCCTCAACGCACTTTTCAAAGACGAATCCATCCGATTTGATGCTGAAAGAGGAAAATTCATCATTGAATAACCGATTTTTCAATCGGAAGATTTCGTAACTTTAAACTCCGTAAAAACAAAGTCATGAAATCACACTATTTTTTCACTTTCTTCCTTAGTTTATCTGCAATACTGAACGTGCAATCACAATTAAAAGCTGTCAGTTATTCGGATGGCGCGCAACAATTAGAAGGATTTTCAGGAAAACCGAAAAAAGCCAATCCCAAAAAAGCAGGTGTTTTAATTTTACCGGCGTGGATGGGTGTCGATGCGCATTCCAAAGAAAGTGCCACAGAACTCAACAAGTTAGGCT
The DNA here is from genome assembly GCF_032153895.1 of Flavobacterium sp. GTDB lineage: Bacteria > Bacteroidota > Bacteroidia > Flavobacteriales > Flavobacteriaceae > Flavobacterium. The sequence goes on from NZ_JALDYN010000020.1 coordinate 26,192, forward strand.
ATTATACGTTTGTGGCCGATATTTACGGTATTGACAAACGACCAAAAAATTCTCAAGAAGCAGGAAAAATTGCAGGCTATTACAAAACCAATTTCAAAGAATACCAACATCGAATTACTCTGGCATTAGAACAATTAATAAAATCCGGAGCGAATCCTGATGAAATTGCGGTAATCGGTTATTGTTTTGGCGGAAGCGGAGCTTTGGAAACTGCAAGAGCAAACATGAAGGTTAAAGGTGTTGTTTCTTTTCACGGCGGTTTAGGAAAAGAGGCTTCAAGAACAACCGAAACAATTCAACCGAAAGTTTTGGTGTTACACGGCGCGGATGATTTCTTCGTTCCAGAAGCAGAAATCAAAGGATTTCAAGACGAAATGCGAAATGCAAAAGCGGATTGGCAAATGATTTATTATGCCGATGCCGTTCACGCTTTCACTCACAAAGATGCTGGAAGTGACAAATCGAAAGGTGTTGCTTACAATGAAAACGCTGACAAACGCTCCTGGAAAGCCATGCTTAGTTTTTTTGATGAATTGTTCAAATAAATTATTCTTCCAACTCTGGAATGTTTTGTGTTCTTGAAAGGTTTAACAACGGTTTATCGGGCAACATTCGGTTTAAGATTTTTTCAAACCACGGCAAAAACCAGACAAAAACAATAACTCCCAAGAAGTTGAAAATAAAGTGTGCATTGGCTAACGTTTGTTCGAGTGGCAATTCACCGCTTATCCATTCCACAAAATGAACAAAAGGAAGAAACAGCAACAAACAGATTACGATGCTTGTAAAGTTGAAAGCTAAATGGAAAAGTCCTGTCTTGATGCCTTGCCGGTTACCTCGTATGGTCGCTAAAAGCGTATCGCTGCAGGTTCCTAATTCGGCACCGAGCATGATGGCAATTCCACCCATTAAACTGATTGCGCCTTTTTTTACCAAAAGTATCGCCATCCCAACGGTGGCAGAAGACGACTGAATAATCAAAGTTACGATTGCTCCGGTTATAGAACCCGTTATCGGATTGTCCATTTTTAACATCCATTCGTGAAAAACCGGATCTTGCTTTAACGGCGAAATCGCATTTTCCATGATAAATAAACCAAAGAACAACATCCCAAAGTAAATAAAAAGTTGTCCGTAGCGCTTGAAATGTTCTTTTTGGGTAATCAGCAAAATAGCCATCCCAATCATAAGTAAAATTGGAGAAAATCGAGCAATATCCAAGGCTATAATCTGACTGCTGATAGTGGTTCCGATGTTGGCGCCCATCACAATTCCCATGGCCTGCCTAAAGGTGAGTAAGCCAGAATTCACTAAAACTATTGTTATGATAATTACCACTGATGACGAATCGAGTAAAATAGTCAGAATCGTTCCGGTGAGAATGGCAGTAAACGTGTTTTTGGTAAACCGAAGCAGCCATTTTTTGGGTTTTTTAGACGTAACGCTTCGGATAACATCAGACAAACTGGTTACAGCGTAGAGAAAAAGGACCAACCCTCCGAGCAGTGTTAAAACGATTTCACTCATAACACAAATCTTTAGCATTGAAATCACTTACAAGATACAACTTAAAAAACATCTAAATGTTTCTAAATTGTTATCATTCAATCTATTAAATAAAAAAGCCCCGAAAATCGAGGCTTAGTATCTTCAAAAAAACTTTTATTTCTGGTTGTAATCGTAATTCACCATCCAGTTGATTCCGAATTTATCGGTAAACATCCCAAAATAAGCGCCCCAAAAGGTTTTATTTAAAGGCATGGTTACTTTTCCGCCAACCGATAATCCGTTGAAAATTCGGGTTGCTTCGTCTTCTGTATCCGCATTGATGGAAATAGAGAAATTATCACCTAATTTTGGAATTCCGCCGAAACCTTCCACTGCATCGCTTCCCATTAAAACGGTGTTTCCAATTGGTAAGGAAATGTGCATGATTTTGTTTTTATCAGCTTCTGCTATCGGATATTCGGAAGGCATTTCAGAAAATTTTCCGGCATATGGAAAATCTCCACCAAATACCGATTTGTAAAAATTGAAGGCTTCTTCACACGTTCCGTTAAACGTTAAATAAGGATGTACACTTGCCATAGTAGTTTTGTTTGTTTTGGTTAAATTTTGAAGCAATTTACTATTATTTTGATTTCAGCCAACTTCTGTTAGAAAAAATAAGGAAATTTTCGGTTTATTCTATCCACGACAAACCATAAAACAAGTGTTATTCCGCAGATTATAAAATATTTAACCGATATAAAACCTATTGTTTTTTGTGGCAGAAATTCATAAACCAACCGAATCATATACGGATGCAAAAGATAAATCCCAAGTGATAATGTAGCCGGAATCGACCATTTCATCTGAACATTGTTTTGAACTGCCAATTGTAATAACAACAGACTAATCGGCAACAAAAAAACGAAGAAATCCATGGCGCCTAATTTCAAGGAATAATAGCAATACGATTCCAATAAAAGTCCAAGTAAACAAAGTCCTAAAAGCAGTTTTACTTTTTTAAACCATGATTTCCAGCTATCAAACAAAGTTCCCAAAAGCAAGAATGGGAATGCGAGAAAAAATGCATTTCGGGAAGTTCCGATGATTTCATAAATGCTTTTCAAAACCGGAATATGCTGAAAGATATTCAGTTTGAATCCCAATTGAAACAAATAACCCATCAGAATTAACAGCAAAACAGTTATCAATTTAAGCTTAGGCTGCCAATTTCGACTGAAATAAAGCAATAAAACACCAAAAACAGTAGCCAGCAAATACCATAAATGCCAATAACCGTAAATCAGTTTTAGAACTAATTCTTTGGTTCCGAACCATTTGATATGATGATGATAAAACAAATCGGGTAAATAAATCAGTTGCCAAACCAAATACAACAGCAAAATCCGAATACAATACTTTTTGATGTAATTCCAATCATTCAGTTTGTTTCGTAAAAGATAGCCGCTGATGATGAAAAACGTTGGAACAGCAATTCGGGTAATTCCACTAGCAATTTCATAGGAAATCAAACCGGGAATTCCTTTCATTTTCGAAACCGGAAAAATATGCAATGCCACCACCAAAAAGGCTAGTACTAATTTTAGAATATCTAAGGAGGCGCTGCGGCTATTCATCGGTTAACTTTTGACTAAAGTAAAAACTTTTCCACTTGAACCACTTCGCCAGCCTTCAAATTTTGCAAACCGATATTCCCTACTCTAACCCGTACGAGTCGTAAAGTCGGGAAACCAACCGCGGCTGTCATTTTTCGTACCTGACGAAATTTACCTTCGGTTAGTGTTATCGAAAGCCAACTCGTCGGACCGTGACGCTCATCACGTATGCGTCTGCCTTCTCCAATGCAACCCGGTAATTGTTCCACAATGCTTGCATCACATGGTTTTGTAGTGTAGCGAATTCCTTTGAAACCGATTTCTACGCCTTGCTTTAATTGTTCAATAGCGTTTGTTGTGATGATACCATCCACTTGGGCGAGATATTCTTTTTCAATGGTTTTGCTGCGGACGTTTTCGCTTTCCATTCCATCAGTAGTCAGTAACAGCAAGCCTTCAGAATCTTCATCCAAACGACCGATTGCCATAGTTCCTTCCGGAAAATCATACAATTCACCCAACAGTTTTTTAAAGCGTTTCTTCTCGTAAATAAACTGACTCAGGTAACCGTGCGGCTTATGAAGTAAAAAATGATGGTGCATGGAATGACTTTCGGCAAAAATACAATTTCTTCAATTTTAAAATCTAATCGAATGCAACTTTAGAAGAATTGACTTTTTCTTAAAAGATATTTCCTAAAAAGAATCGTAAATTTATACGCACAACTAAATCAATCAATTATGAATCAAACGGACAAAAAAACGATTACTGTTGCCGCGACTGTTAATGCGCCAATGAACAAAGTTTGGCAGTTTTGGAGCGAACCCGAGCATATTGTGAACTGGAACAATGCTTCCAACGACTGGCACACTACCAAAGCGGTAAACGATTTAAAAAGAGGCGGAAATTTCAATTACCGAATGGAAGCCAAAGACGGCAGTTTCGGTTTCGATTTTGAGGGAAAGTATTCTGAAGTTATTCTGAATGAATCCATTGAATACACTATTGCAGACGGCAGAAAAGTTCAAATTTTGTTTGAAGCTTTAGACGATGAAACCCATATCACCGAAACTTTTGAAGCCGAAGAGGTACATCCGGAAGAATTACAACAAGATGGTTGGCAAGCCATACTGAACAACTTCAAACGTTATACTGAAACCCATTAATCTTCAAGTTATGAGATCACAAATTTTCATCAATTTACCGGTTAAAGATTTGCCAAAGGCGATGGCTTTTTATACTGCAATTGGTTTTACCAACAATCCTAATTTCACAGATGAAACTGCAGCTTGTATGGTTTACAGCGAAGAAATTTTCGTAATGCTATTAACACACGATCGTTTTAAAAGTTTTATTAAAAAAGATTTAGGCGATACTACAAAAACAACTTCCGTTATCAATTCGTTATCGATGGAAAACGTGGCGAAGATGAATGAAACTACAGACAACGCACTCAAAGCAGGCGGAACCGAACCTACGCCATTGAAAGATTACGGTTTTATGCAACAACGCAGTTTTGAAGATTTGGATGGCAATTTCTGGGAAGTTTTCTTTATGGACATGAGTCAAATGCCACAACAATAAACAAGAGTTATGAAAAAACCAATTTATCCGTGCTTATGGTTTGACGGAAAAGCCAAAGAAGCCGCCGATTTCTATTGCTCGGTTTTTGCTGATACCAAAATTTTGGAAACCAATCCGATGGTAACCACTTTTGATGCTTCCGGACAAAAATTCATGTGTTTGAATGGCGGACCGATGTTCAGTATCAATCCTTCCATCTCCTTTTTTGTAGTCTGTGAATCGGAAACTGAAGTTTCAACTGCTTGGGAAAAACTCACAAAAGAAGGTTCCGTTTTAATGCCTTTGGGTGCTTATCCGTGGAGTGAAAAATACGGCTGAGTTCAGGATAAATTCGGTGTTAACTGGCAATTGGCTTTTGGTAAGTTGGAAGATGTCGGTCAAAAATTTACACCTTGTTTAATGTTTACTCAGGAGAAAAACGGCCAAGCAGAAGAAGCCATTTCCTTTTACACTTCGTTGTTTCAAAATTCATCAACTGTTGGAATTTTACACTTTGAAGAAAACGAAGGCGGTGTTCCCGGAACTGTGAAACATGCGCAATTCAAACTAAACAACAACGTTTTTATGGCTATGGACGGCGGATTGGCACACAATTTCAAATTTGACGAAGGTGTTTCTTTAGTCGTGGAATGTGAAAATCAGGAAGAAATTGATTATTTCTGGAATAACTTCACTCAAGAAGGCGAAGAAAGCATGTGTGGCTGGTTAAAAGACAAATATGGCGTTTCCTGGCAAATCATTCCTGACAATTTAGCGGAACTCATGAACGATCCCGAAAAAGGACAACGTGTGGTTCATGCTTTTCTGAAAATGAAAAAATTCGACATTGAAACTCTAGTAAACGCTTAGTTTTCAAACCAATAATCATAAGCCAATCTGAATTCTTTGGATTGGCTTTTTTTAGTACATTTACAGTATTAAAAACTTTACCATGTCGCAAACCTTATTCGTCTTAGCCGCATTTATCATTGCCCTGATACTTGGAATTTACATCGGAAAATTATTGTTTTCCAACCAATCTCAATCGGAAAAATCAACTTTGGAAGAACGCATTAACGGTCTTTTGAATCAGATTGAACAACTGAAACAACAACTTCAGAACGAACTTATTTCTTTTGAAAAACAACTGACCGTTTCCAATTCTGAAAAAGAAAACATCCGTAACGAAAAAGATGCTTTGGCTATTCAGCTTTCCAAAAAAGAAGTCGATTTTGAAAATCTTTGGGAACGTCATAAAGAACAGAAGGAAGAAGTGAATCAGCTTCAGGAAAAATTCACCAAAGAGTTTGAGAATCTGGCCAATAAAATCTTAGAAGAAAAAACCGTTAAATTCACGGAGCAGAACAAGGAAAATCTGAAGAATATTTTAAATCCGCTTCAGGAAAAAATTCATCTGTTTGAAAAGAAAGTCGAAGACACCCATAAAGAAAGCATCGATTATCATGCCGCGTTACGTCAGCAAATTTTAGGCTTGCGCGAAATGAACGAACAGATGAGCAAAGAAACGCTGAATCTTACCAAAGCTTTGAAAGGCGACAGTAAAATGCAAGGAAACTGGGGCGAATTGATTTTGGAGCGCGTTTTGGAAAAATCCGGATTGGAGAAAGGTCGGGAATATGAAGTTCAGCAAAGTTTCACAACGGAAGACGGTTCGCGTGTACAACCTGACGTAGTTATCAATCTTCCAGACGGAAAGAAAATGATTGTCGATTCTAAAGTTTCACTGACTGCTTACGAACGTTATGTTAACGAAGATGATGACGCTGCCAAAGACTCGTTTTTAAAGGAACACGTAAACTCCATCAAGCGTCATGTGGAGCAATTGGGCAACAAAAACTATCAGGATTTGTATCAGATTGAAAGTCCGGATTTTGTATTGCTTTTCATTCCTATGGAACCGGCTTTTGCCATTGCTTTAAACGAAGACAATTCCTTGTATAATAAAGCTTTTGAGAAGAATATTGTAATTGTTACACCTTCTACCCTTTTGGCAACACTTCGAACTATTGACAGCATGTGGACGAACCAAAAGCAACAGGAAAACGCGTATGAAATTGCACGCCAGGCTGGTGCGTTGTACGATAAATTTGAAGGTTTCGTCTCAGATTTAATCAAAATCGGCAAAAAAATGGATGAAGCCAAAACGGAATACGGGAACGCCATGAACAAATTAGTAGAAGGCAAAGGAAATTTAGTTACCAGCGTTGAAAAACTCAAAAAGATGGGTGCTAAAGCCAAAAAAGCCTTGCCGGAAAATATTTTAAGCCGAGCTTTAGAAAAAGAACAATCATCTGAAAATCAATTATAAATGAGAAAATTCATTGTATTTGGCTTACTGTCATTAGCCCTCATGTTTACTGCTTATTTCGCATTTGTGTATTATGTTCCGTATAGCGAAGGTGTGCGTGCCGGCGAATTGATTAAAATCAGCAAAAAAGGTGTAATGATGAAAACCTGGGAAGGCGAAATCAGTCAAGGCATTTCGGGCGCACAGATTTTTAAATTTTCGGTGATGGATGACGATCAAAAAGTGATTCAGCAACTCACGGATTATCAAGGAAAATATGTAAAAGTGAATTATATCGAACGTTATATCACTTTTCCTTGGTGGGGCGATTCGCATTATTTTATTACCAATGTACAATTGGAGGATTCTCCACATTTTAAATAATTTGAAATGGAAACGATATATAAGAAAATAAGTGCTTCAAAAGTAACGTTGACCGAATTGATGCTTCCGTCGCATTCCAATTTCAGCGGAAAAATTCATGGCGGTTACATTTTATCTTTAATGGATCAAATTGCCTTTGCCTGTGCTTCAAGATTTTCCGGAAAGTATTGTGTTACAGCTTCGGTTGATACGGTTGATTTTTTAAATCCGATTGAAGTTGGCGAATTGGTCACTTTGAAATCATCGGTGAATTATGTTGGACGAACTTCTATGGTTGTCGGCATTCGAGTAACTTCACAAAACATTCAGTCTGGAAAAGTGAAGCATTGCAATTCTTCATATTTCACGATGGTTGCTAAAGATGAATTGGGCAACTCTTCCGAAGTTTCGCGTTTACATCTCACAAACATGGAAGAAGTTCGCCGTTTCTGTGAAGCACACAAGCGCGTTCTCGCCAAAAAAGAACATAAAGAACTTGAAGAAAACCTTGACTACTCTTCAAAAGAAGCGCTGTCTCAACTTGCAAAAATGAACGTAAAAATAGAATTGTAACATTCTTATTTATTTTTATTATTTATAACGATATTTAATTTAATATTGTTTAATTATTATATATTTGTTATTAATGGATTATTTTAAATAACAAATATGCAACAAAAATACCTACTAAAACTTTTTGCTTTTTTAACCATATCAGCTGTAATTGTTACTATTTCCTGTACTTCCAGCGACGAGTCAGATGAATATGTACCAGTCTCACCTGTTGTGGTCGATTTAACACAAGTGCCCTATCCAAAACTTTCTGATTACAAATTTTTCGAAGGCGAGTTGAAAAATCTTTCTCCGGCATTAGATGTACTTCCTTATAAACCAGCCAGTTCCCTTTTTAGCGATTATGCGCACAAAAAACGTTTTGTTTGGATGCCAAAAGGAACTAAAGCGACTTATAATGGTGATGGAAAAACGTTGGAACTTCCGGTTGGCGCTGCATTAATCAAGAACTTTTATTACGATCATGTGCAACCCAATAACACTACAAAAATCATTGAAACCCGCGTTATGATTCGCAAAGCCAGTGGTTGGATTTTTGCTAATTATGTTTGGAACGAAGAACAAACCGAAGCTTTTTTTGATTTAGCCGGAAGTTATCAGGATTTGAGCTGGATTGAGAATGGAGAAACCAAAAACGTATCCTATCGTATTCCATCTGAAGTTCAATGTATTACCTGCCACAAAACCAAAGAAATGATTGGTGGTGTTGAAACCACGGTTTACGTTCCAATCGGGATTAAACCTCAGAATTTGAATTTCAACTATACGTATTCAAACGGAGTTAAGAATCAATTGATGAAATGGATTGAGGAAGGTTATCTCAACGATGGTTTCATTCTTCCTTCCAACGAAAATACAGCTATTGATTACGAAGACACTTCAAAATCATTAGATTTAAGAGCCCGTTCGTATGTAGATATCAACTGTGCGCATTGTCATACCGACAACAAACATTGTGATTACAGACCAATGCGTTTTGCTTTTTCACAAACAGGCGGAACAGGCGGCAACACGAATATGGGAGTTTGTGTTAATACCGAAGATATGCAAGACTTCTCTCCAAGTTTAGGTAAAATTGTTACACCCGGAAACAAAGAAAAATCTATGTTGTATTATAGAATTAACACGGATAACGAAACCTATAGAATGCCATTACACGGAAGAACCTTAATACATACTGAAGGAGTTGCCTTAATGGAACAATGGATTAACTCTTTAGGGCCTTGCCAATAACACTAACTATGACTAATCATTAAGAGAATGCTTATGAAAAAAATTACTTTATTTTTTCTGTTTTTAATAACAAGCTGGTCTTTTTACGGACAAGACACTTGTGCTACTGCTCAGACAATTACAGCAGGAACCCATGTTGTAAGTGCTGTAAACGGCTCTCAGGTTCCTACCCCAATTTGTGCTGCCAATGGTGCTGGAAGTACAAATGCCGGAGAATGGTACAAATACACACCTTCAACAACTTATAATGTAACAGTAACCTCTAGTATCGCACCATACATAGACACCAGAGTACATATATATACCGGTTCTTGTGGTGCTTTAGTTTGCGCTGGTGGTGACGATGATGCAGGTGCAAGTCTAACCTCAACAGCAAACTTTTTAGCTATGGCTGGCACTACATATTACATTGCATGGGACAATAGATGGAGTGCTTCCGGATTCACTTTTCAACTTATTGAAAACACGTATATCCCTCCTCCAGTAGAATATACTACACAAACTATTTCGACTATCAACAGCAACTTTAATATTTGTGTGGTTGATATGAACAATGATTCGAAAGACGATATTGTTGGAGTTAGCGCAAACAATCTTAAAATTCATCATCAAACTACTCCCGGTAATTTTTCGATTACAAACTATGCAGTTCCCGGAACAAGCGATATGCCAACATGGAGTTTAGCTGCCGGCGATTATAACAGAGACGGCTACAACGATTTAGTTTTAGGAAGTGGAAGTGGTCTGTCGTTTTGGCAATCTGATGCAACTGGAACAGCTTACACAAACATTAATCCTTCAGAATATATTTTCTGTCAAAGGACAAATTTTGTAGACATCAACAATGACGGTCACTTAGATGCGTTTTCCTGTCATGATGTAGCGCCGAATGTATATTATTTAAATAACGCTTCTAATAATTTTACTCACTATCAGAGTGGTGTTACTGCAGGTTCTTACAATGTTGGAACACTTTCATCAGGAGGAAATTACGCTTCAATCTGGACGGATTACGACAATGATGGCGATGTTGATTTATTCATTTCCAAATGTTCCGGCCCTCCATGTGAATTACATCGTAATGATGGAAATGGTGTTTTCACAGATATTTCATCGCTTGCTCAAATTAACACAACTCCAGTACAATCCTGGTCTTCAGCTGTAGCAGATTTTGACAACGATGGCGACATGGATATTTTAGTAGGTGCAAATGGAAGTTCGGGTCATAAATTTTTCAGAAATGATTTGGACACTACCAACAGTGTGGAGGAACCGTTTGTAAACATAACTTCTTCTACTGTTTTCGGAACAGACACTACGAACAACCAAGATTACATCGCTTACGATTTTGACAATAATGGAAAAGTAGATATTATGGGAAGTGGAAACAAAATTTTCTTCAATCAAGGTGGAAACACATTCACAACAGTAAGCTATTCCGGATTAACAGTGGGTGCAGTGGGTGACTTAAATAACGATGGTTTTCTTGACATTCAGAATAACTCTAACATTCGCTACGCTGTTCCAAACGGAAACAACTGGATTAAAATCAACTTACAAGGAATCCAAAGTAACCGCAATGGAATTGGTGCAAGAGTTGAAATCTATGGTAATTTTGGAAAACAAATTCGCGATGTTCGCAGTGGTGAGGGTTTTAGATACATGAGCACTTTAAACACTCATTTCGGAATCGGAACAGAGACGCAGATCACTCAAGTGATTATCAAATGGCCTTCTGGGGTTGTTGATACGATTACAAACCCAACAATTAATCAGAGTTTATCGGTTGCTGAAGGAAGCACTTTAGGTTTAGCTGAAAATCATTTAGGAAATTTCACTGTATATCCGAATCCGGCTCAGGATTTCTTAAACATCGGACTTAAAAATGGTTCTGAAACCATTAAATCAACTTCTATTTTTGACATTAGTGGACGTTTAATTAAAACTGACGATTCATCAAATACGCAAATCAATGTTTCTAACTTACAATCTGGAACGTATTTGTTGTTAATCGAAAACGGAGAGAATCAGAAGTTTTCAGGTAAATTCATCAAGAAATAAAAAGACAAATACAATAAAAAAAGCTCTGTTTTCACAGAGCTTTTTTTATTTTCTAAAATACCCGAACTAAATTAAATCCGAAGCAAATTTCTCCCTTATCCCATCTACCAGAAGTTTGCCCAAGAAAACCGGATTCGTGCATCGCTCTGGAATTAGTAAAATGCATCTGAAAAACGTGCCCGCCGGTTTCCAAATCCATACCAATTGACAACGGATTTGTATATATGGATTCTGAAGCCCGATTCAAATGAGCTACGTAATCCAAATTGACAGACCAGCGTTTAGTGATTTTATATCTTCCGCCCATTCCTAGTGCAAATTGACTGTTATCCTGTGGATTAGGCAAAATTATTGTCCCATCATCTGCAAAAGTATCTCGAATCGTGTTCTCATGAAAAAATGTCGGAGCCAATTCCAAACTTAATGCTTCATTAAACCTTCTGGAAATTAATAACTGCGTAACATAGCTCAATCGGTTGCTGAAACTCATATCTGGAAAATCGTCTTCTTTCATTTCTGTATTAATTGCCAAACTGTTGAAACCAACTATTGTAAATAAAGCACAACCTTCTTTTTGATAAACCAGACGATACTTAGCCGCTACATCATAAGTTTCCTGAAAACCACTACGAGCGACATGAACTGTAAGCCAATCGGTTAAACCGTAAACAAATTTTAATTGTGTGTTGGCATTATCCAATCCGAAGAAATCATCAAAACCGTGCTCTAAATAATCGAATCGGTGTGCAACTACAAAATACAAATCTTTTTTAGCAGCTAATTTTGTTGATTCTAGATTGACAATCTTCAGTGATTTGAATGAGGATTCTGTTTGATTATCAGCCTGAACCGTATCAATTTCAGAAAGCAAATCATCCTGAGCCAATCCGAATAAAGGGAAGAGGCATATAAACAGAAAGAAGTTCCTCATACTTAATTTACGACTAATGTTCGCGTTCCTTCGCCTGCACTGCTTTTAATTTTTACAACATAAGAGCCGCTTGGCAAATCTGAAGTTTCAATTCGCGGAGAATCAGACGAAACTGAAATAGTTTTGACCTGTTTTCCCAACAAATCATAAAATATTACGTCTGCTTCTGTAACCATTTGCGGCAGTTCTATATTTATATAGCCTTTTGAAGGGTTTGGATACATTTTTAATGATGCCATTTCGAATGAATCAGATCCTAAAGTCAAATTAGACATAGTTGAACCACAATTCCCACTTCCATGATAGGTAACAGTCAGCGAAGTTCCTCTAGCAAAAGTTAAATGAAGCGGTTGCGCAGCCAATGGAAACGTATAATCAGTTCCTTCTGATGCAACTCTGGCTCGTGTGGCAACAACTGTTCTAACTCCTGAAACAATATTATTTGATTGTACTGTCCAATTTTGTGTATCAGTTGGAGGTGTTACCCCTACTCCGTCGAAACTTCTGTCTGACATTGTTGTTCCGTTAAAGATCAAAACATCTTTTCCGGTATCATTCATTAAACTAGAAGCATCAAAACCAATTCCAAGCCATTTATCTGAAGGACCTACCAAAGTTACAGTAACCGTTGTGTTTGTTACATCAACCTGTCCGGAATACGCTAAACTCGGTGCTCCTGAAAAAAACGTAACCATTCCTGTGGAGTACGTTTGCGCATTCAAACCAATTACTGTTCCAAAAAGCGCCATAATCATTAAGGTAATTTTTCTCATGATACTAATGATTTAAAAGTTCTACTAGTTTTTCGTCGCCAGAAATCTTAGCATAATCAAACGCAGAATTACCGCGAATGTCTTTTGCATGGACATCTGCTTTTGCTTTTAACAGCAAAGGAATCAAATCGTATTGTTTAAAAAGTACGGCATAAATAAGCGCGCTGTTCCCTGAAGCATCTGTCAGACTAATATCCGCATTGTGCTTTACCAAGGCTTCTGCTATCTCTTTATTACCTTTTACAACTGCAGCCATCAATGGTGTTCCATAATTGCTTTTTCCATTGATATCGGCTCCTTTTTCAATTAAGAAAACAGCTATTTTATTGTTACCGCGATAGGTCGCCAACGTGAGCAAACTATAGCCGTCCTTATTAACTGAATGAATGCTATTTGGTTCTTTATCAACAACTTTCTGAAGTTCTTCAACGGTACCGCTACGCGCAATTTCAAAAATATCCTGTTGGGCAACAATACTGTCTACCCAAAAGAAAAGAAGTGCAATGAAAATAATTTTTCTCATTCTATTACAATTGCTTGGTCCATTTTCATTTCTTCTAATAAATTGTCATAGCCTAAAAAGCGTCCTTTGACATTTACTGTTGAAGATTTTATCAATTTTGCGGTTGTATTTTCTTTCCAATAAACCAACATTTTCTCGTCTAAGGTTATCGTTTTTTCAACCGAATCTATCGACGTGATTACACCTGAAACTTCAATAATTTTATCGCCATATTTCAAGGTTGCTTTACCTTCATCTTGAAGAAACTCTTCGTAAATCGACATGGTTTTTACTGAAAAATCTTCTTTTTCAACAGTCACATCACGATGGCCTTTATACAGATACGAATAAAAAGCCCAAGAGAGCAACAAGAGCAAAATCACAATCAGGTAGTAACCAATCTTTTTCATTTTGCAATAAATTATTTCTCACAAATTTAACCAATTATTTTTTTAATATTAAAATTTTTA
>NZ_JALDYN010000052.1:0-7948 GCF_032153895.1 Flavobacterium sp.
ACTATGAAATGGGAAGCCAAAATAATCCGTCTTAATGGAGAAGACCGAATCGGAGTTACATTCGAGAAAACGCCCGATACAATTTCAAGAATACGAGCTTTGCACGGTTCCAAATGGAATTACAAGCTTCATATATGGCATTTACCCGATACGGAAGAAAATCGAATTCGCTTTCGGTTAAAACTTAAAAATGAGTTACTTCCTTCATCTGAAGGCATCAAAGCAATTGAAAAATTCACAAAGTACTTACGTTCCAAGCGATACAGTGAAAACACTTTGAAAACCTATGTAGATTCATTACGCTCGTTTTTGGTGTTTTACAACACGAAACCAATATCTGACATTTCTAACGAAGATGTGATTACCTATAACAATGATTATATTATTAGGAATCAATTGTCTGCTTCGTTTCAAAATCAGATTGTGAATGCGATTAAACTGTTCTTCAGAAGTATCGAAAACAAAACTATTGACCCGGAATTAATCCATCGTCCCAAACGGGAAAAAAAAATTACCAAACGTACTCAGTAAAGAAGAAGTAAAAGCCATTTTAGAATCACCCGTCAATATCAAACACAAAGCAATGTTAAGTTTGATTTACGCTTGCGGCCTCCGAAGAAGCGAACTGATCAATTTAACACTCAACGACATTGATTCGAAAAGAAATGTTATCATCATCCGTCAGTCTAAAGGCAAAAAAGACCGAATTGTTCCGTTTTCGGGAAAAGTTCTTGAGATGGTGAGAGACTATTATAAATTATACAAACCGAAACATTGGCTTTTCGAAGGACAAAACACAAGCGAAAAATATTCCGAACAAAGTTTGCAATCCGTCTTAAAAACAGCTTTAGAAAAAACCAAAATCACCAAACCCGTTACATTACATTGGCTTCGTCACAGCTATGCAACACATTTATTAGAAAACGGTACCGATTTACGATATATTCAAGAATTGTTAGGCCATAACAGCAGCAGAACTACAGAAATCTACACCCATGTGAGCACCAAAAGTCTTCAGCAAATTAAAAGTCCTTTCGATGACTTGTAAAACAAAATGACTTAAAGACAGCTTATTTTCAACATCAAAAAAACAATCCTTTATTATTTGTTAAACAAATCTGCCATCTTGTCATAAAATCAAATTTAGTATTATCTTTGCGGACTGATTTTTACACTTTGCAGTGATTTATGGAAAAGATTATCGAAGAAAACAAGCAAGGAACCAGCCTTGTAATGGAACAGAAGAACGAAAACCAAAAGAAGCTTTTCATTGAAAGTTACGGTTGTCAGATGAATTTCTCTGATAGCGAGATTGTAGCTTCTATTTTGGCGAATGAAGGTTACAACACTACTCAAAATTTAGAAGAAGCCGATTTGGTATTAGTTAATACGTGTTCAATTCGAGACAAAGCCGAACAAACCGTTCGCAAACGTTTGCAAGAATACAACGCGATTAAAAAAATCAACCCAGGAATGAAAGTTGGCGTTTTAGGCTGTATGGCGGAACGTTTAAAAAGCAAATTCCTAGAAGAAGAAAAAATCGTAGACATGGTTGTTGGACCCGATGCTTACAAAGACATCCCGAATCTTCTAAAAGATGTGGATGAAGGTCGTGATGCCATCAACGTAATCCTTTCCAAAGACGAAACCTATGGTGATATTTCGCCAGTACGTCTACAAAGTAACGGTGTAACTGCATTTGTTTCCATCACACGTGGTTGTGACAATATGTGTACTTTTTGCGTAGTTCCGTTTACTCGTGGACGTGAACGCAGCCGTGAACCACAATCCATTTTAGAAGAAATTCAGGATTTATGGAACAGAGGTTTTAAAGAAATCACGCTTTTAGGACAAAACGTTGACAGTTTCCTTTGGTACGGTGGCGGTTTGAAAAAAGACTACGAAAAAGCAACTGAAATGCAAAAAGCAACTGCTGTAGATTTTGCACAATTATTAGATATGTGTGCGACGCAGTTTCCAAAAATGCGTTTCCGTTTCTCGACTTCTAACCCGCAGGATATGCACATAGAAGTAATCGAGGTAATGGCCAAACACCATAACATCTGCAAATACATTCACTTGCCGGTGCAGTCAGGAAGTACAAGAATTCTTAAAGAAATGAACCGTCAGCATACTCGCGAAGAGTACATGACGCTAGTAGATAAAATTTACGAAATCATTCCGGATATTTCTTTGTCGCAGGATATGATTTCTGGTTTCCCAACCGAAACCGAAGAAGATCACCAAGACACCTTAACTTTAATGGAACACGTAAAATACGATTTCGGTTTCATGTTTGCGTATTCCGAAAGACCAGGAACTTTGGCAGCAAGAAAAATGGAAGACGATGTTCCTGAAGAAGTTAAGAAACGTCGTTTGAACGAAATCATTGATTTACAACAAAAAACTTCTTTGCAACGCGCACAACGTTTCATTGGTCAAACCGTTGAAATTTTGGTTGAAAAAGAATCCAAACGTTCCGATGCACATTGGAGCGGAAGAAATTCCCAAAATACGGTAGCGGTTTTCCCGAAAGAAAATTACAAACCGGGCGATTTCGTTTTGGTAAAAATCAGCGACTGTACTTCAGCTACTCTTATTGGTGAAGCGGTTGGATACGCAACACAAATGCAAAGTTAATCACAGAGAATTTAACTCATTCAAACTATAGCAATGGAATCTGTCCAAGCCATAAAACAACGCTTTGAGATTATTGGAAACGACCCGAAACTCAACCGCGCGATTGAAAAAGCCATTCAAGTCGCCCCTACCGATATTTCCGTATTGGTAACAGGTGAAAGTGGTGTTGGTAAGGAAAGTATTCCGAAAATCATCCATTCGCTTTCGCACAGAAAACACGGAAAATACATAGCCGTAAACTGTGGTGCGATTCCGGAAGGAACCATTGACAGTGAATTATTCGGGCACGAAAAAGGTTCATTTACAGGAGCAACATCTACTCGTGAAGGGTATTTTGAAGTAGCCGATGGCGGAACAATATTTTTAGACGAAGTTGGAGAATTGCCTTTAACTACACAAGTACGTTTACTGCGTGTTTTAGAAAACGGAGAATTTATCAAAGTAGGTTCTTCCCAAGTACAAAAAACCAATGTTCGCATTGTGGCAGCGACGAATGTACAGATGCAGGAAGCTATCGAAAAAGGAAAATTCCGTGAAGATTTGTATTATCGTTTAAGTACTGTCGAAATCGGATTACCACCATTGCGCGACCGAAAAGACGACATTCATTTATTGTTTCGAAAATTTGCTTCGGATTTCGCTCATAAATACAAAATGCCGCCTATCAAATTGGACGACAATGCCGTTCAATATTTATTAAAATACCGTTGGAGTGGAAATATTCGTCAGTTACGAAATGTTGCTGAACAAATTTCAGTTTTGGAAACGAATCGCGATATCACAGCAACTACTTTAGCCGGATATTTGCCCGCTGAAGGAAGTAATTTACCTTCGGTTATCGGAAAAAAATCGGAAAGTGACTTTTCATCGGAACGCGAAATTCTGTACAAAATCCTATTCGACATGAAGAGTGATTTGAACGATTTGAAGAAACTCACATTGGATTTAATGCAGAACGGAAACGCTAAAAATGTTCAGGAAACCAATAAAAACCTGATTCAGCGCATTTACGGTCAGAAAGAGGAAAATGAAATTCCTTACGAAGAGCCAACGTTCAATGCTATTCCGGTGCAAAACCAGCACGAACAGGAAGAATTTGAAGACGATGACGACCACAATTATCTGTTCGCCGAGACTGTTGAGGAAGAAGACTCACTACGTTTGGACGAAAAAGAAATAGAACTCATCAAAAAAGCTTTGGAACGCAACAAAGGAAAACGCAAGGCCGCAGCGGATGAATTGGGAATTTCAGAAAGAACTTTGTACCGAAAGATAAAACAGTTTGATTTATAGTATATTTGGATTTTAAAATCAGATGAAAAAACTACATTATATAATTGCCTTTTTTGTTTTTATAAGTCTTAGCTCTTGTTCCTATTATAACTTTACCGGAACTGGAAAAATTGACGCTAAAACATTTCAGGTAAACTATTTCCAGAATGTTTCCCCATTAGTTGAACCAGGTATCGACAGAACGTTTACCTTAGAGTTACAGGAAATTATACAAAACCAGACAAATTTAAACCTGACCAACAACAATGGTGATTTGGTTTATGAAGGCGAAATTACCGATTACCGCATCACTCCAATGACAGCAACAGCAAACCAATTGGCTGCTCAAAACCGTTTGAGTATCACGGTAAATGTTCGTTTCACCAACAAAAATAAATCAGAAGATGATTTTGAAAAACGTTTTTCATTTTATTATGATTTCCCAGGTAATGACCAATTGGTTGGTCCACGTTTAACCGCTGCGTTGGATGAAATTTTCGAGCGAATCACCCAAGATATATTTAATGCTTCCTTAGCCAAATGGTAATTTAAACAACTTTGAACGTACACGATTTAACATATCTGATTCACAAACCCGATGCTATTAACGGGAGACAAACCCTTGAACTGGAATCCGTTTTAGAGCAGTTCCCCTATTTTCAGTCGGCTCGTGCGTTACACCTGAAAGGTTTGTACAATCAGAATAGCTTTCGTTACAATCAAGAATTGCGAAAAACAGCGGCTTATTCCACAGACCGCAGTGTACTTTTTGAATTTATCACATCGGAAAATTTCTCATCGGTTCAGAAAGCTTTTTTAGAGGAAAAAGAAGCCGCCATAAACGATATTATCGTCAATCAGTACAAAATAGTAATTTCAGACAAAATCGAAGTCCAGCCCAAAAGCAACACTTTGGAACAATCGATACTTTCGTCCATTCAGAATGCAGAACCAATAATTATCGAAAAGACGACAACTTCCGAAGAAATTCAAGTTGAAGAAATTACAAAATTCAAAACAGAAATTTTAGAAGAAGAAACTACTACAGATTCAATTATTGAAGAGCGCCTGGAAATAGGAAAACCGCTTGATTTTTCCAAAGACGAAAAACACTCGTTTCAAGAATGGCTTCAATTAACCAAATTGACTCCAATTGACCGCGAATCTGAAGAATCGGCTGCTGAAATTGACGAGGAAAAACAGAAAAAAATAGATTTAATTGACAAGTTTATCGAGAACAATCCGAAAATTTCTCCAGTCAAAAACAATACGTCAACCCCTGTAAATATTGAAAAATCAACGCAGGACAACACCTTTTTAATGACGGAAACTCTGGCCAAAGTTTATTTGGAACAGAAAAAATATCAGAAAGCAATTCAAGCTTATGAAATTTTAATTTTGAAATATCCAGAAAAAAGTAGTTTCTTTGCAGACCGAATTTCGGATATTAGAGATTTGCAACAAAATAATAATTAAAGATTTATCAATATGTTTTCAATTTTTTTAGTGTTAATCACAATCGTTTGTTTCCTACTTGTAGTAGTAATTATGGTTCAGAATCCTAAAGGTGGCGGTTTATCTTCAGCAATCGGCGGTTCACAAATGATGGGTGGTGTACAAAAAACCAATGATTTCCTTGACAAAAGTACTTGGACTTTAGGTGGTTTATTGATTGCATTAATTTTATTATCAAGCTTAAGCTTTTCAGGAGCTTTAGGTGAGAGCGGTTCAAAATTAATTGATGGAAGCACTCCTGCCCCAGCTGCGACTACTATTCCGGCTGCAACAGATGCAAAACAAGAAACTCCAGCAGCTACTACAGATGCAGCAAAACCTGCAACTGAAGAAGCACAACAATAATTTCAATCGAATTGAATTTTCAAATGCCAGCCTGTCAGTGCTGGCATTTTTATTTAGTAAATTTGTCAGTTAAAACCGCTTGGCACAATTTCTGAAATAGGCTAGGCATCCATTTAAATTAAAAATAAAAACATAGCATTATGGCATTAAAAATCAAACCTCTTTCAGACCGAGTTCTTGTAGAGCCTGCTGCGGCAGAAACACAAACAGCTTCTGGAATTATCATACCTGATACCGCTAAAGAAAAACCACAAAAAGGAACAGTAGTCGCTGTAGGAAACGGCTCTAAAGACCACACTATGACTGTAAAAGTTGGTGACACAGTTCTATACGGAAAATACGCCGGTACCGATTTGAAATTTGAAGGAAAAGATTATTTAATCATGCGTGAGGACGACATCCTTGCAATCATCTAAAAAACAAAACAATGGCAAAAGATATAAAATTCGATATTGAAGCTCGCGACGGTTTAAAACGTGGTGTAGATGCATTAGCCAATGCGGTAAAAGTAACTTTGGGGCCAAAAGGTCGTAACGTAATCATTTCTAAATCGTTTGGAGCGCCAACGGTAACTAAGGACGGAGTTTCAGTTGCTAAAGAAGTAGAATTGAACGATCCGTTAGAGAACATGGGGGCTCAAATGGTAAAAGAAGTAGCTTCAAAAACCAACGATTTAGCCGGAGACGGAACTACAACCGCAACAGTTTTAGCACAAGCCATCGTAAAAGAAGGTTTAAAAAACGTAGCCGCTGGTGCCAACCCGATGGATTTAAAACGCGGTATCGACAAAGCCGTTGAAGCGATTGTTGCCGATTTAGGCAAACAAGCCAAAGAAGTAGGTTCTTCTACTGAAAAAATAAAACAAGTAGCTTCTATTTCAGCGAATAACGATGAAGTGATTGGTGATTTGATTGCTACGGCTTTCAAAAAAGTAGGTAAAGAAGGGGTTATCACTGTGGAAGAAGCAAAAGGAACTGACACAACGGTTGATGTTGTAGAAGGAATGCAATTCGACCGCGGTTATTTATCACCTTACTTCGTAACCAATACTGAAAAAATGGAGGTTGAATTAGAAAGACCTTACATTTTATTATACGACAAAAAAGTATCGTCTTTAAAAGAATTATTACCGATTTTAGAACCGGTTGCCCAATCTGGAAAACCATTATTAATTATTGCTGAAGATGTTGACGGTGAAGCTTTATCCACTTTAGTAGTAAACAAATTACGAGGTGCTTTAAAAATAGCTGCTGTAAAAGCTCCAGGTTTTGGAGACAGAAGAAAAGCAATGTTGGAAGATATTGCCATCTTAACCGGCGGAATTGTTATTTCTGAAGAAAGCGGCTATACCTTAGAAAACGCAACTTTGGAAATGTTAGGAACTTCCGAAAAAGTAACCATCGACAAAGACAACACAATCATTGTAAACGGTGCCGGAAGTGCTGATTTAATCAAAAACCGAGTAAATCAAATCAAAGCGCAAATGGAATCGACTACTTCCGATTACGACCGCGAAAAATTACAGGAACGTTTGGCTAAATTGGCCGGAGGAGTTGCTGTACTTTACGTTGGAGCTGCAACCGAAGTGGAAATGAAAGAGAAGAAAGACCGCGTAGACGATGCTTTACATGCAACCCGTGCAGCTGTTGAAGAAGGAATTGTTGCCGGTGGTGGCGTTGCCTTATTACGCGCTAAAAAAGTATTGGACAAAGTAAAAGCAGACAACGCTGACGAGGCAACCGGAGTGCAAATTGTTTCTCGTGCTATTGAAGCACCTTTGCGTACTATTGTTGAAAATGCAGGTTTAGAAGGTTCTGTTGTTGTTGCTAAAGTAGCTGAAGGCAAAGACAACTTCGGATACAACGCTAAAACTGACGAATACGTAGACATGTTAAAAGCTGGTGTAATCGACCCGAAAAAAGTAACCCGTGTTGCTTTAGAAAACGCTGCTTCAGTTTCAGGAATGATTTTAACTACCGAATGTGCTTTGGTAGAAATCAAAGAAGATAATGCCGGTAGCGGAATGCCAATGGGTGGCGGAATGCCGGGAATGATGTAATATAAATACATATAAAAATCTTAAAAGGGACGTTTAAAATAAACGTCCCTTTTTTTCGTTTTTAACAAATAATTAAAAGTTATGCTGCAAAAACACTGAACAATTCTTATACTTTTG
>NZ_JALDYN010000053.1:0-7879 GCF_032153895.1 Flavobacterium sp.
ATGTAATTCCAAACTTACTATAATTAAAAACCCCGAATCTCACATTCGGGGTTTTCTTTTTATGCTTTCTTTTTAGACCAATCCAAAGTCGTCAAATACGAAATTCGCAAGGTTGGATTCCTTTCCTGCAACGTATTCCCATAATTCCAAATGTACTGATCAATATACGTCAACTGAATTTGATGGTTCGAATTGAAATGATATCCCGCTCCCAACAAAACCCTGTTCTGATTGAACAAAGTTTTCCCTGCATTAGAACCGATATTAATAAACGCTTCATCTCCCACAAACCCGGAAACTTTGACTTCATTGTCTTTTTTCCATAACGGAACCGTGGCTAAAATCATGTAACGCATTCGGTTTCGGTATTCATAACGATCAATTTCAAACGCATCTGCAGCTGCATTGTACTTCGCAATCCCAACAAAACGATTTTCGTCTCGCAAACGATGTGTAAATTTCACATTTCCTGTATTATGCACATACGTTCCTTGAATCCAAACATGGTCTTCGGGAGTATCAATTCGATTCATCGTAGGATCTCCGTAAGAATAAGTATTGTAATGACTATAACCGACACTTCCTGCAAATGATTTGGCAAACTGATAATCAACAGAAGGACGAATGAACCATTGTTGTTTTTCGGAAAATCCGTTTGCATAACGCATGGTAGCTTCTAAAGTGATGGATAGTTTTTCGTTCAATTTATTCTTTCCAACAAAATGCAACCAGATGTTTTCATTCTGACTTTTCACACTTTGCGCCTGACTGCTACAAAAGAAAAACGATAAAGCAATGAGCAAAAATTTTGGCTTGTAATTCATATTCTATTTTTATCTATACCGACAAAAATACCTTTCAGAAAAGCAAAACCCAATAAAAAATCCGCCTTTAAGACGGATTTAACTTTTACTTTCTGTCGTACTGACAACAACCGTGTAAATTATTGTAATCTCCTTCAGTTGCTTTTACATTTTTCGTATCGTGTCCGGCTTTTGCGATTGCTTTTTCGACATCCGTCGAGGAACATTTCTGTTGATTATAAACCAAATGCAACATCTGATCGTCCGAATGCCAAACCGCAGATTTCACTCCGGCAACAGAATAAGCCGCTTTTTCGATACGCTTTTTACACATTTCGCAGTTCCCATTAACCGACACATCCGCTTTTGCGCTTTTATTCTTTTTTTCTTGCGCCTGAACTGTAAAACCAACCAAGGCAACTAATATGATAGCAATTAACTTTTTCATTTTTTATATTATTTAGTGTTGTTATTTAATTTTAAATCGGATTCCGGCATAATACATCTGTCCGAAAATCGGTGCATATATCATAGAACTATCAAAATATGGGCCAAAAGGATCATCAGCGCCTAAAATCGCATTTTTTTGTTTGTAATTTCCAATATTTTCTCCACCAATATAGGCTTCAAAAACACTGGAGAACGTTCTCGTTACCTGAGCATTCATCACCGAAAACGGATTCGAAAACTCCTGCAAACGATACGGCTCCGGATTGGAACTTGTGTTTGGCAAACGCTGTTTTCCCATCCAGTTATATGTAAAATCGAATTTCCATTGTTTTCCTTTTTCTTTGATATGGGTTTCATATGCCAAATTGGTGAAGAAACGGTGTTTCGCCTGCAACGGACGCTCGAAAGTTCCAGTCAGATAATCGGTTTGAATGTCGTAAAATTTATACGCCGTTCGAATGGTTAAATGCGTCATTAAATCAACGTTGAAATCCAACTGTAAGCTGTTTGCATAGGACTTTCCATCCAAATTATGAAACACAACTTCCTGCGGACTAAAATCCAAATCCACAACCGCCTGATTTTGGAAATCGGTTCTGTAATAATCCAAAGACACATCGGCTTTTTTACCGAATAAGGTAAATCCTTGTGTAAAACTTATTCCGTAATTCCAGGCGATTTCAGGATCCAAACCATACACCTTTCCGTTTGCATTCAAGACTGAAAAATCTCGGGAAGTTGCAAAAAGGTTCTGATTTTCTGCAAAAATATTCGCGCTACGTTTTCCTCTTCCTACCGAAGCTCGCAATACAGCTTTTTCCCAAGGATTATAACGTGCGTGGATTCTCGGTGTAAAAAATGCGCCCAAACGGTTGTGTACATCGAAACGTCCACCGGCAACCAAACTGAAATTATCGGTATTATCGTAAGTATATTCAAAGAAAGCACCCACAGAATTATCACGACGACTCACATCGGTTAAGGGACCATTTACCGCTACAAACTCATTATAGTCATCCGAAGTAAAATTCAAACCGGTTGCAAATTTATGCAACGTATTGCTGATGATGGAGTTATAAATCAGATTCGAATAAAAACTATTCTGTTGGATATTGTACTGATTCAACCCGAAATACGATTCCTGTTTGTGATAATTAAAGGAATTTTGAAATCCGATGCTTTTCCATGGCGTATCCGGAAACACATACCCGATTTTAGAAGACAAATCCAATTTATCGGTATTGATTTCAGAGCCCCAATAATTGGTTGTCAATTTATCGCGATCCGGATCAAAGGATTTTTGACCAGTTTGTTTTTCGTCGCGCATATAACGCACATTCAGAAAACTTACCCAGCCTTTTTCCAAATCGTTGTACTGCCAACGGTTCATTACATTAATTTGTTTCCCAAGCGGATTGTCTAAAAACCCATCATCGTTCATATCGTTTTTAGATACTCGGGTGTTGCCGTGTACAAACAAACTGCTGCTCAATTTATCTGAAAACTTCTTGTTGAAATGCGTATTCAGCTCAAAACGACTGTCGGTGGAACCGTAGGCATTTAAAAAAAATGGAATGTCGTCCGCAGGTTTTATCAATTCAGTATTAATTTGTCCGGAGATGCTTTCGTAGCCGTTTACCACACTTCCCGCTCCTTTGGTAATCTGAATGCTTTCTACCCAAGTTCCAGGCGTGAAAGATAATCCATAAGCTTGCGAAGCACCACGAACCGATGGAATGTTCTCTTCCGCAATCAAAATATAAGGACTGGTTAAACCTAACATTTTGATTTGTTTGCTCCCGGAAATCGCATCCGAAAAATTCACATCAATAGAAGGATTGGTTTCAAAACTCTCCGAAAGGTTACAACAAGCTGCTTTTAAAAGTTCCTTGCTGCTCATGGTTTGCGTATTGAGTGGCTTCAGATAAGAACGGCTAAGCGAATTTTTCTTGGTTTTCACCACAACTTCGTCAAGCGTTTTGGAAGCCTGCAACTTTACGGTAATTACTTTAGGTTCGTGCACCATCAAAGTTACCGTTTCATAGCCCACATAACTCACAGCAATTTCATGACTACCCGGATTCATGGGCAATTCAAACTGACCTTGTTCATTGGTCATCGTTCCAACCGTGGAATCTTTCCAGATTACGGAAGCTCCTATTAACGGCTGGTCTTTTTCGTCGGTTATGGTTCCCGACACTTTTTCCTGAGCGGATGCAATTTGTGCAACCAACATCAGCAAAAACATAAAATATTTGTACATGATTTTAATTTTAATGTTCTCAATAAAGATTGCTCTGAAAAATTCAGAGTTGAAAAAACATTAAAATTTAGGCGTAGTAAATGTATTGACAGTAGAGTTTGTAGAGCGGTGGCGCGTTACTTTCGCAATAAAACGAAGGCGCATCGCTTTTTACAGCAACAGTTTCAACTGCTTCAAAAACGGTTGGATTCCATGTCGGAACAACTGTAAAAGCCGCTAAATCAACTTGAAAGGTTTTAACGATTACTTCGTCAGAAATCGATTTTTTTAAATCAATTTTATCGTTTGAACAACAAGAACTGTGTTCGTTCGAAGTGGCGCAACAAGACTTCTCTTCCTCTACTTTTTGAGAAACACAAGGCTCATAAGTTTTATAATCTAATGAAATACCTGCCAATTCTCCACCACAATAATGCACATTAAAAGCCAAGCCAATATTGGATACCAAAAGTAGCGTAGCTAAAAGAAAACTGATGTGCTTATTTATCTTCATACAATGGAAAATCGAGTCAAAAGTACATTATTTTTAAGAAATCAATACCAAAAAAGTGTTAATTCCGCAAAAACTTCAACTTCAATCAATTAGAAACCTGTTTCTGCTGATAATAAAACGCCGGAATAAACAATACTAAAAACAACGGTTGAATCAGAAATCGTCTTACATAAAAAAGCACCGTATAATCCGGATTATCAAGGAAAAGAAAACCAAAAAAGACAAGTTGTAAAACCACAAAAAACAGCAGATAGAGAAACCCTGTCAATTTCACAAGTTGTAAATCTTTAAAAATAAAATAGATAATAGCGACTGAAAGCACCGTGTTCAACAAATACCGAAAAGAAAGATTTAAAAACAATTTCAAACCATCATATTCCGGTAAGGTTTTATTCTGAAAATCTTCTTTAAAAAACTGAAGAAACGGATCATAGAACAGGTTTTGCTCAAAAAAACGAATTCCGGCAAGCAACAAAACCAGCAGCAGTACAATGCAAAAAGTCTTTTTATTTTTTAGAAGCAGCTGCATCATTTCGAGAAAATTTTTGAAGCCAAAATACCCACAACACAAAAACCACAGCATAAATAAACAACGGAAAAACCACGCCGTGCAACAAATGCTCGCTTTCCGGATAACTATAAAGCGCCATGGCCAGCAGCGCAATACGCAAAATATTTAATATGTGGATGATTATACAACCAATCACAATGTAACTTATCGTTCGTAACCAAGTAGTTGAAAAAGCAAAAACAAAAGCTGCAAATAAAATCATGACACTAATAGCGTTGCAACCTTCGATAATTCGAGCAATAAACTTTCCTTGATAGATTAGGTTGACGCAGGGTTCAGAAGCATTCGGCTCAACACTTGCGGATTTTCCGAAAAACTCGAGAACTGATTTAGATTGTTCGGCAACCATTATAGTAAACGTGTCGGTTTCGAACAAATGCTCATCAAACTGATTGAGATACAAACTGTAGCAAAATGTCAACACTCCGTAAAACAAAAAGAATTTGAGTAAAAAGACAAAAAAAGGTTTGTATTGCCGAAAAAGTTGTTTCACAAAATTGATTTTAACAAAAATATAAAAATTAAAAGACGCTGATTCGATACTTTTGCACAAAACTAAAAAATATGACTTTTCAGGATTTACAACCAAAAGTAACCGAAATACTTTCACAGGAAGGGATTTCCCGTGATGAAAAACTTAAAAATCTTTGCCAATTATTAACCGACAACATCGATTATTACAATTGGGTAGGCTTTTATTTTGCAAATCACGAAACAAAAACATTGCATTTAGGACCTTATGTTGGTGCCGAAACCGATCATACTGTCATCCCTTTCGGAAAAGGAATTTGCGGACAAGTTGCCGAATCGAATACCAATTTTGTCGTTCCGGATGTGAAAGCTCAGGACAATTACATCGCTTGTAGTTTTACGGTAAAATCAGAAATTGTGGTTCCACTTTTTGTTAATGGAATCAATATTGGACAAATTGATATCGACAGTCATGTCATCGACCCATTCTCGGAAGCTGACGAACGCTTTTTAGAATTTGTAAATCAAGAAGTTGCAAAATTATTTTAAGTAAGTTTCTTCAAATTATTTGTGATTCTGAAAAATAAAGTTACCTTTGCACCCGTATTGAGATAATCTCAATCTACATAATAATCATTTTAACAATATTAGCATGTACTTAACTAAAGAAGTAAAAGCAGATCTTTTCGCGAAACACGGAGGAAAAGCTGAGAACACTGGTTCTGCTGAAGGTCAAATCGCGTTATTCACATTCAGAATTTCTCACTTGACTGAGCACTTGAAAAAAAATCGTCACGATTACAACACTGAGCGCTCACTAGTTTTATTGGTAGGTAAAAGAAGAAGTCTTCTTGACTACTTAAAGAAAAAAGATATCAACAGATATCGTGCGATTATCAAAGAATTAAACATCAGAAAATAATCATGAAGAAGAGGTGCCTGCGCGCCTCTTTTTGTTTTGTATATTTTGACAGAAAAAAGTTTGGTTTTTCATTGGGTATTAGACAACTACAACACACAACAACAACACAACTGAAACCCTTTGTTTAATTAAGAATTAATTTTATGATTCCTAAGGTTACCCAAGAAATTATCGATTTGGGAGACGGTAGAACCATCTCAATCGAAACAGGAAAACTAGCCAAACAAGCCGACGGTTCTGTCGTGGTGCGTATGGGCGATGCAATGTTATTAGCAACGGCGGTATCTGCCCGTACTGCCAATCCAGGAGTGGATTTTTTACCATTAACGGTAGACTACCGTGAAAAATTTGCCGCTGCGGGACGTTTCCCGGGAGGTTTCTTCAAAAGAGAAGCGCGTCCTAGCGACAGTGAAGTTTTAACTATGCGTTTAGTAGACCGTGTATTACGTCCGTTATTTCCGGATGATTACCACGCGGAAACGCAAATCATGATTCAGTTAATGTCGCATGACGATAATGTTATGCCGGATGCTTTAGCAGGTTTAGCTGCTTCTGCGTGTTTAGCTGTGTCAGACATTCCTTTCTACAATTTAATTTCCGAAGTGCGCGTTGGTCGTGTAGAAGGGAAATTAGTCATCAACCCTAGCCGCGAACAATTAGAAGTTTCAGACATCGACATGATGATTGGCGCTTCGTCTGATTCAGTTTGTATGGTGGAAGGTGAGATGAAAGAAATCTCAGAAGCTGAAATGGTTGAGGCAATTAAATTTGCACACGAAGCCATTAAAGTTCAGATTGTAGCTCAAGAAAAACTAAGAGCTGCTTTTGGAGCACCAGCTTACAGAGAATACGAAGGCGAGAAAAATGATGAAGCTGTTTACGCAAGAGTAAAAGCTGCTTCTTATGACAAATATTACGCTATCGCTCAGGAAGCTTCTTCTAAACAAGAGCGTGGTGAGAAATTTGCCGAAATCAAAGACGAAGTTAAAGCTTTATTCACTGAAGAAGAGCATGCTGAAAATGCTGATTTAGCAGAATTGGTTTCTAAATATATCTACAAAACACAGAAAGAAGCGGTTCGTAACGTAGTTCTTGAAAAAGGAACGCGTTTAGACGGAAGAAAAACTACAGACATCCGTCCTATCTGGTCGGAAGTGGACTATTTACCATCAGCTCACGGATCAGCGATCTTTACTCGTGGAGAAACTCAGGCGTTAGCAACTGTAACTCTTGGAACTTCAAGAGAAGCCAACATCATCGATTTACCATCAGAGCAAGGTGAAGAGCGTTTCTACTTACATTACAACTTCCCTCCTTTCTCAACAGGTGAAGCAAAACCATTAAGAGGAACTTCTCGTCGCGAGGTTGGTCACGGAAACTTGGCACAACGTGCTTTAAAAAACATGATTCCTGCAGATTGTCCTTATACAATCCGTGTAGTTTCTGAAGTGTTGGAATCGAACGGTTCGTCTTCAATGGCAACAGTTTGTTCGGGTACTTTAGCTTTAATGGATGCCGGAGTACAAATGGTGAAACCAGTTTCTGGTATCGCTATGGGATTAATCACTGACGGTCAGAAATTTGCAGTATTATCAGACATCTTAGGTGATGAGGATCACTTGGGAGACATGGACTTCAAAGTAACCGGTACTGCAGATGGTATTACGGCTTGCCAGATGGACATCAAAATTGACGGATTGCGTTACGACATCATGGAGCAGGCTTTAGAGCAAGCGCGTGACGGACGTTTACATATTTTAGGTAAAATCACAGAAACGATTGCAAAACCAAACGCTTCTGTTAAACCTAAAGCACCTAAGATTATTATGACTACCATTCCTGGAAACTTCATCGGAGCTTTAATTGGTCCTGGTGGAAAAGTTATCCAAGAATTACAAAAAGCTAC
>NZ_JALDYN010000054.1:0-7871 GCF_032153895.1 Flavobacterium sp.
ATTTTCGGTTTTGGAATTTTGTTAGCAGGAATTTTATTTAAAAACAAAGCAGTGCAACATACGGCTTTTGTTTTATTGATGGTTTCAGCAGTTTTCGGATTGTTGACCATGAGAACCGGAGAAGGAGCAGAGGAGATTGTCGAAGAATTAGGAATTTCACACGATATCATTCACGAGCATGAAGAAATTGCGGAAAAATTTGCCATCTTATTGTATCTAACCGGAGCAGTAGCAGGATTATCTTTGTTTGCATCTATTAAAAATCACAGCAAAGCAAAATTCCTTGCGTTTGTAACGCTGTTTCTGACTTTAGGAACTGCAATCCTTTCAAAATCAGTTGGAACATCAGGTGGAGAAATTCGCCATACGGAAATTCGCGAAAATGCTGAAACCGTTCAGGAGTAATTCTAATCTTAAATATTTCTAAGCTCAAAAGTTATTTGGGCTTTTTTTATGATTTTTCTGTAGATTTTTTCTAACTTTAAAAGAAAAATATGGTTTCAAAAGCGACATTGGATTTTCTTATACAATTAAAAAACAACAACAACCGCGAATGGTTCACCGATAATAAAAAAGTGTTTCAGACTCTTGAAAAAGATTTTAAAGTATTTGCTAATGAAATAGTTACAGATTTATCTAAAACTGACAGCATTGATAAAGTTCAGATGTTTCGCATTTATCGTGATGTTCGTTTTTCGAAAGACAAATCACCTTATAAAACCAATTTTGGTGTGGCTTTAGGAAGAACAAAACCCATGTTGCGCGGCGGATATTATCTTCATATTGAACCTGGTGGGAGTTTTGTTGGCGGAGGTTTTTGGGAACCCAATGCCGAAGATTTAAACAGAATCCGTAAAGAATTTGAAATGGATGACACTGAAATTCGAAAAATCATAGCAGACAAGAATTTTATCAAAACATTCGGAGCATTAGAAGGCGAGGAGTTAAAAACAGCACCAAAAGGTTTTGATAAAGAACATCCGGCTATTGACCTGATTCGTAAAAAACAATACCTGATTTCTCGAAAATTCACTGATAAAGAAGTCATGGATAAGAATTTCAAAACAGAGGTACTGAATACTTTTTTAGCAATGCGCCCGTTTTTTGATTATATGAGTGAAGTATTGGGAACCAATTTAAATGGAGAAAGTATTTACTAACATAAAATTGAGTGTATGAAAAAAGCGTTTTTTATTCTTTTGTTTATGGGAGTTGTAGGCTTCGGAATTTCATGTTCATCTACAACCGGAACAGCTTCCACTTCAGATTCGTTAACCTCAACAGCCTGGAGATTAAGTAAGTTTAACGGAAAAGTAATTGATAGCACCACTTTTGCCAGAACACCGGAATTACGATTTTGGGTTGGTTCCAAAGTTTCTGGAAACGATGGTTGTAATTTAGTTACAGGAAGTTATACAGTTCAAGGCGATAAAATTATGTTCGGAGCGATGGCCGGAACAAAAATGGCTTGTGTAAACACCAATTATGAAAACTACAACAAGTTTTTTAACCGAACCAATAAGTATAAAGTGGAAAGTAATAAACTGGTTTTCTACGAAGGAACTACAGAATTAATGAGTTATACTAAAAAGTAGAAAAGCTGTCCAAATAAGGACAGCTTTTCAGTTAGTGGTATTATTTGTTTTTGGTTGTGGTTACTCGTTGGTAAGAATCTGAACCTGATTTTTGAGGCGTTCAATCAGCATGTTCATCATTCTTTTATTGATGTTGGAGGAATTTGTGATGTAGTCTTTGTATTCGTCTACCGTAAAAAGACCGATGATAATTCCTTTTAGTGAATTTCTGAATTTAATGTCCCGTTGAATTACGTTTTCTATGTAAGCCATTTTCTTTTCCGGAGTTAAGGAGAAGAAAACGTTTTTCTGTTTAATGGCATAATTCATAAAAACTTCAATAAAAAGTTCGTTCTGCAAAACCAGTATAGGTCGTAAAGTCCTGTTCTGAAAAACTTCTTCAGAGGTTGACTGAGCCGAAATCGTTCCGAGAGGTTCGCCTCTCAAATCCATAATAAATGTGTCTCGATTTTCCATGGTCGCTATCCTTTGTATTAAAATTACAAAATGATAAATGAGAAAATTTACCACATTTAAAAAGTTATGAGTAGTTTCGTGTTGAAAACTTTTGTCATGAGAACATCCAACATATTTGTGACGGTAGATGCCGTTATTCTTAGAAAATCAACCAATTACGAATTGCTTTTAATCAAGCGAAAAAATGAACCATTTAAAGATTGTTGGGCATTGCCGGGTGGTTTTGTTGATGAAAATGAAGACTTAAAAACAGCAGCTATTCGCGAATTAGAAGAAGAAACTCAAATTAAAGTTGGTGATTTAGAACAAGTTGGTGCTTTTGGAAAACCGTTTCGTGATCCGAGAAGTCATGTAGTTTCCGTGGCTTACTTCGGTATTGTACCTGAAAATACTATTGCAATTGCAGCCGATGATGCTAAAGAGACCGCTTGGTTCTCCATAAAAGATTTGCCAAAACTCGCTTTTGATCATTCAGAAATTGTAACTTTGTCCTTACAGAAATTTGAATTATGAACTACCAAACCAGAAAATGGGTTCGCCCGGAAGATTTAAACGCCAACGGAACTTTATTCGGAGGAAAATTATTATCGTGGATTGATGATGAAGCGGCTTTGTTTTCCATCATCATCTTGAAAAATAACAGAATAGTAACCAAGTTCATGTCTGAAATCAACTTCATGAGTTCTGCTAGACAAGGTGATATTATCGAAATTGGTTTGGATATTGTTAAATTCGGAAAGACTTCCATTACCATGCGTTGCGAAGTACGTAATGTAATGACAAAAGCCGTAATTATTACCGTAGATGCTATTACAATGGTGAATTTAGACAGTTTTGGACAACCGGCAATTCATGGAAAAACATCAATAGAGGAGTAGGTTAGTATTCGATTTTTATCGCCCCAATCTCATTAATTTCCATATCGAAATAGTGTACAGACGCTAAAATATGGTCTAAAATATCAGCCATGATGTGTTCGTATTCCACCCAACGTTTGTCTTTTACGAAGGCGTAAATTTCTAGCGGCATTCCGTTTTGGGTAGGCTGTAACTGTCTGCACATGAACATCATGTCTTTATTGATTCCGGGGTGGGTTGCAATATATTGATCGATATATTTTCTGAAAATCCCGAAGTTCGTTAGGTTACGGCCGTTAATTAATACCGATTTATCAATACTATTGCTTTCGTTGTATTTGCTGATGTCCTGCTGACGTCGATCCAAATAAGGTGCAATCAACTGGATTTTTTTCAAACCGTCTACCTCATCATCATTTAAAAAACGAATACTGCTGGATTTTAGTAAGATAGAACGCTTCATACGACGTCCGTTAGAATCCTGCATCCCGCGCCAGTTTTTGAACGAATCGGAAATTAGAAAATAGGTCGGAATAGTGGTAATCGTATTATCAAAATTCTGAACTTTTACCGTTGCTAAATTGATTTCGACTACATCACCATCAGCACCATATTTCTCCATCGTAATCCAGTCGCCAATACGAACCATGTCGTTTACTGTAACTTGGATACTCGCAACAAAACCTAAAATGGTATCTCGGAATATTAATAAAATTAAAGCCGAAATGGCTCCGAATGCTCCTAATAATTTACCGAAACTTGTATCAAAAAGGATTAAGATGAAATAAATAACACCATAAATCCAAAGCGCAATCATAATTACCTGAATGTAACTATCAATTGGTTTGTCTTTGTACTTTTCTTTTCCTTTTAAATAATCTTTCAGGGAATTGAATATACTTCGGATAATCCAAAGCGATAATACGATAATGTAGAATTTAATTCCTTTTGAAAAAACGCCTTCCCAATACACAAAATCCTTCATAATAATAGGAACGGTTTTGTGAACAAAGAAAAGTGTAAAAAGATGTGCTACATATTTGGCAGTTTTATTGGCAACCAGAAAATCATCAAAAGTAGATTTCGTTCTTGCGGCAATAATAGCCATAATGATGATTAAAACCTTTTTGAAAATATAATCTAAAACGTAAGCCGTGATTATCAGAATGATAATGTTAATGGCTAAATTTGAGTAATCAGCCCAAAGTTCGCTGAAACCCAATTCTTTGAATATTTTATACGCCCAATTAAAGATTTTCATAAAGCTGAAACCAATTTTGCTCTAAGTTACAATAATTTTTTTTCAACATAGAAAGTTCCGAAAGGCAATACGGATGCTACACAAACCATCGCATATTTTTTCCAAGACCAGTTTTCCTCGATTTTGAACATTGTAGCTAAAGCGATATAAGCGATAAACAATAATCCGTGAGTCATTCCAACCGGGAAAAGTAAGGTTTTGTACAATTCCGGATTTGTAGGTTTGATGAAAAGCATGTTACCGAAAAGTACTAAAAGTGAAATTCCTTCAAGAAAAGCTACAATTTTAAATAAGCGCATCATAAGATTGAATTGTAAATGAGTTAGTTAGGTGTTTTTTGATGAAATCGTAATTTCAACTCAAATGTAAGCGAGAAAATCGTAGAATTCGCAGGATTTAACTAAAACTTATAAAAAAACTACGCCGAAGCGTAGTTTTAAAGATGTATTATTTCGATTCAATTAGAAAGCTAAAAAAGCGTTGTTGTAATCTTTTAAATCGGAAAGGTTGTTTTTGTTTTTCAAATCGGTAAACAAATTCAATAAATAATCTAAACTTTCCAGATTGTTTTCGCTTGAAGCAGAACCAGTTGCGTTGTCTTCAAATCCTTCGATTGGTTCATCGTCCGGAATTGCGATTAAAAACGCGTCGTTTGCTTCAATATGTTCGTATGTTAAACGAATTGCCTTAACTAAAACCGGATTTTGTTCTTCAAGAGCGTATTCTCTTAATTTTTTCAAATCGCCTACTAAAGTACTGGCATCAAATCCTTTTTTGAATAAATCTAATTGGATTTTGTGTATTAGTTTTTGTGCAGTTGGGTTTTCCACGGTACTATGTTGATTGGTTAGGAACTTAAATAAGGTTTGCAAAAATAAGATTTATTCTCTTTTTTAAAATAAAAATGTCGGTTTATTTTTCAAATTCTGAAGTAAATTAAACTTTTACACAATTATTCTGATAAATCGTAAATTGAAATTGCAGTTCATCGAAGTTTTTTCTTGATTTAACTAATATTATGGCGGATTTTTCTGCCGGATTATATAATGAAGTATCTTTATACCAATCTTGTTAAATCTAACAGATTCAGTTAGCCACGAACTGCACTAATTTTCAAAAACAACCCAAAATCAATCTGAGTTTAATAGGTCTGATTTCCAGATCTGTACAAATTGATAATTGTTTTTGATATGAAAAATAAATACGATATCCTTTTAATTCTGGAAGGAACCTATCCTTATAATGGCGGCGGAGTTTCAACTTGGGCGCATATGTTGTGCAACGAAGTAACGAATGCGAATTTTACGTTGTATTCTATTAATGCTCAATTTGAAAGTAAATCCAAGTATCCTTTAAGTGAGCATGTTAAGGATGTGATTCAAGTTCCATTATGGTCACCGTTAGAGCCTCAGGAAATGGTCAATTACGGAAAGAGTTTTCATAATATAGTAGGAGAGAAGGAGCGAATTGACGAAACTAAAATCACGACTGAATTCATTCCAATTTTCAGAAGATTACTGACAAACATCTATTCTGACACTAGAAAAGCAGAAGATTTTGATGATATCATCTATAAAATGTGGCTGTTTTTTCAGGAAAACGATTATAAAAAAACCATGCAAAGTATGGCGGTATGGCGAGCCTTTTGCGTTATGGTTAAAGAATTGAGTCACAATACAAAAGAAACAGCAACGCTAAACGATTTAACATTTGGAATGCGATGGATATACAGATTTTTGATTCCGTTATCAATCGAAGTTCCTAAAGCAGATATTTCTCATCTAACAATTTCAGGTTTTCCGGTAATTCCGGCATTGGTACTAAAATACAAATACGGAACGCCAATCATAGCCACTGAACACGGAGTTTTTATACGTGAGCGTCTTTTAGCAATCAGTGCATCGGAATATTCTTTTTTCCTTAAAAAGCTATTGATTAAATTCTCGGAAAGTATCACTGAATTAGTGTACTACAAAGCCGATTTGATTTTATCCGTGAACAAATTCAATATGATTTGGGAGAAGATTTATGGCGCAAAACCTGAAATTTTAGATGTGATTTACAACGGAATTGATCACAATCGTTTTGTTCCGGCACCAAAACCGGAAGCTACTAAAGATGTTCCGACTGTTGTTGCAGCTGCAAGAATTTTTGATTTGAAAGATATTATTACGATGATTAAGTCGTGTAGTGTTGTAAAAGGACAAATTCCGAATGTACAGTACTTGGTTTACGGTGATAAAGATGCCGTTCCGGAATACACAAAAGAATGCGAAGATTTAATAGCTGAATTGGGATTGCAAGATAATTTCAAATTAGCCGGATTTCACAACAAGCCGCACGAATTGTTTTCTGAAGGCGATATCTCCATATTAACATCAATCTCAGAAGGATTTCCATATACCGTATTAGAATCAATGAGTTGCGGAATTCCTGTAGTTGCAACCGATGTTGGCGGTGTTACCGAAGCATTAGATGAAAATTGTGGTTTCATCTGCAAACCAAAAGATTTCGAAGATATCGGTAACAAAGTAATTCAACTGCTTCAAAATAAAGAGTTACGCGAAAAAATGGGAGTTAACGCCCGAAGAAAAGTTGTAGAAAATTTTACCATTGGCAAATTCATTAAGGAATATGAAGAAGCTTACGAACGAGTTATGGCTCCGAAAGGCCGTAAAGAGTCGATATTCATCGATATAGATGAGAGAAGCGCTGTTGCCGCATCCTAAACATTATGAACAGTCAAGCTCTAAATATCAATAACCTAATTGCGGCTATACGTGAAAAAATTGGAAAACCGGTGAGTAGCAAGGTTGTAGCGGCTACAATCGAATCCTTTGGTATTCGGGATAAAGATACTATGAATGATTTCGGAGTTCCGTCTATTAAAATGCTTGCGGATTTAATTTTCGAAAGAATCACCACTGCTTCAGATTATAAAAGTTTAAAGAATAAAAAAGAATTAGAAGCTGAAAGTAATTCGAAAGAGAAAACACTTCAGCTTTCTGATTATTTTATGGTCAAACTGAAAATCTTCGCTAAATATTATCCCACCGGAATTTTACATCTGCTTCCGGTTTTTGTGCAATTGGTTGCCATTGTGCTTTTTGGCTACTCACTTTGGACGTATGTCGGATTCAATCACATGCAATCTACAGCAGTGGTTTTGGGTGTGATTATCGGATTGATAACCAGTGGCGGTTTTGTTCAGGTTATTGGTCGTCAGGCTTCCTTTTACTGGAATTATGAAGATTATACCATGACGCATAAAACCATCATCTTTTTAGTAAAACTTGGAGCGAAATCGATTGCGGTTGTTTTGATTTCAATTTATCTGCTTAATTTTTTCTTTCACGTTTTTCCGATCAAACTGCTGATGATTTTATTCATTTATGCTTTTTTAATTGGTTTATTGCTTTTATTGATTGCGCCGTTGCATACCATTCGTCAGCGTTGGTTTATTTCTGTTTCAATTTCAATCGCCACAGTTACAGCAGTTTTACTTTTGAAATACTCGATAATTCCGATTTATTTGACACACTGGATTGGGATTTCTATTGCAATTATACTTTCAAGACTGTTTCTGTATCTTTTTTTCAAAACGAAAATTGATAAACGCCAGGTTGATTGCAATATGGAAGTAAAAACTCCGGTAATGTTGTATCAGAATTACCATTATTTCTTTTACGGACTTTTGGTTTA
>NZ_JALDYN010000021.1:0-37769 GCF_032153895.1 Flavobacterium sp.
AAGTTATACTCGGTTGGGTGCCGTTTTGGCAAACATCAACAGTGCCGGAAATTGTAGCGGTAGGAAGTGATTGAACAGTAACCGTTACCACAGTATTTCCAAGAGTTAAACAAGCGCCTCCAAATGAAGAATTTACAGACACCAATTCATAAACATAAGTTCCGGCAATTGTAGTGTCTGCATTTAAAGAAACTGTTCCTGAACTTGAATTGATACTTTGGGATGCTCCTC
The DNA here is from genome assembly GCF_032153895.1 of Flavobacterium sp. Lineage (GTDB taxonomy): Bacteria > Bacteroidota > Bacteroidia > Flavobacteriales > Flavobacteriaceae > Flavobacterium. The sequence goes on from NZ_JALDYN010000021.1 coordinate 232, forward strand.
CGTTAATGGTATAAAAGAAAGTATAAGGTGCTGTACCTCCTGAGGCAGTAAAAACTATCGGTGCAGAAGAAGTTGCACAAACAGAAGCATTCCAGGAAACAGAAGCATTTATCATTTCATTCACCTGAATTGTTTCGGAAAGGGTCAAATTCTGAGTACAATTTGGTGCATTTGCATCTGTAATACTTGTTAGTGTAATTTCGTTTGCCCCAGCAGGTAATCCAGATAAAGTTACTGATTGATTACCGGTACCATCCAAAACCACAGATTGAGATGTTCCGCTATTAACGGTATACTGAATGGTAGCATTCGCTAGTCCTGAAAAATTTAAAACGGCATTACTACCTTGACAGATTGGAGAATTCACAGTAAAACTAGGTGTTGGAACCGTATTCACAGTAACATTCACTATATCTGTTTCTGGCTGACTACATATAGTCGTATTCGATGAATCAACTATTTTGGCATAAACCAAACTGTAGGTAGTATCAGCAGTAATATTTTCCGTTAATTGTGCATTACCCGAAGCATCTAAGAGAATCGTTTGAATTGCTCCTCCGTTAACTCTATACTCAACCACTGTATCTGGAGATCCTGTAAAAGAAACTGTAACAGCATTTCCGGAACAAACCTGATTTGAAGAAACTGCAATATTTGCAAAAGGCAAGGTAACAACCCGCAAATTAAAACTCGTGATATTAAAACAACCCGATACATTATTTACAACTTTAGCGTAAATAGTTTGTGGATTTGAAGCATTGGAAATAATATTAGGTAATGGAGAAATCCCATCAATCGCATTCGCATATGAACTATAAAAAGAAATCGTATTGTTGGTTAAATCTGAGTTAATCATTGATCTTCTTGAGTTCAAATCAAAAATTCCAACATTTGGCGTACTGCTACAAGAAAGGTAATCGGGAATCTGATTAGCAACTGGTGGTCCTGCAAAAGCACCTGACCCTGCCGTTGCCGTTCCAGTCCATTGAAGTTGAAAACCTCCTCCTCCTACCGGTCTGTCTATAGCAATATAATGATAATCCCCCGCAGTAACGGTTAGCCACCACACATAACCTATCCCATTTGCACCAGGACCTGATACTGTAACTGGGGCCGCACCACTTATCCCAGTATGATTGTTTGACAATCCTGCAGCTTGCGGATTTGTAGTTGAACAGCGAATTGGACTTCCCAAACTATTACATGGTCGGTTAGCACCATAAACCCAAAAATCATAATCAACAGTTATACTAGGATCATCTGGAATCAGTTCAAAACCTAATGTTCCTGACTGTGCAATATTAATCTTTATCCATAGTGAATTATGCTCAAAGCCACTACACCCAGAAACTTCCTGAGTGTTTCCAATACCACTTGCATTAGAACTGAAATTCCCGTTACCGCAAACAACTACAGCATTCACACAATCATTTGGTAAATTCTGAGCAAAACATAAATTACTCAAAATTGCAATCGTAATAACAATAAAAATCCTTTTCATTAAATCAGGTTTTCGTTTACTAGTTTGTAAGCTTTAAAACATCAAGGCTCACCATTGAATTAAAAAATCAGTTTGAAATCATTTGAATTGTAAAATAACGTTATATACTGCGTATATAATAATTGAAGGCTTTTAAAATTGTGGAAAATTAAAAGTCAAAAAGCTCAAAAATTATAATAAATAGGGCTCTTGATCAACAATTTAAGTTTTTAAAAACATATAAAAAACTCGAATATTAAAAATACAAACAAATTGTTACAATAAAAATAAATATTGTGTTAAACCAACAAATATAATAATTACATAAAAAAGAAGCAGATTAATTTATATTTTTGCAAAAAATTTAATCAATTATGGAATCTAATCAATTACTCTCAGTAGCAGAAGAGTTTGGGTGTCCGCTGTATGTGTATGACGCCGCAAAAATCGAATCGCAGTACAACCGTTTAACAAGTGCTTTTTCAAAGGTGGAAAAGTTGCGCATCAATTATGCAGTCAAGGCCTTGTCAAACCTATCTGTTCTTAAGCTACTGAAGAAGATGGGTTCCGGACTTGATACCGTTTCAATTCAGGAGGTACAATTGGGGCTTCACGCCGGTTTTTCTCCTGATATGATAATTTACACACCTAACGGCGTTTCGATGGATGAAATTGAAGAAGTTGCTGCTTTAGGCGTTCAGATTAACATCGACAACTTGTCTATTTTAGAACAATTCGGTGCAAAGCATCCAAATACACCGGTTTGCATTCGTATTAATCCACACGTAATGGCGGGTGGAAATTCAAATATTTCAGTTGGTCATATTGATAGTAAATTCGGGATTTCGATTCATCAGTTACCGCATTTGTTGCGCATCGTAGAAAACACAAAAATGCATATCAACGGAATCCATATGCATACTGGATCGGATATTTTGGATATCGAAGTGTTTTTATATGCAGCTGAAATTCTATTCGAAACGGCTAAAAACTTCAAAAAATTAGATTTTATCGATTTCGGAAGTGGATTTAAAGTTCCTTACAAAAAAGGAGATATCGAAACCAATGTGGAAGAATTAGGTAAAAAACTAACCAAACGTTTCTTGGCTTTCGAAAAAGAATACGGTCGTGAATTAACCTTGACTTTCGAACCTGGAAAATTCTTGGTAAGTGAATCGGGTCATTTTTTAGCAAAAGTGAATGTTGTAAAACAAACGACTTCAACGGTTTTTGCCGGAATCGACACTGGTTTTAACCATTTGATTCGTCCGATGTTTTACGGTTCGGAACATTATATCGAGAACATCACACATCCGAAAGGAAAAGAGCGTTTTTACTCAGTTGTTGGTTACATCTGTGAAACCGATACATTCGCAACCAACCGAAGAATTGCAGAAATCAAAGAAGGTGATCTTTTAAGTTTCAGAAATGCTGGAGCTTATTGTTTCACCATGTCATCCAATTACAATTCGCGTTTTAAACCCGCAGAAGTTTTATGGAAAGACGGTAAAGCCCACTTAATTCGTCAGCGTGAAACGTTTGAAGATATTTTGAGAAATCAGATTGAAGTGGAAATCTAAATAACAAAAAGTCCCGTTTGAAACGGGACTTTTATTTTTAATTATTTAAGAATCTCTGTCAAAACCTCTGCTTCCGTACCATTCGGAAAGGTAATTTTCAATTTCTGCGCTAAGGTTGGCGCAATTTGAGTGATATATTTTTTAGCATGGGTTTCGCCTTTTGGAATTTTCCATCCGTAAAACAACAACGGTACATGGGTATCATAGCTATACGGACTTCCGTGCGTGGTTCCCGTTCCGGAATATTCGACATAGCCGGGCTTGAAATTAATAACCAATTCTCCGTTTTGAACCGGATCGTATCCGCGAACTACATTGGCTAAAAAATAATCTGAAGGATTACCCAATTGGATTTCTTCTTCAGTATAGACTTTCTTCACATATTTTTGGGTTTGCAAATAAGTTTTGAACTCTTGTTTGACTTTCTGTAAATCCAAGCCTTTTTTCTTGATAACTTCTTTATCCAAAAACAAATTGTAATTCGAATAATTCAGCATCAGATTGGCTCCGTACTGCTTCTCCGAAAAAGCACTCAATTCATTCTCAATAGTTTTATACGGAATATTGTCAACATCATATTTGTTGTCTTTCAGATAAGTAACATTTTCTGCTCCGGCATGATCGGCAGTTAAAAAAACCAGATAATTGTTCTTTCCAACCGTTTTATCCAAATAAGTCAAAAATTCACCAATGGTTTCATCCAAACGCAAATAGGTATCCTGCAACTCGATGGAACGCGGTCCTAAAATATGTCCGACATAATCAGTGGAAGAAAAACTAACCGTCAAAAAATCGGTAATCTCATCTTTTCCTAAACTTTCTGCTTCAATGGCTTTTTGAGCAAAATCTACAATTAAATTGTTACCGAAAGGCGTTGAACGTAATACTCCAGCATTATTCTCTTCATACATTTCTTTCAAACTGTACGGGAAAAAAGGGGCTCGCTTAAATAATTTCCCTTCGTACGGATTGTTATCGGTTAAACTTTCGTTGTAAACAGATTTAGGTTTTAGTAAATTCCAACCTTTATCTACATACTTTTGAAAATGCTTCTGACTGTTGAATTCTGTTGCCCAATCCGGAAGTTGCTCGCCGTAGTAGGTACTTGAAACAAAAGCGCCAGTTTGACTGTACCAAAACGCCCAATTCGCAAAATGACCCGCCGGAAGAATCGCGCCACGGTCTTTTAAACTGATTCCGATTACTTTTCCTTTGAAATTGGTAGCCAGCTTTAACTCGTCGGTTATGGTTGTTGCCTGAAGGTTTTTGGGTGACATTTTTCCTTCGCTTTCTTTTCCGTCTCCGATGAGTTTTACGGTTTCGTCATCAGTACAATACATTTCCTTTCCGGTCGCTTTGTTAAACCATTCGTTACCGACAATTCCATGTACCGACGGTGTTGTTCCGGTAAAGACAGAAGCATGCCCAGGAGCAGTATACGTGGGCATGTAATTGTAATGCGTGTTGTGGAATGTGTATCCGTCTGTCATTAATCGCTTGAATCCTTTTTCGGAAAAATCGTTTGAAAATCGGTATAAATATTCCATTTTCATTTGATCGACCACAATTCCCACGACAAGCTTAGGTTTTTCCTGAGCAGCAACCAAACTTACCACTCCTAACAGACTGAATAATAGCTTTTTCTTCATACTTATTTGATACAAAAAATCCCGAAAATCGGGACTTAAGTTTTACTTCATATATTTCATATTGTACACCAAAACACGGCTGTCTTCGCGAATGTACAACTGTTTTTGTTTGCTTTTGTTGTCGGTTCTGATAGTTAAAATACATTTTTCACCGTCGTTATCCACACAATGAAAAGTATCTAAACTACCATCTTCATTGGTTTTCGGGTCGTCATAACCTAAAATGGTAAACAACTGAATCACTTCAGAATACACCACAATACGATCTTTACTAGTATCCAAAGTGATGATAATCTTAGCTGGTTTAAAATCGGTGTACTGACTCCAAACGCCTCTTGCATTTTTAACACTCATGCTTACTCCCGTAGTTTCAAAACGATAAGTTTGTGCCGAAGCATTCAATCCGATGAATAAAACAAACAGTAAACAAATATTTTTAATGGTTTTCATAGTTTTCTTTTCTTAGAAAATTTACAATAATGATGCCACTTGAGTTTGGGCTTCTTTAAATTCTTTCATCACCTCTTCCACAATCTGTTGAACGGGTTTGATATCGTGAATCAAGCCAGCAATCTGACCGATTTCCAATTCTCCTTCAATCAAATCGCCTTCAAACATACCTCTTTTAGCTCTGGCACGACCTAAAAGGGTTTTCAAATCATCCACTGTCGGACATTGGGCATACAACTCCTGAACATCGTTGAAAAACTTATTTTTCACCAAACGAACTGGCGCTAATTCTTTCAAAGTCAATTGGGTATCCCCTTCTTTAACTTCTAAAATGGTTTTTTTAAAATTATCGTGTGCAGAACTTTCAAACGATGCGGCAAAACGGCTTCCCATTTGAACACCATCGGCACCTAAAGTCATGGCAGCTAACATGCCTCTTCCTGTTGCAATTCCTCCGGCTGCAATTAATGGAATAGTGATATTCTCATGAACCATTGGAATTAAGGTCAAGGTAGTTGTTTCTTCTCTACCATTGTGTCCTCCGGCTTCAAAACCTTCGGCTACTACTGCATCTACTCCAGCCTCTTGAGCTTTTAAAGCAAACTTTGAACTGCTTACCACATGAACAACCGTTATGCCTTTTTCTTTCAGGAAATTGGTCCAGGTTTTAGGATTTCCGGCAGAAGTGAAAACGATTTTCACGCCTTCTTCTACAATGATATCCATGATTTCTTCAATATTTGGGTACAACATCGGCACATTAACACCAAATGGTTTGTCTGTTGCTACTTTACACTTCTGAATATGCTCACGCAAAACATTCGGATACATCGAACCCGCTCCAATTAAACCTAATCCACCGGCATTACTTACGGCACTTGCCAATTTGTAACCACTGTTCCAAATCATTCCGCCTTGAATGATAGGATATTGAATATTAAAGAGTTGTGTTATTCTGTTCATGCTATTTTTTACTTCTTAATTAACTTGCCCGTTGAAGACAAGCTTCCCGAAGTGATTTTGTAAATATAAAGCCCTGAATTTAATTTATCAAGTGAAATTTTAGCGCCGTTATCAACATTTTGCACTAAAACATTCTGCCCTAAAGTATTGAACATTTCAATTTTTGTTGCATTCAGGTTTTCAGGAAATTCCACCGATAAATAATTTTGCACCGGATTTGGATACACTATAAAATTCTTGCTTAAAAAATCTGTTGAACTCAATAAAGCTGTGTTATAAGCTGATTGAAAATCCGGAATTCCGTAACCATAATTGTTATCAGGATTGGAAAATCGATCAGCTGAAGCGCGTACTAACGCTACAATTTCAGCATTGGTTTTATTCGGAAACGCGCTCCAAAATGAAGTTACCGCTCCCGCTAAAATTGGTCCTGCAAAAGAAGTTCCGTTATTTGTGGTAATAGAACCTGTTTGTGTTGCTACTGTAGCTCCAACTCCCATCGCCATTAAATCAGGCTTGATTCGATTGTCTGCTGTCGGTCCGATGGAACTGAATCCAGCTTTGACCTCTGAATTGTTAACTGCACCAATGGTCAAGGTATTAACTGCGTCTCCGGGAACACCTATGTGCGGATCGCTTGTAGATCCCGAATTTCCAGCTGACGTAACTAATAACATTCCTTTACTAAATGCAATATCAGCCGCTTTAGAAGAAAAAGCCGTTTGCCCATTCAAATCGGCATACGTATAACTATAATTTGGATTTTGGTATGTAAAATAGCCTAACGAGGTGTTTATTACATCTACTCCTAATCTGTCGGCTTCTTCAACAGCTTCAACCCAATAGCTTTCTTCAACGGGATTTTCGCCGGATATATCTTCGGTTATGAATAAATAGTATTGAGCATCAGGAGCAGTTCCTACTAATTGGCCATCTACAAAACCACCCATATTGGAAAGTACTTGTGTTCCGTGTTGAAAACCGGTGTAAGGATTATTGGTTCGGTTGACAAAATCGTATCCACCTAAAATTAAATTATTATCTCGCAAACGCTGAAAAGGCGCTTGGGTATCAACTCCCGGAAATCCGGCATCAATTACTGCGATAATTTTTCCTTGTCCTGTAAAATCCTGCTGATGTAAAAAATGACCATTCAACATTTGAATTTGGGTTGTTGAAGTCCCATAATTAAAATCGGCTTGCGTTTCCAACACTTTATTTAAGAGGCTTACTGTGTTTGTTTGAGCAACTTTTCCACCAACATTCAAACTTCGGTTAGCAAAATAAACATGATCAACAAACGGAAGATTTTCTAAATTTTCAATGTCGATTTGAGAACCACGAATGTGTAATGCGTTCATCCACTTCGATTTCGCTTTAACGGTAATTCCCGGAGCGGCTGTAATCTGATTAATATACAACTGATACACCGGAGCATCCTGAACTGTAATCGTTACGCCATGAGCAGCACGTCTGTCTAGCGCTCTTTGTGTAAGCATGGTTAACGGATTATCAATATAAGTTTGTGCATCGGGTTTGTCAACAAAATATACCCATGCATCTTCTTGCGAAAAAGCTGAAAAATTAAGCAGCAGTGCTACGAAAAAGTAAAATTTCTTCATGGCTTTCGGGTTTGGAAAGCGCTAATTTATGAAATTACTCCCGAACCAACTAATTCATCTTCAAGATGCCACGAAACAAATTGTCCTTCAGTAATTGCGGATTGCGGCTCTTCAAATGACACATACATTCCGTTATCAAATTGATGTAATTTTGCTTTTTGAAGCGGCTGACGGTAACGGATTCTGGCCATGATTTCCATTGATTCACCCGGTTTCAGAGCCATATCTTCTCTAATCCAGTGCACTTCGGAATTCTTGACAAATAAAGCTTTTTTAAACAAACCTGGGTGATTGTGGCCTTGTCCGGTATAAATCGCGTTGGATTTTACATCGGTTGCAATGATAAATAGTGGTTCTTTAGTTCCGCCTACATTCAAACCTTTGCGCTGACCTATGGTATAATAATGAGCGCCTTGGTGTTTTCCAACCATTTTACCCATTTCCGGTGCATAATCAATATTGGACGATTCAAAAGCTAAAGCTTCTTCTTCGGATGCAAATTGCGGTTTTTCAGGTGAATAAATCGAATTATCGGCTGTGATTTCATAAATCAAACCTTCCTTCGGTTGCAATTGTTGCTGTAAAAATTCCGGCAAGCGTACTTTTCCGATGAAACATAAACCTTGCGAATCTTTTTTCTCGGCTGTTACCAATTCCATTTTGGAAGCGATTTCACGTACTTGTGGTTTGGTTAATTCACCAATCGGGAATAAGGCTTTCGATAATTGTTCTTGGGATAATTGACAAAGGAAGTAGGATTGGTCTTTGTTTCCGTCAACTCCGGCTAACAATTGATAGATTTCCTTTCCGTCTTTTTCAAGGGTTCCTTTTCGGCAATAATGTCCTGTGGCAACGTAATCGGCACCAAGACTTAAAGCGATTTTCATGAAAACGTCGAATTTGATTTCACGATTGCACAATACATCCGGATTGGGTGTGCGTCCATTTTCGTATTCGTTGAACATATAATCGACAATGCGCTCTTTGTATTGCTCGCTCAAATCGACTGTTTGAAATGGAATTCCAAGTTTTTCGGCTACCAACAATGCGTCGTTACTATCTTCCAGCCACGGACATTCGTTGGAAATCGTCACAGAATCATCGTGCCAGTTTTTCATAAAAAGGCCAATCACTTCATAGCCCTGCTCTTTTAAAAGATAGGCCGCCACACTGGAATCTACACCACCGGAAAGTCCGACAACTACACGCTTCATTAACTTATTTCCTTATTAGTTTCCGTAATTTTCTACGGGTTTAGTTCTTTTTTCAAATTTTTTACCTTGAAGGTTCATGTTGATAGTTTTCAACTTACCGTCTTCAAGTAATTTCCACATCCCTACTTTTTTTCCGTTTTTGAAAACACCTTGTCCGGTAATTTTCTTTTCAGCAGTTTGGAATGTTGCTTTGCCTTCGTACTCGCCGTTTTTATAATTAGAATCTTCTAAAACAACACCGTTTTCGGCATATTTTTTATACGCGCCTTGAAGAACTCCATTAACGTAATTCGCTTCTTCAGCTATTTTTTCGGTATTATAAAACACCTTTTTAACACCATGTAACTTTCCTTTAGAATAGTTTTCCAAAGACATGATTTTAGGAGAATCTAAATGGTAATATTTCCACAAACCTTCGTAAGTATCTTTTCCAACCACTTTTCCTTCGCTTACTTTAAATCCTTTCTGATTGTAAAAAGTAGTATAATGCGAACCGTTATTAGCGGAAAAATCGCGAGTGGCAATTACCACAAGTTTGGCAGTATTGTCAAAATATTTAAAAACTCCAACTTCTTTTCCGTGGTCGAAAGTTCCTTCGTAACGCGGACGCTTGGAATCTTCGTAAACACCTTTCCACAAACCGTGGCGTTTCCCGTTTTCATCGAATTTATTAATCTCCTGAGCTGAAGTTACAGCCGTTATTACTAAAAAAACTAAGGCAAAAAGTTTGTTCATCGTGAAAAATTTGTTTGTCAAAATTACTTTTTATTCTTCAATTATTGTTCCAAAATTATGAACCTAATTCTAAAGCACGATCATTAGCCGCCATTACAGCATTTCGAATCACATTTTCAGTAGCATTACTATTGAAAACTTCCAATGCTTTTTCGGTAGTTCCGCCCTTAGAAGCCACTTTTGTAATCCATTCCTGATTGGATAAAGAACTTCCGTTTTGTAAATTTATTGCTCCAACAAAGGTTTGATTGACCAATAATTCTGCTTCGGAATGTGAAAATCCTAGTTTCCGAGCTGCTTCTATCATCGAATTCATAAAATAAAAAACATAAGCCGGACCGCTTCCGGAAACAGCCGTTGCAGCGTCAATCAGCTTTTCATCTTCAACATAAACCGATTTACCAGTTGTATTGATTAAATTCTGAACAATAAACAACTCTTTTCTATCAATAGTTGCAGACGCAGAAAAAACAGTCATTCCCATCCCAATCTGTGTAGCAATATTCGGCATAGAGCGAACAATCTTAGAACATTGCAATTGCTTTTCAATGGTCTCAATTTTAACGCCGGCCATTACTGAAAGTACAATTTGTGTTTCGGAAATAAAATCCTTCAACGGAAGTGATATTGCATTAAAATCCTGTGGTTTAACAGCCAATATGACAATATCCGCTTCTGAAATTCTTATATTGATTGCAGTATGAAAATTACCTACCGGAATCCCAAAAGTTTCTTTTTCAGACGGAATAGTTCTGCTGAACACAAAAATATCATCTGCTTTAATGAACCTTGAGTGGATAAAACTTCCTGCATAGGTTTTACCCATATTTCCATATCCTACAATTGCAATTTTCATACTTTTTTTAAACAAAAAACCCTGCTTTAAATTTTCATTCAACTGCAGGGTTTTCATATTTTAGGAATTATTTCTTCTGATTTGCTTTTTTCTGCGCTTCAGCCTGTTCCATCATTTCCTGCATTTTACGTTGGAACTTACTCTGCGGCTTGTCTTTGGTTTTGTTCTCCTGAATCTGAGCGTGAATTTTCTTCTCATCGATGATATAATTCTTAATCACCAACATGATACCGATTGTAATCGTGTTCGAAATGAAGTAATACAAACTCAATCCTGATGCGTAATTGTTAAAGAAGAACAACATCATAATCGGAGAAACGTAAATCATAATTTTCATGATTTTACCCATATCCGGCATCCCTTCCTGCGGTGGTGTGCTCATTGCCTGATCGCCTGTTGTCATTTTCATGTAGAAGAAAATCGCAATTGAAGCCAAAATCGGGAACAAACTCACGTGGTCACCATAAAAAGGAATATTAAACGGTAACTTCAATACGGAATCGTATGATGACAAATCATCCGCCCATAAGAAACTCTTCTGACGCAAATCGAACATCGACGGGAAGAATTGGAACAAGGCATAGAAAATCGGAATCTGTGCAAAAGCCGGCAAACATCCTGCCATTGGGTTTACTCCCGCTTTCGAATACAACTTCATAGTTTCCTGTTGCTTCTTCATCGGGTCTTTAGCAAATTTCTCGTTGATTTCAGCAATTTCCGGACGTAATACTTTCATTTTTGCCTGAGACAAATACGATTTATACGTTACTGGCGACATGAATAAACGCACCAAAATCGTGAAAATGATAATCGCGATTCCGTGAGGAATAAATCCGCTTAAGAACGTATACGAAGGAATGAAAACGTAACGGTTAATCCATCCGAAGATTCCCCAACCTAACGGCATTACTTCGTCAAGATTTCTATCGTAATCGTTTAAAATTTTATAATCTGCCGGACCGTAGTACCAGTTCATGTTGTAACTTAACTCGCCTCCTTTGAATTCTAATGGTAATTTAGCTGAGAAATTTTTAGTAAAAACAGTATCTACTTTTTCGTCATTTACCAAGTTTTCAGACTTTAACTGAGCTGTTTTAATTGGTGTATCCGTTAACAAGATAGACGTAAAGAAATCCTGTTTGAAAGCTACATACGTTAAATCTTCAGCAGTTGTTTCATCTAATTTGCTTTGTGCACTTAAATAGTTGTCTTTTCCACCTTCGTATTCGTAAACCAATTCCGTGTAACGATTTTCGTAGCTAACACTTTTCTCGTTACGATACGATTTCAGATTCCAGTCTAATTCAACTGGTTTAGATGTATTTAAAACGCTTGTCAAACCTTGCGTACGGATAGAAAAATCCATCATGTATTCGTTCGGTTTCAACACATAACGATATTCTAAAAACTGACTTTCGCCAGCTTTCAAACGCATAGTCAATACCTGATTTTCGCCCTCTTTTGTAACTGTAGGTTCGAAGTATAAATCTTTAGTATTTAATACACGGTTATCCTGTGTTTGTAACTGAAGATTAAAGTTTGCATTGTTGTCTTTAATCAATTCAATTGGTTTTTGAGAACCTTTGTGAAGACTTTCGAAGCCGTTAACGATTGCATCGGAAATATAACCTCCTTTATTGGCAACTTTTAAAGTTAACACTTCGTTTTTTAGTTCAGTAACATTTTCTTTTGCAGAAGGCAACGATGCTGAATAAGCAAAGGAACCCAAAACACCTTGTAAAGCTTTTGTTTTGGTTGAATCTGAAGCAGAAGCTACAGCCGTTTGAATTGCCTGTTGTTTGGCTTGTTCAACTTTTTCAGTTTTCACTTTTTTAGCGTCTTCCGCCATGGATTTTTTTTCATTGGAAATGTTGTTGTACATCATCCAAAGCATTAATCCTGTAATCAATACAAATCCTAAAATGGTTTTACCGTCTAATTTTTTTTCTTCCATCTTTTTTCTTGCTGTAAGCATTAGGCTTTAAGCAGTAATCATCTATTTAAAAATTGCCTTCTTAGCAATTCGTTTTATTCTTAACCGCGGCCGCAACAAAATTCACGAACAACGGATGCGGGTTGGCCACCGTACTCTTATACTCCGGATGGTATTGTACTCCGATAAAGAACGGATGGTTTTCCAATTCCACTACTTCTACCAAACCAGTATCCGGATTGATTCCTGTAGCTTTTAAACCGGCATTTTCCAACGCTTCCAAATACTCACCATTAAATTCATAACGGTGACGGTGACGTTCTAAAATATCCGATTTACCATAAATTTTATGAGCTAGTGAGTTGTCTTTTATCTGACATTTCCAAGCTCCTAAACGCATCGTTCCACCTTTGTCTGTGATGTCTTTCTGCTCTTCCATCAAACAGATTACCGGATGTGGCGTGTTTTCGTTCATTTCGGTCGAATTTGCATCCGCTAATCCTAAAACATTTCGAGAATATTCAATGACCGACATCTGCATTCCCAAACAAATCCCGAAAAACGGAATGTTATTTTCTCTGGCATAACGAACGGTTTCAATCTTTCCTTCAATTCCGCGACCGCCAAATCCTGGAGCAACAAGTATACCATCTAATCCTTTCAACTGATTTTCTGCCGTTTTGGCATCTAAATACTCCGAATGAATGCTGATGACGTTCACTTTTGTCTCATTGGCAGCACCAGCGTGGATGAACGCTTCCAAAATTGATTTATAGGAATCTTGCAATTCCACATATTTACCAACCAATCCGATGTTTACTTCGTGTTTCGGGTTTTTATGTCGGTGCAAGAATTCGTTCCAATTAGCTAAATCTGGTGTGTTTTTTTCCGGTAAATCCAAACGTTTCAACGCGACTTTATCCAAGCCTTCTTCTAACATTAAATTCGGAACGTCGTAAATCGTTGAAGCGTCAATCGACTGAATTACAGCTTCTTTCTTTACATTACAGAACAACGCCAATTTCTGACGCAAATCCTGTGATAATTCGTGCTCGGTTCTGCAAACCAAAATATCCGCTTTGATTCCGCTTTCCATTAAGGTTTTTACGGAATGCTGTGTTGGTTTCGTTTTCAATTCTCCCGCTGCAGCCAAATAAGGCACTAAGGTTAAGTGAATTACGATTCCGTTATTATCTCCCAATTCCCACAACAACTGACGCACTGACTCGATGTACGGTAATGATTCGATATCACCCACAGTTCCACCGATTTCAGTAATTACAATATCATAATCACCTGATTTGCCAAGCAACTGCATGCGTTCCTTGATTTCGTTAGTGATATGCGGTACAACCTGAACTGTTTTTCCTAAAAATTCTCCGCGACGCTCTTTTTCGATAACCGAAAGATACACTCTTCCCGTAGTTACGTTATTCGCCTGAGAAGTCGGAACATTCAAGAATCTTTCGTAGTGGCCTAAATCCAAATCGGTTTCTGCTCCGTCATCGGTTACATAACATTCGCCGTGTTCGTAAGGATTTAAAGTTCCCGGATCTACGTTAATGTATGGATCGAATTTCTGAATTGTTGTTCTGTACCCCCTTGCCTGCAATAATTTTGCTAAAGAAGCTGCGATAATTCCCTTTCCTAAAGAAGAGGTCACACCTCCGGTAACAAAAATATACTTCGTCTGATTCATTGTGTTGTGTTATTTGTTGTGTTGTTGTTTAAAAAAACGTGGCAAAAATACGATTATAAATTGATAATTAACAACCGATGATTGACAATTATTCGTTAAAGAATTACGGCTTTGGGAAGTTTCTACGGATGTTTCGTACGAGTTCCTCCAGCCCGTTGAGTTTCAATTCGTACACCAATTGCAGTTGTTCTCCTAATTGTCCTTTCGAAAAGCCTTTGTTGTGATACCAAACCACGTAATGTTCGGGCAGGTCGATAAGAAAATACCCTTCGTATTTTCCGAAGGGCATTTTGGTATGAGCGAGTTTTACTAAAAGTTCGTGTTGCTTGTCCAACTTACTTCCAATTAAACGTTATTTCTTTTTTGATATCCGGATGCAGACTGTAAAAAACAGGACACGTTAAAGCCGCGCGCTCCAATATGGTTTTTGTCTTTTCATCGGCTGAAATAGTCATATCGAAATTTACTTGAATCTCAACAATTCTTCGGGGTTCGGTTCCCATGATTTTGGTCACTTCTGCTGTTGAACCTGAAAAATCAACTTCCAAATCACGAGCTTTGATTCCCATAATCGTCAGCATACAAGTTGCTAAAGCATTGGCTACAGAATCCGTTGGTGAAAATGCTTCACCTTTTCCTTGATTATCCGTTGGCGCATCCGTAATTATCGTATTTCCGGATTGCAAATGTACCGATGACGTGCGCAAATCGCCTAAATAAGTAACTTTGGAAGTCGCCATTATTTTGCTTCTTTTAAGGTTAAATCTTCATCGTAGTACAACAAGTAAACACCTTTATTGTAATATCCACCATCAATATTCGCGTAGTTGAATTTGCTTTCAATCTGCTCGGAAGCTTTCTCATTTACCGATTCTTTATAACCGCCGTCTTGGAACAAACGTAAAATTACGTCGAAAGTCACATCAAAACCTCTGGTTGCGAAACGGTTCGGGAAAATATTGTTTTTCTTCTTGAATACTTTAGCAAAAATTTCAGCTTCCGGTGCTTCGTTGTCTCTTGAAACAGATGGGTACAACAATTTCAAACGAGTTAATTTACTTAATGGAATTTCCTCAAAATCAAGTGTTTCGTTTTTCTCCAAAGTAACCAACTGCACCTGATAAGTTGAAGACGCAGTTACCAAAATATTACAAGTGCTCAACACCATTCCGGTTTTTTCAGACTCCAGAATTACATAATTCATACGGGTGTTGTCCATCAAACTTTTTACGTTTTCTAATGTCGGAACACCTTTATCACTGATTTCGGCAATTTTTACTGATGGATAATTTTCAGTAATATATTGTTTGGAACTTCCTTTCTTCGGATCAATAACCGCAATAATGTTTCCGTTTTTCGCCATCATAAAATCGAACATTTTCTTCTTAACATCTAGCGTATTTGGCATCGCCTGGAACAAATTCGAATATGGACGGCCGCGTTCGTTTGACAAAGGAGAAATAACCGGTGTATTGTATTTTTCCAGTAAAGCTGCTGTGGTTTCAACGTGATTTTGGAAGAATGGTCCGATTACTGCATCCGTTTTAGAAAAATCGTTTTTGGTAATCAACGAAGCTACTGCCGATGAATTTTTAGATTCCTCAGAATCCAAAATCTTAACCGTTAATGGTAATCCCATCGTTTTAGCCGAATCAATAGCAATTAAAGCTCCGGCATAAAAATCAAGTGTCATGTTTAAGAACTTGTCTTTCTTCAAACGTTCCTGAACCGTATTGGTCGAATCTGACTGAATTTTATCCAAATGAAACGGTAACAACAACACTAATTCTTTACTCTCCGATTTGTTCATCGTTTGTGAAATGTTCACCAACTCTTTGTTCGGATTAATTTGATTGAATTGTGACGTAGAAGGCATTTTAAGTATCATCCCTATTTTCACTCCTTCATTCAATTGCGGGTTCAAAGCCAACAGTTGTTCTTGAGATAAACCGGAAGATCTAGTTAAGCTGTATAATGTTTCTTTCGGCTGAACCTGATAATCCATATACTGAACTGTGGCAGGATTTACAGTTGGTGTTTTAACCGAAGTTGCAGCAACTGGCGTATTTTTGTTCAATCGAAGATTTTGTCCGATTTCAAGATTTTCCTTGATTTCAGGGTTCAAAGCTTCTAATTCTTCAACCGTTAAATTGTATTTTTTGGCAATTCCGTATTTCGTTTCTTTCGGCTCTACTAAATGGTATTTTGCCGAAGCTACCGCTGTTTTAACTGCTGGAGTTGTCTTGGTTTTATCAAACTTTTTAGAAGCAAAAACGATAATAGTATTCCCAATTTTCAAACCTTCACGTTCGATATCAGGATTGTTTTTGTTGATGGATTCTACCGTAACTTCATATTTTTTAGCAATACTGTAAACCGTTTCTTTAGCTTCCACAACGTGATAAATCTTCACATCGTTGGCAGTTGTTTTTGGCGCAGCTGTATTTTTAACAACCGGTGCAACAGTTTGTCCTCCTTTAACTGGAATTTTGATAACCGCATTTTCATTCACCCCGTTTTGAGCTTCCGGATTTAAACGATAGATTTCTTCGGTAGAAACACCGTATTTCTTTGCAATCGAATACGCGGTTTCTCCTTTAGTTACTTTATGCTCTTTGTAGTTTTTCGTTTGCGAAAAAGCCGCTGTTGAAACTAACAAAGTCGTACACAATCCAATAAAAAAATGCTTCATATTCCTTTTTTTAAACGAACAAGTCGTTACAAATTTAACCATTGCAACGACTTATCCACTATTTTCTTATAAAAATTATTCCCATTCAATGGTGGCAGGCGGTTTCGAACTGATGTCATACACCACTCGGTTTACTCCTTTTACCTTGTTGATAATTTCGTTGGAAATCTTCATCAAAAAGTCATAAGGCAAGTGAACCCAGTCAGCCGTCATACCGTCTGTAGATTCTACTGCACGAAGCGCTACCACTTTTTCATAAGTACGCTCATCGCCCATTACACCTACACTGTTTACCGGTAGCAAGATTGCTCCTGCCTGCCAAACTTTGTCGTATAAGCCGTGTTCTTTCAAACCGTTGATGAAAATATAATCCACTTCCTGTAAAATTCTCACTTTCTCTGGCGTAATATCTCCTAAAATACGAATCGATAAGCCTGGTCCCGGGAATGGATGACGTCCTAACAATTCATCATCAATCCCTAATGTTTTCCCTACGCGACGCACTTCGTCTTTAAATAACATTCGCAAAGGCTCAACAATTTTCAATTTCATAAAATCTGGCAAACCTCCTACGTTGTGATGCGATTTAATAGTCGCTGATGGTCCTTTTACAGAAACCGATTCGATTACGTCTGGATAAATCGTTCCTTGTGCTAAGAATTTCACATCCTCAATTTGATGCGCTTCGTCGTCAAAAACTTCAATGAACACGCGTCCGATGATTTTTCGTTTCGTCTCCGGATCTTCTACTCCTGCTAATTCATTCAAAAAACGTGCCGAAGCATCCACTCCTTTTACGTTAAGTCCCATTCCTTTGTATTGGTTGAGAACGCTTTCAAATTCATTTTTACGAAGTAATCCGTTATTTACGAAAATACAATATAAATTTTCACCGATGGCTTTATTCAATAAAACCGCAGCAACAGTTGAATCTACACCTCCCGAAAGTCCTAAAACTACTTTATCGCCTTGGATTTTCTCTTTCATTTCGGCTACGATTTCATCTACGAAAGCGTTTGGTGTAAAGTTTTGCGGAACTTCAGCAATTTTCACCAAGAAATTCTCTAACATCTGCTTTCCATCCACGGAATGATAAACTTCCGGGTGAAACTGAATCGCATACGTTGACTCACCTTCAATACGATAGGCTGCATTTTCCACATCTTTAGTCGATGCCAAACGCACACCTCCGGTTGGAAGTTGTTTAATCGTATCACTGTGGCTCATCCAAACCTGACTGTTCAAAGCTACTTCGTCAAAAAAGGCTTCATCGTCTTTAATGAAAGACAAATTCGCTCTTCCGTATTCACGAATATTGGATGGCGCTACTTCTCCACCACTAAAATGAGCCAAATATTGTGCTCCATAACAAACCGCCAACAAAGGCATTTTACCTCGAATCTGCGATAAATCTGGATGTGGCGCATCTTCTGCACGAACCGAAAAAGGGCTTCCCGAAAGAATAACCGCTTTATAGCTCGACAAATCTGTTGGAATGTTGTTGTAAGGAAAAATTTCGCAGAATATGTTCAATTCGCGAACACGGCGCGCAATCAATTGTGTGTATTGCGATCCGAAATCTAAAATAAGTACGTTGTGTTGCATGTGCAAAAATAGTCATTTCTGTAAAACTGAAAAATTAAAAAATGAAAGTTTTATTTAACGAAATTTTGAGGCAAAAAACGTATTTTCGCAACATGATGAATTCACATGATATTGAAGCGGTTAAAACGCTATTGGCAAGCCCTAAAAAAATTAGCATAATCCCACACCGCAACCAGGATGGCGACTCAATGGGGTCGACTTTAGGATTGTACCATTTTTTATTACAATTAAATCATTCGGTTACAGTAATTTCTCCAAACGAATTTCCGGATTATTTGGCTTGGATGCCTAATTCAGACAAGGTTATGGTTTATGAAACCAACACTTCCGATTGTCAAAAAAATTTATACGAAAGCGATTTAATTTTCACTTTAGATTTCAACGCCTTACACCGAACCGGCGAAGTTATGGGTTCTTTTTTGGAAACGCTGACTGACCAAACTTTTATCATGATTGACCATCATCAGTTGCCGGATGGCTATGCCAAATATGTTTATTCCGACACTTTGATGAGTTCCACCTGTGAAATGGTGTATCATTTTATCAACGCTTTAGGTTATTCGGATTTCATTAATAAAGAAGTGGCCACTTGTTTGTATACCGGAATTGTTACTGATACAGGTTCTTTCCGATTCGCCTCAACAACCAGCACAACACATAAAGCTGCTGCAGATTTGATTGACAGAGGTATCAACAACGCACAAATTCACAATAATTTATTCGATACCAGTTCTTACAACCGCTTACAACTTTTAGGAAGAGCGCTTCAAAACTTGAAATTGTTACCACAACACAGCACTTCGTATATTACTTTATCACAAGAGGAATTAGACCATTTCAATTATGTTAAAGGCGATACGGAAGGCATTGTGAATTACGGATTAACATTAGACGGTTACGATTTTACCGCCATTTTCATCGAAAACAAAGACGAAGGCATCATCAAAATATCGTTCCGTTCGCAAGGAGATTTCGATGTGAATCAATTTGCACGCAAGTACTTTAACGGTGGCGGACACATTAATGCGGCCGGAGGAAAATCTTTTGGAACTTTGGAGGAAACTATAAACCAATTTATCACTACTTTAGCCCAAGAAAATAAGAAATAATCATGAAAAATATATTTATTGTCGGTGTCATGTTTTCGGGGCTTTTATTGGCTTGTTGTAGTCAGCAGGAGGCGAGAAAACCGATTTCGCATACTTCGGGAACTTTTATCAAAGAATCGATTGAGCGCAACAAGAAACTCATCAATACCGAAGAAACACAGATTGAAAGTCTTATCAAAAAAGATACTTCGAAATCTTATGTTGCTTCACCAAAAGGCTATTGGTATCATTACGAGGTAAAAAATGATGCAGAAACATATAAACCGATAAAGGGCGACGTCACTCATTTTACCTATTCTATTACTGATTTAGAAGGCAATACGATTTATTCAGCTGAAGAATTAAAACCTCAAACCTATGCCGTTGATAAACAAAATATTATCATCGGATTGCGTGACGGAATCAAACAAATGAAAAAGGGTGAAAAAGTAAAATTTATTTTTCCTTCTCATTTGGCTTATGGTTACAGAGGTGATAATGACCGAATTGCAACCAATCAACCAATTATCTGTGTTGTAGAACTTACCGATGTTAAAGTGGGCGCTGCACTTAAAAAAGAAGCCACAAAAACTACCGAATAACCCATGAAACAAAAATTGACCGCGTCACTTTTGGCGCTATTTGCCCTATTTACAATTTCCTGCGAGAAAGAACACGACAAGTTAGCTGACGGAATTTATGCTGATATCGAAACTGTCAAAGGAAGTGTTTTAGTTCAGTTGGAATACAAAAAAACTCCGGTTACGGTTGCGAATTTCATATCATTAACCGAAGGAAAAAACCCTTTTGTAAGCCCTAAATACAAAGGAAAACCATTTTACAACGGATTAACATTCCACCGTGTAATCAACCATTTTATGGCGCAAGGCGGCGATCCGGAAGGTAGCGGAAACGGTAATGCCGGATATAAGTTTAAAGACGAATTCGATGAAAGCTTACGTCATGACAGCGAAGGAATTATGTCGATGGCAAATGCCGGAGCCAACACCAACGGATGTCAGTTTTTCATCACCCATAATCCAACACCGCATTTAGATGGAGTTCACACCGTTTTCGGACATGTTGTGGAAGGGATGGATGTGGTTCGCGCTATTGAAATGGACGATGAAATCAACTCGGTTACCATCATCCGAAGAGGAAAAGAAGCCAATCAGTTTGATGCCGTAAAAGTTTTCAAAACCTATTACAGCAAAGAGGCTTACGAACTTAAAAAATGGCCGATCAATTTGCAGAAGTTCAGAAAAATAAAGCGCTGGAATTCGAAGCGCTTCAAAAAACAGCCACCAAAACCGAATCTGGCCTAAAATTTGCATTCATCACAAAATCAGGGAATGCAAAACCAGCTCACGGTACAAAAGTGAATTTTAGCTATGCCGGATATTTTACCAACGGCTTGCTTTTTGACACCAACTATGCTGATGTTGCAAAAGCTTACGGAACGTATGATATCAACAGAGACCGACAAGGTGGTTATGCTCCGGTTCCGTTTTCGTATGGTAAAAAAGACGGTTTAATTCCCGGTTTTATTGAAGGCATGGAAAAAATGGCTGTTGGCGATAAAATTATCCTATTCATTCCTTCGTATTTGGGTTATGGGGAAAGAGGTATGCAAGGCGCCATTCCGCCAAACACCGATTTAGTATTTGAAATGGAATTGACAAAATAAATAAATTAACAAGGGACAAATCCTGAAAATCCCCGCACAATGCAAACAGAGTAAGGAAAAGGTTGAAAATTAAAAATGAAAAATAAAATCTTGATTTTACTGTTCTTGGGCTTGATGAGCGGATATGCTCAAAAAGTGAAGAAAGCGACACCTTCGAAAAAAGCAACAACTACTAAAACTACCGCAAAAGCATCAACTGATGGTATTTATGCAGATATTTTAACCAATAAAGGAAAAATCACTGTAAAGTTGGAGTATCAGAAAACACCTATTACGGTTGCCAATTTCATTTCACTTGCTGAAGGAAATAACCCTGTATCTGGTGAAGCTTTTAAAGGAAAACCTTATTACGACGGCATTAAATTCCACAGAGTTATTAAAGATTTTATGATTCAGGGTGGAGATCCGACAGGAACTGGAAACGGTGATCCGGGTTATAAATTTAAAGATGAAATCGTTCCGGAATTGAAACACAGTAAAGGCGGAATTTTATCTATGGCAAATGCTGGTCCTGGAACCAACGGAAGTCAATTTTTCATCACACATAAAGAAACGCCTTGGTTAGACGGAAGACATACCGTTTTTGGAGAAGTTACCAGCGGAATGGAAGTGGTAAACGCTATCGAGCAAGGTGACAATATCGAAAAAATGACAATCATCCGTAAAGGAAGTGAAGCCAAGAAATTCGATGCAGCAAAAGTTTTTGAAACCTACTACGCCAATAAAAAAGAGGATGATGCTAAACAAGTTGCTTTAGAAGAAGAACGTAAAAAGAAAGCTGAAGAAGACAGAATAAACAAAGAGAAAGAATACGAAGCCAAATATGGACAGGTAATGCAGATGAAAAAAGATGAATTCGCTGCTTATCGAAAATCGGCTACCAAAACTGCAAGTGGCTTAGAATTTGTTATTACTAAAAAAGGAACGGGTGTAAAACCTGCCAATGGCGCTCAAGTTCAAATCGGTTATGCCGGGTATTTCGAAAATGGAAAAATGTTCGACACCAGTTTTGAAGAAATCGCTAAACTTTATGGTAAACACGATCCGATGCGTGCTCAACAAGGCGGTTATAATGGCTTCCCTTTCACATACGGAAATAAAACGGGTTTAATCCCAGGCTTTTTAGAAGGGATTGAGAATATGAGTTTTGGAGACAAAGCCACATTTTTTATACCAGCAGCTTTAGGCTACGGAACACGTGGTGCGGGCAATGTAATACCGCCTAACTCCAACTTGGTTTTTGAAATTGAAATGACAGAACCTGTTAAAAAATAATACTAAATAAAAAGGCACTTTAAAAGTGCCTTTTTTTTATGCTTTAAATTTCCAGTCGAATTCGTCCTGATTGTTGAAAACGGCTCCAACTTCTACTTTTACAATTTCACCGTATTCTGAAATTAACATTAACCAGTTGTCTTCGTTGAAATGGTTTTCAAAACCGTCTTCAGTAGTGGTTTC
Organism: Flavobacterium sp.; assembly: GCF_032153895.1. Classification (GTDB taxonomy): domain Bacteria; phylum Bacteroidota; class Bacteroidia; order Flavobacteriales; family Flavobacteriaceae; genus Flavobacterium. The sequence goes on from NZ_JALDYN010000021.1 coordinate 22,943, forward strand.
CCAACTTTTAAAACCCTTTGCTTCCAACAAATCAACGATTTTAGAAGGTGAAATATTGATAATCTTTTCATCAAAAAGAATTAAATTAGCATTTGTAGTAACCAAATAACCTAGTTTAAACTCTTCTTCTTCATAAAAAGTCAATCGCATTTTTAAGTTATTGTACATCCAAATGATGTTCTTTTCTTCATCTTTATATACAAAATCAGGCTTCCCGTAAAGACTTTCCACATCTTGCTGTTTCATTCCGAAAAGCAATTTATCGATGCCGAATTTAGGTTTTAGTATCATATTAAACAGTTTGTAAGGCTTGCACCAATAAATCAATATCTTCTTTAGTATTGAAATGACTGAAAGAAATGCGCAAACTTGGCTGCTTCAAATCATCATCATTTAAAATTTCAGCTAAAACATGTGAGGGTTTTACACTTCCGCTTTGGCAGGCGCTTCCTCTGGAAACAGCAATTCCTTTCATGTCCAAATGGAACAAAATCATCGCAGTTTTATCTTCTAAAAAAGGAAACATCACATTCAGAATATTATAAAATCCTTCAGTTGAACCATTTATTTTAGCTTCCGGAAATACAATTTCAATTTGTTGAATTGCATAATCTTTTAATTCTTTGATGTGAGTTCGATGTGAATCCAATTCGAAATACGACATTTCCAAAGCTTTTGCCATTCCAACAATTTGATGAACAGCTTCAGTACCCGCGCGAAATCCTTTTTCCTGTTCTCCACCAAAAAATATAGGCTGTAATCCGCTGTTTTTCTTTAGATAGGCAAACCCAACTCCTTTTGGACCGTGAAATTTATGTGCGCTTGCGACAAGAAAATCTATATCTAATTTTTGAACATCAATTTCCGTTTTACCGATAGATTGAACCGTGTCCGAATGAAACAACGCGTTGTAATCATGCGTAATTCGTACTGCTTTTTCCAAATCTAAAACCGTTCCAATTTCATTGTTCACGTGCATTAAACTCACCAAGGTTTTGCCTTCTTGTGACAACAATTCCACCAAATCGGTAAAATCGACTGTACCATCATTTTTTAATGCTACATAGTCAACTGAAATACCGAATTCCTGCTGCAACATTTCCACCGTATGTAAAACAGCATGATGCTCAATTTTACTAGTGATGATGCGTTTCACATCCAAATCTTTCACTGCCGAACGTAAAATCCAGTTGTTGGCTTCGGTGCCACAAGAGGTAAAAATAATTTCAGAAGCCGCCGCATTGATTTGTTTCGCAATCGATTTTCGAGCCGTTTCCAACAATACTTTCCCACTTCTTCCGAAACTGTGTGTTGATGATGGATTACCAAAATCATCCGATAAAACCTTAGTCATTTCAGCGATAACTTCCGGTAAAATGGCGGTTGTTGAAGCGTTATCCAAATATACTTTTCTCATGATGGCTTACGAAACGGTTTTCAATTTTCGGTTAAAGATAAGTTTTTCGTTAAAAACGATAATTGAAATTAAAATCAAACTGTATGAAATCAACTGAACTTCGGTTACCGCTTCGTTGTAGTAAAAAACCGCGAGCAAGAAGTTAATTATCGGGTTGATGTATAACATGATTCCCACCGTTGAAGAATTCACGCCTTTTAATGCAAACAAATTCAAAAACAATGGAATAATGGTAAACATAACCACAATGAACAACAAACAGATGTAAAAACGGCTTTCCATAGGAACCGGTCCGCTGAATTTCGGATAAAACGGCAGCAACAAAATTCCTGAAGTAAGCAGTTGAATATTCAATCCGACGAATTTATCCAGCATCGTGTTGCTACGTTGTGTAATCAGATATAAAGCGTAGGTAAACGCTACAATCAAACTGTAAAACAAAGAAGAAAAACTGTTGAACGACAACAAAACACAACCTAAAGCACTAATCCCTACAGCTGTCCATTGCCATTTACTGAGTTGTTCTCTTAGGATAAAAAAAGCCAAAACGGTGGTTAAAATCGGGCAAACCAAATAGGCAAACGACGCGGCTTTCACACTGATATGATTCATCACATAGATAAAAATGAACCAGTTCGCCGTTAATAAAATGCCGCCACCAATGTTTACTTTCAGTACTTTATATTGTTCTTTTTTAGGCAATTGTTTTACCAACCGAATATCTTTCAATAGCACATCACGACGTACCAAAAGGTTAATAGCCGATATTAGAATAACGCTCAAAAACACGCGGTAAAAAAGAATATCCAACGACGGATAATCGTGTATCGGTTTCAGCGCCAAACTGAAAAATCCCCACATGACAAAGGCTGTTAGAGCCGCTAAGTAGTATTTATTGATTTGCATAAAACAAAAATTCGGAGCAAAGGTAAAGGTTTTCCCGTGCTCCGAATTCGATATTATTATTTTCTTAAGATTTTGGCTTAATGTCCACCTTCTGCTTCAATTTCATCAACATCGATATTTTGTTTTTTCAGGATGGATTTTACAGCGATGGCGAAGAACAACAGATAACCGAAACAAAGTACTGGAATAATGTACGATTGGTGAATTCCGATGATATCTGATAGTTTTCCTTGAATTGGTGGAATAATCCCTCCTCCTAAAATCATCATCACCAAAAAAGCAGAACCTTGCGAAGTGTATTTCCCTAAACCAATAATCGACAAACTGAAAATTGCCGGCCACATGATACTACACGCCAATCCACCTGCTAAAAAGGCATAAATGGCAACCGTTCCGGAAGAAAACAATCCGATTAGCATTGCTGCAACTCCAAAAATCGAGAAAATGGTTAAAGTTCGCGCCGGTTTGTCTTTACTGATGAAAAACGCGGCAATCTGAAGCACCACACAAACTACATAATAATATAATGGTGTCATGTCTTTTTGAGCTAAAGTATTCACGCCAACAATTACACCGAAAGCCAATAAAGGGACTAGTATCAACGCTAAATTTTTCTTATTATCCGACAAACGAAACACGCTGATAGCTCCAGCCCAACGGCCAATCATCAAACTTCCCCAATACATCGAAATATAGGGAGCGCTATCCGAAACACTGATGCTTCCAAACTCTTTAAGTTTCAATAATTCGGTTAGATTACTTCCTATGGCTACTTCTACTCCAACATAAGTAAAAATGGCCAACATTCCCAAAACCAACTGCGGATACTGCATGGCGCCCCAACCGTCACTGTTTTTCTTAGCCGATTGATAGGAAAACAACAAACCGCCCACTACAACTAATAAAGCTCCAGACAACCAAAACATACGACTCTTCTCTAAACCTCCTTTGATTGCGGCAATATTTTTTTCGTGATTGGCTACTTGTTCTTTCAAAGAGGTAATTTCTGTAGCAGAAAAAGTTTTGCTGTTTTCAGACTCAAAATCAGCTTTCAATACTGTTACTCTTGCTTCTAATGCTTCTATTTCTTTTGCCTCATCACTTTTATAACTGTTAAACACCGGTGCGAAACAAATCGCTAATAAACCTGTCATAATCACCAAAGTACGCATGGCTTTGTTGGCTTTTTCCATCGGTTCGTTTGAAATTCCGGCGGGCACTTTTCTCGAAAAATGAAACAGAGCCGCTGCTGCAACAAACAATAAACCAACACAAACATAAAGCAAGATTACTTTGGTCATATCTAAATGTTTGATTTGATCATCGGTTACTGTGGCAGTAGTTCCGAAAAGGGCGAAAGCAACAATCAATGGGCCAATAGTGGTTCCGAAGGAATTAATTCCACCTCCTAAATTAACACGATCAGCTCCCGTTTTCGGGTTACCCAACGAAATGGCAAACGGATTTGCTGCAGTTTGCTGCAACGAAAAACCAAGTGCTACAATAAACAATCCGGTTAACATTCCGGCGTAGACATTCGCTTCCACCGCTAAAATCATGGCTCCGGCTCCTAAAGCGGAAAACAACAATCCAAAAACAATACTTTTTTTGTAACCCCAATTTCCTACGATGTCTTTATTCTTAAAGGTTCCGAAGATGAATAATAATAAAGCTCCAATGTAATACGCCGTATAAAAAGCAAAATCTACAAGCTGCGACTGAAACTGGTCTAGTGAAAAATAACTTTTACAAAAAGGAATAAAAATACTGTTTCCGGCTGCAATAAATCCCCAGAAAAAAAATACGGTGATTAAAGTATACAACGCCGGATAATTGGTTTGATGTTGTGATGACATAATTGAGTTTTTCGTTTGGTAGTCAAATATAGCAATATTGATGAATTTTCGTAATTTGTTTTGACATATTTCAAAACTAAAAACCTTACTTTTGTCCCAAACAATATTCGTTTTATGAAAAAGATATTCGGACTATTACTTGGACTTTGTTTGTTAACCGCTTGTGATGATGGCGATTTAGTACTGGAATCGTTTAATTTCAGTAGTGTTGCTATTCAAAAGTGTACCGATAAAACATTCCTTTTTAAAACCAATAGTGATGAACTTTTGTTAGTTGATATTCCGGAATCGAGCTTTCTTAATGAAGTTACACCTGACGGAGAACCGAGAATCGTAAACATTTCCGGAACAAATAAAGTACTTTACAGAAAATATAGCAATGCTGTCGGAAGCACAACAGTTTGTAACGATATTCCACCTGCAACACCAACAGTTATAAATGAATGGAACGCTTCAAATGGTGGTAAAATTGAAATTATAACTACAGAAAAAATTACGATTGATCCAGTTACCAGCGAAGAAGTTCTTACCGGTTATAACCATCAGATTAAGTTTGTAAACATTCAGTTTGTAAGTCCGGATAATTCGTTTGTTTTCGAAGAATATTTATTCGGAACCTACACGACTTCATTGTAATTTAACGATTCGGATTTTGTTTGATATACACTTCGGTGGCGCCTAATCCGTATTTTTGGTAATTCGCGTCTTGAAAACTGATACCTTCGTATCGCCCTAACAGAAAATCAATTTCGGCTTTTAAAACGCCTTCACCTACTCCGTGAATAAATACGATTTTAGGAATTCGGTTTCTGATGGCAAATTCAAGCTGCCCTTTAACCGTATCGGTTTGCAAGGTTAAAATATCATAATTGCTCATGCCTCTTTTGGATGGTACGAGTTTTTCAATGTGTAAATCGACTTCTAAAACAAATTCGTCTTTGCGGGATTTTTTCTCTTTTACAAACGAACGTTTCTTTTCGGTTTCTTTATCCTTTAGCGCTGATAAAAGTTGCTGATTTGTGGTGAATGATTGCAAGTCTTCTGAAGTGGAAATTTTCACCAATTCATTTTCGGCAAACGCCATGACAAAACCATCGGTGGTTTCAATTACAATTTTTTGGTTCTGAAATCCGGTTACGACACCATCAATCGTATCATCTAAAACTGAAACTTTATCGCCTAGATTAAATATCGCCATCTTTGTCTTCTTCTTTTGTATTACTTGGAATTTTCGCCATCAGTTTCATCATTCCGAAGAAAAAAACCAATACGCCAATCGCCTGAATCCAAACATTGGGTTCCGGTTTCGATTGTTCGTAAAATGTATAGCCGATAATCGCTATAAACAGTAAAATATAAAATGCTTTCATATCTATCGAAAGGTCAAAAATACGCAAGTTTAAAATTATGTTGTGGTTTTTTTTAGTTATTCCCTTTTTTTTTCCTAAAATTGTTATACAGAAAATGGCTACCATGGAAGAGTTTATGCTCCCTTGTTTATCGAAAAAATTTCTAGGCATTGAATGCTTCGGATGTGGTACGCAAAGAGCTCTTGTTCTGTTATTTAACGGCGAATTCAAAGCTGCTTTTTTGATGTTCCCTGCCATTTACACCTTAGTCATTTTCTTCGGATTCATTGTTTTGAATTTCATCGACAAAACCCGCAACTATCATAGAATTATCCGAATTTTGGGAATCTCCAACGCCGTAATCATGGTTGTTGCTTACTTTATAAGACATTTTATTTACCAATATTAACCAAAACCAAACATTTATTATGGAAGAAACAAACTTCAACAATTTTGACCAGAAACAAAAATTACCAAATGCAACCGCAGTAATGATTTTGGGTGTATTATCCATTATTACTTGTTGTTGTTATGGTATCATCAGTATTTTACTAGGTGGTGTCGGAATGTATCTGGCTAAAAAAGATACTGATGTGTACAATCAAAATCCTTCAATGTATACCAATTTCAACAATATCAAAACCGGTAAAATTTTATGTATTATCGGTATTGTATTGGGTGTACTTTATTTGATTTACATGATTTGGATTATCAGCTATTTCGGAATGGACGCATTACAAAATCCGGAATTAATGCAAGAAAAAATGAGAGAATTATTAGGTCAATAATCTCCAATTTGTCAATAAAAAAATCCGCTTTTCAGCGGATTTTTTGTTTTTATTTAGTTTTCGAACTCTTTCAATGTTTTGGTGATAATATTCACACAATCTAAAAGTTGATCTTCGGTCATAACCAAAGGCGGAGCAAAACGGATGATGTTTCCGTGTGTTGGCTTGGCTAACAAACCGTTTTCGGCTAACTTCATACAGATGTTCCAAGCGGTGTCGCTTTCTTCTGTATCGTTGATAACAATCGCGTTCAACAAACCTTTTCCACGAACTAAAGTCGCAATATTAGATGTTTCAATATATTTCGCAATTTCAGAACGGAAAAGTTGTCCTAAGCGTTCTGCATTTTCTGCTAATTTTTCATCAGTGATTACTTCTAAAGCAGCAATCGCAACTGCAGCAGCAACCGGATTTCCTCCAAAAGTTGAACCATGTTGACCTGGCTTGATAACATTCATCACTTCGTCATTTGCCAATACAGCCGATACCGGATAAACACCACCAGACAATGCTTTACCTAGAATCAATACATCCGGTTTCACATTTTCATGCTGAACAGCCAATAACTTTCCGGTTCTGGCAATTCCTGTTTGTACTTCATCGGCAATGAACAATACATTATGCTTTTCACATAAGGCTTTTGCTTTTGCCAAATAACCTTCAGAAGGTACATAAACACCCGCTTCACCTTGGATAGGCTCAACTAAGAATCCTGCAATATTAGGCGTTGATGTGATGGCTTTTTCTAAAGCATCAATATCATCGTAAGCAATTTTTATAAATCCGGCTGTATAAGGTCCGAAGTTTTTACGGGCGTTCTCGTCGTTAGAGAATGAAATGATTGTCGTAGTTCTTCCGTGGAAATTGTTCTCACAAACGATTATCTGAGCTTCATTTTCATTAATTCCTTTCTTTTCGTAAGCCCATTTACGGCATAATTTTAAAGCAGTTTCAACGGCTTCAGCACCGGTATTCATTGGTAAAACTTTGTCAAATCCGAAGTATTCTGACATGAATTTTTCGTAAACACCTAACTTATCGTTGTAAAACGCTCTTGAAGTTAACGTTAAAGCTTGAGCCTGGTTCATCAAAGCATTGATGATTCTTGGATGACAATGCCCTTGATTTACAGCAGAATATGCTGACAAAAAATCATAATACTTTTTTCCTTCAACATCCCACACAAACACACCTTCTCCTTTGCTTAACACAACAGGAAGTGGGTGATAATTGTGGGCACCATACTTGTTTTCTAATTGGATTGCTTCTGCAGAACTCATTTTCTCTAACACTTGCATTATAAAATTGATTTAGTAGTTTCAGTATTGTAAAATTCTTTGGGGCGAAATTTCCCGCTAAGATAAGCAATCGGTTTTTAAAAAATAACAATTATTGCTTGTTTTTATGAATTTTATAACAAAACCAAAAACTCAGTCTCAAAAATATAACAATTAACCTGACAAAAAACACCTTTTAAAATAGATAACAAAATATAGATGACTTGTTATAAAAAGTCTTATTTTACTATGCCTGCATACATTTCGAGTAACTTTGTAACGGTATTTAAATTACGTATAGTTGCCGTTACATTTAGTTTTTTTTCAATGTACTTTTGATCGAAACGTGTTTTACCGGCTCCATTTGCATATTTGATGTAAATTCTGTTGCCATCAATGATAGCCTCATCGGGTTTTACCTGACTCATTTTCAAATCATGAATAGCCGATTCGTTCAACTCTTTAGAGATAAAAGTGAAGTATAATTTTTTAGTATCAATATCTTTCTCTTTCAAAAAAGGATTCTTCAGAAGACAAGCTTCCAAATCACTCTTTGAAATTACAATAATAGGTACATCATACCCCCATTCTTTAAAAATTTCCTGTTTAATTTTAAAACCAATCGTTGGGCCGTGCGTCTCCTCAGAATCTACAAAAACATTTCCCGATTGAATATAAGTCTGTACATTGGTAAAACCCATTCGCTCCAGAAGTGCTTTCAGAGCTTCCATTTTAATCATATTGTGTCCGGAAACGTTGATTCCGCGCAGTAAAGCTAAATGTGTTGTCATGGTTTTATTAAGAATTTCGTTTCAAAATTACAAAACATAAAATTAATGATATTCAAAATTTGCAAAAGTACCTTTTACCGATTTTAGCTTTAAAAACAACGATTTTAAGAACCAAAATACCTTATACCCCATTGATAATGAGTAAATTCATAAAACATTAACCTTATAAAACTCTGGCTTATGAAAAAAATATTCTTACTCTTGACTTTTATTTCGCTTGGTATTTTATCATCTTGTTCAAGCGATGATGGTGGCTCTGGTGGAGGCTCTGGAGATAGTATGAAAATGAAAATCAACGGAACACAAAAAAGCTTCACATCAGTAGATGTAGATTCTATGGTTTATCCAGATTATACAGACTTAGAAGTTACTGCAACAATAGCAGGAAGCCCACCAACTACAATCGAAATGAATTTAGAAAAAGACAGCATGGAAGGTGTGTACTTTTTCCAATACAGTGATGCGGGTGTATACTATGAAACAACTGAATCTTTTTCGGTAATTATCACACAAAACTCTGACAACAAACTAAAAGGTACTTTCTCAGGAACTTTAGTGGATTCTGGAAATCCTGCCAATACAATAGTAATAACGGAAGGCTCCTTTAATATTACCTATTAACGTAATAGGACTAAATCGTGAAACACAACTAAAATACGTCTATACAGGCGTATTTTTTTATTAACTGCAATTAGTATTTAAGTATTGCTTATTTTTGCCGCATGGGAAGAAAAAAAACAGACAAAATCGTATTCGAAAACGTAAAAGTCCTTGATGCGGGTGCAAAAGGCGTATCGGTGGCAAAAGCTCCCGATGGTAAAGTAATTTTTATTCCGAATGTAGTGCCGGGAGACGTAGTGGATGTGCAAACCTTCAAAAAACGCAAAGCCTATTACGAAGGAAAAGCGGTGAATTTCCACGAGTTTTCAGAGCATCGCATTGAACCGATTTGTGAACATTTCGGTGTTTGTGGCGGATGCAAATGGCAAAACATGAAGTACGAACAACAATTGTTCTACAAAAACCAGGAAGTTTACAATCATTTAAAGAGAATTGGTAAGGTTGAATTGCCGGAATTCGAGCCGATTTTAGGTTCCGAAGAGCAATTCTTCTACCGCAATAAAATGGAATTCGGTTTCTCGTCTTCAAGATGGATGACACAAGAAGAAATCGACTCTGAAGTGGAATTAGACAACAAAAATGCCGTTGGTTTCCATATTCCGAAAATGTGGGACAAAATCTTAGACATCAAAAAATGTCATTTACAGCAAGATCCTTCGAACGACATTCGTAACGAAATAAGACGATTTGCCAATGAAAATGGTTTGACATTCTTTAACCCAAGAGAAAATCACGGTTTGTTGCGTACTTTAATGATTCGTACCGCTTCAACCGGAGAAATCATGGTGCTGATTCAGTTCTACGATAATAACAAAAAAGGTATCGAATTAATGATGAATTTCCTATCGGAACGTTTCCCGGAAATCACTTCGTTACAGTATGTTATCAACCAAAAAGCCAACGATACTATTTACGATCAGGACATTATTCTTTTCAAAGGAAGAGATTATATTTTGGAAGAAATGGAAGGTTTGAACTTCAGTATTAACGCAAAATCATTCTATCAAACCAATTCTGCTCAAGCCTATGAATTGTACTCAATCACAAGAGAATTCGCAGGTTTAACCGGAAACGAATTGGTTTACGATTTATACACAGGAACCGGAACCATTGCACAATTCGTATCCAAAAAAGCGAAAAAAGTAATCGGTGTAGAAGCCGTACCTGAAGCTATTGTGGATGCTAAAGAAAATGCGAAACGTAATAACATCACCAATTGTGAGTTCTTTGTTGGGGATATGAAAAACGTGTTCAACGATGAATTTATCAAAACGCACGGTCATCCTGATGTAATCATCACTGATCCACCACGCGACGGAATGCATGCTGATGTTGTCGGACAAATTTTAAAAATCGCTCCTGAAAAAGTGGTTTACGTAAGTTGTAACTCTGCTACACAAGCGCGTGATTTGGCTTTAATGAACGAAATGTATAAAGTAACCCGAGTGCGCCCGGTGGATATGTTCCCGCAAACGCATCACGTGGAAAATGTTGTACTTTTGGAAAAAAGAAACTAGTTTGCAGTCGCAGTTTTCAGTCATCAGTTAATTGCATTGATAATCGATTCCTATGAAAAAACTAAAAATATTCGCATTGACCTTTTTACTTGCCAATTCCTTTTGGAGTTGTGAGAAAGATGATATCTGTGCGGAAGGTACGCCAACCACACCGAACGTTGTCATCGAATTTTACGACGCTGCTAATCCTACAACCCTTAAAAACGTTACTAACTTAAAAGTAATCGCAAATGGAATGGGTGAAGGAATCATTTTCAACCCTTCTGCTTCCACAGAAGAACAAAAGTACCTGTTCAATGGTTCTAAGCTATTTCTTCCATTAAAAACGACTGCTGATAATACCGTTTATAATTTCATCTACAATTCAGGTGCTGCAAATCCGGCTGATACAAATACCGATGTATTATCGTATGATTACGCTCGTCAGGATGTTTTTATCTCAAGAGCTTGTGGATTCAAAACCGTATTTCAGTTAAACGATTCCAATCCAGTACTAACTGATGGTGATGCAAGCCTTTGGATTCAATCGATAACTGTGTCACAACCTAATATTCAAAACGAAAATGAAACACACATTAAGATCTATTTTTAGTATCGCTTTAGTGTTGGTTTCATTATCAACAGTAGCTCAGGAAAAAGCAAAAGATTCAGTAAAAACAGGTAAAACGGAACGTTATGGTCTACGCGTTGGCGTTGATTTACACCGATTAACCAAATCGTTTTATGACGATAAATATCAAGGTTTTGAGGTAGTTGGCGATTATCGTTTAACCAAAAAAATCTACATCGCCGGCGAATTGGGTAATGAAAAGAAAACGGTTGATGACGACCAGTTAAATTTCACTACAAAAGGAAGTTATTTCAAAGTTGGGTTTGATTACAACGCACACGAAAACTGGCTGGATCTGGAAAACATGATTTATGCCGGAATGCGTTACGGAGTAGGTTCGTTTTCACATCAGCTAAACCATTATACGGTTTATAATACGAATCAGTATTTTGATCCAAATACAGTAACTTCAGGTCAGGAATTCAACGGATTAACCGCTTCTTGGCTAGAACTTGTAGGTGGCGTAAAAGCCGAAGTTCTTAACAACGTCTATTTAGGTTTCTCAGTTCGATTGAATTATCTGGTAACCAACAAAACACCTGACAATTTCGATAATCTGTACATTCCTGGTTTTAACAGAACTTACGATGGAAAATTCGGCGTCGGATTTAATTACACACTGAGTTATTTTATTCCGCTTTATAAAAGTCAGAAATAAAAAAATTCCAACATTTTGTTAGGATTTTTTATACTATTTTACTTCTTTCACACCCTTGATGAACATCCATGACATGAAGATTTTTTCGCCTTCATTGGTTTTGATGGCTTTAAATTTCGGAGCTAATATTGATGCAGCTACTGCAGCTGTCAATGGCAACCAAAAACCGGTTAGATTCGTAGCGTAACCTGCAATTACTCGAAAAATAATAAACAATGGTGCAAATCCTAAAAAGTTGTATAAAAATGCTTTAGTTATTTTAGACATAATGAGTTTTGAATTATAAATTATGAGTTAAGAACTTTTACTGAAAACTATACTTGTTTACTCGCTTTTTTACTACCTTCGTACATTTCGTATTTGACCAAACGGGATTCCAGTTTTCCATTAAAAAGTTTTATTTTTCTCGATGGTTTTAAACCGACAAATTTCAACGCCTCCAAATTCGCGGTAATAAACCAAGCGTTCGTTCCCGGGTAACTTTGCTTTAAAGTATCACCAATTTCTCGGTAAAAACGTTCCATATCAATATCCAAACGCTCACCATAAGGCGGATTGAACACCATGTGCAACGGTCCGCGAGTTTCTTTTTCAGTGTCGAAGAAATTACGTTCTGAAATTCTTACGTATTCATCCAAATTAGCATTTCGGATATTATCTTTCGCTTTCATCACAGCTGATGGTGCTTTATCATAACCTGTAATCGTATAATGGAATTCTTTGGTTTTCTTCATTAACGAATCCATAATTTGGTCGAATAAAGTATTATCCCAGTCATTCCAACGTTCAAAAGCAAATTCTTTACGGTTGATGTTCGCCGGAATATTGCAAGCAATCATCGCAGCTTCCGCTAAAATCGTTCCCGAACCACACATCGGGTCAATAAAATCACCTTGTCCATCCCAACCGGAAAGTAATAACATTCCTGCCGCTAAAACTTCATTAATTGGTGCAATATTGGTAGCAGTTTTATAACCTCTGTGGTGCAATGAATCACCTGAACTGTCTAAGGAAATTGAACATTGATCACGGTCAATATGTACGTTGATTCTCAAATCTGGAAAATCTTTATCAATATTCGGACGTTTGCCAAACTTCTCGCGGAACTGATCCACAATAGCATCTTTAGTTTTCAAAGCCACAAACTGCGAATGATTGAAATGTTCGGAATGCAAAGTCACATCCACCACAAACGATTGATGTGCCGACAAATACTTCGACCAGTCAATTCCCTGAACGCCACGATACAAACTCTGCTCGTTAAACGCACGAAAGTGATAAATCGGTTTTAAGATTTTTAAAGCAGTGCGCAAAGCCAAATTTGCTTTATACATAAATCCTTTATCGCCGTAAAAACTTACCATTCGGGTTCCTTGCTCTACTTTTTGAGCGCCCAATTGTATCAGTTCTTTCGCTAATATTTCCTCGAAGCCAAATAAGGTTTTGGCAATCATTTTAAAATTTTCCATCCTAATCAAAATCCAATGTCAAAATTCCAAATTTCAAATCCTGAAACATGAAATTAGTCCGCAAAAATACGTTAAATTTGTAGGCTTAAAGAATTTCTATGCAAAAAGATACTGCAAACTGGTTTGCCTCTTGGTTTGACACACCTTATTATCATATTTTATACAAAGACCGTGATTATGCCGAAGCGCAACATTTCATGGACAACCTTACCCAATATTTAAACCTACCGGAAGATGCTAAAATTTTAGATTTAGCCTGCGGAAAAGGCCGTCATTCGGTATATTTAAATGAATTAGGATATGATGTAACCGGTGCCGATTTATCCGAAAACAGTATCGAAGCAGCTTCAGAATTTGCCAACGAAAAACTGCATTTCAAAGTACACGATATGCGCGAGCCTTTTGAAGAAAAGTTTGACGCAGTTTTCAATTTATTTACCAGTTTCGGATATTTTGAAAGTGATGATGATAATCTGACGACTTTAAAAGCCATTCACGACAGTCTTTCGGAATACGGTTTTGCGGTTATCGATTTCATGAACGTGAATTATATCATCAACAATTTGGTTCCGGAAGAAGTAAAAACGGTGGAAGGCATTGATTTTCACATCAAACGTTATGTAAAAGACAATCATATTTTCAAAGAAATCGATTTTGAAGCCGATGGACAACAATTTCATTTCACGGAAAAAGTAAAAGCCTTAACTTTAAACGATTTTGAACAGATGATGGAAGAAGCCGGAATTTATCTTTTGGATGTTTTTGGTGATTACAAGCTGCGCAAATTCTATAAAAATGATTCCGAACGCTTAATCATGATTTTTAAATAGTATGATGTTGTATCTGCTTCCTTTACTTTCGGTACTATTGGGCTATGTGATAGCTACCTTTTTTCGTCCGAGAAGCAAAAAAAATCTAAAACTGCTCTTGGCCTTTAGTGGTTCTTTTTTATTGGCCTTAACCGTGTCACATTTATTACCGGCTGTTTATGAAACGTCGCATAGTCACAGTGCTGACGGACATGTTCACAGCGGTATTGGCTTTTTCATCATGTTTGGTATTGTCTTCCAGATTGTACTCGAATATTTTTCTCAAGGTGCCGAACACGGTCACGTTCACGGACACGACACGATGCATCACATTCCTTGGTCGTTATTCATCAGTTTGTGTTTGCACGCCTTGTTAGAAGGAATGCCGGTAAGCCATCATCATGATTTGGCTTGGGGAATTGCCATTCACCACTTCCCTATTGCTATTATTCTAACTACGTTTTTCAGTAATTCACATCTTAACAAAGCTTCCATATTACTATTCATGCTCGCTTTTGCAGCGATGACGCCACTTGGAACTTTTGCCTCAGAAAAACTACCTTTTATTACGCATTATTACGCTGAAATTACGGCTTTTGTTATCGGAATTCTATTTCATATTTCATCCACTATAATTTTTGAAGCCAGCGAAGGTCATAAATTCAATATGGCGAAACTTTCCGCAATCATCTTAGGAATTATTCTGGCGTATTTTATGTAAAACAACTATCTTTAAACAAATTCAAAACACATGGGATT
>NZ_JALDYN010000055.1:0-7418 GCF_032153895.1 Flavobacterium sp.
TCGGTGTAAACGAGGTGCTCTGAACCAGCTGAGCTAATCGCCCTTTTATCTTGCATTCGGTTTTCCCGTATTGCGAGTGCAAATATAGCGGTATTTTTTACTTCTGCAAAATTATTTTACACAATTTCTGCCACCACAAAAGTACTTCCACCAATATAAATAAAATCATTCTCATCAGAAACCTTCAAAGCCTCTTGATAAGCTTCTGAAACAGAATTACATACCGTTCCATTCAATCCAAACTCAAGAGCCTTTTGCTGCAATTTTTTTTCATCTAAGCCGCGTGGCACATTGGGTCTACAGAAAAAATAATCAGCCTTTTTAGGAAACAACGGCAAAATATCATCTAAATCTTTGTCATTAACTACACCTAAAACAAAATAGAGTTGCCTAAAATTCTCTTTCTGTATCTGATTCAAAACAATTTTCAAGCCATGGCTATTATGCGCCGTATCACAGATTACTTTCGGATTCGAATTAATTTGCTGCCAACGCCCTAACAAACCCGTATTTGCAACAACATTTAGCAATCCGTCTTCTAAATTGCGTTGGGAAATTACAAAATACTCTTTGAGTAATTGAATCGTTTGCACCACCGTTTTTTTATTCGCAATCTGGTAATCGCCTAACAAACCAGAAGGATAATCTTCCTGAATCAAATCGGAAGCAAAATAAATCGGCGCTTTTTTTCTATCGGCTATATTTAAAAAAACAGCCTTCGTTTGTTCAACATATTCACCGATTACCACTGGAACATTCGGCTTAATGATTCCTGCTTTTTCTCCGGCAATAGCTTCTAATGTATTTCCAAGAAACTGCGTATGATCAAAACCGATGTTCGTAATGACAGCAACCAAAGGTGTAATGATATTGGTAGAATCCTATCGGCCGCCCATCCCTACTTCTATTACAGCAATATCGACTTTTTCTTTGGTAAAATAATCGAAAGCCAAACCGACTGTCATTTCGAAAAAACTCAACTGATGTGTCTCAAAAAAAGACTTTTTCCCAGCAATGAAATCCACCACAAAATCTTCAGCAATCATTTCACCATTGATTTTGATGCGTTCTCTGAAATCTTTCAAATGCGGCGAAGTGTACAACCCAACTTTATAGCCGGCTTCCTGCAAAACTGAAGCAATCATAGAAGAAGTCGAACCTTTACCGTTGGTACCCGCCACATGCACACACTTTAAAGCACGTTCGGGATTCCCAAGATGTTCAGCCAACAAAAGTGTATTGGTCAAATCTTTTTTATAAGCGGAAGCGCCCTGATGCTGATACATCGGTAATTGAGCAAACATCCACTGTACTGTTTCCTGATAGGTCATAAAAGAAAAAAGAATAGTTAAAAACTATTCTCCTAATTTAAAGTTGATAACTATAAACCCAATTTGTTTGTCGGGTGCATTCGAATCGGGCTGCCATTTGAATTTTTTAGCGGTTGCCAAAGCCGGTTTAATCAAACACGGATTGGTATTGGTGGTTCCTTTGACATATTGCGCCGAAATCACATCGCCGTTTTTATTTACAGAAACCTGTACTACTACTCTACCTTCTTCATTACAATCCTGAACTTCTTTAGCACCTCCGGCCAATTTTCGTCCTTTTAAACCCCAACTGGTTCCGTTACCTGAGCCTGTTCCGCCTCCTGAACCATAAAAACTATTCGCGTAACGATCACCGTTCGGATCACCTTTGTCGCCAGGCACACCATCATCGCCGTGACCAGCTTCAGCGCCATCGGATTTTGGTCCGTTGATTAAACTGGATAATGCATCATTGGTTGACTTACTCGGTGTTGGTTTAGGTTTTACCACCGGTTTTACGGTAGCATTGGTATTGGATTTCGTTTCCGATGTTTTAATAACCGGTGCTTTAACGGAAGTTTGCGCCGTAATATTCTGAGAAGCTGCTTCAACCGCTTTGGATTGCGCTGGTTGTGGAGACGATTTCACAGGTTCCATTGGCTGCACTTCGCCCTGACCAACATCGGAAGTACCGAAATTGATGGCGATTTCACCACCTTCAAAAACCTCAGGCACATTCGGATCGTCTTTTAAGATGTACAGAAAAAACCACAGAAACATCAGCACGAACAATATCGTGGTAATGGTAAACGAACGTTTCTGATGTTTGGTTTCTAAAACTTCCATAGTTTATTTAGGCGCTACGGCCAATACAATTTTATATTTATTTCGATAGGCAATATCCATCACTTTCACGGCATTTTCAATCGGAACGCCTTTGGCTACGTGTAAGACAATATTCGGTTCTTTTTGTCCGTTCAATTGCGTTTTCAAAGCGTTTTCCAGTTCTTCTTCCGGAAACTGCTGCTTGTCGATGTAATATTGCAATTTATCATCCACGCTAACTGCTACAGTTTCTACTTCATCGGCTTGACCATCGGAATTCGGCAACACCAAATCCAGCGCATTGGTTGTCGTCATCGTGGTTACCGCAATCATAAAAAAGATAAGTAACAAGAACACGATATCCGTCATCGACGACATATTGAATTCTGCATTAATTTTATTTCTTCCTCGTAAATTCATACTAAGCCGGTTCGTTTAACAAGTCAAGGAAATCTACTGCGTTTACCTCCATCATGTGCACTACTTTGTCTGTGATACTCACCAAGTGGTTATAACCTACGTAAGCGATAATTCCAACAATTAATCCAACAACTGTGGTCATCATCGCGGTATAAATTCCTTCTGCCAAAACACTCATCTCGATTTTATTGGAACCGCTTTGCGCCATTTCGTGGAAGGCCATTACCATCCCGACAACTGTTCCTAAGAAACCTGTCATTGGACCAGCTCCGGAAATTGTCGCCAACATACTTACGTTTTTCTCTAATTTATAAACCTCAAGTTTTCCGGCATTTTCAATAGCAATATTGATATCGTTTAACGGTTTCCCAATACGGGAAATTCCTTTTTCAATTAATCGCGCTACCGGAGAATTGGTCGAAGCACACAACATTTTCGCATTATCAATCTTCCCTTGTTGCAAGTGCATACGGATTTGTGTCATGAAGTTTTGATCCATTTTTGACGCCGCTTTAATAGCCATCAAACGCTCTAAATAAAGATAAATGGCAAAGAAAAGCATTAGAAAAATGGCTCCCATGATGACTTGTCCTACCAAACCACCACTGAAAATGATTTCCATCAAGGTTAATTCTTTTTTTGTAGCCACATCTTCTGCTACTTGTGCTGCTGCCTGGCTTAAACTATCCGCCTGAAGTAATAAACTCATAAAATGCTTTTTATAAAGTAACGTGAATATTTTTTAAAAATTGCAGCGTAAATATATCTTTAATTGCGCTGTAAAACAAAAAATCCTTCAGATAACCGAAGGATTTTCAAATTATCACCCTTAGGATGATTATAAAACAACAAGAATTATACCAATTGTTTCAAAGCAATTTCAAAAGCTCTGGCACTGATATTTTTCTTATCTGAACTTGCGTCATATGTTTTTTGGATAGCTCTTTTGATAACATCCGACGTATCGTTAAAAATCGCTTCGTCTGTCATTGCTACTTTTTTCTCCATGAAATAGGCAAAAACACGTGCCATTCCACAGTTAGAAATAAAGTCCGGAATTAAACTTACTTTAGAATCTACTTCTTCCATAATCGGTCCGAAGAAAATTTCTTTATCGGCAAACGGAACATTCGCCCCACAAGAAATTACTTCTAATCCAGCAGCAGCCATACTATCCACCTGAGCTTTCGTTACCAAACGAGATGCCGCACAAGGGGCAAAAATTTCAGCGCCGATTGACCAGATTTTTTCGTTGATTTCTGCAAAAGGAATCATTTTATCAGAAACTAACGTATTTCCGTTTTTATTCAAGAATAAGGTTCTGATTTCTTCGAAAGAAAAACCGTTTTCGTTGATTACACCACCGTCACGATCGATGATTCCAACTACTTTTGCTCCCATTTCCGCCAAGTAGAAAGTCGCAGCCGAACCTACGTTACCGAAACCTTGAACTATAGCTTTTTTCCCTTTCACATTTCCGCCATAAATATCGTAGAAATGACGAACCGCCTGAGCTACTCCGTAACCAGTAATCATATCGGCTACTGTATATTTTCTGTTGATATCTGGTGAAAAAGTTGTGTTTTCAATCACTTTAACCACACCTTGACGTAATTGTCCGATACGGTTGATTTTATCAGCTTCAGTAGGCTTGAAATGCCCGTTGAAAACACCTTCTTGCGGATGCCAAACACCACATTCTTCTGTCATTGGGATTACTTCGTGGATTTCATCAACGTTTAAATCGCCACCTGTTCCGTAGTAGCTTTTCAACAAAGGAGAAACTGCTTTGTACCAACGCTGTAAAACACCTTGTTTTCTTGGGTCAGCCGGATCGAAATTGATTCCCGATTTAGCCCCACCAATTGCAGGTCCTGACACAGAAAATTTCACTTCCATCGTTTTAGCCAAAGAAAGCACTTCGTTCATATCCAACCCTTTACGCATACGAGTTCCACCACCGGCAGCCCCGCCACGCAACGAGTTGATTACCGTCCATCCTTCTGCATCGGTTTCCGGATCTTTCCAATGGAACACTACTTCAGGTTCTTTATCTTCAAATTTTTTCAGTAAATCTTTCATTATATTTTAAAATTGTATTGTTTGTTAAAAAGTTGTGCAAATATACTTGGAATCTGCAAAAAACTCAAAGATTTTTAGGTTTATCAAAAATAACACCTGAACTGTGATTTTTAGTTGCTCCTGTAACACTTGCCAAGACATTATCCTCATTTCTAAGCTTTAACACGCCTAATAAAGCAAAAATAAGTGCTTCTTTGAATTCGATGGTTTTAGCTTCTGGGATGACTATTTTCATTTCAGGGAGATACGTTTTCATTCGCTGAATCAAAAAATCATTGTAAGCACCACCACCTGTCACCAAAAGGCTTCCGTTTTTTTTAGGTAACGATTTTGCAATCTGAAACGCGACATGCTCCGTAAAAGTGTTGAGTTTATCTTCCGTTACAATCGAATGTTTTTCCATCATTGGCAAGACAATGGTTTTCACAAATTCAAAGCCTAATGATTTCGGATAAGCTTTTTGATAGAAATCCAGCGCATTTAATGCTAACAACAATTCTTTAGAAATTGTTCCGCTTTCGGCTAACTGACCTTTATCGTCGTACTTCAATCCTAATTTATTGGCATAAAAATTCAAAACGGTATTGACCGGGGAAATGTCAAAAGCGATTCGCGCTCCATTTTCTTCAAAAGAAACGTTGGAAAATCCGCCCAAATTCAGACAATAGTCATACTCCGAAAATAAAATTCGGTCACCAATCGGAACCAATGGAGCCCCTTGTCCGCCTAACTTTACATCCTGAACCCTGAAATCACAAATCACTTTTTCGTTAAGGAATGCTGCTATTTTAGAGAGATTTCCAATCTGCAAAGTAAAACCATTTTGCGGCTGATGCAGAATCGTATGACCATGCGAACAGACGGCATCAAGGTTTTGAATTTGATGTTTCTGAATAAAATTTTGAATGATTGATGCTAAAACTACGGTGTATTCTTCATTCAGATTTCGAAGCTCTTCAGTAGAAAAATCAACCGCTATTTTCAGTCTTTCTACCCAATCATCTGCATAAGCAATGGTTTCACTTTCAAAGATTTGAAACGACCATTGATTGTTTTCAATCGTAAAATGAATGTGCGACAAATCAACCCCGTCCAACGAAGTTCCGGACATCACACCAATAACATTATAAGTACTCTTTTGCATGGGTTAAAATTAGGCAATCTAATTGATAATAATAGAATTATAGCTATATTTGGACACTTTAAAAATCAAAACAAAACAAGATAACAATGAACTTTAACTTATCCGAAGAACATTTAATGATTCAGCAGGCAGCCAGAGATTTTGCTCAGACTGAATTGTTACCAGGCGTAATCGAAAGAGACGAGCATTCGATTTTCCCAACTGAACAAGTAAAGAAAATGGCAGAACTTGGATTTTTGGGAATGATGGTAGATCCGAAATACGGTGGAGCTGGTTTAGACAGTATTTCCTATGTTTTAGCGATGGAAGAAATTGCTAAAGTGGATGCTTCTGCAGCGGTTATTATGTCTGTAAACAACTCTTTAGTTTGTGCCGGTTTAGAAAAATATGGTTCGGAAGAGCAAAAAGTAAAATATTTAACGCCATTAGCAAAAGGTGAGGTAATCGGAGCCTTCTGTTTATCAGAGCCGGAAGCAGGTTCGGATGCTACATCACAAAGAACTACTGCTATCGACATGGGCGACCATTATTTAGTAAACGGAACGAAAAACTGGATTACCAATGGTGGAACCGCTTCTACGTATTTAGTAATCGCTCAAACTGACGCTTCTAAAGGTCACAAAGGAATCAACGTTCTTATTGTTGAAAAAGGAATGCCAGGATTTGAAGTAGGTCCGAAAGAAAAGAAAATGGGAATCAGAGGTTCTGACACCCACACTTTATTATTCAACGATGTAAAAGTTCCAAAAGAAAACAGAATCGGTGCTGATGGTTTCGGATTTGCTTTCGCGATGTCAACTTTAAATGGCGGTCGTATCGGAATTGCTTCTCAAGCCTTAGGAATCGCACAAGGTTCTTATGAATTGGCGTTGAAATATGCGCAAGAGCGTGTAGCTTTCGGGAAACCGATTTTCAATCACCAAGCGATAGCTTTCAAATTAGCAGATATGCACGTGAAAACTACGGCGGCTAGATTGTTAATTCACAAAGCGGCATCTGAAAAAGATCAAGGATTAGACATTGCACATTCTGGCGCTATGGCTAAATTATATGCTTCAGAAGTAGCTTTAGAAGTGGCTAATGATGCTGTTCAGATTCACGGTGGAAACGGTTATGTTGCCGAATACCACGTAGAAAGAATGATGCGTGACTCGAAAATCACCCAGATTTACGAAGGAACGTCTGAAATTCAGAGAATTGTAATTTCAAGAGGATTGGTAAAATAATCCTTCTTCCATAAATTTTATAGAAAGTCCGGTCCTTGTACCGGCTTTTTTTATGGCGTGTCCCAAGGGTCGGGCTGTCCGTTCTATCTTTTTTGCGGGGCGATTTTTTCACACAACAACCTTTGCGTAGCAAAAAAGGATGCCACTTCCATCCCTCACGCAAACTCATTAAATCAAAACATTTTCAATTAATTTAGAATCTGCTTTAATCAAACTTATATAAAACAAAAAATCCCCATCAAATTAATGATGAATTTGACCCGAGCGCAAGCGAACTGACGAAGTATATTAAGAGGAGAATGTCCGGTGGACATTCGGTAAAACAAAAAAGCCCTTCACAAAAGTGAAGGGCTTTTAAAAGAAAGGCGACGACATACTCTCCCACAAACTGCAGTACCATCTGCGCAGGCG
>NZ_JALDYN010000022.1:0-36755 GCF_032153895.1 Flavobacterium sp.
TGTTTAAAAATCAGGACAATGAAACGATTTTGGAAGGCGAAGTAACTTTGGTAAACGTAACAATTGAATCGGACAGAAAAACAATCAAATCGGAACCTTTCAGTGATGAAGTTCGTGCTAAAATTGCGTTCTATCTACAAACAGTTTAATGGTTATGATTTTTCCGTGTCTTAAAAAATTCTTTGTTCTTACGATTCTGTTTAACGTAACTATTATTTCTGCTCAAAGTTCTGAATCTGTGAAAGATGCAGAAAGATTCAATAGTTGCAAAGTTATACTTAAAGATGGTACAGAACTTAATGGATACATTGCCTCTTTTCTGGAAACAGCAAGAAATATTGATTATGAAGATGCTTGGCTAACCTCTGCAGAAACCACCTATAATTTAATTGACTCCGAATTTGAATTTCGTAAAAATCTAGAAGATCGGTCAACCCTTTACAAACAAAAATATGTAAAAGAAGTGACGCTGTATTATGGTGATGTTATAAAACCAAAAACTTATAAAGTACTCGATTTGAAATATTTAGACGACGATGGTCAGTTAAAAAAATCATACAAAACGGTTTGGTTACCTGTTCTGGCGAAAGACGAAATTAATATCTATTCCATGATATTTTGGTATAGAAATTCACGTGAAAAATGGAATGGTGATACTAAATATTACAAAAAGCGTCGAAAAATGCTAACGATGACTTATTTACAAAACAGCAAAGATGATTATGTTTTATCCTTTGCTAATCCGTTTGATGATGATTTATCCAGTATTTTCAATCGTAAAAAAATTACAGCCGATGTTTTACGTCATATCTTTAGAGATTGTCCTAACTTTATAGAAAAAGTAGTAACAAAAGATAAATTCAACAAAGATCTTTATACTGTTGACAAAGCGCCATACAAAGAAAAGATTAGAAAAGTTGAGAGCAATGATGCCTTGTCTGAACCGGTTAAACTACTAATGATAGATGAGATTACTACAGAAATGGACAACCGTTCTTTATTAAAACTAATTGAAGATTATAAATCAAGTTGCAAATAACATAATGGAATTCAAAAAATTTAAAGCAGCCACAGTACAAACCGCACCGGTTTTCTTGAATGTTGAAAAAACGATAGACAAAGCGATTTCCTTTGTTCAGGAAGCAGCTTCAAACGGTGCAAAACTAATCGCTTTTCCGGAAGTTTTTGTTGCCGGATATCCGTACTGGAATTGGGTAATGACGCCAGTTCAAGGAAGCAAATGGTACGAAGAACTATACAAATGTTCCGTAACTACTGGAGATGCTGACATGTTGCGTTTGTATCAAGCTGCGAAAGAAAATGATATTCATATTGTTATCGGTATTAATGAGCGCGGCAATAGCTACGGTGAAATTTACAACACGAATTTAATCGTCGATAACAACGGAAAATTAATCGGCAGACATCGAAAATTAGTACCAACTTGGGCAGAAAAACTAACTTGGACTTCAGGAGACGGTTCCTCTTTAAAAGTTTACGATACAATAATAGGACCAATCGGAACTTTAGCTTGTGGCGAAAACACGAATACTTTAGCACGCTTTACATTGCTTTCACAAGGTGAATTAATCCACATTGCGAACTATATTTCCTTACCCGTTGCCCCACCAGATTATAATATGGCGGAAGCGATTAAAATCCGTGCAGCGGCGCATTCCTTTGAAGGTAAATTGTTTACAATAGTTTCCTGTTCGACAATTTCCAAAGAAATTATGGATGCTTTGAAAGACGATGTTCCGAATATTGAAGAATTGCTGACTCGTAAAAACTCCGCGTTCTCAGGATTTATCGGACCCAACGGAGCTGTAATTGGAGAACCTTTAATTGACGATGAAGGAATTGTGTATGCCGATATCGATTTAGCAAAATGCATTCAGCCGAAACAAATGCATGACATTTTAGGACATTACAACCGTTTCGATATTTTCGATTTACGCGTAAATGTTGCTCCAACACGAAAAATTACATTTATTGATAACCACGAAGAATTCAATAAGAAATAATATGGAAGAAAAATATAGCGACGACGTAATTGGTCGTGCACGAGTACAAGACACACCGGAACTTGAAGCCTACTATAAAGAATTAGAAGGTTTAGGTGCTGGTGCATTATGGACAGTCGCAAATGATATCGAACCTTGGGAGCCAAGAACTTCTTCTGTTCCAATGCTATGGAAATATGAAGATTTACGGGAACTGGTTTTAAAATCATCCGAATTAGTTACACCGGAACAAGCTGGACGTCGCGTGGTTTATTTGGTAAACGACAAACGTAAAGATGTTTCTGCAGCTGTGGGCTGGTTGTATACAGGAATTCAGGTGACGCGCCCTGGCGAAAGTACTTCGGCACATCGTCATAAAGCCTCTGCCCTACGTTTCATTATGGAAGGCGAAGGCGGTTATACCGTAGTTGATGGAAATAAAGTAACGTTTGAAGTAAACGATTTCGTAATTACACCAAATTCTGCTTGGCACGAACACGGTGTAGCTGAAAATGGTAAAACTTGCGTTTGGCAAGACGGTTTGGATATTCCGCTAGTAAATGCTTTGGAAGCCAATGATTATGCAGTTTTTGATGGAAAACAACCCTTGTCGGCTCCACTAAATTACTTGCCGTTATCTTATGGAGGAGCAGGAATTATTCCAGCGGATAAAGTTTGGGATAAACCTTATTCTCCCTTATTCAAATATTCTTGGAAACAAGTATATCCGGCGTTATTAGAAGCTGCCAAAGTAAATGAAGGTTCGCCTTATGACGGAATCATCATGCAGTATTCCAATCCTTTAACAGGAGGTCATGTAATGCAAACTATGGGAGCTTCCATGCAAATGTTACGTCCGGGTGAACATACAAAAGCGCACAAACACACGGGCTCATTTGTATATCAATGTGCCAAAGGAAAAGGGTATTCCATTATCGGCGGAAAACGTTACGACTGGAAAGAACGCGATATTTTCTGTGTACCATCATGGGTATATCATGAACATGTAAATTTATCAGAAACAGAAGATGCTTGTTTGTTCTCTTTCAATGATTTACCGGTGATTGAAAAATTAGGTTTGTATCAGGAACAAGCTTATCCGGATAATAACGGATTCCAAAAAATAGATTAAAAAACTAAGCAACTAAACTACTTAGCAACTCAGTAACTTAAAAAAAATGAAATTAGCAACGTATCAAATCAACCACGCGGCACCAAGATTAGGTGTTGTTCAAAATAACCACATGATCGATTTAGAAGATGTGGCTCAAATCAAAAAAGAATCGCTTCCTAAAACCATGTTGGATTTAATCGATATGGGGTTGATAGAAGTAACTCGTATTCAAGGAATTATCAATAGTTTAACTTCAGAAGAATTGAGCAATTGTTCTTATCCTTTATCGAATGTAACTTTCCTTGCTCCTATTCCAAAACCACGAAAAAACATCATCGGCATTGGTTTAAATTACACCGAACACGTTGCGGAAAGCGCAAGAACTCTTGATACAACTGGAAAATTGCCTCAAAAACCAATTATTTTCTCCAAACCACCAACATCGGTGACGGCTACCAATACAAACATCTTGCTAAATTCTAAATTGACGCAACAATTAGATTGGGAAGTTGAATTAGCTGTAATTATTGGTAAAGGCGGAAAATACATTGCTAAAGAAAATGCTTTAAACCATGTTTTCGGTTATACTGTAATCAACGATATTTCA
Source organism: Flavobacterium sp. (assembly GCF_032153895.1). Taxonomy (GTDB): domain Bacteria; phylum Bacteroidota; class Bacteroidia; order Flavobacteriales; family Flavobacteriaceae; genus Flavobacterium. Next base: position 3,725 of record NZ_JALDYN010000022.1, read on the forward strand.
GCGCGTGATTGTCGCCGTGAAGGCCAATGGATTGTTTCCAAAGGGCAAGATACGTTTGCGCCAATGGGACCGGTTTTAGTTACTGCGGATGAAATCGAAAACCCTCACAATTTGAATTTATCTTTAAAATTGAATGGTGTTGAAAAACAGAATTCAAATACAAAATTCTTATTATTCAACATCAATGATTTAATTGAAGATTTGAGCACGGTTTTCACATTAGAACCAGGTGATATCATCGCAACAGGAACACCTGCTGGAGTTGGTGCCGGAAGAAATCCGCAGGAATGGATGTGGGATGGTGACGTGGTTGAAGCTACTGTAGAAGGCATCGGAACAATTACAAATACTGTAAAAGAAATTGTTAGGTAATTATCCTAATTTGCTGTAGATGAAAAAAATATATTTTTACATAACTTTTTTAGTAAGTATATCGGCTTCGGCTCAGGTCATTGAGGTTGAAGAAAGAGGTGGCGATTATCCGGTGGAAGTCGTTGCCGAACCGGGTTATGAATACCAAAGAACTACAGCAGGAACATACAGAGAAAAAGGCAAAAGTGGTTTTGTTTCAGCGGATAATGTTCGTCAGGAAGCCATCTATGACGAAATTAGATGGGCTTCGGATGGTTTTATTGTCAGACAAAATAAATTATTTGGAATTGCCAACAAAAAAGGCGAATTAACAACCAAAATTGAATTTGACAGCATTGGAAGCGATTCGTATAAAACCGGACCGGGTTTTGTCGTCAAAAAGAATAAAAAATATGGTAAAATTTCAGCTAACGGCGAAGTACTTTTACCTATTGCCTACGCTAAAATAATCGGAGGAAATCTTCACGTAACATTGGTTAAGAATAAGAAGGATGAATCGCAACTTATTTTTAACAAACAAAACAAATCATTTTCTAAAAAGATTGAATACGCTGCATTGTATCAAAATGTTGCTATTATAAAAGCTGATGGTAAATTTGGTCTGTTAAACGATAAAGTTATTCTTCCACTAGAATACGACAGTATTTTTATTCCTAGGAAAAATCCAAATTACAATCCGATATACGGTAACAATTCTAAGCAGAAAATAAAAATTCAAAATCCGTTATTACAAACATCGCATACTATTCCTTATTTGACTGTACAGAAGAAAGACAAATTCGGACTGATTGAATCAAATGGAACAGTTATTTATCCAACAGATAATGATGAAGTGCTCAGTGCAGATTCATTTGGTTATTACAGTGTAAAAAAGAATAATCTTTGCGGAATTTATTTCATTGGCAGCAAAGACAAGAAGAAAACAGAAATTGTTTTTGATAAAGTCTTTACAGATGGTTACGGTGCAATTATGGCCTCGAAAGATAAAAAAGCCGGGATTTTCACCTTACAGGGAGAACAAATTGCTCCTTTTGAATACGATAACGATTTTATAGCTCAGTACAGCGGTATCGGGTATCGGGTTGCAAAAGACAAAAAGCGCGGAATTCTTGACAGGCAAGGGAAAGTAATCGTACCTCCTATTTATGACGATGTTGATACGTTTTCTTTAGGAAATCGAGAACTTCTAAATGTTAAACAGGGCGAAAAACATGGTGTAATTAATTTGCAAGGCGAAATAATTATTCCGGTTGAGTTCGAATGGATTGGAGAAGAAAATGGCATGTTCAAAGTAGTAACATCTGAGCCTAATCGCAAATTTGGATTGTACGATAAAAACGGTAAAATAATCGTTCCGGTAGAATACAACTGGATTACCGATAGTGATACTCCAGACAGTAAATTAACCATTTTAAAAGCATTCGATGGCAGCTACAATTTTTTAAACCAGAAGAATGAGTTGCTTTTTCAGGAAAGAATTGCCGAATACGGCTATATTTTAGACGAATCCAACTTAAAAAATCCATTCGCATCACAAAGAAATGGCAATCATCTTTTCATCAAAAGTAAGGATGGGAAGTTTGGGTTGTTGAATGAAAGTACACAGCAAGTTGTCTTTCCTATGATTTATGATGAAATCCTTCAGTTTTTTGAAAGCCGGAAACAACTTTATTTCAGCGTACGAAAAGGTAAAAAATACGGTTTAATTAATAAGGATGGAAAAGAAATAATTCCGCTTAAATATGACGGTATAAGTATTGATTTCGTAGGCTATTATTCTGAAGCAAACGATAACGAGAATTATTCGGTTGTTGTTTCGAAAGGCAATAAAATGGGATTGGTAAATCTGAATAATGAAATCATATTACCTTTTAAATATGATAATTTACAGCGTATTTCAAGATTGAATGAATTATACAAAGCTAAAAAAGGCAAATACTATCAGATTATTGATAAAAACGGAAAACCTATTAATTCAAGTCAATTTGACGAAGTAGCCAATTTTGAATATACCGATTCTTTTTCCGGTTCAAGAATAAATCAAGCGCTTACGTTCTCTAACGGAAAAATGCGTGTTATTGATAGTGATGGTAACTTCATAACGTCAGAAACACCTATGCAGCCTCATAAAGGTTATAAAACTTTTGATGAGCTAAAATGGGCTCTTGTAAAAGCTTTAGACAGCAAGGATGACATTTTATTAAAAGAATTCGTTGATAAAATTGCTCCTTCTGACCCTATTTTACACTATTTAAAGCAGAACATTTTCGATAAAAATTCGTTATATACTAACGTTGAACTCGTTAAGGAAAAATACTTTAAAGATTTACGGGAATTCAAATACCAAGAATGGAATCCGGATAAGCGATATGGCTATAACGGATACAATCGAAAATCTTTAACACATGTTACAGATTATACCATATATGACAATGGAATTGTGACTAACAAAAGAGCTGATGACTGGGCATTTGGCGACACTCGCTTTATGGAAAAATTATTACGCAACGCTGTAAAAATTAACGGATATTGGATTAGTTCCTACTTCATGAAACGTTATTTTGATCGATATTAATTATGAACAAAGCAGCCGAAGTTTTCAATAAAAATGCAAATCTATACCAAGAAAGGTTTATGGATTTTGATTTGTATAACGATACATTTGACTTTTTCTGCAATTCGATTGAAACTGAAAATGCCGAGATTTTAGAATTAGCCTGCGGTCCGGGAAATATTACCAAATACCTTTTAAAAAAGCGACCAGATTTCAAAATATTAGGAACCGACTTGGCTCCCAAAATGCTAGAATTAGCCCTAAAAAACAACCCAACAGCAAAATTTGATTTACTAGATTGCCGAGATTTTTTAAAGTTGAACCAAAAATTTGACGGAATCATGTGCGGTTTCGGTTTGCCTTATCTTTCTAAAGAAGAAGCTATTCAACTTATTAAAGATGCTTCCGAAGTTTTGAATCCGAAAGGTGTTTTGTATTTAAGCACAATGGAAGATGATTATACTAAATCCGGATTGAAAAAAGGAAGTACCGGCGATGAAATTTACATGTATTACCACGAATCAGATTATTTAACCGAAGCCATAACTAAATATGGTTTTCAACTAGTAACTTTACGGCGAAAAGATTTCCCTGAACAAAACGGAACAACCACAACAGACTTAATATTAATTGCACAAAAAATACAATGAAAAAATACAGAATTGGCCAGATTGTACCTTCATCAAACGTAACTATGGAAACCGAAATTCCGGCAGTTTTCCGTTCGCGTGAAACTATTTTACCGGAGCGTTTTACTTTCCATTCCAGCCGAATGAGAATGAAAAAGGTAACCAAAGAAGAATTGGAAGCCATGGACGCGATGAGTTTAAAATGCGCCACAGAATTATCAGACGCTCACGTAGATGTAATGGGTTACGCTTGTTTGGTTGCGATTATGAGTATGGGACGCGGTTACCACTGTGTTTCAGAAGTGAATTTGCATCAGGAGACTATTAAGAACGACTTCCCTACTCCAATTGTGACTTCAGCTGGTGCTTTAATCAATGGATTGAAAGTTTTAGGTGCTAAAAAAGTTGCGGTAATTACACCATACATGCGTCCATTGACTGACTTGGTTGTAGATTATATTGAACATCAAGGTTTTGAAGTAGTAGATTCCATCGCTTTGGAAATTCCAGATAATTTAGAAGTTGCTGCTCAAGACCCGATGAATTTAATGGAAATCTACAAACGCTTGGATTTAACAGGCGTTGATGTTTTGGTAGCCTCTGCATGTGTACAAATGCCTTCGTTAGAAGCCATTGATTTGATTCAGAAAGAAGTTGGTATTCCTGTAACTTCGGCTGCGGTTTGTACAACTTACGAAATGATGAAAAAATTAGGTATTGAAGCCAAAGCTCCAATCGGTGGTGAATTATTAAGCGGAAAATATTAATCGTTAATATTACAAATATCTGAAAAGACCTTTTTAAGGTCTTTTTTTATACACATAACTGAACGTTAAATTTCGTAACTTTATGTATTAACTACAAAACGACAACATATGAAAAGAAGAGCGACTGCCGTTTGGAACGGTACCGGAAAAGATGGTAAAGGACATTTAACCACACAAAGCACCGTTTTAAACAAAACACAATATTCCTTTGGTTCCCGATTTGAGGAAGGCATCGGAACAAACCCTGAAGAATTAGTCGGAGCAGCGCATTCAGGCTGTTTTACAATGAAATTAGCATTCAATTTGCAGGCTGCAGGTTTCACTCCAGATGAATTAAAAACTGACTGTGAAATCGTATTTGAAGACGGAAGTATTGTTGCTTCCAATCTTACTTTAACAGCAAAAGTTCCAGATATTAATAATGCTAAATTTGAAGAACTGGTTCGAGATGCCGAAGCGAATTGCCCGATTTCAAAATTGCTGAACACTACAATATCGGTCACTTTTACTTTAAATCAGTAATCGTTAAATTTTAAATATGAAATCATGGAAACCACCGCAATGCTACTCGTTGGTTTGGCATTTGTTCTGATAGTGTTGATTAGATATATTGTTCGTCAGAATCAGAAAGATCAGAAAGAATACGAAACGTTTCTGAATAATGATTATCCGAAACCAAAAGATCACGATCTCAACGACAAGGAAGATTCGTATTGAATTGTATAAATAAAAAGGCTGCTCAACCGAGCAGCCTTTAACCAATCTATTAATTAACTTACCTTTTAATCAGTTTGACGCTCATCACATCTTTATCACTAATTACTTTAAGGAAATAAACATCTGATTGTAAATGAGAAACATTAATTTCAGGGTTCATTTCGTTAATCACTTTTGAATACACTAATTTTCCTTCAATTGAATATAATGCTACTTCATCAATCATTTGACTGCTCTCAATTTTCACTAAATCATTTGCGGGATTCGGATAAATTTTAGCAAAAACACTATTGTTGAAATCGGCAGTTCCTAAAGTTGTGGTGAAAGGAATTGGTCCTTCCCATGCACTGTTGTTTGTATTACAAGCTGAACGTACATAAATTTCATATTCGTATTGTTCTGCCAAACCACTCTCAGTTGCTGAATTGGTTGGACTATATGTTCCTACCTGTCCTGACGGATAGTTTAAAGGCGCCGGCTGAATGATGTAATAATAGCCATTTGGAGAAGGTGTTGGTGGATTCCAAGTAGCAGTCACCTGACCTCCTACGATGTCCGTAATGTTGATATTTGTTGGTCTTGGACATGGTTCTGTGTCATCATAAGCAGAAATTTTGAAATCTCCATACTGACGAGCCCATCCCCAAACACGAACAATGATTTGCTCACCCGGCATTTTATTTGCAAATCGGATACCTGCATATTGATTACCACCAATTACAAACTGATCGTTACAATAAGCCTGACCTGGATTTGGTGGTGGTAAATTATAATAATATGGAGCTAAAGTTGCTGTTCCGCAAGAACCAGTATAGGTTTCCATTGCAGTATCAGATAACAAAGAGCCATCTTCACGGCGTGTTTCAATTACTAAATTGCCAGATTCCGGCATGGTAACTGTGAACCAAACATCGCGACCATAAGTACTGAATTCTATAGTTCCACAGCTTGGATAATTTGAATTACCAGGATTCACTCCAGCAGAAGTATTTGTTGCTACAATATCGTTATCGTTAAAAGTTTGTCCGACAATTAAATTAATTGGCGTTGTACAGTCGTCATTGCTTGGTGGTGGTGGTGATTGGTATGCACACAAGTTAAAATGTATCGGATTAGATGTTGTTGAAGCAGAAACAGCAACATAATACATCGTTCCAGCATTTAAATTAGCTAATACCATAGGGCCTGCACAAGTATCCGAAACTGCAACTAAAGCACCTGGATTACCACCATAAATGGTTATACCTGTTGGGCTTGTCCCATTCAATAATGTAACATAAAAAGTATATTCATCAGTTTGAGAAGGTGTAAATTTATACCACACATCAACACTAGCTGCTGCACAAGCAGAATCAGATGAATGCGTTGCCGTTTCTAAAGTACCTTCAATTGCATTTTCACATGCTCTATTTGCAGATTCTGTTAATATTTCAGCATCAATAATATCATCATTAGGCGTTTCTCCAAGCGGGAAAACACATAAATTAAAACTAGCATTATTGTCAGGACATGCAACAGAAACAAAATATTCTTGTCCTGCTGTTAAAGCTCTTATGAGATAACGCGTTAAACAACCACTTGTAATTTGTGTTAAACTAGTCGCCGGTCCTTGAAAAACGAACAATTGTCCATTAATAGGGTTTGTATTACTTAATTCCAATGAAAAAGCATAATCTCCAGTTGTTGGCGCCACAAATTTATACCACAAATCTTTATAAGAAGAATAAATTGGTGAGTTACAAGGTGCATTTGCAGAACGCGTTGCATTGGCAAATGTACTGTTTACTGAATTTGTACATTCGTAAGAAGTTGAAACGTTCATATCGAAAGCTGTAAGTGTCTCGTCGTTAAACGGTGCGCTTTCGTAAACAAACTCATCCATATAGATATATTGGGTAGCCGTTGTTCCTCCTAAATGTTTCGGTCTGAACGCGATATACTGATGTCCTAAACTGTTGTTGTAGTTAGATAAGGTAACGGTATATTCGTTCCAAGTAGAAGCAACTACTGTAGCTTGAGTAATAGTGGTGTTGTCCAATAATGTGAATGAACTCATATCAGTAGGACTTGCAACAGTACCAATTTCGATATTCATATTAGCTTCGAAACCAGCTCTTTTATTCATTTTGAAACGAATCTGTTTGTTAGAAGCTAAATCTGTAAACTGTGGTGAAATCAGCGCTAAAGAATTAGCCACCATAGTTGAAGGAAAGAAGAATCGTGCATGTAATGCTCCTTCTGAAGGAGTTATTCCAAAAGAATTATTAGAAGCAAATGCTTTTAAATCTCCGGAACCTGTATCGTGAATTGACCAACAAGGTTTAATGTCTTGTGTACTAACATTATTTTCAAAACTGTCTGAATATGAAGCTGTGTATGTAACACATGCAGTAGTCGCTAAAACTGGTCCAAACCATTCTCCAAAATCTGTATCGGAACATTTTGCTCTAACATAAACGTCATATGCTGTGTTTGCTGATAAGCCACCTTCAGTTTGAGGGTTTGTAGTTGTATCGATTCCATTGGTAGCTGCTGTTGGTGCAGCTGTACCAGTTGGCTGTACAATATATTGCCAAGCAGTTTCACCAGAAGGCGTTGCTGCCCAACCAAAAGTAACAGAACTTGATGTAGCTGAATTAAAAGTTAAATTCGGAATCTCTAAGCAAGTTGGTGTTTGCTGAAAACAAATATTGTCAAAGCTATAAACTATACCAGCAGCACCTAAACCGTGCTTAAACGCAATATATTGATTTGTTCCGGCAGGAATCTGAACCGTATATTGCGTCCACGCGGTTGTTGTAGTTGTTGTGATTGTTGTTATAGGCGTAAAAACTCCAGCGGCAGTATTTGTATCCATTGTTCCAATCTGTAAAGATGCAGATGGATTTGTACTACCCTGAAGATAAAATCTGATTCTGTGATTACCATCTGAAGCGTTTGCTATCATTGGTAAAATAGCTAGCAATTGTCCGGTCGTTGATGTTCCGTTGGTCATCCTTAAGTAACGTTGTGGTGACGGCGCATTAGCACTAGTTTGTACTGTAATACCCGAACTTGCACTACCCGTTGTGTTGATCAATGCCCAATCCGTTGGATATTGATTTACGTTGTATGAGTCAAAGTTTTGTTCATAGTCACATTGTGCCTGTAGAACCAACCCCGAAATCATAAACAAGAATGTAAAGATAAATTTCATGATTCAAAATTTTAGTTAGTTTCGATTTTGAATTGTAAAATTAGCGTTAAGTGTATGTATCTTCAAAGTGATATACTTTCGATAAAATGGAAAATTCCACTTTTTTAAAAGCAAAAATGAAATATAATTATACTGATAATCAGCAAATTACATAATAAGTTATTTTTGGGACATAGCCTTTAACTGACGTCTTTTCTGAATCAGTTTTCGGAGTAAAAAAAGTAAAGCAGCTACTAAAAGAAGTAATGAAATTATTAAAAAAATTATCCAATTTTTTGATTTTTTTTCTTGATTTTGATTTTCCTTTTCAATCTTTTCGACTAAGGTATTCAGTGTACTTTCTTCTTTCAAAAGCATTTTTTTTTCGGCGTCTAAATACAGCTGATGGTATTTTCTCTTTTCGGTTTCATTACCTAATTTAGAATACGCTTCGTAAAGACTTTTGTAAATTTCTTTTATCAAAGCAGTATCATCTGCCTGTGTACTTTTCTCCAACGCTTTTAAAAAAGTCTGAACACTTTCTTCTGTTTTGTTTTCAATCGATTGAACTCTTCCAAGACCGTAAAGTGAATTACCTTCCATTTTTACAGAATGCACACTTTGTGCTTTTAAAAGTCCTTTTTCAAAAAACGATTTTGCTTTATCAGGCTGTTTAGTTTCGATGTATATCTCTCCTACTTTGCCGTATAAAATTGCTAGAGAATTAATTAGGGTTTTGTTCTTCTTATCTTTTTCAAAAATCGTAATGGCTTTCAGATAATTTTGAAGCGCATATTCGTTTCCGAGTTTATCCTTAAGAATAGTACCCTTAAAAAACAATATGTTGCCAGATAAATACTGTAATGAATCCGGTAATGGATTTACTTTTGTTAAATTTTCTGCTTCTTCTAAGTATTCAATCGCCTTATCGTCAAGCTCTAATCTGTGGTATTGTGAACTGATAAATCCTAAAACCTTGACGCTGTTTATAGGATTGGCATTTTTATCAGCAACTTCTTTTGCCTGAAAAGCATATTTAAAAGAAAGTTCATGATCTTTTAGAATTGCATACGCATTGGCAACCGCCAACAAGAAAGAAACCTTGTAATCAGGATTCTTATTCGCTTTTTCAGACCACACAACACCTTCTTTAATGGCTTTATGAGGATCGGAATAGACCAACAGGTTTATCTCGGTGAGTTTCTTTTTATATTCGGCTACATCTCCACCATTGGCACTTATAGTTAAGGACAGTAATAAAAATAGCAGTACATAAAAATATCTCATAGAATAAATATTAACCACCTTAAAGTTAGGAAGATTTTCTTAGAATATGACTTTTTTCTTTCTTTAAAAATTCGATAAACTGATTAGGACTTAAGCCTGCAACAGAACGGAATACAACCGAAAAAGCACTATGCGAAGAAAAACCGCTTATTTCAGCCAAATAACTTACTTTATATTTTAAGTATTCCGGATTGTTTTTCAGAAGATTGATTACGTGATTAATACGCAATTCGTTAATATAACTACTGTAGTTTTTACTTTTATACTTCTGAATAATTTCCCGAACGTATTTTGAGTTGGCGTCAGTGTATTTGGAAAGTTTCTCTAACGACATATCTGCACTCAAATACAATTCCATTCGTTCGAACTGATTCAATTTCTCCAAAATCGCTTCTTTGGATTTTTGATTCATGCCCAGCTCATCCTCTTCTTTTTCATCGTCTGATGTAACTGCAGTCATCGTTGGAGCTTCTTGCGGAACATAGGTTTTTATTCCGGCTTCCGATTCACTCATTATCTTTTTGAACTGAGCGTATTCCCTTTTATATTTTACAGAATTATAAACGTAAAAAGCAATCATTAGCAGCAAAACGCCCAATAATATCAAAATTCCTTTTGTACTTAAGATTTTGGAAAGCACCGAAGAAGTATCGCTGTCTTTTTCAATTTGACTTAGCATAATACTTCTGCCAATGCGTCTGTTTTCTATATCCTGAACTTCCAACTGACTTGTTTTTTCAGCATAAATGGAAGCCAAATCTGTCTTACCTTTTTGAGCCAGAATTACCTGTAACTCTTTAGTCCACAGAACTTCATAAATTGGTTTGCAGGCAAAATCCTGTTTCAGTAATTCAATATGTTTATTAAAATCAGCAGCTCCTTTTTGAAGAGAAATGCAGGCTAATCCGTAGTTAACATATTTCATGGAACAACTTGCCGAGACATTATTTCGCTTTAAGATCTCTAAATTTTCATTTAAATATTGTTTTGATAAATCAAACTGACTTGCTTTATAATAGCAGTATCCCTGAAGATTCTTATTATTAGTCAGGAAAATTTCAGGCAAAGCATTGTTTTTACTTAAAACTTCCTGTTGTTTAAGTAATTCCAAAGCTTTCGTAAGATTGTTTGAAGTGACTAAATCTCTGGCTTCAGATTCTAAAATTAAAGATTCAATGATTGCCTTCTGTTTCTTATCCTTAATATCTTCAATACGGTTTTTTGCATCCGTTAAATAGGTGCTTCCTTTATCGGAAATCCCATAATTATTACAATGACGGCTTAATGAAATTTCTGCATAAGCTCTCAAAAACGCATTATTTTCTTGCTCTGAAAGCTTTTTGGCAAGGAATAAATTTTCAATACTTTTTTCAATTACTCCCAACTTGTTTTGACCTTGAACCAATAGGAAATAGGCTTGCGCCTTTTGAGAATCATTTATAGCGTTCTTAAGTAAATAGTCGCCAGTACTGATATTTTGTTCACCGGAGTAATGTGGATTCAGTAATTGTTTTTCAAAAACAGTGTTGTACTCTTTTCCCTCCTGTCCGTTACCAAACTGAAACCAAAAGAAAAGAAGTAAAAGATATACCGGTTTAAATTGCATTCAACAAAGATATAAAATGTAATGTTAAGAAGAATTATAAACTTTTTGTGTTAAAAAAGTTAAAAGCACACATTAAAAGTTATTTTTTAATTGCTCTCTGCCTACTATTTCTTTACCGATTTAGGTATATTTGTAAGGATAAAGACATAAAATTCATTATAAGATGAAAAAACTCACTTCAGAACAAAGTACTGCCCTACTTGGTGTTTTACAAAAACGATTTGAAGCCAATTTGAATCGCCATCAAGGTATTTCGTGGGACAAAGTTGCAGAAAAACTCATAGCAAACCCGAACAAACTTTGGTCATTAGATTTAATGGAAGAAACCGGTGGCGAACCAGATGTAATCGGATTTGATACTAAAACAAATGAATATATTTTCTGTGATTGTTCCGCCGAAAGTCCTAAAGGCCGAAGAAGCATCTGCTACGATCAAGCCGCTTTAGAATCGAGAAAGGAACACAAACCACAAAATAATGCAGAAGCTTTAGCCAACGAAATCGGTATTGAAATTCTAACCGAAACGCAATACCGTGAACTGCAACAATTAGGCAAATTTGATTTAAAAACCTCCAGCTGGATACAAACCCCGGAAGCTATTCGTAAATTGGGTGGCGCTTTATTCTGCGACAGACGTTACGATGCTGTTTTTTTATATCACAATGGAGCAGAATCCTATTATGCAGCAAGAGGTTTTAGAGGAATACTTAAAGTTTAACTTCAACTACTTATGGCTAAAACAAAAACAGTTTACACCGACGAAGACGTATTAAAATTTATACACACTTTCGCCAATACCGAACAAAAAAAAGAAGACAGCTACGCCTTAATTGAACTGATGAAGGAAATGTCCGGTCACGAACCTAAAATGTGGGGACCAACCATTGTAGGCTTTGGCAGTTACCATTACAAATATGAAAGCGGTCACGAAGGCGATGCGCCTATGTTAGGATTTTCTCCACGAAAAGCTGCGATTTCTTTATATGTTTTTACCGGATTACCGGAGCATGAACATCTTTTGGAAGGTTTGGGCAAATTCAAAATGGGGAAAGCCTGTATTTATGTGAACAAATTATCGGATATTAATATTGATGTTTTAAAAGGATTGATGAGCGCTTCAATGGAATTTTTGAAGGATAAGTATAGTCGCTGTTAAGAATCTTAAAGCAAATTAATCTCTTTTTGATAAACTTCAATTTGAAAGTTCAGTGTTTGTAGTGTAAGATTCAATCGTGAAAGTTGTATTGGACCATATTTCTCCAATGCTATTTCTGCAGACATTTTTATCTTAGCCAATACTTGTTGCTTAGATTTTTTATGCGTTTCATTATTTTCCAGATACTCTAAAAGTACCAAGGCCGAAAGTGCTTTTTGATATTTTTGATTTGCTTCTTGCAACTTGCGTTCAGTTAGAAGCTTCTCAAGTTCAAACCCATTAAGTTCTTTCTGAAGAATTGCCTTAGCTCTTTTTCTCTCTTGAAGAACCAATTTATTTTTCTCTTTTTTGCTTTCATTCTTTAGAACAAAGTTTTGCATTTTTGCAAGTTCTAGCAATTGATACGTTGTTAGCTCCCGCTCTCCTATTTCGTACATTGCGAGCGAACTTAATTTTGCATCTATCAGTAATGCTGTTTCTTGTTGGGTAATTCCAAGGCTTTCTCTCAATTCTTTTTTGCCTTTCATAGCTTGTGATAATTTTTAATTTGTGAAATGAATTTATCACAACTTTGTGATAAAAGCAAAAAATTAACTTAGTTTTATCACAACTGCTTTCTCTTGCTGAAATGTATTCCTTTTGTATATTTGAAAGTACATTTATAACTGATCATGAACAACGATAACTACAACCGAGTTTTAAAAATGTCTTTCGCAGGCGTTTATCCACATTACATCACTAAAGCAGAGAAAAAAGGACGCACCAAGGATGAAATACATCAAATCATCTTCTGGCTTACTGGTTATGATGAGCAAACTTTTCAAAAGCACCTTGAGGCTAAAACCAATTTCGAAGATTTCTTCAATAATGCACCTCAAATCAATCCGAATGCTTCAAAAATTACCGGTGTAATCTGTGGCTATCGTGTGGAAGATATTGAAGACAAACTCATGCAGCAAATTCGTTATTTGGATAAATTGATTGATGAATTGGCGAAAGGAAAAGCGATGGAGAAGATTTTGAGACAGTAAACATTCAAAGTATGAAACTTTCATCAAAAGCCAATACCATATATCAGCAAATCAGCAAGAGAGATTGTAAACTTGGTGATTTACGTGTAATTGCCAAAGAAATTAAAAAAGACCAGAACTTAGCCTTAGAATTTTGGTCAACCGAGAATTTCATGGCACGCCAGTTAGCAATCCTCATTATGGATAAAAAAATGCTGACATCTGATTTTGTCAACCAGCTAGATTCGGATATTGCAAAACATAATGAAGACGAGCGAAATCAGTTGATAGATTGGCTAATGGCGAATCAGTTAATGAAAGACAAGAAAACCATTGCTTTGATAGAATCTTGGGAGAACAGCAGCTCTTCATTACAACGACGCATTTTCTGGTATTATCAGGGACGATTGCGTTGGGTTGGGCAAACTCCGCCACCTAATACCGAATATCTTCTTTCAGGAATTGAAAAGAAAATGGAAAAAGAAAGCCCCGATGTGCAATGGGCGATGAATTTCACAGCAGCCCAAATCGGAATTTTTGAGCCTCAATTTCGCTCCCGATGTGTTGCGTTAGGTGAACGATTAGGCTTGTACAAAGACGAATTTGTGCATAAAGGTTGTACTCCTAATTACTTGCCTGGATGGATTGCGATGCAGGTTGAGAAGTTGAAGAAATAATTAGAAACAAAAATCCCCAACACAAGTCGGGGATTTTTTATTTAGTATTTCAGTAATTCCAGTAATTCAGTTTCAAAACGTTGTTTTGGTAAATACTGATCTTCCAACGATTTCATGAATGGAATTGCAGATTCTAAACTTCCCACACGTTTAACCGGTGCATCTAAGTGTTCGAAACAATTCTCCATAATCATTGAAGAAATATCACTAGCTATACCACCAAACAAAGTATCTTCCTGAAGAATGATTACACGGCTTGTTTTCTTAACTGAAGCGTAAATCGCTTCCCAATCTAACGGTTGAAGCGAACGTAAGTCTAATAACTCTGCAGAGATATCAGTGTGTTTTGCTAAAGTTTCCAACGCCCAATGCACACCTGCTCCAAAAGAAATAATCGTTACGTCATTTCCTTCTTTTAACAACGAGGCTTTTCCAAAAGGTAACGTGTAATACTCTTTCGGAACATCCTGATATACACTTCGGTACAATTGTTTGTGCTCGAAGAACATTACCGGATTCGGGTCGTTAATTGCTGTTGCTAATAGTCCTTTTGCATCATACGGAAATGCCGGATAAACTACTTTTAAACCCGGTGTTTTAGTAAACCAAGCTTCGTTAGTTTGTGAGTGGAATGGTCCTGCCTGAGTTCCTCCACCGCAAGGCATGCGCACAACCACATCGGATTTCTCTTGCCAGCGGTAGTGTTGTTTTGCTAATAGGTTTACAATTGGATTGAATCCTGTCGAAACGAAATCGGCGAATTGCATTTCAACAACCGCTTTATGTCCGTTAATTGACAATCCATTGGCTGCCGAAACAATTACACTTTCGCAGATTGGTGTATTGCGAACTCGGTCTTTCCCGAATTTATCCACAAAACCATCGGTAATTTTGAAAGCACCACCGTATTCAGCGATGTCTTGTCCCATTACCACTAAGTTTTCGTGACGTTCCATCGACTGACTTAATCCCTGAGAGATCGCATCAATTACTCGGATATTTTCGGTTTCGCCTTTCGGCTCAATATTTTCAAACGAATACGGAGCGTAAACGTCGTTTAATTCTTCGTCTAAATCGGCAACTATAGCTGGTTCTTCCTGAACTTTTGCCCAATCAGTATCGATTTCTTTTTTAATTTCCGCGCGAATGGCTTCATCAACTGAATCTTCCAAAACAGCAGTAGCTTTCAAATAGCTTCTGTAGTTTTCTACCGGATCTTTTTCAGCCCACATATCCATCAATTCCTGCGGAACATATTTCGTACCACTCGCCTCTTCGTGCCCACGCATACGGAACGTCATAAACTCCAACAACACCGGACGCGGATTATCAACCATAGAAGCTTTTAATTCTGAAATCAAATTATAAACTTCTAAGATATTATTTCCGTCTACCACGTGGCTTTCCATTCCGTAACCTACGCCTCTATCGGCTAATTGTGCACAGCGGTATTGTTCGTTAGTTGGCGTGGATAATCCGTAACCATTGTTTTCAATTACGAATAAAACCGGTAAATCCCATACTGACGCAACATTTAAGGCTTCGTGGAAATCTCCTTCAGAAGTTGCGCCTTCACCTGTAAATACAGCGGTTACTTTTCCGTTTTTCTTTAATTTATTGGCTAAGGCTATTCCGTCAGCGACACCCATTTGTGGGCCAAGGTGAGAAATCATACCTATAATATTGTATTCCTGAGTTCCGAAGTGGAAAGAACGATCACGTCCTTTAGTAAATCCGTTGCGTTTTCCCTGCCATTGCGAGAACAAACGGTGCAGTGGAATTTCTCTTGTGGTAAATACACCTAAATTTCGGTGCATTGGCATAATGTATTCGTCTTTATCCAAAACTGAAGTGATTCCTACTGAAATAGCTTCCTGCCCGATTCCGGAGAACCATTTAGACACTTTCCCCTGACGGATAAGGATTAACATTTTTTCCTCAATCAATCGAGGTTTTAATATCTTTTTGTATAAATCTAATAATTGCTCGTTGGTTAGATTTTTTCTGTCAAAATTCATTGCATTGTGCTTTAAAACGCCCCAAAATTAATAATAAAAATAACGTCAAATCGTTAAATTCTAACAAAATAGTTACTAACTTTAAATAATTACAACAATACCAAAATAACCCATTAAAAATGAAGTCTTTAGGTGTCAATAAAAAGGATTCAAAACAGCCTGAACAAAGAAAAAATAGTTCTTCTGTTTGTTTTTTAGAAAGCGATGAAATACGTCCGGAATTTTTAATTGAAGAAACCGAAACGAAAGAGAATCAGAAGAAAAAGAACAAGAAGTAAAATTTACACATTGTTTACAACTTTATTATTTTTTTACGGAAATTATTCTCTACATTTGTTTTTATAATGGTTTCAAACCGAAAAAGTTATTAACAAAAACTAAGTACAATGCAAAACATTCCTAGTGTTGACTTACGTGATTTCCTGTCGGATGATCCGGCACGTAAACAAAAATTTGTAAATGAAATCGGAAAAGCCTACGAAGAAATCGGCTTCGTAGCATTAAAAGGTCATTTCTTAGATGACCAGTTAGTTGATGAACTTTACAGTGAAGTTCGTAATTTCTTTACCCTTCCCGTTGAAGTAAAAGAGAAGTACGAAATTCCTGGAATCGGCGGACAAAGAGGTTATGTTTCTTTTGGAAAAGAGCATGCCAAAGGACGTTCAGCCGGAGACTTAAAAGAATTCTGGCACTTTGGTCAGTATGTAAGTGAAGGTTCAAAATACGCATCAGAATATCCTGAAAATGTTACAGTTACAGAATTACCAAAATTCAACGCTGTAGGTAAAGAAGCCTATCAGATGCTTGAAAAAACAGGTATTTATGTTTTAAGAGCTTTGGCAATTTACATTGGTTTGGATGAGTTCTATTTTGACAAATACATCAAAGACGGAAACAGTATTTTAAGACCAATCCACTATCCTCCTATTACAGATGAACCGAAAGACGGCGCCGTTCGTGCAGCTGCTCACGGTGATATCAACTTGATTACACTTTTAATGGGTGCTCAAGGTAAAGGCTTACAGGTACAAAACCATGATGGTCAATGGATTGATGCTATTGCTGAACCGGACGAATTGGTTATCAATGTGGGTGATATGTTATCGCGTCACACCAATAATAAATTGAAATCTACGATTCACCAAGTAGTTAACCCGCCTAGAGAATTATGGGGAACATCTCGTTTTTCCATTCCGTTCTTTATGCACCCGGTTGGCGATATGTCGTTAAATTGTTTGGAGAACTGTATTGATGCAGATCACCCGAAATTGTACGATGACATCACTGCCGGTGATTTCTTATACGAACGTTTAGTAGATTTAGGATTAATTAAAAAATAATCTTTAATTTTATACTCTTATGAAAAGACATTGAGTTATGCTTGATGTCTTTTTAATTTTAGACTATTTAAGATGGACTTACGCGATCAACTAAAAAACCTGTTTCCCAACCACGAAGAATCGAATGAACCTGAAGCAATTCAGCAGGAAAATCATGAACTTTTTATCCAAAAAGAACCACTTATCTGTAAATACGAAAAGCGTAACGGCAAAGTAAATACGGTTATTGAAGGCTACGAAGGTGAAATTGAAGATTTTAAAATTTTAGCGAAAGAAATCAAAACTAAATTAAGCGTTGGCGGCAGTTTTAAGGACAATGCGTTTATCATTCAGGGCGATTATCGTGACAAAATCATGACGATGCTGAAAGAAAAAGGCTTTAAAGTAAAACGCGTTGGCGGATAATTAACTTAGTTTGCAGTCGCAGTCGCAGTTGAGCTACTATAACACACAACTAAGTAACTCAGAAACTTGAAAAATTATGGCAACAATAAAATCATCAGAATTAATATTAAACCCAGACGGAAGTGTGTATCACTTAAATCTGCGTCCGGAAAACATCGCTCATGATATCATCTTTGTTGGGGATCAGGAACGTGTTTCAAAAATTACGAAGCATTTTGACAGCATCGAATTTTCCACTCAAAAAAGAGAGTTCAAAACTGAAACCGGAATGTATAAAGGAAAACGTTTAACGGTGCAATCTACAGGAATTGGGCCAGATAATATCGACATCGTTTTCAATGAATTGGACGCTTTGGTTAATGTAGATTTAACTACTCGCGAAATCAAACCTAATCATACAGCTTTGAATATTGTTCGTATCGGAACTTCAGGTTCTCTACAAGCAGATATTCCGGTTGACAGCTGGGTTATGAGTAAATATGCGATTGGATTGGATAACATGCTTCGCTCCTATTTAATTGAAGAACATTCGGTTACTGAATTAGAAGATGCTTTTATCGCTCAAACCAATTGGGATTTACGAAAAGGCCGCCCAACTGTTGTACCGTGTGCGTCAAATTTAGAAGATAAAATCTTTTCAGATAAATTCCATAAAGGTTTTACCGGAACTGCTGGGGGATTTTACGGTCCGCAAGGTCGTGTAGTGCGTTTAAATATTCAGGATCCTCAATTGAACAACAAAATGGATGCTTTCAATTACAACGGAACCCAGATGACCAATTTAGAAATGGAAACATCGGCTATTTACGGATTAGGAAAACTTTTAGGACATAATTGTTTGTCTTTGAATGCTATTATTGCCAACAGAGCGGTTGGGGAATTCAGTTCAAAACCTGATCAAACCGTTGAAGAATTGATTGTTTATACTTTAAACAAATTAGTGAGCTAACAGATGAAAATCATCATAGAAACCGAACGTTTACTCATTCGTGAATTACTTCCTTCCGATCAAGAAGGAATTTTTCATTTAGATTCCGATATGGATGTGCATGAGTTTTTGGGCAAGAATCCGATCAAAACCATTGAAGAAGCTCAAAATGTAATTGAATTTGTTCGGCTTCAATATAAAGAAAACGGTATCGGTCGTTGGGCAGTTCTTTTGAAAGAAAACCATCAGTTTATTGGCTGGGCTGGTTTGAAATTGTACAAAGAATCCATCAACGGTCATCAGAATTTCTATGATTTAGGCTATCGTTTCATCAAGAATTTTTGGCAGAAAGGCTACGGTTACGAAGCAGCAAAAGCCTGTTTAGATTACGCTTTTAATGAAATGCGTCTGAAAAGTGTTTACGCACACACTATGATTGGCAACGAAGGTTCAAAAAGAATACTCGAAAAATTAGGCATGAAGAATACTGGAACATTTTTCCATGAAGAAGATGAATGTATCTGGTTTGAAATTACCAAAGAAGAATATAATCAATTATAATGAAAACAGTAAGAATTGCAGGCGTTCCGGAACATTTCAACTTGCCTTGGTATTTGTGTATTGAAAACGGAGAATTTGACGAAGTAGACATCGATTTACAATGGACTGATGTACTGGAAGGAACCGGAAAAATGTGTCAGATGTTGCGAGAAAACGAAACCGATATTACTGTAATTCTTTCTGAAGGAATTGTAAAAGACATTGTGGCCGGAAATGACTCATCTATAGTTCAGGTTTACGTGCAATCGCCTTTAATCTGGGGAATTCATGTTGCTGCAAAATCGAAATACCAAACATTGTCTGATTTAGAGAATGCAAAAGTGGCTATCAGCAGAATGGGATCCGGTTCGCATTTGATGGCAGTTGTGAATGCTAAAAATCAAAATTGGAATACCCAAAATCTTCAGTTTGAAATTGTAAATACTATTGATGGCGCAGTCGAAGCACTTTCGTCCGGTCAAGCCGATTATTTCATGTGGGAACGTTTCATGACTAAGCCTTTGGTAGACAATGGTACTTTCCGAAGAATTGCAGATTGCCCTACTCCTTGGCCCTGTTTTGTGATTGCCGTTCGAAATGAATTTTTGAAAGACAATAAACACGTTGTAGAACAGATTTTAGATATCATCAACAACACAACCATTGAATTTAAAGACATTCCGAGTATAGATAGAACTTTAGCAACTCGATACAATCAAAAATTGGAGGACATTCAGGAATGGCTAAAATTAACACGTTGGTCGCAAAAGAAATTAGACAAAAACACTTTTGATAAAATTCAAAACCAATTATTTGACTTACATTTGATAAGCAAGAAAAAAAATTACGAAATAGTGGTAAAATAAACCATTTTCCGGAATGCTCCCATCCATCCCAACAAAACTCCAGGTACTAAAAGAACGGTTTTCACTGCCAAAGCCCTGGGATACTGTTGTGATTTTTTTACTGAATATTTTAATTGCGGTTCCGGTTTTTATTATTGCGCATCAGGTTTTAATCGATCCGGAATGGCCTTTGCATCTGGATAGAATTTTATTGTTCATTCTGATTTTGACTATAATTCAGCTGATTTTAAGGCTTTTAAAAACAATTATCATCATCTGCATTTTTCTCTATCTGATTGCTTTGGCTTGGGGAACATTTTTTGGAGAATATGGTTTTTCTGCCGTTGTTGAAGATTACAGAGCGATGATTTACACGATGAACGAAAACCCTAATCCTCAGGATATTATCATTTCTAAATTATTGCCTTTTCCTAACAAATCACAGATTATTGACGCAGTTGATTATAACAATCCAAAGGTTCGAAATTTTGCTTTAAAAGCTACGACTAAACATTTTCAGAATGTAAAAGGTTATCACGAATACCGCCAAATCATTCAGTGTTTTGCTGTTTTTAAAGAAATCAGAAACCGATGGAATTATGTAAATGATCCTAAAGGACGAGAATACATTGCCCACGCCAGCGAATCGCTTCAACACTTTTCGGGAGATTGTGATGATCATGCTATTTTTACTTCGGCTTTGGTAAGAGCTATAGGTGGTACGCCTAGGATTGTTCATACCGGAGGTCATTTGTATCCCGAAATGTTAGTGGGTACAAAAGCAGATTTTGAAAACATCAATTATCTGATAAAGCAAGTCCTTTTTAAAGAAGAATCCAAAGGAAAAGAAATCCATTATCATCTAGACGAACGCGGACAAATCTGGCTAAACCTGGATTATACAGCAAAATATCCCGGCGGACCGTTTATGAGTGAAGAAATTCTTGGGGAGCTAACCTTCAATTAAACTTCCTTTTCATATATTTACGCAACGAAGTAAAAACACAAACGATTTATGAAAAAACTGTTTTTATTGGCTCTTTTTTCTGTGGGAACCGTGTCTGCTCAACAACAGCAGGATTCGACAGAGGTTGTAAGTCCGATAGCTCTTAAAAAGAACGAAGTCCGTTTTGACGTTGTTTCTTTAATCACTGAAACTAAAATTCATTTAAGTTACGAACGCTTTTTGAACAAAGATTTTTCAGTTGGTTTAAGTGCCATTTCAGCGCAAAGCAGTAAGAAAAAAGATGATTTCGAGAGTAATTTCAACAGAACATTACCGGAATATCAAATTATTCCTTACGTGCGTTATTCCTTATCCAAAAGTCAGGTGAGTTATTATTATGTAGAAGCTTTTGCATCAGCAAATGGTGGAAAGTTTAAAACTCAAGAACGTTTTGTTGAAGGTGGAAACGGTTATTATCAGGCTGTTGAAAACACTTATTTTGATATTGCACTTGGTGGAGCGGTAGGTTACAAACTGTATTTCAGTGATAAATTTGCTGTTGATTTGTTTGTCGGAATGGGTAAAAACCTTCTAAATACAGATGAAAGTCCTGAGTTAGTTCCAAGAGTTGGCGGAAGTTTCGGTTATCGTTTTTAAATAGTACAGTTATGAAAAAAATACATTTCTTTATATTGGCTTTATTTGCATCAATTACTTTGGTTTCTTGTAATGATGACGACGAGTTTTACAATTCGGTTTATTTAGACATTCCTGAATTGGTTAAAATAGAAGTTCCGGGCGGTGGTTATGCTGTAAACGACAACTTGAATTTTTCCATTGATTTTTCAAGATATTTAGCAGAACCGGGACAGACTACCCCACTAGATTTATTTAAGACTTCAGGCGCAACTTCATTTGGATTTGCTTATTATCTGGAAAGAAAAGACGGTTCGGTTTGGAAGACGGTTTTTCCAAACCAAGATGAGTTCCGTATCGGAGACATTGTGTATGTTTCAGCAACTGAAACCTATGAATTTGATGAGTCTTACCCGCTAGCCGTGGCTGGTGAATACCGTTTCCGTTTAGAGCCTTATGATGGTAACAAACTGAAAACCAACTTAGTTTCACGAAACGATGAAAATAAAACGTTGATTTCGATTATAACCAGTGCTGATAATATAGACAGCGAAGGTTATTATTATTTCGATGTAAACTAAAATACAAATCCACCTTTTAGGTGGATTTTTTTTTACCAGTCAATCTCAGTTTTGCTAGTTTTTTTGAGATAAGTGTTTGTTTGTATGAAATGATTGTTTCCGAACCATTTCTTATGAACACCTGCAAATGAAGGATGTCCGGAAGTCAAAACCAAATGCTTGGAAGTATCGATTAATTCCGCTTTCTTTTGAGCAAAAGCGCCCCATAGTAAGAATACCAGATTCTCTTTTTCATCAGAAAGATGTCGAATTACAGCATCGGTAAACTGTTGCCATTTCAAATCTTTATGACTGTTGGGTAAATCTTTTCTAACCGTTAATGTGGCGTTGAGAAGCAAAACACCTTGCTGCGCCCAACGTTCTAAATTGCCTGATGTCGGCATCAAAATACGATCAAATTCAGTATTGATTTCTTTATAAATATTGACTAGCGAAGGAGGAATTTTTACAGTGTCATTTACCGAAAAAGCTAAACCGTTTGCCTCGCCTTCGCCATGATACGGATCCTGTCCGATAATAACCACTTTCACATCTTCAAACGAACATTGCTTAAAAGCATTAAAAATTAAGTCTTTAGGAGGAAAACAGGTTTCATTATCGTATTCAGAAATTACGTTCTCAATGAGTTTTGGAAAATAATCTTTACTGGATTCTGCAGAAAAAAAAGGTTTCCACGAAGACGCTATATTTTCGGTAAACATTTTGCTATTTTTTACAAATATAAGTACTTTGATTCTTTGCTACTTTGTAACTTTGATGCTTTGATACAACAGAATGATTTCAATTAACGATAAAACTTTACAGGATTTAGAATTTACCACTGTGCTGGAAACGGTTTCCGATTTGTGTACAACCGAATTAGGAAAACAAAAAGCACTGAACATAAAACCCTTAAAAGAGAAAGCTATACTGATGGATGTCTTACAGCAAACCTCAGAATATGTTTCCTCTTACACCAATAATAACGCGATTCCGAATCATTATTTTGATGAAATCACTACAGAATTAAAATTTCTTGCTATTGAAGACAGTTTTCTGGAAGTGGGAAGTTTTAAAAAGATTGCAACATTATCGGAAACCTCGAATACATTATTGCTTTTCCTTCGAAAATTTGACGATTATTACCCAAAATTGAATGAAAAAGCCTCCGAAATTGAACTGACTAAATTCGTCATTCAGAAAATTGACGAAGTTTTAGACAAATACGGAGAAATTAAAGACAGTGCCTCGCCTACTTTATTAGAAATTCGCAAGAACATGAATTTGGTTCGAGGGAAAATCAACCAGAGTTTTGGGGTTGCCTTATCGAGTTACAACAGTTTGGGTTATTTGGATGATATTCGCGAAACCATTGTCGATAATCGCAGGGTTTTAGCGGTTTTGGCAATGTATCGTAAAAAAGTAAAAGGAACGATTTTAGGCAGTTCTAAAACAGGAAGTATCGCTTATATTGAACCTGAAGCTACACTGCGTTATTCCAGAGAATTAAGTAATTACGAATACGAAGAACGCGAAGAAATTACCCGAATTTTAAAGCAATTAACCAATACCATTCGTCCGTATACAGACCTTTTACACCAGTATCAGGATTTTTTGAGTGATGTTGATGTCATTGCCGGAAAAGCACGTTATGCCAACAAAATCAATGGAATTTTACCGAATATTACAACGGAAAAACGTTTGTATTTCAGGGATGCTTTCCATCCTATTCTGTTTTTAAACAATAAAACTAAAAATAAACCGACCTATCCGCAAACCATTGAATTGGAGAATGAAAGCCGAATTATTGTCATTTCAGGACCCAACGCCGGCGGAAAAAGTATCACTTTAAAAACCATCGGATTGTTGCAATTGATGTTGCAATGCGGCATGCTGATTCCCGTTCACGAGCGAAGTGAAACTTTTTTGTTTGACAGAATTCTGACGGACATCGGAGATAATCAATCCATTGAAAATCACCTAAGTACCTACAGTTACCGATTGAAGAACATGAATTACTTCCTAAAGAAATGTAATGCCAAGACTTTGTTCTTAATTGATGAATTCGGTACAGGCTCCGATCCGGAATTAGGTGGTGCTTTAGCCGAGGTTTTTCTCGAAGAATTTTACGAAAGAGAAGCCTTCGGAATTATCACGACGCATTACACCAATCTGAAGATTTTGGCCAACGAATTGCCTTTCGCCACCAACGCGAACATGCTTTTTGACGAAAAATCATTAGAACCGATGTACAAACTGCATTTAGGACAAGCCGGAAGTTCTTTCACCTTTGAAGTAGCGCAGAAAAACGGTATTCCTTATGGTTTGATTAATCGAGCGAAAAAGAAAGTTGAAGGCGAAAAAGTGCGTTTTGATAAAACGATTGCGAACCTTCAAAAAGAACGTTCCAAACTTGAAAAAACGTCGCAAAACCTGAAAGAAGAAGAAACTCGGGCTCGTGAAGAAAGCAAAAAGATGGAAAACATCAACACTAAAATTCAGCAGAAACTGGAAAGTTATCAGGAATTATTTGATGCAAATCAGCGTTTGGTATATATGGGACAGAAGATTGATGATATCTCTGAGAAATATTTTAACAACAAGAACAAAAAAGAACTTATCGGTGAATTTTTAAAAATGGTGGAAATTGAAAATTCTAAACGGAAGAAGATTACCGCTAAAGAGAAAAAAGCCAAGGAAGTTGTTCAGAAACAAGTAATTGAAGAAGTCAAAGAGAAAGTCGAAGAAATCCGAAAAGAGAAAAAAGAAAAGAAAATCAAAGCGATAAAAGAAGAAGCTAATAAGCCAAAGATTCCTTTAAAAGTTGGCGACAGAGTTCGTATGATCGACGGAAAAGCTGTTGGAAGTATTGATTTGATTGAAAAAAACAAAGCCACGGTGAACTACGGTATTTTTACTTCAAAAGTAGATTTGGACAGTTTGGAACTAGTAGAACGAATGAAATAACATGGAACAATTACCAAAAGATAAAAAAATCATCCTTTTTGATGGCGTCTGCAATTTGTGTGATGCAACGGTTCAGAAAGTTATTAAAGCCGACAAGAACGATGTTTTTCGTTTTGTAGCGTTACAATCTGAATTAGGGAAAGAAATTGCCAAACATATTGGTGTTGATACAAGTAAAACAGATAGTATCATCTTGTACGAACCTGGTGTAGCTTACTATGTAAAAGCCGAAGCAGGAATTCAGATTGCAAAAACTATCGGCGGAATATACACAGCTTTAGGATTGTTTTCTGTATTTCCGAATTGGTTGAAGAATATCGGTTATGATTTTGTAGCTAGAAACCGTTACAAATGGTATGGCAAAAAAGAAAGCTGTATGATTCCGACTCCTGAACTCAAAGCTAAGTTTTTAGAATAAAAAAAGCCTCGATTAATCGAGGCTTTAATTTTATATCGTCTGCAAATTATTATTGCTTAACAATTTTCTTAGTTGCGGAACCTTCGTTAGTTTCAATGTTCATGAAGTAAACTCCTGAATTTAATTCTGAAACATTAACCTGAACATCTGTTAGTGAACCTGCATTAACAGTTTTAACAATTCGTCCGTTAACATCAGTAAGAGAAACTTTTTCGATTTGAATGTTTGCTGTATTCGAAATGTTTACAATATTATTAACTGGATTTGGATAAACTGTAAATTTCGAAGCTGATAAAGAGTTAAAATCATTTGTCCCCAACAATGTGTCAGTATTTGATGCTCTTGAAACATAATTATCAAAAGTAATGTTTGAAGATACTGTATTTGTATTTGGAACTCCCATTACAAAATCAACTTCTTCGGGTTGGAAAGGGCCAGCAAAATTAACAGGGTTTACTGAAACAGAAGGACTTGAGTTAAATTTCCAATACGGCTCACCAGTTGTTGTATCATATCCAAATCCAATTCTATACCAAGTGTCTGCATTAAGAATAAGACCGCCAGTTTGTAATGTAATTAAAAAAGTATTAAATACTCCCCCATTATTTAAATAAGCAACTCCTTGTAAAAGTCTAGTATTTGAATTATAAACATATCCACATAATACCCTTGAATTAGTACCGTCCATTCCAAAAAGCCTTATTCCGGATTGAGCTGTACTTGTAGTTGTTGAACCTGTAAAAAAATCATATTCAACTTCAATAATATTGTTTCCGGTTGTTCTCCCAGCCCATGCAGCAGGAAGTCCATCTTTCCACATAAATCTTGATCCTTTATCTCCGTTAGGTCCTTGAAAAAGCAAACCGTTGGATGAATTATTTCCACTAGCTACAATCTGAAAATTTGCATTCCCGGCATTTGTAGATGTTGTAGGAGCTGTTCCGTTAGTAGAAAATGTAAACCAAGAACCTTGTCCTGCAGTAACACCCGTAATATCAGTACCTACATTACCAACTGTTAATCCATTAAAGTTCTCAGTTTGTAAAACTTGAGCTGTTGCTATACAACTTACAAAAGTTGAAATTAAAAGTAATTTTCTTTTCATATTATTATTTTTTTTCAAAGCTACATCAATTTAAAGAAACAAAAAAGTTAAATTTTCTTATAAAAATTAGCCAACACCAAAGCTGCCATTGCTTCAACAATAACAACCGCTCTCGGTACCACACATGGATCGTGTCTTCCTTTACCTTGTTGTTCAATGATATTACCTTTATTATCAAGTACTTCCTGTTTTTGCATCAGTGTGGCTACAGGTTTGAAAGCTACTCTGAAGTAAATATCCATTCCATTGGAAATTCCACCTTGAATACCGCCAGATAAGTTCGATTTTGTAGTTCCATCCGGATTGAATAAATCGTTATGCTCACTTCCTTTCATTTTGGCTCCACAGAAACCGCTTCCGTATTCGAAACCTTTTACGGCGTTTATAGACAACATGGCTTTTCCTAATTCTGCGTGGAGTTTATCAAAAACCGGTTCACCTAAACCAATCGGAACATTTTGAATCACACAGGTAATTGTTCCGCCAACGGTATCACCTTCTTTACGGATTTGCTTGATATATTCTTCCATTTTTACGGCTGTTGCCAAATCCGGACATCGAACAGCATTGCTTTCAGTTAAGGAAAAATCTAAAGCCTGGTACGGTTTGTCAATAAAAATATCTCCTACAGAAGAAACAAAAGCATTGATTTTTATTTCCGGCATTAACTGTTTAGCAATCGCTCCCACCACTACTCTACTCGCTGTTTCTCTTGCGGAACTCCTTCCACCGCCACGATAATCTCTAATTCCATATTTCTTTTCGTAGACATAATCCGCGTGGCTTGGACGATAAGTATCTTTAATATGGGAATAATCATCAGACTTCTGATTTTCATTCGGAATAACAAAACCGATTGGTGTTCCGGTTGTCTTTCCTTCGAAAATACCAGACAAAAACTGAACCGTATCCGATTCTTTTCTTTGAGTAACAATTGCAGATTGACCTGGCTTTCTTCGGTCTAATTCTTTCTGAATAAACTCAAAATCAAGTTCTAATCCCGGAGGACAACCATCGATTATTCCGCCAATTGCTTCTCCGTGCGATTCTCCGAAAGTCATCAGTTTAAAAGTATTTCCAAAAGTATTGCCTGCCATGTCTGAATATTTTAAACAAATGTAAGTTTTTTCAATTTTATATAAAACGTAATTTTGTACAATCAGAATGCAAAATCAATGATTTGATAATATTCTGATAATGATATATTTAAACTCAATTTTTTCTTTTGTTCTCAAAATTAGATGTTTGAAAAAAAGAGCTGTTGAAATTGTAGTTATATCAGACGTTCATTTAGGCACTTATGGATGTCATGCTAAAGAATTATTCGATTATTTAAAATCAATTAAGCCTAAAATATTGATTCTCAATGGGGATATTATTGATATCTGGCAGTTCCGAAAATCCTACTTTCCGAAATCACATCTTAAAGTAATCCGAAAAATCATTGATTTCACCTCTAAAGGAACAACGGTTTACTACATCACCGGAAATCACGACGAAATGTTACGAAAGTTCAGTGATACTAAAATGGGAAACTTTTCCATTCTCGATAAATTGGTTTTGGAAATCGACGGAAAGAAAGCCTGGTTTTTCCATGGTGATATTTTTGATAACTCTGTAAATCAAGCCAAATGGATTGCTAAACTTGGAGGAATTGGATACGATTATCTGATTTTACTCAATCGATTTATTAACTGGATTTTGGTTCGAATGGGAAAAGAACCCTATTCTCTTTCAAAAAAAATCAAAGCCAGTGTAAAAAAAGCGGTGAAATTTATCTCTGATTTTGAAACAGCTGCCATCGACTTAGCCATTGACAAACACTATGATTATGTAGTTTGCGGACACATTCATGAACCGAAAATTGAAGAAAAAAGTAATAAAAAGGGAACTACAACTTATTTAAATTCAGGGGATTGGATTGAAAATTTAACAGCTTTAGAATACAATAAAAAACGATGGAAACTGTATCGTCATGAAAAATCTGCTGTTCAAGATGAAGAAACTGAATACTTTGAAATGGAAGAAAGTCTCTATGAAAAGCTTGTTATCTCTAAAATTTTAACAGAAAAGTAATTAAAAAATCATTTTTAGTATATTAGCAGAAACTAACATACTATTATGAAAACAAAACTTTTTGCTCTAAGTATTATCTGCTTTTCTTTTTTCTCCTGTTCTTCTGACGATTCTGGAGGTGAAGACAATACACCTGTAAATTTTACTGTTCCGCTTACAACTGGTAAGTACTGGACTTATGATGTTACAGACGGAACAAACAACTTCAGAGATTCGCTTTATATTTCCGGTGATACAATAATTGCCAGTAAGACGTATAAAAAATTCAAAGTAAAAGATGATGTAGCTACTGGTTTTTATTCGTCATCTTTGAGGAATAATGGGGTTCGTGAATCAGATAATAAACTTTTACTATCTGGAGATTTATCTGTAGGTGCTGGTCAACAATTACCGATTGATTTAGACTTATCGCTTTCAGACTTCATTATTTTCAAGAAAAATGCACAAACTGGAGCAGTTCTGTCTACTAAATCAGATTCATTTCAAGAAACTTATAATGGATTCCCAGTTACGATTAATTATACTTTGACTTCTAAAGGTGGAACTTCAATAGCAACGTTTACTTCTCCAAATGGTGATATATATACAAATGTTAAAACTGCTATTATTGAACTTAATGCAAGTGCTACAACCACTATTCCTGGAACAACAATCCCAATTACAATAATGGATTCTCAGGATGTTTTGGTTTCAACACAATATATTGCTGACAATATTGGTGTAGTTTACGTGAATACGGTTACATCCTATACTATCAACGAGGACGCGGCTAATCAGTTAGGAATTCCTGTATCCGGAACCCAAACTCAGGAAGAGTTTTTAGACACTTACAACTAACTCATTTTAAACAAAATGTAAATTGTGTAAGAAATTTGTTTTAAAATATAAGCCATCATTCTTACAAGATGTATAAATTTGTAATATAATTATAACAATTAGCAACTATGAAAAAGTTATTTTATTCAGCAGTAATGTTACTTGGTGTAGCATTCAGTGTACAAGCACAGGACATTTCGAAAAATGCATTAGGTTTACGTTTAGGTGATAATGATGGTTTTGGTGGAGAGGTTTCTTACCAAAGAGGTTTAGGGAGCAACAACCGTTTAGAGTTAGATTTAGGTTGGAGAAACAGCAATGATGTTGATGCTATCAAATTGGCTGGTTTATATCAATGGGTTTGGAACATCGATGGAGGTTTCAACTGGTATGCAGGTGTTGGTGGTGGATTCGCTAGCTGGAGTTTTGATGCGCCTCCAGGATATGATGGTGATGACAGCGGATTAGGTTTATTTGTTGCTGGTGACATCGGTATCGAATACAACTTTGATATCCCATTACAATTATCATTAGACTTCAGACCTGAGTTATATTTCAATTCAGACGATTGGAGAGAAGACAATTTCGGACCAGACATCGCGTTAGGTATCCGTTACAGATTCTAAATAAAAAAAGCCCTGAAATTTCAGGGCTTTTTTTATTTAACCAACCAGGTTTTTATTTTCATATTTTTTCAAAGCCCTCTGATATAAGTCTTCGTAGATTGGCATAATAGCTTGTAAATCAAATTCTTTGGCAACATTTAAAGCGTTTTTCTTGAATTCTAATAAACGAGTATCATCAGACAGAATAGTAATCGCATTTTTAGCCATTTCGGTAACATCGCCAACATTACTTAAATATCCCGAAAAACCTTGTTTGTTCACTTCAGGCAATCCACCCGAATTACTAGAAATTACAGGAACACCGGATGCCATGGCTTCCAATGCGGCTAATCCAAAGCTTTCGGTTTCTGAAGGCAATAAAAACAAGTCCGAATAGCATAAAATCTTATCGATTTCATTACTGTTTCCGAAGAAAATCACTTTATCGGAAATATTCAGTTCGTTGCACATTTTTTCAGCTACTTCTTTTTCTGGCCCTTCCCCTACCATCATCAACTTGGAAGGAATTTGCTTCTGAATTTCGTAAAACACTTTCACCACATCCGGAATGCGCTTTACCTTTCTGAAATTACTGATATGTGTGATGATTTTTTCTTCTTTCGTAGCCATCAACGAACGATGACATTGAGAATTTATATCTGTTCGCTCTTTGTCTATTTCAATAAAATTCGGAATTACTTCGATATCTTTCTTTACATCAAAAAGTTTATAAGTATCATCTTTTAAACTTTGGGAAACCGATGTTACATAATCCGATTTGTTGATACTGAACGTTACTGCCGGCTTGTAAAATGGATGATTTCCCACTAAGGTAATGTCAGTTCCGTGTAAAGTCGTAATCATCGGAATTCGGATGCCTTCACTTTTCAGCATTTGTTTCGCCATATAACCGGCATAAGCGTGCGGAATAGCATAATGTACGTGCAGAATTTCAATTTTATGCAGTTTGACCATATCCACCAACTTACTGGAAAGGGCTAATTCATATGGCTGATAATGGAATAATGGATATTCGGGAACATTAACTTCGTGATAATGAATATTCGGATTTAAAAGTGCTAATCGAACCGGTTGGCTATACGTGATAAAATGAATTTCGTGACCGCGACGCGCCAATTCTAAGCCTAATTCTGTGGCTACAACTCCGCTTCCTCCAAAAGTAGGATAGCAAACGATGGCTATTTTCATTAGTTATTTGTTGTTTTAGGTAAGTGTCTTCGTTTAGACGTTACTAATTTAAAGCAAAAAAGTAAGGGATTGCCTTACTTTTAGATAATATTAACTTTGCTTTACACCTTTGCTTAAAATGCTTTCATAAGTGGAAATCCAGTCTTCAACAGTAACTTTTTGAGCCAATTCGCCTAATAATTCAAAAGGAATTTGGTCTGGTTTTTTAAATCGGATACAGCTTTTACCCATATCCAATTTAGTTTTTACGTGTTTTGGATATTCTGACGTAAACCATTCCAATAATTTAGGATCCGAATAAACGCCCATATGATAAACAGCAATAAAGTTTTTCTGAGAAGCGACACTCAAGAATGGTAAAGCTGTTTTCGGGTTACAATGATAGCCTTTGGGATAAATTGAATGCGGAACTACCCAACCTAACATACCGTAACTCATAGTTTCTTCAAAGCCTTTTGGCAGATTTTCTGAAAAAACTTTGCGTAATTGCTCCATTGCAGCTCTTCGGTCTTCCGGCAAGGATTCCATGTACTCTTTTGGTGATTTTGCTTCTGATTGCATTTGTTCTTCTAAATAGTTATTAATCCATCAAAGCCTGATAGATTATCTTCTGAATATCTTCACGAATATTATTTTTCGACAACTTATTTTCAGTCGAATCCGGGAACGTTCTGTTGGACAAGAAAACATAAACCAAATCTTTATCCGGATCAGCCCAAGCAATCGTTCCTGTAAATCCTGTATGCCCGAAACTTGATAAAGAAGTACAGCCACAAGTTGGTCCTTCTCCTTTTAATTGCGGTTTGTCAAATCCCAAACCACGGCGATTTCCGGTTGCACAAAAAGCACACGTATTAAAAGCATCGAATGTTTTTTCAGAGAAATACTGATGACCAGCGTAATTTCCTTTCTGCAGGTACATTTGCATCATTTTCGCCACATCGGTAGCATTGGCAAACAAACCGGCGTGACCACCTACTCCATCTTGCATCGCTGCTCCCATGTCGTGTACGTAACCCTGAATATTTGTATATCGGTAATATGCGTCTTTTTCAGTTGGCGGAATAATGCTCATATCAAAACGATGCAACGGATTGTACATCATGTATTGCATTCCCATTGGTTTGTAGAAATTCTGATAACTGATGAAATCTAAACTTCTGTGGTAGGTTTTTTCCAGATAATCTTTTAAAATGATGAAAGCAAAATCACTGTATTTGTACTGTTTGGTTGCCAACAATTTACTGTCTGCAATGCGTTTCATAATGGTATCCTGATAATCTTTTCTCAAGAATAAATTTTCAGAAACTTGTAACGGATATTCTGGGGAATACGTTTTACGATAATACTTTTTAGACGGATGTTTTGTACTATCCAACGTGGCTTGATAAAACGGAATCCAAGCCTGTAATCCAGCCTGATGCGTCAATATTTCTTTTAACGTTAAATCCTTTTTATCAGTAGTTTGAAATAACGGTAACATTTGACCTAATTTAGTATCAAGCTTCACTTTTCCTTTGTCGTACAACTGCATTACATTGGGTAAAGTCGACAATATTTTAGTTAATGATGCTAAATCGTAAACATCCTGATTACTAACTTTTGTATCGTTTTTATAATCGTGATATCCGATGGCTTTCTGGTAGACAATTTTACCTTTTCGGGCC
>NZ_JALDYN010000004.1:0-114315 GCF_032153895.1 Flavobacterium sp.
GAAAAAATTTACAAAGAAATTTTAAAAAACTAATCAGAATAGTTTGTGTATTAGGTTTCTTTTTTGTTACTTTGCACCCTGATTTTGAATAACGAATATAAAGATAAGTATAATGTCAAGAGTTTGTGAACTTACAGGTAAGAGAGCAATGGTTGGAAACAATGTTTCTCACGCTATGAACAAAACTAAAAGAAAATTTAGTGTTAACTTAGTAAAGAAACGTTTCTACATTCCTGAAGAAGACAGATGGGTAACTTTAAGAATTTCTACATCTGCATTGAAAACTATTAACAAAAACGGTATTGCTGCAGTTTTGAAAGAAGCTAAAGCTAACGGATTAGTAAAATAATTCGACACCTATTTAATATATATCAGAGATGGCAAAGAAAGGTAATAGAATCCAGGTTATTTTAGAATGTACTGAGCACAAAGCTTCTGGTGTTCCAGGAACTTCTCGTTACATTACTACGAAAAATAAAAAGAATACTCCAGACAGATTAGAGATTAAAAAATTTAATCCAATTTTGAAGAGAGTAACTGTTCATAAAGAAATTAAATAATTAGAGGTTTTTATTTTAATAAAAATTTCAAATACTTTTGAAAAATGGCAAAGAAAACCGTAGCAACGTTACAGACAGCTTCAAAAAGATTAACTAAAGCTATCAAGATGGTAAAATCACCTAAAACTGGTGCTTATACTTTCGTTGAGTCAGTTATGTCTCCTGAAGAAGTGGATGCATTCTTAAGCAAGAAATAATTCCGTTATACAAGATATAGGAAAGCTACTTTCGTTAGGAAGTAGCTTTTTTATTTTTATATTTTTTTCTTTAGCATTATTTAGCCTAAGGAAGAAAAGAACCTCATAAAAAATTTATATTTTTGAACTGAAATAAAAATTTATTTCGGTTTGTTGATTGTTTAGAAGCCAGTCGTTTGGGCTTTTTTTAGATGTAATTCCTGCTGTCCGCTATATCTTTTTAGGAGGCTTCGAGAGCCTCAGCCACCTAAAAAGGATGCCGCTTCCATCAGGGCTAGAGAAAACTATAGGCTTCTTTTAAACTTGTAAATACTAAGTCATACTTTAAAGAATGAGCTTTTTTAAAAAATTATTTTCTTCCGAAAAGAAGGAAACGTTAGATAAAGGTCTTGAGAAATCAAGTTCATCGTTTTTGTCAAAATTGACCAAGGCTGTTGCCGGAAAGTCCAAAGTTGATGATGATGTTCTCGATAATCTGGAAGAAGTTTTGGTTTCTTCCGATGTTGGGGTGAACACCACTTTGAAAATCATTGAGCGCATCGAAAAGCGTGTTTCCGAAGACAAATACTTAGGAACGGATGAATTGAATAAAATCCTTCGCGAAGAAATTGCTGGATTATTATCTGAAACCAATTCCGGAGAAGCCACTGAGTTTGAAATCCCGGCCAACAAAAAACCATACGTTATCATGGTAGTTGGTGTTAATGGTGTTGGAAAAACCACAACTATCGGGAAATTAGCCTATCAGTTCAAAAAAGCTGGCAAAAATGTCGTGCTTGGAGCAGCTGATACGTTCCGCGCCGCCGCTATCGACCAATTACAGATTTGGGCGGATCGAGTAGGCGTGCCAATCGTACGTCAGCAAATGGGAAGTGATCCGGCTTCCGTTGCTTTTGATACTTTGCAATCTGCCGTGGCACAAAACGCCGACGTGGTTATTATTGACACAGCCGGTCGTTTGCACAATAAAGTAGGTTTAATGAATGAGCTTACCAAAGTGAAACGTGTGATGCAAAAAGTAGTTGAAGATGCACCACATGATGTTTTATTAGTGTTAGATGGTTCAACTGGACAAAATGCCTTCGAACAAGCCAAGCAATTTACGGCTGCGACAGAAGTTTCCTGTTTAGCCGTAACCAAATTAGACGGAACCGCAAAAGGAGGAGTAGTAATAGGGATTTCAGATCAATTCCAGATTCCGGTGAAATATATCGGTGTTGGAGAAGGCATCGAAGATTTACAAGTATTCAATAAATACGAGTTTGTGGATTCCTTTTTTAAATAATAAAAATATCTTTTCAATATTACAAAAGCGCTATTCGTATAGCGCTTTTATTTTTTGCCAAAGTATGTCGTCGAAATCGGATAAAGCAAAATTGCTTCCATCGGCAGCATCACCCATGCGAATGATTACCATTTTTTTACTAGGAACGACATAAATCTTCTGATCGTTTTTCCCTAATGCACAATACATATCATTTGGAGCAGACGGAATTAAACTTCCTGAAAACTGAATTTGGGTTTGCGGCATATGATAGGATGTTTTTCCGTTCAACCACCACAAATAGCCATAAGCCAAATTGATGTTTTGTGAAGTTGTTGTCGCTTCCGTATGATAGCTGGAATTGATAATTTGTGTTCCGTTCCAGTTGCCGTTGTTTAGTGCTAATAAGCCAAAACGAGCCATACTTCTGGTGTTACTCCAATACACACTCAGATCACCATTTGGAATCCAAGCGCCATTCATTCCGATTTTATCTCTTAATTTGGTGTTGAAGTAATTGTTCCATGTCTGATTGGTAGCTTCGGCAACCACATCCTGCAATTTTACATAAGCGTTGTGATACGCCCATCTCGTTCCGGCATCAGCTACATATTGAAGGTTTGTTGGGGAAACATCGTCACCTAGACTATCATCTAAGCCAGATGTCATCGTTAAAAGATGTTTACTTGTAATAAGATTTTCTTTGGCGATTGTGGCACTTGTCCATCCATCACCTAAATAATCAGAAACGGGATTGTTGATGTTTAAATAGCCTTCCTGCTGTGCAATTCCTGTGGTTGTTGCGGTAAGTGTTTTTCCGGCACTGGCCCAATACCAATTGGATGAAGCGGTATGGCCGTTAAAATATTCTTCCAAAACAATTCTCCCATTGACCAAAATAATAAAGCCTTTGGTGTGTTTTTCTTCCAAATAGGACAATAGAGGAGTGACAGCTGTTCCATCCCATCCTAGTGAATTTATGGATTTTGTTTCCCATGTCGATCCGGTTAAGGGTGGAAAGTACATGGCTTCAGGATTGGGCTGCGGTGTTGTAATGGCATCTGATTCGGAACTGCAACCACAACAAATTCCGATAAAAAGTACAAGGGCTGGGAATAGCTTTTTCATGATGTGATTTTCTACTTTGACTTTAAAACTACAAAATAGTTTAACGGCAATTATTTTTTAAGAATGGATTTTCAGAGTACATTTGTGAGACTAATCTAGGAAGTAATTATGAAAAGAATCGCACTTGTTCTTTTACTGGCAATTTTGAGCGTAGGCTGTAAAAAAGAAATCAATGAGCAAGAATTGACAAAACTCAACGGTTATTGGGAAATTGAAAAAGCCGAATTGCCGGACGGAAGTCATAAAGATTACACTATAAATCCAACAGTAGATTTTTTTCAGATTAAGGATAAAAAAGGTTTCCGAAAAAAAGTCATGCCGCAGTTAGACGGTAAATACCTGATGAATGATTTAAGCGAAACAGTTGAAATTACTTCAGACAACGGTACAACCTTTCTTTCTTATAAAACACCATATGCGAAATGGAAAGAAGAACTTGTAGCGCTTTCAGACGACAAAATGGTGGTTAAAAACGAACAGGATATCGAATATTATTACAAACGCCCTCAAAAATTTTCTGTAAAATAATGGCAAAGCGTTTTAGCGATGAACAATCCATCAAACAAGTTTTAGGACAGTTTATTGATGATAATAAATTGCAATCCGGAATGGATAAAATCCATGTAGCAGAAGCGTGGAAGAATTTGATGGGGCCAGGAGTCAGTAATTATACAACCGAGATTTTGTTAAAAGGGACAACGCTTTATGTAGCGCTATCGTCGGCTGTTTTGAGGGAAGAATTGGCTTATGGTAAAGAAAAAATCATTCAAATGCTAAACGACGAATTGCGAAAAGATATCATCAAAGAGCTGGTTTTACGATAAATGTTAAATAATTTTTATTTATTCTAAATAAATTGGTTTTCTAAAAAGGCTTATTTAGTTTTGCAGTTCAAATTTGAAGTTAAAAAAATACTTCCTTTTGTTTTTAATTAAACAGAAGGATTTTTTTTTGAGCTATTTTAATTTTATAAATCAGATGAAAAAAAGAAACAAAAACATCAGAGCCATTCACCGCGAATTTGGATATTTTTATTTGGGATTAATCATTTCGTTTGCCTTTTCAGGGATTCTTATGAACCATAGAGATAGTTGGCATCCTGAAAAATATACCACACAAACAAAAGAGATTACTGTTCAATTGCCATCGGAAGATGCAATTAGTGAAAAATTTGCCGAAAATCTAGGGAAAGAGTTGGGCGTGGAAGACAAATTCCGTCGTCACAGTATCAAAAAAGGAGCTTTGCGAATTTCATATGAAAATACCGATGTTGAAATTGACTTAGAAAGCGGTAAAGGTGAAATAGTTTCCTTTTTAAAAACACCAATTATCAGCCAGACGATGAAATTGCATAAAAACACTTCGAATTGGTGGATATATTATTCCGATGTTTTTGGATTGTCGCTTATCACAATTGCTGTAACTGGAGCCATGATGATTACAGCCGGAAAGAATACGTTTAAACGAAGAGGCTGGAAATTAGCATTAGCAGGAATTATTTTCCCGTTAATTTTCTTGTTGTTTTTGGCTTAGTCAATTGATTGTATAAAAAAAACCGATTCACGTGAATCGGTTTTTTTTATTTATTATGATGTTCGGATTAGAACTGCTCTCTTCCTGCAAAGTGGAATGCACCTTCGATAGCTGCATTTTCATCACTGTCAGAACCGTGAACTGCATTTTCTCCGATAGAAGTTGCATATCTTTTACGGATAGTTCCCTCAGCTGCTTCAGCCGGGTTTGTAGCACCGATTAAAGTTCTGAAATCCTCAACAGCATTGTTTTTTTCTAAAATAGCAGCAACGATTGGACCTCTTGTCATGAATTCTACTAATTCTCCGAAGAAAGGTCTTTCACTGTGCACAGCGTAAAATTTTTGAGCATCCGCTACAGTTAATTGCGTCAATTTCATTGAAACAATTCTGAAACCAGCTTCAGTAATCATATTTAAAATTCCCCCGATGTTCCCTTTTTCAACCGCATCAGGCTTAATCATTGTAAATGTTCTGTTAGTTGCCATTTTCCTTAGTTTAAATTTCGCGCAAAATTAAGGCTTTCTTATTGAAAAACAAGTTACTTAACAGAAAATTATTTTACAGTTCTAACCAATCTGAATCCGAAAAATTCATTAGTCGTTTTAGGATTCCAGTTCAATTGGTTTTTTGCTGGATTTAAATAATCCAATTTACTGCTGTCCCAAGATCCTCCACGAACGCAACGTTTTTCACCACGGTCCGGTCCAGATGGATTGTTTCTTTTTTCTACTTTGTGATAAATAGGGCTGTAGTAGTCCCAACACCATTCCCAAACGTTTCCGCTCATGTCATAAAGACCAAGCTCGTTAGCTAATTTGGTTCCGATTTCTTTAGGTGCTTTTTCACTATTTGTTGCATACCAAGCAATTAGGTCTAAGTCGTTTCCGCCAGAATAAGAATATCCTTTTGAAGCATTTCCACCTTTTGCGGCAAATTCCCACTCAGCATCGGTTGGTAAACGGTATCCGTCAGCCGTGAAATCACAAATGTATTTGTCTCCTTTTTTAGTGTAAGCCGGTTTTAAGTTATTTACTTTACTTAACCAGTTACAATAGTCAATTGCTTGTACCCAAGTGATATTTGTAATCGGGAATTCATCTTTCCAACCCCAAACTGGTCTAGCTGGCATGTTGATTTTGTTTGCAGAGGTGTATGATTTCCAATCCGCAACGGTAACTTCATATTGCGCCATTTCGAATGAAGAAACGGTTACATCATAAACAATTTTCTTTTTGGTTTTAGCATCAACTGCATTTTCTTTTGGGGTCATTTTTACTGTTCCACCTTCTACCATAACCATTTTAGGTTTGGTGTTTGCAGCCTGATAGAATGAGAAAGAGCATAAAAAAAGTGCCAAAGCACTCAAACTAAGCATTACGTAATTTTTCTTCATGGAGATAATTTTAACGTTTTATTAATTTTATGTTGCGAAAATAACAATTTAAAGTTACCAACCTAATTTAAAACAAAAAATGTTAGACGAAACGCTTAAAAAAATCGACAAAATGCAATAATTTATATTTGATTATATATTATTGTAGGGGAATTATGCTAAAATCTGATGATAAAGGATTTAAGCTTCCATATAAAGTTGTAAATAAACTCTCTCCTTCCGTAAGAAAAAATTCTGAAAAGTTAGCTTTTCGTTCCTGAAGTGATTGATTTGGAAAGAGTTGCTCCTGAATTTCAATAATTCGTTTGAGCTGCTCCTGATGTTTTTTCTTCTCCGCTTTTAAGAGTCTTTTTTCAAGATTTTCCAATCCTTTGAGTTGTTTGGCTTCCTGTGCTTTTACTGCTCCTGAAAAGGAAGCGTCGGTTTTGGAAGCAATGTCGCGAAGTTTGTTGAATTGATTGGTTAAAAACTTTTTTTGTTCCGTGAAATCTAGGTTGAATTCGGATAGCTCTTTAGTCTTTTTGGAAATAAGATTGGATTGTTTTGAAAATAAATCAGCCCAACTTAAACCTAATTTATCAATTTTAGCCGCTTGTTTTTCGGAAACCAATAACACAGAATTTCGAACCAATACCATAGGGAAAGTAATCTCATATGCTTCAAAGTTGGATTTCAACTCCAGCCAATAAGCAATTTCGCCGCCGCCGCCGATGTAACATAAATTTGGTAAAATTACTTCCTGGTACAAAGGTCGTAAAATGACATTCGGGCTGAATTTCTCCGGATGATTATCAACTTCCTGTAAAAGTTCTGCTTCCGAAAATTGAAGCGTAGTGTTGTTTACCAGAAATTTTCCGTTTTCATAAACAATTCGTTCCCGCAAAGTATTTTCAATGTAAAACAAATTGATTTCACGAGGATTTACCTGAACAGCATAATCACCAAAATTAGTAACGGTTTCAGAAACGGTTTTAAACGATTTTTGCTCAAGCAACTCCTGTTTTATATAAGGAATGAAAAGTTTTTTCAAATCTGAATCATCACCATCAATAATAATCAAACCTTCATTTTTGAACAATTCATTAGCGATAAAACGAGTTGCATCAGCCAGGTTTTGATGTTCTAAATACGCTTTTTTGAAAAGATTCTTTAGGAAATCAGCATTTTGTCCAGGGCCAAGTTCTATTGAAAAAGCGTTGAAAACAGCTTCTAATCCTTCAGTGGAATATCGTCCAATCGGACCATTACTTTCGCGATTCCAAACAATTTTTTTGTCTTTGAACTGAAAATGATTGA
Organism: Flavobacterium sp.; assembly: GCF_032153895.1. Lineage (GTDB taxonomy): Bacteria > Bacteroidota > Bacteroidia > Flavobacteriales > Flavobacteriaceae > Flavobacterium. The sequence goes on from NZ_JALDYN010000004.1 coordinate 7,374, forward strand.
TTTCCTCAAAGTCATGATCTTCCGTAGCCATCCAATAAACTGGTACAAAATTAAAATCTGGATAAGATTTTTTTAGTTCTTTCGCCAGATTAATGGTGTTGATGATTTTGTATAAAAAGTACAACGGTCCGGTAAATAAATTCAGTTGATGTCCGGTCGTTATTGTAAACGTATTTGCTTCGTTTAAAAGTTCGATGTGACTTAGGGTAGAATCAGACATATCGAAATTCTGATACTGATTTTTTAAAGATGCGACCAGCGTTTTTCTATGTTCTGAAGGAAAATTGACGTTTTTCTCCGCAATCTGATCCTTGAAATTTTCGATGGAAGGAAACCGATGGTAAAACGACTGTACTTCAGGACTTTGATTCAAATAATCCACAATTAATTTTGAAAAATATCCCGAATTTTGATAACTGATACAGTCTGATGGCATAACGATTCTTTTCTTTCTGCTAAAGTAGCAAAAATAAAGGTAGGGAAAATCGGTTTAACAAAGGCTTAGGATTTTGATTTTTCGCGTTACTTTTGTAGTCAAATTGCAAGGCTTTGAAAAACATCTTCTTAATCACACCACCCTTCACCCAACTGAATACTCCGTATCCGGCAACAGCCTATTTAAAAGGCTTTCTGAATACGAAAAACATCAGCTCGTTTCAGATGGATTTGGGCATCGAAGTGATTTTAGAATTGTTTTCAAAAGAAGGTTTAATGAAAATTTTCAGAGAATCTGAAAGTTATAAAAGTGACTTTTCAGAGAACTCACAACGCATTTATGCACTTCAGAACGACTACATAAAAACCATTGATTCGGTTATCGCTTTTCTGCAAAGTAAAAATCCAACCTTGGCACGACAGATTTGTCTGGACGGTTTTCTGCCCGAAGCGTCCCGTTTTGCACAATTGGAAGACATGGATTGGGCGTTTGGTTCCATGGGATTGCAGGACAAAGCAAAGCATTTGGCTACGTTGTATTTAGAGGATTTATCCGATTTTATTGTCGAAAACATTGATGAAAATTTCGGTTTCAGCCGTTATGCGGAGCGATTGGGAAGAAGTGCGAATTCTTTTGATGAATTATACGATTATCTGCAATCGGAGCCAACTTATATAGACAAAATCACTCTTGAACTTTTAGAAGAAAGGCTGAAAGAAATCAATCCGAGATTAGTTTGTTTTTCCGTACCGTTTCCAGGGAATTTGTACAGTGCATTTCGATGTACTCAGTTTGTTAAAGCGAATTATCCTCAAATTAAAGTGTCGATGGGTGGCGGTTTTCCCAATACGGAATTACGCGACTTAAAAGATAAACGTGTTTTTGAGTTTTTCGATTTTATCACTTTAGACGATGGCGAATTACCGGTTGAATTGTTGAATTCGCATGTAAATAATCCGGAACATCACGAATATAAAAGAACCTTTCTTCTTGAAAATGAAGCAGTAATTTACAGAAACAATACGCTGCGTCACGATTACAAACAAAGCGAAGTCGGAACACCGGATTACACCGATTTGCTTTTAGAAAATTACATTTCGGTTATAGAAATTGCCAACCCGATGCACAGTTTATGGAGCGATGGTCGTTGGAACAAACTGACGATGGCGCACGGCTGTTATTGGGGAAAGTGTACGTTTTGTGATATTTCCCTCGATTATATCAAAGTTTACGAACCTATTCATGCCAAAACTTTGGTGGATAGGATGGAAGAACTTATTGCGCAAACCGGTCACAACGGATTCCATTTTGTAGATGAAGCTGCACCGCCGGCTTTGATGCGAGAAGTGGCTTTGGAAATTCTGCGAAGAAACTTGACTGTTACTTGGTGGACGAACATCCGTTTTGAAAAAAGTTTCACGGCTGATTTATGTGTTTTACTGAAAGCTTCCGGTTGTATTGCGGTTTCCGGAGGTTTGGAAGTTGCATCCGACCGATTGCTAGAGCTCATTAAAAAAGGTGTAACTGTAGAACAAGTAGCCAAAGTAACCCGAAATTTCACCGAAGCGGGAATTATGGTGCACGCCTATTTAATGTACGGTTATCCGACACAAACTATTCAGGAAACGGTTGATAGTTTAGAAATGGTGCGTCAGATGTTTGAATTAGGAATTTTGCAATCGGGATTTTGGCATCAGTTTGCCATGACAGCGCACAGTCCGGTTGGTCTGCATCCGGAAGAATTTGGTGTGATTCCGCAGTTAAATGAAATTACGTTTGCTAACAACGACATTCAGTTTAAGGACAAAACCGGAATCAATCATGAAAAATTCAGTTTCGGGTTGAAAAAATCGCTTTTCAATTACATGCACGGCATTTGTTTTGATTACCCGTTGCAGGATTGGTTCGATTTCAAGATTCCGAATACTAAGGTGAATTCAGACTTCATTTACAATTGTCTTCAAGACGAAAATCATCTGGAAACTAAGGCTAATGCGAAAATAGTCTGGTTGGGAGGAGTACCTTTTTCAGAAGTCTATACGAAATCAAAAAAAGGGAATTCCTGGGAAATGATGCGACTTTCTTTTCATACCAAATTAGATGCTTTTGAAATTAATTTGGAAGCCGATAAAGGAAAGTGGTTGTTTTCCATTTTGCAGAAAATAGAATCGTCTTCTGAGAAATGTTTAAGTTACAATCAAGTCAAAGCTGATTATGAAACTTTCGGATTGGAAGATTTTGAACTTTTCTGGTATTCTAAAAGCATCGAAAAACTCAGAAAGAACGGACTTTTAGTGCTTTAATCTAAAAATTAAAATTATTTGCTTAAAAATGTATTGTGGTTAGAGATAAGTTGTTAAATTTAGTAAAAGATTAAAAATCAATTTGCTATCTGAAAAACAACTACTTTGAAGCAATTATTTTTTAAGAAAAAAGTTTCTACCTTTTCGAAGGTTATTGCCTTGCTTTCTTCGGTAACAATAGGACTGCTCTTGTTAGTGTTATCGCTGTATTTCTATACAAGATATCAGGAAAAACAAATCTTCAAATCGAGTAAGGAACTGTATACGAATGAAATCAATTCGTTGTTAAAACTTAATTCAGAATCTTACGCTTCTGTAATCACGGATGTAACTTATTGGGATGAATTTGTCGATTTTACCAAGACAAAAAATTTAAAATGGTTCAACACTTCGGTAGCTAATATTTTAGATGCGTATAAAGTGGAATACTTGTGTGCCTATTCGGTTGATGGAGAGTTTATTACTAAGGTTTCCTCAAACAAAATTCAAACGAAAGAGTTTATTCCTAAAGAAGTTTTTTCAAAATTATATGAGAAACGTTTCGATCGTTTTTTTCTGAAAACACCGGAAGGAATTGTTGATGTTTATGCCGCAACGATTCATCCGTCTGACGATCCCTTTAAAAATAAAGCGAAGCCTTCCGGATACTTTTTTATGGCTCGTCTTTTAGATTCGGATTATTTCAACAATATTGAAGAAATCTGTAGCTCCAAAATTAAATTTTACACCGGAAAAGAAACAGCTGAAAAAACGGTATTTACCACTGTTCCGTTGCTCGATTATAAGGGTGAGGAAGTGTCGACTTTGTATTTCAAAAGGGCGTATGATATTGATTTTTCCATTACCAAAAGAATTTTACTGATAACCGCGTTAGCATTGATATTGTCGTGTCTGATTTACTTCTATTACGCGAACAAATGGTCCCGATTACCGATAAGTTTTATCAAAAAAATCTTAGTCAATCAAGACGAAAGCGCGATTAATTCTTTGAAAAATATTAAAGGAGAGTTTCGTTATATCGGTAAATTATTTGAAGAAAATAAAAAGAAAACCGAAGAACTCGCAATCGCCAAAAATAAAGCCGAAGAAAGCGATAAACTGAAATCGGCGTTTTTGATGAATTTGTCGCACGAGATTCGGACGCCGATGAATGCAATCATTGGTTTTTCGGATTTACTGTCCAATACGAAGCTAAGTGAGAAAGAACAGCAGGATTATATTCGGATAATTCAGCAAAGCGGCAAAAGCCTCATTGCGATTATTGATGACTTAGTGGAAATGTCTAAGATTGATTCCCAACTTATTAAGCCGAATTTATCTTCAGTTAATTTAAATCAGTTAGTTCAGGAAGTATACGATTCGTACAAAATTATTCAGAAACCAAAAGTCACTTTTAAATATGTTGGTCCGGAGCAGCCTATTAAAGCCAATGTGATTACTGACAGTACGAAGTTGAGAGAAATTCTAACGAATCTTATTGATAATGCGTTTAAGTTCACAGACGAAGGTTACATCCTTTTGGAATTTATGGTCAATGAGAAGGCTAAAAAAATTGAATTTCAGGTAAAAGATTCTGGGATTGGGATTGAAGAAAAATTTCAGAAAAAGATTTTTCAGCGTTTCAGTAAATTGAATTTCAAAGGAATTTCCGCTAACGAAGGGTTAGGTTTGGGATTAGCAATTTCCAAAGCATATCTGGAAATGTTAGGTGGAGATATTAGCTTCCAGTCGCAGGTTGGAGTTGGTACCGCATTTACGTTTACTGTTCCTTTGGAATATGATTCAGACAAAATTGTAGTTGAGAAAGAAGCAAAATCAATCCAAATTACAACTGATTTAGGCAATGAAAAACTGATTTTGGTTGCCGAAGACGATAACATCAATTTTATTCTGATTGAACGAATTCTTAAAATGATAGGTTTTAATGTTTTAAGAGCAAAAGATGGTGTGGAAGCTGTTCAGTTTTTCAAAGAAAACAGTGAAATTGACTTAATTTTTATGGATATTAAAATGCCGAATATGGACGGATATGAGGCTTTTGAAGCGATTAGAAAGTTCAATTCAGGAATACCGATAATTGCACACACTTCATATTCTTTTCCGGAAGAAATTCAGAAAATAAAGGACATAGGTTTTACAGATTATATTTCAAAACCACTGAGTAAAGAAGCAGTTGTAAGTATGGTGAATAAGTACTTTGCTTAAAAACAAAATCCGGCTTAGCCGGATTTTCCCCAAATTCAAATTACTACTAAATCTATGTGGCGTGTATTCCTTTACGCAAGTAAAGTTTCTTTTTCAAGCATAATAACTAACTTTTTTAAATCGTCGTTTGTAATGTCGTATTGGTCGTTTTCCAGTAAAAACTCTTGATATTCAAGCATTTTTCGGTATTTTGATAAGGCGTTTTTGCTCTTGTTTTCTAAATCAAAAAAGCGGTATTCACGCCATAAATTCATTTTTTCAATCATGAAAGTCATGTATTGATTGTGCAGATATCCGTTAGCTCCAAAACCTTCAAAGGCAATTGCGCTAAGATTTAATGTGTTTTTTTCGCTTTCCGAAAGTTTTTTAATGCAGTTGTTTATACGACGGTACATGTTGAGAATTTGCGTTGTTTCTTCGCAAACTTCTAATGGTACTTCTTCTGTACTTACATCAAATACTTCATAATACTGCTCCGTAAAACCACTTTCTAAAATTTCGATTTTAGTTTCATACTCCGGATTGTCGCTTTCCAGTTTGGAAAGAATGCGGTACTGATTGGTCAAGATCTGACGTTCAATAATGGATAAACTTTCTGGTATCATAGCCTTTCTAATTTGATAGAGCAATATTATTGACAACAAAAAAAAGACTGTTGCGGAAAATCCTCAACAAATGTTAAAATAAAGTTTCCGATTAATTACTTAAATTTACGACCGAGAAAAACTAACCAAATGAGTGCAAACTATAAAATTACGGTAAATAAGAATGTTACTGTTGATGTGTCAGAAGCAGATGCGGCTTCTTTTGACGCTTTGTCACTGGGAAATTCGAAGTACCATGTGCTGAAAGAAAGTGTCCCGTACAATGCTGAAATCATTGATGCAGATTTCAACGCCAAAAAATACACAGTTCGAATCAATAACACTGATTATGTGGTTGATATCGCCAATCCGTTAGACCAATTGATCAAAGAAATGGGATTTGCTGTTGGAGCCACCAAACAAGTAAATTCCATCAAAGCACCAATGCCGGGACTTATTCTGGAAATTAACGTGGAAGTTGGTCAGGAAGTAAAAGAAAACGACCCAATCCTAATCTTGGGAGCGATGAAAATGGAAAACAGTTTTCTTTCGCCAAGAGACGGAGTTATCAAAGCTATTGCTGTTTCGAAAGATCAAGCTGTAGATAAAGGTCAATTGTTAATCGAATTCGAATAATCATGAAGAAAATATTAGTAGCCAACCGTGGGGAAATTGCCCTACGTGTCATGAAAACGGCTCGTAAAATGGGAATCAAAACGGTAGCGGTTTATTCGGTTGCCGACAGAAATGCACCTCACGTTAAATTTGCCGATGAAGCCGTTTGTATCGGGGAAGCACCATCAAATCAGTCTTATTTATTAGGCGATAAAATCATCGAAGTCGCTAAATCACTTAATGTAGACGGAATCCACCCGGGTTACGGTTTCTTAAGTGAAAATGCCGATTTCGCAGAATTAGCAGAAAAGAATAACATCACCTTCATCGGACCAAAATCCAAAGCGATTCACATCATGGGAAGCAAATTAGCAGCGAAAGATGCTGTTAAAGCTTATGATATTCCAATGGTTCCCGGTGTAGATAAAGCCATTACCGATATTGAAGAAGCGAAACAAGTAGCCAAGCAAATCGGTTTTCCTATTTTGATTAAAGCTTCTGCCGGTGGTGGTGGAAAAGGAATGCGCGTTGTAGAAAACGAAGCCGAATTTGAATCGCAAATGAATCGTGCCATCAGTGAGGCGGTTTCTGCTTTCGGAGACGGTTCGGTTTTTATTGAAAAATATGTGGGTTCGCCGCGTCACATCGAAATTCAGGTGATGGCTGACAGCCACGGAAATATTTTGTACTTGTTTGAAAGAGAATGTTCAATCCAGCGTCGTCACCAGAAGGTGGTTGAAGAAGCGCCTTCAGCAGTTCTAACTCCGGAAATTCGTAAAGCCATGGGAGAAGCTGCTGTGAAAGTGGCACAATCGTGTGATTATTTAGGAGCCGGAACGGTAGAATTCCTTTTGGATGAAAACAAAAACTTCTATTTCCTTGAGATGAATACGCGTTTGCAGGTAGAACATCCTGTAACCGAAATGATTACCGGTATGGATTTGGTGGAAATGCAAATTCGTGTGGCTCGTGGCGAAGCGTTAAGCATCAAACAGGAAGATTTAAAAATCAACGGTCATGCGATGGAATTGCGTGTGTACTGTGAAGATCCGCTAAACGATTTCCTTCCGAATGTGGGAACTTTGGATGTTTATCAAGTGCCACAGGGAGAAGGTATTCGTGTGGACGACGGTTTCGAAGAAGGAATGGAAGTGCCGATTTATTACGATCCGATGTTGTCAAAACTAATCACTTACGGAAAAACCCGCGAAGAATCCATCCAAAAAATGATTGAAGCGATTCAGGCGTATAAGATTGAAGGCGTTCATACGACGTTACCATTCGGAACTTTCGTAATGGAACACGAAGCGTTTAGAAGCGGTAATTTTGATACCCATTTCGTGAAAAAATATTACGACAGCGAAGTTTTGAAAGCGCAAATGGACAAAGAAGCTGAAGTAGCAGCTTATGTAGCTTTGAAACAATATTTAGAAGATCAGAAAATCTTACGCTTACCAACACAGTTATAATCATGGAAACCAATAAATTCGACATATTAAATAAGAAAATAGCCGAATCCAAATTAGGAGGCGGTGAAAAAAGAATTGCAACCCAGCACGCCAAAAAGAAATTAACGGCTCGTGAGCGCATCGAGTACTTCTTTGACGAAGGTTCGTTTGAAGAAATCGGCGCTTTTGTAACCCACCGTACGAAAGATTTTGGTATGGACAAAGAACATTATCTAGGCGATGGTGTAATCACAGGTTACGGAACAGTTAACGGTCGTTTAGTGTATGCCTTTGCTCAGGATTTTACCGTTTTTGGTGGTGCATTGTCCGAAACACACGCGGAGAAAATCTGCAAAGTGATGGACATGGCTTTGAAAGTGGGTGCGCCAATGATTGGGTTAAATGATTCTGGTGGAGCTCGTATTCAGGAAGGTGTTCGTTCGTTGGGAGGTTATGCGGATATTTTCTTCAGAAATGTTCAGGCTTCTGGAGTGATTCCACAAATTTCTGCAATTATGGGGCCTTGTGCCGGTGGAGCAGTTTATTCTCCGGCGATGACCGATTTTACCATGATGGTGGAAAATACTTCGTATATGTTCGTAACCGGGCCAAACGTTGCAAAAACAGTTACCAATGAAGAAGTAACTTCGGAAGAATTAGGAGGCGCTTCAACACATTCATCTAAATCGGGAGTTGCTCATACTACTTCTGCCAATGATGTAGAATGTTTGGAAGATGTAAAACGTTTGTTGAGCTATCTTCCGCAAAACAATACAGAAGTTGTAGAAGATTTACCATACGAATTAGGTTCTGAACTTCGCGACCAATTGAATTCGATTGTTCCGGATAATCCGAACAAACCTTACGATATGCACGATGTGGTTAATGCCATTATCGATGAGGAAAGTTTCTTCGAAATCCATAAAAACTGGGCGGAAAACATCATTGTAGGTTTTGCCCGAATCGGAGGAAAAAGCGTTGGAGTAGTAGCAAACAACCCAATGTTTCTTGCCGGATGTTTAGACGTAAACAGTTCGATTAAAGCGGCACGTTTTACCCGTTTTTGTGATGCGTTCAACATTCCTTTGCTAGTTTTAGTTGATGTACCAGGTTTCTTACCGGGAACTGACCAAGAGTGGAACGGAATTATCGTTCACGGAGCAAAATTATTGTACGCTTTATCCGAAGCAACCGTTCCGAAAGTGACTGTAATTACACGAAAAGCTTACGGTGGTGCTTACGACGTAATGAACTCGAAACACATCGGAGCAGACATGAACTTTGCATGGCCGGGAGCGGAAATCGCGGTTATGGGAGCGAAAGGTGCATCGGAAATCATCTTCAAAAAAGAAATTGCAGAAGCCTCTGATCCAGCAGCTAAATTGTTGGAAAAGGAAACCGAATACGCTGAAAAATTTGCAAATCCGTATAGAGCAGCACAACGAGGATTCATTGATGAGGTGATTTTCCCACAAGACACGCGCAGAAAGTTAATCAAAGCCTTCAAAATGTTAGAGAATAAAGTCGTGGACACGCCAAAACGTAAACACGGAAATATTCCTTTATAAAATTAAAAAACCGCCTTTTTAGGCGGTCTTTTTATAATAGTTTTTTGAATGTTATTGAACTGGTTCTCCGTAAAGATCAAATTCCGTAGCATCCGTAATCGTAACATTTACAAAATCGCCTGTTTTTAAGTAGAATTTCGCCGCATCAATCAGTACTTCATTGTCTACATCTGGGCTGTCAAATTCAGTTCTTCCGATGAAATATTGCCCTTCTTTTCTATCAATGATACATTTAAAAGTCTGACCGATTTTCTCCTGATTCAAATCCCAAGAAATCTGCGCCTGAATGTCCATGATTTCAGCAGCACGTGCTTTCTTCACTTCATCCGGAACATCATCCACCAAACTGTAAGCATGCGTGTTTTCTTCGTGAGAATAGGTAAAACATCCCAAACGCTCAAAACGCATTTCTTCTACCCAGTTTTTCAGAATTTGGAAATCTTCTTCGGTTTCGCCCGGATAACCTACAATCAAAGTCGTACGAATCGCCATTTCTGGAACCGCCGCACGGAATTCTTTCAACAACTTCGTAGTTTTCTCGTAAGTGGTTCCACGACGCATCGATTTCAATACGTTATCAGCAATATGCTGTAATGGAATGTCTAAATAGTTACAAATTTTCGGCTCGCGCTTCATCAAGTCCAAAACTTCCATCGGGAAACCTGTTGGGAAGGCGTAATGCAAACGAATCCACTCGATGCCTTCCACTTTTACCAAAGCTTCTAAAAGCTCGGCTAAGTTTCTTTTCTTGTATAAATCTAAACCGTAATATGTTAAATCCTGAGCGATAAGAATCAATTCTTTAACGCCATTTTTCGCTAATTTCTCCGCTTCAATTACCAAATGTTCAATTGGAGTCGAAACGTGTTTTCCTCTCATCAAAGGAATTGCACAGAAACTACAAGGCCGGTCACAACCTTCCGAAATTTTTAAATAAGCGTAGTTTTTCGGTGTAGTCGTCAAACGTTCTCCGATTAACTCGTGTTTGTAATCGGCACCTAATGCTTTTAACAACAAAGGTAGTTCCGTAGTTCCGAAATATTGGTCAACATTCGGAATTTCTTTCTCTAAGTCCGGACGGTAACGCTCGCTCAAACAACCAGTTACGAAAACTTTGTCTACGATTCCCTGTTCTTTTTTATCGGCATATTCCAAAATCGTATTCACCGATTCTTCTTTAGCGTTGTCAATAAAACCACAAGTGTTAATCACCACGATATTTCCTTCCTGCTCGTGTACAACCTCTTTGCCATTGGCTTTCAGTTGTCCCATCAATACTTCACTGTCGTAGGTGTTTTTGGAACAGCCTAACGTAATCACATTAATTTTATTCTTCTTTAACGACTTGGTTCTCATATGTTTACGAAACTTATTTTAAGAAAGTGTGCAAAATTACGGTTTTTATAATTAGGAGCACCATCGTTTGGGATTTTTTTAAGGGTTCGGTCCCGCCATCCGTTATATCTTTTCAAAATGGACATTTCGAGAGCCTCAACGTCCGTTTAGAAAAGGATGCCACTACTGTCGGGGCTGGGAGCGAGGTTCGGGAATAAAAAAACCGCTCATTGCTGAACGGTTGATTTAGTATTTGAAAACCAGATTTTTAAAAATCAATAGTATAGGAAACTAAAATATTGTTGTTCTTAGAACTGATTTTAGCAGCATCCGTCATACCGGAAGAAACAAACTGCATTTCCGAATCACGTTTTGAGAACGAATACGCCAAATCCAAGCGAGAACCTTTAAAGTTATATCCTAAGCCAGCGGTATATCCGGTTAAATCACCAATAGTTCTTCCGTTTTTGTATGGGCTTTCTTCATAACGATATCCAGCGCGTAAACTAGCTTGTTTAATACGGTATTCAGCTCCAATTCGGTATTCGCTTGCTGTTGTAAGCTGGTCAGACATTAAAGAGTTTAAATCTCTGAAGGCTTGTTCTCTTTTTGGTCTAAACTGTGTATTACTGTAATCTTTAACCGCATAATCAAAACTGATTAAACCATTTTTACCGAAAATATAAGCTAAACTTCCAGTAAATTTCCCTGGAGTCTGAATTTTATAAGGTTCGTATATATTGATTACGCCTGGATCTGCAGCGTCTGTATAAACATCCGTTCCATCTGTACTAACAGCTATTAGTCTTTGTGATAATTCGTCATTCAAACGGTACCAAGTTGGAGATTCATAAGCTAAACCAGCTCTGAATTCTTTCGTAAGATTAGCGATTAAACCCAGGTTAAATGAAAATCCACCGCCATACGTATATAATTCGTTGTCAAACTGTATTTCCTGAACTCCTAATGCAGGATTATTGGTGTTTCTTTCGTAAACCGATGAACTCTTTCTGAAATCTGTAAAATGAGCATTTAAGTTAATTCCTAAATACAATTTGTCATTATACTGTGTAGCGACATTTGCAGTGATTTTTCCGTTGTAACCCGTTGTCATTACGTTGTTTTCCTGATAGAAAGTTCCGGGAGGAATATTGGAAGTGTAAATATTATTAACATTGTCGTAATCGTACAAAAAAGCCTGATAACCTAACATTGCTTGTTGCGCATTGAAACCGTTAATATTAGGATAACTTCCGTTAGGTAAAGTAGCAAGATAGGAGTATAGCTCTGAGATGGTTTCTCCAGGTTGTGTTTCTACTAGCTCTACCGGAATGGCATTGCCACTATTTGCTCCATTGGCAAACCCTAAGAAATAATTTCCAATTGATGTGTCCGGATTGGTTCCTCTGGAATAGAAGCTATTGTCAAAATTATTATTCATTTCGTAGTTGATGGCTACGGCAATTTTTTTCCAATCGGTTTTCTGACTGTTGTCGTTGAAAACAAAAACGGCTCCTAATTGATTGATGTCGAAGATGCTTTCTGAATCTGAAGAAGACGTACCGAAATAATTGGAGTTGTTCTTTGTGTTGAAAAGACCAACTGTCCCAGTTCCGGAATTGTGGCTAAAAATTGCAGATCCCGCCGGATTTATGTTGATGGCTGATAAATCACCACCAACCGCACCGAAAGCACCGCTCATTCCTCGAAAACGTGCTGTTCCGTTCAAATCGGTAATTGCAAGACGCAAAGCATCTGCAGGCGTGGTTTGTTGGGCAAAAGAAGCAAGTCCGATTGCCATAAATATCGTTGAAAGTAGTTGTTTTTTCATGATGTGTTTATTTCAAATGAGCAATAAAAATCCCAAGCGAAGTAATTGCGACTTGGGAAAATTATGTTTTATCGTCTTCCGCCACCGCCACCAGAGCGACCGCCTCCGCCAAAACTACCGCCTGATGAACCTGAACTTCTTGGGCTAGAGTAGCTTCCTGAACTTGGAGCGCTGTAGCTTCTAGGTGAAGAGCTTCTTGGTTCGCTATATGTTCTAGGAGTTGTAGTTCTAGGCTCGCTGTAATTTCTTGACGGGCGAGGTGTTGATGTACCGTTTTCGTTTCTCGGATTAGAGAATGTTCCTCTAGGTCTTGGTGTACTTCCTTGGTTTAAAGTGCTGTTTGAATTGCTTCTCGGTGTATTTGTATTTGAGAATGTGTTTCTTGGTTGTCCAGTTCGAGGTGTTACCGCAGATCCGTTTCTTCCTGAGTTGTAATTGTTTCTTCCGCCTACAGTATAACCTGATGCATAACGACCTCTGGTTCCGTTATTGTAGGCATAGTTGTTATAGTATCCGTGATAATGGTTATGCCATCCCCAACCCGGACCATAGTATCCATAGTAAGGAGAATTCCATCCCCAACCCCAATAAGGTGAGTTCCATCCCCAGCCAACATTCCAATAGCTACCGTAGTAGGAGTTCCAACCCCATCCCCAGTTCCAGCCCGGAGAATACCAGTTGTTCCAACCCCAGCCAGAGTTCCATCCGCCCCAGTAATCGTTACTGTACACATTGATGGTTACATTATCGGTGTTGTCTCCCCATCCAGCATAATTCTGTCTGTTGTTAACAGTATAAGTAGAATCGTTATTCTGAGAAGAATAATTTTCTACATCCGTAAAAGTTTCAGTGTTATCAGGATATTCGTTTCGGTACGATCCGAAATATTCTTTGTATTTGTTGGATTGAGCGACATTTTCTTCGCTGTACTTGTTTTCAACCTCATTTCGTGGTCTTTCAGAAGAACCGTACACGCCATCATTATCATAATACGACGAATTCTGGTACGAACCGCACGATGAGACTAAAAGTCCTACTAGTCCAAATAGAGTATAAATGGATAAATTTCGGCCGGATAGGTAATTAGTTTTCATATCACTGGTATTTTTATTGTTGGACATAACAAAAATAGTTAGTTTTGTCGAACTATTTTATCAAAGATAAGTTAAACAATATTTGTGCCAAACTTTTAGAAATGAGCAAGAATTTGACAAAAAGATCAGAAGATTATTCCAAATGGTATAATGAACTGGTTGTGAAAGCCGATTTAGCGGAGAATTCAGGTGTGCGTGGTTGTATGGTAATCAAGCCGTACGGATATGCAATCTGGGAAAAAATGCAGAAAGAATTAGACAGAATGTTTAAAGAAACTGGTCATAGCAATGCGTATTTCCCCTTGTTTGTGCCCAAAAGCATGTTCGAAGCTGAAGAGAAAAATGCAGAAGGATTTGCAAAAGAATGTGCCATTGTTACCCATTATCGTCTAAAAAATGATGAAGAAAACAAAGGAAAACTTATCGTTGATCCGAATGCGAAGTTAGAAGAAGAATTAATTGTACGTCCAACCAGTGAGGCGATTATCTGGTCTACTTATAAAGGTTGGGTACAATCCTATAGAGATTTACCGCTATTAATTAACCAATGGGCGAATGTTGTGCGTTGGGAAATGCGTACGCGTTTGTTTTTAAGAACTGCGGAATTTTTATGGCAGGAAGGACATACTGCTCACGCAACTAAAGCAGAAGCAATTGAGGAATCAGTGCAAATGATGGATGTGTATGCGGATTTCGTAGAAAACTTCATGGCAATTCCGGTTGTAAAAGGTGTTAAAACTGAAACCGAGCGTTTTGCTGGAGCTGAAGAAACCTATTGTATTGAAGCTTTAATGCAAGACGGAAAAGCGCTTCAGGCAGGAACTTCACACTTTTTAGGGCAAAATTTTGCCAAAGCTTTTGATGTGAAATTTGCTAACAAAGAAGGAAAACAAGAACATGTTTGGGGGACTTCTTGGGGTGTTTCAACTCGTTTGATGGGAGCATTGGTGATGACACATTCTGATGATAACGGTTTAGTGTTGCCTCCAAATTTAGCGCCAATTCAAGTGGTGATTGTTCCTATTCACAGAACTGACGAGCAATTGGAAGCAATTTCAGCTCAGGTAAAAGAGTTGATGAAAGAATTGCGTAAAGTAGGTGTTTCGGTTAAATATGATGATAGAGATACTCAGAAACCAGGTTTCAAATTCGCGGAATACGAATTAAAAGGTGTGCCGGTTCGTTTGGCTATCGGTCCGAATGATTTGGAGAATGGAACGTATGAAGTAGCTCGTCGCGATACATTAACCAAAGAAACAGTTTCCAAAGACGGAATTGTGGGTTATTTACAAAGTTTATTAGAGCAAATTCAGAACGATTTGTTTAATAAAGCCTTGGATTACAGAAACTCACACATCACAGAAGTAAATTCGTTTGAAGAATTTAAAGATGTTTTGGAGAATAAGACAGGTTTTGTATCTGCACATTGGGACGGAACTCCGGAAACAGAAGAAAAGATAAAAGAGCTTACAAAAGCGACCATTCGTTGTATTGCATTAGACCGAAAAGAAGAGGCGGGAAGCTGTGTTTTTACAGGGAAACCTTCTTCCGGAAGAGTGCTTTTTGCTAAGGCTTACTAAGAAAAATATATTTTTTTTCTCAGAGTATTGTGGGAATAAAAAATAGTTGTATTTTTGCAACCGCAATTAGAGAAAAGAAGGCCCGTTCGTCTATCGGTTAGGACGCCAGGTTTTCATCCTGGTAAGAGGGGTTCGATTCCCCTACGGGCTACAAATCTTCTTTCGCTCTAATATGGCCCGTTCGTCTATCGGTTAGGACGCCAGGTTTTCATCCTGGTAAGAGGGGTTCGATTCCCCTACGGGCTACAAAATTAGTTGTGAAATAGTTTTATGAAATAAAAGTTCAGTGTCTCGAATTTTTGTTTTATTAGTTAAAACCAAAGTGATTGCTTTAGTAATTGTGGGAGGTTTTTCTTTTTTAACTAATAGTTTAAAATAATTATTACAATTAAAAAAAGAGTAAAATGGCAAATCATAAGTCAGCTTTAAAAAGAATCAGAAGCAACGAAAAGAAAAGAGTATTAAACAGATACCAACACAAAACTACGCGTAATGCTATTAAAGCAATCCGTATGGCTACTGATAAGTCTGAGGCAACTGCAAAATTATCAACAGTTATCTCTATGATTGATAAATTAGCGAAGAAAAACATCATTCACGCTAATAAGGCATCAAACTTGAAATCAAAATTAACAAGACACGTAGCTGCTTTATAGTAGTCGTTTCCTGAAAAATAAGAAGCTCTCAGTTACTGGGAGCTTTTTTTATATTATAAAATGATTAAAATTTGCTAACCACTTCATAATTAGTCTTTTTAATCTAAAAAATAGTTGTACTTTTGCACCTTCAAAATTTGTATATGACTTCAATTAGAAACATCGCGATTATTGCCCACGTTGACCACGGTAAAACGACATTGGTTGACAAAATCATGTATCATTGCCAATTGTTCCGTGACAACGAGAACACTGGTGATTTAATATTAGACAACAACGATCTTGAGAGAGAACGTGGAATTACTATTGTTTCCAAGAACGTTTCCGTAACGTACAAAGGGACTAAAATTAATATTATTGATACTCCGGGTCACGCCGATTTCGGTGGAGAAGTAGAGCGTGTTTTGAACATGGCTGACGGTGTTTTATTGTTAGTTGACGCTTTTGAAGGACCAATGCCGCAAACCCGTTTCGTGTTGCAAAAAGCAATCGATTTAGGATTAAAGCCTTGCGTAGTTGTAAATAAAGTGGATAAAGAAAACTGTACTCCGGAAGAAGTTCACGAGAAAGTTTTCGACTTAATGTTCGAATTAGGTGCAGAAGAGTGGCAGTTGGATTTCCCAACAGTTTACGGTTCCGCTAAAAACAACTGGATGTCTACAGATTGGAAAAACCAAACAGACAACATCGAGCCGTTATTAGATATGGTATTGGAGCACATTCCAGCACCAAAAGTATCAGAAGGGACACCTCAAATGTTGATTACTTCTTTGGATTTCTCATCGTTTACAGGACGTATCGCTATCGGTCGTTTACAAAGAGGAGAGTTGAACGAAGGTCAGAACATTTCGTTGGTAAAACGTGATGGGAAAATCATCAAATCTAAAATTAAAGAATTGCACACTTTTGACGGTTTAGGTCGTAAAAAAGTAGAAAGTGTAAAAGCTGGAGATATTTGTGCGATTGTTGGATTGGAAGGTTTTGAAATCGGTGATACGGTTGCAGATTTCGAAAATCCGGAAGCATTAGCATCTATTGCTATTGACGAGCCAACAATGAGTATGTTGTTCACGATTAACGATTCGCCTTTCTTTGGTAAAGAAGGTAAATTTGTAACGTCTCGTCACGTAAAAGATCGTTTAACCAAAGAGTTAGAGAAAAACTTAGCATTACGAGTTAACGAAACAGATTCTGCGGATAAATTCATGGTTTTCGGACGTGGAGTATTGCACTTATCGGTTTTAATTGAGACCATGCGTCGTGAAGGATATGAATTGCAAATCGGTCAGCCACAGGTAATCATCAAAGAAATCAATGGTGTGAAATGTGAGCCAATCGAGGAATTAACTATCGATTTACCAGAAAATGTTTCCGGTAGAGCTGTTGAATTCGTAACGGTTCGTAAAGGTGAAATGTTGAGCATGGAACCAAGAGGTGAGCGTATGATTATCAAATTCAACATTCCATCTCGTGGAATTATTGGTTTGAGAAATCAGTTGTTGACTGCTACGGCAGGTGAGGCTATTATGGCGCACCGTTTCTTGGAATACCAACCATACAAAGGAGAAATTGCAGGTCGTATCAACGGTTCGTTAATTTCTATGGAAAACGGAAAAGCGATTCCTTATTCAATCAACAAATTACAGGATAGAGGTAAATTCTTCGTAGATCCAAATGAAGATGTGTACGAAGGTCAGGTTGTAGGTGAAAACTCTCGTGGTGATGATATGGTAATCAACATTACTAAAACCAAACAGTTGACTAACTTCCGTTCGGCTGGAGCTGATGATAAGACGAGAATTGTACCGGCTATCAAATTCTCTTTAGAGGAAGCGTTGGAATACATTCAGAAAGATGAATATGTTGAAGTAACACCAAAATCGTTGCGTTTACGTAAAATCTACTTGAATGAAAACGACAGAAAACGTTATAAAATAGACTAAGAAAAAAGCCGCTTTTAAAGCGGCTTTTTTTATTTTGATCTGAATATTAAATTGATGAGGGCGAGAATTACTATAGCGCCAATTGCTCCGGTAAGTATCGAACCAACTATTCCGGTGCCTAAACTGACCCCAAGTTTCCCCAGCAGCCAGTAACCGACGAAACTGCCTAGAATTCCAACAATAATGTTTCCGATTAAACCCAGACTGCTTCCTCTGAAAATCTGACTTCCTAACCAGCCGGCTACGGCTCCAATAATTAATGTGATTACAATTTCCATAAATGATTGTTTTATAGGTTGATACTTTTAAAAGTACGAATCTATTTTCAAAAAATGGAATTTGTAGTCGAATAATTATCAACTATCGTTTTAAAGAAAAGTGACCTTTGACTGTTCTTCCATTCTTCAAATCAAGCACAAACCAGTAATCAGTAGAAGGAAATTGTTGTCCAGCAATTTGTCCATCCCAGCCAATTCCTGAAGGAGAAAGCTGTTTTAAAAGACGTCCGTAACGGTCGAAAATGAACAGTTCTGAATTGGGATAATCGATATCTAAATTCTTAATCATCCAGCGGTCGTTGAAGCCATCACCGTTTGGCGTAAAGAAATTAGGATAGTCTAAAACATAAGCGTATCCTGGAGGTGCCATTCCACAACCATTTTTATCCCGAACATAAATAGTATATTCTCCGGCAAAGACACCGTAAAAAACATTACTGTCCTGATAGGTTACATTGTCTAAGGAATATTCATAATCACCGTTTCCGGTTGTGATAACAGTTATAGAATTCCCGCTTCCGTTAGAAGAGAAACTCACCACTTCGATACTGGTAATTGTCGGAATTTCAGAAACGGCTACGATAAATTTCTTGGTTGCCTGACAGCCATAAGCGTTGGTCACGGTTACATTGTAATTTCCAGCTGTGTTAACTGTAATAGTCTGTGTAGTTTGTATCGGAGTTGTATCCCAGGAATAGTTTGAAAATCCGCTACCGGCATCTAAAGTTACAGCTGTGTTTTCACAAATCGGAAACAATTCGTCTTCAAAATCCTCAGGATCAAAGGAGTTTACTTGTAAAACTATCGGTAAAACTTCATAACAGGTTGTGCTGTTGATTACTTGCGCATATATCGTTTGCGTATCTGGTTGAGTATTTGAAAATGGAGATGAAAGCGGATTGTTCAATATTGTGGCATCGGCTTCTGATAAAAAATATTGAATACTCGCCCCTGTAGGCAGAACATTAACATCTTCGATATCTTGGGTAATTTCCGTTAAATCAAATTGATGCAAACCATCTTGAACACTATCTTCATCGCAAGTTTTAAAAGGATTAATAGGATTTAAGGCATTACTGTTTAATACCTGAAACGAAACAGTCGCATAGCCAACACAACTAAAATTATTTTCAATACGTGCCACAACCGAATTACCACCCGTACCTGAATAGTTACTCGGATTGGTTATGCTGTTTTGAAGATTTTGAGCGTTGGTAAGATTTGTATAAAACCCTTGAATGGTCATAGATGTATCGCCGCCGGTTATTGAGTTACCTGCATCGTTTAGATTGAATGAAGCGATATTGTCGTTATTGTCGTCACATTTACTTAGCGATGAATTCACGGCCGTTAATTGAGCATATTCCACATTGATATAGCCGTTTACGGTACAGCCAGTTAAATTTGCCTGAACTTTATAAACTCCTGGTGATGTAATGGTATATGTTGGTGAACTTACATTTGAATATCCCGGAATAGGAGTTCCGTTTTTAAACCAAGTATAATCTATTGTGCCTGGAACAATATAATCAGGTGTCACAGTTAATGTTTCTCCAGGACAAAGCGGATTTCCAGCGGCAAGTAAACGATCATCTCCAAGAGCAAATTCGTTACTGAAAGTATTCCCACCAATAAAAATAGCCGAATCGTATAAATTGTTTTGTTGATCTGCAATTACCATTTTGATATGGTAAGAAACCCCAGGAATAATATCGGCTTCGGCTACTAAAACTTTAGTCTGTCCGTTAAAATTAGTTGGATGGTTTGTGCCGTTAAAAGCATCGAAATATTGTTGATTTGCAGCAGGACAAATTGTTCCGCTACCGCGAACCGTAGTTACTTTTACAGGAATATTGGTTCCCGGAACAACCGCCAAATTCTGATAGGAAGGCTGACTGTTCTGTTTCAGCAAAAAAGCAAATCCATCGGAATAATTACATTGGTTAGACCCCGGATTCGACAAATATTGCTCCGACGAGAATATGTAATTGAAACTCATGTAATTGGTCACCGCAACAAAATCAAATTCTACAATGGTGGCATTAACAGTGTTTGATTCATTTATGGCTGCTTCCAAATCATTATCGCCAGCCCATGACATTGGTCCTTCGCTTAATAAGGAAGTGTTAGGACCAATAGCAGAATTAGCTTTTCCGGTAGAAATGACCAAACCGTTTTGTAGCGGAAAACCAGAGCCGTTACTTTCAAACCAGGCATAGCTTTGTTGTCCGCTTCCAAAATTATACCCGTTGATGGTAATATTTGTAGGTTGAACACAACTTCCCGTATTGAATAAGCCTTGTATAAGCTGATCCGGAGTTTTGGAGTTGTCAATACTAATCTGTTGTGCTGAAGTAATGGTTGAGATTACCAGCAAAACCAATAGGTAGAGATATGTTTTATATTCACGCATAGCATCTGCAAAGATACTATAAAGATACTACAAGTCTCTTTTTTGAAGAATTTTAAACGATAAGAATATAAAAATACTAGTCCAAATTAAAACAATCAATATCGAATACCAATGTACATCATAATCTTTGATGAATTTTTCACCACCAATCATTTCCCCAGCGCTTTTAATTACAGACAATCTTGTGAAAGGCTCTTTGATCAGGTTACTCATCGATTCCAATGGTAAAAACATTCCGATTTTTTCATAAAGATTAGTACCGACACTGATTTTCCATCGGGTTATTCCAATCACGAACCATTCGAAAATATTCCAAACGAAAAGAAAACCTAATGCGAAAGCAGATCGTTTGACCAAAATCCCCAAAAACAAACAGAACGAGAAGAAAGCCGTAAGTTTTACAAAGTAAGCCAAAAGGTATTCTAAATCTGAAAATACGATACCGATTTCATTGTAAGAAGAAAAACTGTAGCCTAAAATCAGCGACATGATAAAGATGAAAACTGTTGAGCCGAAAGCAAATAGAACGACTGTCAAAAATTTAGACTGTATAAATTCTTTTTTACTCAATCCATCGATAAGATTCTGTTTCAGAGTTCCATAGCTGTATTCGTTAGCCATCATCGAAACAATAACAATAGCTAAAAATAATTTTAGAATTGCCGCGATATACGTGTTGAAATGCCAGATATACGGGAAATTAAAAATACCTTGTTCAGCAATGTGCAACTTAAATGCACCGAACTCAAATTTTATCGAAGCAATTAGCGCGATGAATGACAAAAGCACAAAATAGGCGATAATTAAAACTTTACTTGAGCGGTTTTTCCAGAGTTTTTGTAATTCTATTGTTAAAAGACGTTTCATGTGGATGGGTATAGTTGATGGATGATTATTGATGATTGGTTAATTGTAAAAACTGTTCTTCCAAGCTGTGTTTGCGCTTCACCAGATGATTCAAGCTAACATTTTGCTGGAATAAATAGCGATTTAGTTCTGCTGCTTCCAATGGCGCTTTTAAGTAAACGATTAAGCGGCCGTCTTCTTCTTCAATTTTATCGATAGCATTGTGTTGAGAAAGAATGGAGCGCAGTTGCGAATTATCGTTAGCCTGTAATTCAAAGAAACCGTCGCTGGAAACCATGCCGTCTACAGTGCCGGAATATAAAATTTCTCCTTTTCGAAGTACAACTACATGCGAACAGACTTTTTCCACTTCATCTAAAAGGTGAGAAGCCAGTAAAATCGTAGTTCCTAAAGAAGCGATATGTTTAATGATGTCACGAATCTGACGAATTCCCTGTGGATCCAAACCGTTAGTAGGCTCATCTAAAATCAATATTTCCGGATCGTTTAACAAGGCTGATGCAATCGCTAAACGTTGTTTCATCCCTAAAGAAAAAGTTCGGAATTTACTATCTTTTCGTTCCAATAAACCAACAACTTCTAACTTTTCAGCGATTTTGGAATACGGAATTTCTTTGATTTCGCAAACCAATTTTAGGTTTTCTTCCGCAGTCATGTACGGATAAAAATTAGGTCTTTCGATGATGGCACCAACTTTTTTTAAGGCGTGATGTGTATCAATTTTTCCGTCAAACCACTGATATTCTCCAGACGTTTTGTTGACCACATTCAAGATGATTCCTAAAGTGGTAGATTTTCCACTTCCGTTTGGACCTAAAATACCGTAAACATTTCCTTTTTTGATTTCAAAGGAAACGTTTTTCACCGCCTGAAGTTTTCCGAAAAATTTATTGAGATTGTCAATTTTTAAGATAGTTTCCAAAATATGCTGTTGTTTTTTGATTGTTATAAATAGGACGAGCAATTCCAGAATTTGTTACTTACTGAAACGGAATTACGTAAGGTTTTTCAATTTGAAAATCAGGTAAACGAATATCATCATTTTTAAACGTATTGGTTTTGAATAAGTTATCGCCACTTCCTGGAATTGTCGGATAATAAGCAAAAGAAATCTGAAAACTGTTAAAAACCAGGTAATCGTTACTGATTAATACGCCAATTCCAAATTTGGAATAGAGTTTTGAGGCGAATAGCGATTGCGAATCATTTTCCAGCATTCCAAAGGAAGCATTGATAAACGGACTTGCCCTAAAACCGTATAATTGCCCCGGAACATACGTTTGGGTTTGTAAGCCGATGATGAGTTTTTTGGTCCCTAAAAAAGTGTCGCTAAAGCCCTGAATTCCGTTAGGTTCTCCTAAATTCAGCTGGTCGTTTTTTATAGGAATTCTGTTTTCGCCAAAAACGAGTTGCGGCATTACAAATTGCCGTAGTTTCCATTTTCCGATTTCAAACAAATCCGTAAAATAATTGGCTTCAAACCGAATGGTGGTCTGTTCAGAATTTCCATTTGAAAAATAAGATCCCACTTCGACACCACTACTGAAATATCCCCAATCATAATAGCTTCCAAAGGAAAACTTTCCGCCAAAATAAGCATCTTTTCGGTTGTTTTTGTTTCTAAACCCTCCGGTTAAGGCATATGTTTTACCAATTTGTATGTATTCCGGGGAACCATTATTGAAAAGATATTTGGTTTCAATATACTTTCTCGAAGTTATACCGATGCTGGCCAAGTAAAGCTTACTTCCTGTAAAATATTGAAGTGTATCGTAACTGGGTAATGGTTTTTCCAAATATTTGATGTTGGCAAAACGAAACGTTGTGACCAAATTGGAAATACGATCGTCTTCAGTTCTTCCTTTAAAAATATTGAAAGAATGACCTGCCCAAAAATCCTGAGTTTCACTTTTAAAATGGAAGATTTGCCTGTTGTTCAAACCATCGGTTAAAGAGTCTTTGTAAAAACGTTGCAAAAAACTTGCACCCGCAGCCCAACGCGTATACGGTGAAAAGAAGGAACGATTTATATTGACGCCTTTCAGATAATTGTTGTCAAAATCAATATCGTAGATAAATGTGGATGAAATGAAAGTGTTTTTAAAGTTAGGAATTGTGTACCGCATCGAGTACGTGTTTTCGCTATCGGTAAAACGCTGTCTGAAATTGTTTTGAAATTCATGTCCTATTCCTAAAAAATTTCGTTCGGTTACTTCAAGATTTCCTTGGGATGTGGAAATTGATCCGGTGGGAATCAAACTCCAAGAATCCAAAGCGCGAATTTCAATATCGACGGAATCTTTGCTTCCGGGAATGGCAACAGGTTTGATGGAAACGTTTCGGATAAAGCGCTGCTGCTCCAGTAAACGTTCCGATTCGCGAATTAGTAAAGAATCAACTTCATCATTTTTTTTGAAAAGCAGATAATTGCGAATGGTCCATTTTTGAGATTTTATGTGGATGTTGTTTCCAGTTCTTTCTCCCCAATTTTTGGGCTTTTTTTTAAGATTGTCAACAGAATAGCCAAACGGATCCAGCGTTTCGATATTGATGTTTCGGATGATTTTATGTTCAAAAGCCTTTAAATTTGTTTTTTTTGGAAAAACTTGCTTTTCCTGACTCACTTTTGAAACCCGATGAGTTGGTTTGAAAATTAACCGGTGAATGAACTTGGTGAACTTTCTTTTTTTAGAATAATCTTCTAAGTTGTTGTATACAGCTGTCGAATCTTTTTTTGTAGGCGTAACCTGTGCAGCTGCTCCAATGCTCCAAAAGAAAAATAAAATACAAAGAATACGGAGTATCGTCATCTGAACTGCTAAAAAGTAAATATACTAAACTCGGAAATATAAATTGTAGTATAAAAAAAATCCTCAGACATAAGTTGAGGATTTTGTTGTAGTTGTTATTTTGTTTAAGACTTCTGCTCTTTGTTGAAATAAACCAAATAATAATACATCTGTTTTTCTTCGTCCCAGCCTTTTTCTACGAATTTTTCGGCACTTTCCGGGTTGATGAAATCGAGTTTGATTTGAATATTTGTGTCCAGTTCAATTACGTTTTTCATCTTTTTACGCGCATCGGAAACGGCAGCATTGGCAATAGGGAAGGTGGTTAAATCTTCAATGCTGTATTTTTCACCCTTGTCAACTTTGTAGTTTTTGAATTCCGAAATCAAATCCGGATTGTCGATTACTTCGTTTAAAAATAAGGATTCCTCAAAGTTGTCGTTTTTCGCGAAGTGGTTAACTGCGCGGTTCATGAACATTACTTCTTCTTTTTTGTCTTCGGCAGGTAAAACCACTTCTTTGGCGAAGTCCTGACAGAATTTTAAGTATTTTTTCGTGATAAAGTTCTCATCCTGAAAAGCATCGACAGAAAGGAAATGTTCTAACCAATAACGCGCATCGTAACGGTTGCTATCTACAGTTAAAATTTTGTAGCCTTCTTCTTTTTTGTAGTTGAAGATTAAACAACCTTTGTCCAATTTATTTAAGTTGATTCCTTGTTGTAGAATCATATCCAAATTGGCATCTTTTTCTTCAAACTGTAGGAAATCGGCTTTCAATTCACTTTTAAAAACACCGATAGCATCGACAACATTGTTGTCGATAGAAACATTCGTTAAATACGTTACATAAACCTCTCCGTTCTTGATGTGTGGATGATTCGACTGCTCAAACAAATGCTTGGTTATCTTTTTGGAAACCTCGTGAATACTACCCGGATTCGCGAAAACTTCATTAGCGAAGTTGTACATTTCATTGTAATCCAAATCGACATCGTGTGCAAACTGATAATAATTTTCCTCTTTATCACGAAACGGTTTGAAGAAAAATTCTTTTAAAAGCGGCATGATTTCATCGTTCAGACTATAGGGTTGTTCTGAAAGAAAAATAGCTTCGTTACGGCTTTTGTTTCCAACACGGTGGATGGAAAGGTTATCGATGTGCGTGTTAAAAAGGTTAATCATTTTGATTGTATTTTAGATAAAAAAACCAAGAAAAAGAAAGGTCTAAATCTTGGTTCTAATAATTGTTGTTGCTAATTTTTAGTTCCAATTGTTGTCTTCGTAGCCAAAATCTTCAAACGAATCGTCGCCGTCAAACATATCCATATCATCTTCGTCTAAATCATCTTCGAAGTCACCGTAGATGTCGTCATTGGATAAATCACCACCTCGGAATCCACTGCTGGCAGCTTCTTCGGGTAATTCACCATGGGAGAACAATAAAGCTGGATACGATTCACCGTCTTCTTTTTCTTCAATCGCGGCTAATTCCAAAAAGAAAGTCCACATGCTAAAAAAATCGTAAACATAAACCATTTTGGTATTGTCACGGTGTAATAAATCATTGATTTTGAAATCAACCATGGTTCTCATTTCGCCCGGTACATCTCCCGTGTCAAAAAGCGGAATTTCATCTTCTTCGTTCCAGGTCCAATCGTCTTCACAAGTAAAGAATGACCCCGTCTCGGTGCCGTCAAAGCCAAAAGCGTTTACAATTGCGTTGTGTAAATCTTCTAATGTATCGTCTTCAAGGATGGCAATGTCGCGAAAAATATCTTCTTCGGCATCTAATATCGCTCTAAATTTATAAACCATGATGCTGTAATTTTTGGAAAGTTCAAAGGTAAAATTTAATTGCGAATTACGAATCCCGATTTGCGTTTTGTTGATAAGATTTTAATCAGCTCGCATAGAATTCGATAGGTAAACCGTCCGGATCAGCGATGAAGAAAAAGGCTTTTCCGGTGTATTCATCAATGCGGATGGTTTCGGCTTCAATTTCGTTTGCAAGAATTAAACTTCGTGTTTTTTCAATATCATTTACTTCAAAAGCCAAATGGCGTAATCCGGCAGCTTCTGGTCTGGAAACGCGTTTGGGCGGATTTGGAAAAGAGAACAATTCTATAACATAAATTCCGTTTAACGCCAAATCTAATTTGTACGACTGACGTTCTTCCCGAAACACTTCCTGTATAATTTCCAAGCCGAGAATCTGCGTGTAAAAATGCTTCGATTGCTCATAATCGGAGCAAATAATAGCAATGTGATGTATTTTGTTGAGGGAAAGCATTACGAAGTTCGTTTGTTGTTAAGAAGGTAATACGAACAGCACACAATCCAAAGTAAAATACAACCTTCAATAACCCGTTGAATTAAGCCTTTGTATGGAGAATGCAGGTTCGCATTCAGCAATCCGACAAAACAAAAACTGATAAGCGCGAGAATAAAACTCATGTTGGAAAGGTACATTCCTTTTCGCCATTTTCGAGCTGCAAATGCCAAAAGAAAAATAGCCACCGGACAAATCGAATAGGTAATAAAACCGATGAAATTATGAATGATTTGCGATAAACTCGGATTGATAAAATGAGGATTACAGCCAGCGTCACAGTTGAAGAAGCCACAGATGATGGTACCTAAACCGTATCCAATTCCGATGCCTAAAAAACCTACGGTTCTTAAAAGCGATTTCGAAGTTTCCATGATGGCGAAAACTGAAAATAACATGAACAAAATACCGCTTGGAATATAACCGAAAAACCTCAGAAAATCTGCTCTTGGTGCATCAACCGCATACAACTCACTGATAAATTGTGAAATATGATTGTAATCGGAATCCAAAAAACCTCCTAATAAAGTGGTTGCAACAAAAATTAGTACTCCAATAATTCCAGTCCAAAAAGCTTTTGATTTTCGCATGTATTCTATAAATCTCAGTTTTATAGCTTGCAATTTAAGAAAACAGATTTAATTGTCTTTATCAAACTTTATCTGATTCAGAAATTTGGTTTTCAGTTTGGTGAATTTTTTATTGGTCGGATATTGCCTGTTCGCTGTCATGTTGTTGAAAATCAAGGCTACCACAAAAAGAATCAAAGCGCCGCTCAGAACAGGGGAAAGAACATACCAATAACCTAAATCAAGGATTGCCGGAGAACCCGTAACCGCAATTAAAGCCGTTGCTCCACCAGGCGGATGAAGCGTTTTGGTTATCTGCATCATAACAATGGCGGAAGCCACAGCCACAGCCGAAGCCAACCAAATCATATCCGGAAAAAGTTTTACTGCGGTAACACCAACAAGCGCTGAAATGACGTGTCCGCCAATTAAATTTCGAGGTTGAGCCAACGGGCTTTGAATTACGCCATAAACCAAAACACAGGAAGCGCCAAACGAACCGATTAAGAAGACAAAATCTTCCTTCGGGAAAGCGTTGTACTGCAAATAGGCGATAATTCCCATTCCCACAAAAGCACCAACAAACGCCCAAAAATGCTCTTTAAAATCGACTAAGGTTTCTTTGTAAAGAATGTACTTTGTTTTTCGATAGCCGCGTTTGATTTTTTTGGTAGGCATTTATTTTACAGATTTAGGCTGATAAGTATAAACAGTATACGGATAAATAAATTTGGCAGTAGTTTTGGAAACCAGACTCACCACTAAAATAGGGAAGAATAAGGTGTAATCGTTGATCAATCCGCAGATGAGAAATAACGCTGTAAAAGGAGCGTGAATACTGGCGCTTAACATGGCTGCCATTCCGATAATCATAAAATTCAACGGAATGACATTTGAGTCAAAGAAAGTATTCAGAATTATGGCTAAAAACAATCCTAAGAAAGCTCCTAAAAACATGCTCGGTGCGAAAACTCCTCCGTCACCTCCTGAAGCCAGTGTTATGGAAGTGATAATCGGTTTCAAAACTAAAATGCCTAAAATAGTCAGTACAAAAGATGTAGTTAATGCAATTGAACCTGATGTGTTAAATAAAGTTTTTACGGCATGATATCCTTCGCCATACAATTGTGGTAAAACCAACAAAGAAACGCTAATGATTACCGAACCGATAAGAATTCGGTAGGATTGTTTGTCGATTTGAGCAAAACGATTTTTAATATAAAGCACCGATTTGGTCAGATAAACTGAATTTGCTCCAGCCAAAATTCCCAACAAAATAAAATAAGGAAAGGCGTGCAAATGCCACGTTGAAACCGTAACCGCAAACAAAGGTTTTTCATCCAATACAAGAATGAATCCGTAGGCAATGGCGACCGCTACTATTGTTGTAAAGGCAAAGGTTTTCGTGATTTTCTTTGAAATGACTTCTAAAGCAAACAAGATTCCGGCGATTGGACTGCTGAACAATGCGGTAATTCCGGCTGCAATTCCGGCGCAAATGAGTTCGGTTTTGTATCGTCGGAACATGTTTTCCTTTTGTTGTGCTACGGAACCAATCGCCGCTGAAGCAACAACTGTGGAAACTTCAATTCCGGTGGAACCTCCAAAGACTACGGTTAGTAATCCGTTGAAAAAATGCGAAGGAACTTTGTAAACCGGCAGTTTTTTATTGGTATTTGCAGTAGTTTCAAAAATTTCTTTAATGCCTTTGTTTTCTTTCTTTTTGAACAAATATTGGCGTAAAAAGTAGATAATGGAAAGTCCGAAAATCGGGAAAATCAAAAAGAAAATCCAATTCACGCTGGCTTTGTGGAACAAGATTTCTTCATAATGTTCGGTCAGCCGTTTTAGGGAAACCGCCATAAAAGCGCATAAAAAACCAATCAGTAATGACGCAACGGTCAGTTTTTGAAGAACAATCCACTTGTGATTTTTACGAAGTTGTGCAGTTTTTGTCATGAGAATAATCAGAACTGATTTTCAGTCACAAAAGTAACTGCTGTACAGCTAAAAAGCCATTATAAAATGTTAAAATCCTATTCGAATTCAGGAATTTTCAAACTGCTTTTTAATTTTTGCGGGAAGTTTTGCCTTTACTAAATTATACGATTGCGTAGCATAATGTTGCCATTCTTTAGCCGATAAAGTACTGATGTCTTCCACCAAAACCCATTTATAGCGGGCAACATAAGGAGCTGGTACAAAACCTTTTCGGGTGGAAAGCTCCTCGAATTCTTCATCCAAAACTTTAAAAGAAGCCGAAGTTGGCGATTGATTCAATCCAACCACACAAAACATTTTTTCACCGATGCAAAAACACAAATCGTTACCCCATTTTACATCTTCGGTTACATGTGGGAGTGAAGTGCAAAGTTGTTGTAAATCTTCAATATTCATAATTAGATTTTCGTTTTGGCAATTTTGTCGTGATTTTTCGAAATTTCCATCAAAGCGGCGCTGCTGTACCATGGCGTCAATTCTACTTCGAAAATTTTAGCTTTTACTGCTGGGTCGGTCTCGACTAATTTCTGTGCTTCTTCCACAGTCGAACAATTGAAGATGAAAATACCGCGATAGTTTCGGTCGTTTTTCATGAATGGTCCGGCAACGACCAATTTTCCTTCTTTTGCCAAACGGTTGATGTTCGCCATATGACCTTCAAAGTATTTCGCTTTTTCTTCTTTGGTTGCCGTGGTATTGCTTCCGGTTTTTAGAATGCAGAAGACGTAGGTTTTCATGCCGTATTCATCGGCACCTAATTCTTTGGCTAATTTTTCATCGTAAGTGGTATTGGTTTCCTGAGCAAAAGCGGAGAAACTTATAAATAAAAGGAATAATATCTTTTTCATAATTGTCAAATTAAGAATCAAATGTACAAATAAGTTTGATAAATCAACGGTTTACAATTCATCCTTAAAAAATTACATTTCGGTATTCTTTTTTATTTTAGGAAAAAAATCTGGAGGAAATTTGCTCTATCAAAAATCAACCAAAATGAATAAGTTAGTAATCTTTCTTTTTTTAATTTTCAGCACAGGAATTGTTGCTCAAACCACTATTTCTGGGAAAGTCGTTACTCAAAAAGGAAAACCAATTGAAGGCGCCAATGTTTTTATTGAAGGCGCCTACGATGGAGCAACTTCCGATGCCAACGGCGATTTCTCTTTTGCAACAACCGAAACCGGAAGCCAAACGTTGGTCATCACTTATTTGAGTTTTGAAACAACTCGTATTTCGATTGTGATTGAAACCTATCAGCCACAGGAATGGAAACTACAAGAAAGTGTAAATACAATTGATGCCGTGGTTATTTCAGCCGGAAGCTTTAAAGCGGGCGATAATTCAAAAGCTTCTGCCTTGAAACCTTTGGATATTGTAACCACAGCCGGAGCGGCAGGAGATATCATTGGAGCATTACAGACTTTGCCTGGGGCACAAATTGTAGGCGAAAGCGGAAGATTGTTCGTGCGCGGTGGTGAATCCGACGAAACACAAACCTATATTGACGGAATTCGCGTAGCACAACCGTATGGCGCAACAGCCAATAATTTGCCAACTCGCGGAAGATTTTCCCCTTTTTTGTTCAGCGGAATGACGTTTTCAACCGGTGGTTATTCGGCGGAATTTGGCGATGCGCTTTCCAGCGTTTTGTTGTTGAATACCATCAACGAAGCCGAACAAGAACAAACCGATTTGTCGTTTATGACTGTTGGTTTAGGCTTAGGGAATACACAGAAATGGGAAAAGAGTTCGTTAAGTTTCAATTTGTCGTACATCAATTTAGAGCCATATCAGAAAATCATCAAACAAAATGTAGATTGGAACAAACCCTATCAGTCGATGTCTGGAGAATCCGTTTTTCGTCGTCAGTTTGAAAATGGCTTGTTTAAATTTTACGCGGCTTTCGATTATGCTACTTTTGATTTGAATCAGAAAGATATTAATTACACGGAACCAATTCGTGTCGATACACAAAACAATAATTTCTACTTAAATTCTTCGTACAAGGGAACTTTCGGAATGGGTTGGCACTTGCAAACAGGTTTGAGTTTCGGATACAGTCAGAGCAAAATCGGTTTGGATTTGAATCAGGTTTACAATCGTGAAAACGCATCGCATCTTAAAGCTAAACTGACCAAGAAATTCACGAGTAAGTTCCATTTGACGTTTGGTGGTGATTATTTCATCACGGATTTCGACGAAAATTATAACGAATACAATGCTGGCGATTTTC
Organism: Flavobacterium sp.; assembly: GCF_032153895.1. GTDB lineage: Bacteria > Bacteroidota > Bacteroidia > Flavobacteriales > Flavobacteriaceae > Flavobacterium. Next base: position 38,453 of record NZ_JALDYN010000004.1, read on the forward strand.
AAAGCGGCTTCCGAAACAATATTGGAGCATTTTTCGCCGAATCGGATATCTTCTTCTCCAAAAACTTCGCAGCCAAAGTAGGCGGACGAATGATGCACAGCGATTTAATCGGTAAAACGACTTTCGATCCGAGAATTTCGTTGGCTTACAAAACCAGTAAGAATGGTCAGATTTCGTTGGCTTATGGCGATTTTCATCAGAATCCGAGACAAGATTATCTGAAGTACAATTCGGATTTCAATTACGAAAAAACATCGCATTACATTCTGAATTATTTATACGGAAACAACGGGAAAACTTTGCGCGCTGAAATTTTCTACAAAGATTATTCGGATTTGGTCAAATATGATACGGATGTTGCGATGTTCAATAGCGTTTATAATAACAACGGTTACGGTTTTGCAAAAGGTTTGGATGTGTTTTGGCGTGACAGTAAATCGATTAAGAATTTAGATTATTGGGTTTCCTATTCGTATATTGACAGCAAAAGAGATTACAAAAATTACGAAGCAAAAGTTACACCGAATTTCGTCGCGAATCACACATTGTCAATTGTTGGGAAATATTGGATTAATGATTTGAAATCACAATTGAGTGTTACGAACAGTTTTGCCACCGGACGACCATATGACAACCCGAACGAAACCGCTTTCATGAATGGAAAAACCAAATCGTACAACAGTTTAAGTTTGAGTTGGGCGTACCTGCTTTCTCAACAAAAGATTTTGTATTTCTCGGTTTCGAATGTGTTGGGGAATGACAATGTTTTCGGTTACCAATACGCAAATTCGCCGGATTTGGCAGGACAGTTTCAAAGACAGGCAATTACTCAACCGGCAGACCGATTCTTTTTCATCGGATTCTTCTGGACGATTAGTAAAGACAAGTCGAAAAATCAATTGGATAATCTTTAATACGGTTCATCCGCAAAATCCGACAGTTCAGTAACTATAAATTTATTAGGTGTAAAACCCGATGTACTTTTGAAGTATAAATTAGTAAGAGTTTCAATCATCATCTTAAATTAATCAAAAATCAATCACTTAAAAACATTAAATCATGACAAGAGTTATCACAGCATTAGTATTATTCATCTGCGGATTAGCTTTCGCACAAGCTCCATCAAAATATGAACAAGGAATGGAGAAAGCCTTAAAATTATGGGGCGAAAACAAACCAGCAGAAGCAACAGCCATTTTCGAGCGCATCGCTTCAGTAGAAAAAACAAATTGGTTACCGAATTATTATGTGGCTTTAGTAAACACAATTGAGACGTTTAAATCGGAAGACAAATCGAAAAACCCGGCGTATTTGGAAAAAGCGCAATTAGCTTTGAATGATGCAACGGCAATCAGTCCAAACAATCCGGAATTAATGGTAGCACAGGCATTAATTTACACCGCTTGGATTGTACAAGATCCGATGACTAATGGAATGAAGTATTCTTCGAAAGCTATGGAGCAGTATTACAAAGCACAGGCGATTGCTCCGGAAAATCCGCGAGTTGTATTTTCTAAAGCAGAATTTGAAATCGGTGGCGCTAAATATTGGGGAACCGATACTAAGCCAATGTGTAAAGAAATCGAGCGTTCTATCGAACTTTTTGCTAAATTTAAACCAGAAACGCCGTTTCACCCGAATTGGGGATTAGACAGAGCTAAAGAAGTTTTGGCTACTTGCGGTAAATAACTTGTAATCATCAAAAAACAATATACAAATGGAAACTCAAAATCAAAATAAAAACAAAATTGCAGGAGCTATTTTCGTAGGATGTATGTTTATAGGTATGGGAATAGGAATGTTTTTCGATAAAATGACAGTAGGTGTTTTGGTAGGAATGGGAGTCGGTTTTTTATCTTCTGCGATTGCTAAAGCCAAATTATAAATAAGGTTTAATGAATATTTTTCTGCGACATTTTCTACGTTCCATAGCTTTAGGATTAGGAATTTTCATCGTACTGTTGTTTTTACAATGGATTTCCGGACGCAACATTCAATGGGATAAAGACTTACTGCTTAACTTTCAGTACACACAATTGTATACGATGGGCTTGTACTTGGCAAACGCATTTTTGTTCATTTTTTTAGACAAAGTATTCGTAGAAAACCGATTCTCTATTAAAAGAATTGCCATCAGTTTTTTTCTGTCGCTGTTTCTAACGGTTGCCGTAATGTTTTTGTTGGGGTTTTTCCAAAAAGTAATTGTAAATGCCAAATCGATAGATGAGTTTTTAGCCGAAGAATACGCCGCAAATTATATTGTTCCGGTTGTGATTACTATCATTATCAGTTTGTTCATTCACGCGGTTTATTTTTATCGTTCGTATCAGGAAAATAGAGTTAAGGAACAGAAAATCATCGCAGGAACGGCATCGGCTAAATTTGAAAGTTTAAAAAATCAGATTGATCCACATTTTCTATTCAACAGTTTAAATGTACTAAGTTCTTTGATTGAAGAAAATCCGGAAAGCGCGCAAAAATTCACATCATCATTATCCAAAATTTACCGCTACGTTTTAGAACAGCGCGATAAAGAATTGGTAAGTATTGAAGAAGAACTGAATTTCGCCAAAACCTACATGAACCTATTGAAGATGCGTTTCGAGAACAGTATTTTCTACGAATTGCCTGAAAAAGTGAACAATCCGGAAGCGAAAGTAGTTCCGTTGTCGTTGCAGTTGTTGTTGGAAAATACCGTGAAACACAACGTAGTCAGTGAAAAGAAACCGCTTAAAATTCGAATTTTTGAACAGGGAAATTCCTTATTGGTTCAAAACGATTTACAGAAAAAAGAAGTGTTGAAAGACAGACAAGGCGTCGGATTACAAAACATCGTCAGTCGTTACGCGATTCTCACAGACCGAAAAGTGAAAATTACACAAACCGAAAAAGAATTTACGGTGGAATTGCCACTATTAACCAAACAAGTTGTCACCATGCAAACAGCATACGATTATAAAGAAGAAACGGCTTATTACAAAGCCAAAAAGAAAGTGGAAGCCATTCGCGGGTTTTACGGCAGCTTGTTGTCGTACTGCGTAGTAATTCCTGTACTGATATTTATTAATCTGAAATTTTCATCCAAATTCCAATGGTTTTGGTTCCCGATGCTGGGTTGGGGAATGGGCTTGATTTTTCACGCTTTCGGAGTTTTCGGATTAGGGTCTAACTGGGAAGAAAGAAAGATCAAACAAATCATGGACGAAGGTTCCAAAAAACAAAATTGGCAATAACATGGAAACGAAATATACCGAGCGCGAGCAATATGAAATTGCCAAAAAACGCGTCAAAGAAATAAAAGAATTTTACAGTCATTTGCTGTCGTATGTGGTAGTGAATCTGTTTTTAATGGCGATTAATTTACTGACTTCACCAGAACATTTATGGTTTTTCTGGCCAATGTTAGGTTGGGGAATTGGGGTGACAGTTCACGCAATTAGTGTGTTTAATTTAATGCCTTTTTTAGGTGAAGACTGGGAACAGCGTAAAATGAAAGAGTTCATGGAAGAAGAAGAACGTCGTAAAAATCAATGGAAATAATCATGGAACAGTACAATAACAATTTCGACGAACGCTATGAGGATGCTCAAAAGCGTGTTAAAAAAATAAAAGGATTTTACACGCATTTGCTAGCGTATGTTGGCGTGAATATCATGATTGTTTTTCTGAATATCAGTAATTTGAAACCGGGTGAAAGTTATTTTCAGTTTGAGAACTTTTTTACGGCTTTCTTTTGGGGATTAGGACTTCTGGCGCACGGACTGAGCGTTTTCGGTCATCACCTGATTTTTGGAAAAAAATGGGAAGAGAAGAAGATTAAAGAGTTCATGGAAAAAGAACGTCAACAGCACGATAAGTGGGAGTAAGTAAAAGTCAGAATTAGAAGCATTTAAAATGAATATCATCATCATCGAAGACGAAAAACCAGCTGCTCGTTTGTTGCAGCGTAAAGTTGAAAAATTAGGGTTGACTGTAAACACCATGCTGCATTCGGTTGAAGATGCCTTAGAGTGGTTTCAGCACAATTCCCACCCGGATTTGATTTTTCTCGATATTCAATTATCTGACGGTTTGTCGTTTGAAATTTTCGAACAGATTGACATTAAAAGTGCAGTGATTTTTACTACGGCGTATGATGAATATGCGTTACGCGCCTTCAAACTGAACAGTATCGATTATCTTTTAAAACCGATTGACGAAGACGATTTGGAAGTTGCCGTCAACAAATTCAAAGCCCGAAATCAGCCGCAGAATCTTTCGTTGGATTTTGAAACGATTAAAAAGATGCTCGTCAATCCGATTGATAAAAGTTACAAAAAACGCTTCACGGTTAAAATAGGACAACAATTAAAACTGATTAATGTGGAAGATGTCGAATGTTTCTATAGTGAAAACAAAGGAACATATCTTCACACTTTGGACAATCGCAATTATCTGTTAGACGGAACTTTAGAGCAACTCGAAACCGAACTCGATCCGAAGGATTTTTACCGCATCAACCGTAAATTCATTGTACCGATGAAAGCGATTAAGGAAATCCAATTACACAGTAATTCGCGGTTAAAAGTTATGCTTCCAACCTATTCCGATGACGAGGTTGTTGTCGCCCGCGAGCGCGTGAACGATTTTAAAGAGTGGATTGGTTAGTAAACAGTTCTTTTTTCTCCCGTTCTCCAATTTGCTGACGCCACATCGCGAAGTACAAACCTTTTTTCTCTAATAATTCCGCGTGGGTTCCTTGTTCGGAAATTCTACCTTTTTCGAGTACAATAATGGTGTCGGCGTGCATGATTGTGGAAAGACGATGCGCAATCAGAATCGTCATTTGCTGTTTGTTGGCAGAAATCTCTTTGACTGTTTCCGTGATTTGTTCTTCGGTTAAAGAATCTAAAGCGGAAGTGGCTTCGTCAAAAATCAATAATCTCGGATTTCTAAGCAAAGCTCTCGCAATTGAAAGTCGTTGTTTTTCTCCACCCGATAATTTTTTACCGTTCTCTCCCAAAATCGTATCGAGTCCGTTTTCAGTATTGTTGAGAATGTTTAGTGCCGACGCTTTTTTAATCGCTTCCATCATTTCTTCTTCCGTGGCATCAGGTTTTACAAACAGAAGATTTTCGCGAATCGTTCCGGAAAATAATTGAGTGTCTTGCGTTACAAAGCCTAATTGTCGTCGGATTCGGTTATAACGCAATTCGTTGATAGAAATGCCGTCGTACAAAATATCACCTTCCACCGGACGGTACAAACCAACCAGCAATTTCACCAAAGTCGATTTTCCCGAACCTGATGGACCAACAAACGCAATCGTATCGCCTAATTTGGCTTTAAAGGAAATGTTCTGAATGGCATTCTGGGAAGCATTCTTATGTCGGAAAACCACATTGTCAAAATGTAAATGTTCAATTTCACCAACTTCGACAGGCTCTTCCGGACTGAATTCTGGTTTTTTCTGCATCAGTTCGTTGAAGAGTTGTAGCGCGGTTTCTGCTTCCCGATACGAAAGGATGATGCCGCTCAATTCTTGTAATGGCGCAATAATTCCGGTTGATATGAATTGCATCGAAATCAATTCTCCTGCTGAAAGGACGTTTCTGAAAATTAGCCACAATAACACAAAAAGTATCGATTGTTTTAAAATGGTTAAGACACTGCCTTGTAAAAAAGATAAGGTGCGCATCCGTTTGACCTTTTCCATTTCCAAATCGTAAATTTCCTGTGTATGAACGCGAAGGCGCCGAATTTCAGGATAGGTTAGTCCTAAACTTTTGACCAATTCGATGTTGCGTAAACTTTCGGTGATGGTTCCGCTCATTTGTCGGTTTTGCCGAATTAAGGAACGTTGCAAAGTTTTGATGGAACGACTCAAAATACTGGTGAGTCCGCCCAAAAGCACTACACCAATTAAAAACACTGGAATCAATGCCCAATGTTTGGTAACCGCATACCACATTAAAAATCCAATACCAACAATTGTAGAAAAAAGAACGTTGATGAACGAAGAAAGGAACTTTTCAATGTCGCTTCTCACTTTTTGGAGAATGGATAGAATTTCACCGCTGCTTTGATCTTCAAATTCCTGATAGGGAAGTCTGAGCGTTTGTCGTAAGCCATCGTTAAAAATCTGCATTCCGAATTTTTGAACAATCATTCGTAATACATAATCTTTAAAGGAAGAAACCAAACGGGAAGCCAAAGCAATTCCAACGGCTAAAGCAAGCAGTTTTAAAGCGCCGGAAACCAATTCATCCTGATTATGATGCTTCGGATTTAAAGCGTAATCATCAATAAGTTTTCCAAAAATAATCGGATCGTAAAGTGATAGTATCTGCGCAATTCCAGCGAGTGATAACGCTAAAATAACCCACCATTGGTAAGGTTTGAGGTATTTCCAGAGTAAATTCATGCAATAGCTGATTTACTCAAATTTAAGCAAATCTTTTTAGTTTTTCTTCGCTTCCAAAATCAGGTAAAACTGTACACCAAATAAAATCGAAGCTAAAACCAAGTGAATTGTCTGGCTTCCGAACGGAAAGTGAAGATAATACATCGCAATTCCGGAAAGTATTTCGGCAAATAGCAGTAACATCACCCAATTGATTTTATTGAAACCTAATCCTAAACGTTTGTTTCTAAGATATAAGAAGAAGTTGGCGAATAAAACGATAAAAGAAAAGGTTCTGTGGAAGTAAAAACTCAATTCCGGCTTGCTTAGCCAAAGCGTTTCGTTTCCGATGCCGGATTTTACCTGTTCGTCTACAAACTGACGTACTTGTGTTCCTAAAACGACTTGAATCAACGTAAAAAGTAAGGAAACCCAAAGAATATTTCGGAACATAGCGTTGAAAATTTTGGTTTCTTCAATCGGTTTGGCTAGTCGGATGATGTATAAAATCACAGCCACAATCACTAATGCCATTACCATGTGAATCGTAATCTTCACCGGATTTAAAACACTGTAAACCACAGTAGCGCCCAGCCAAGCCTGAAAGCCCATCATGAAAACCACTAACCAAGAAAGCAGCGTGATTTTTTTGTCTTTTTTCCATTGTCCGAAAGATGCGATTGCCATAGCAAAACAAGCCATTCCAGCCAAAGCGCCAAACAAACGGTTGATGTATTCCACCCAAGTGTGCGTCGGATTGAAAACTGCATAATCGTGTTTGGTATATTTTTCCCAATGCGAAGCATCATATTCGTTTCCGGAAGTGAAAGTCTCTTTGGCAACCCACAAACTTTCATTCTTAATAATAACCTGACCTTTTTTGAATTCGTGATTTTCGCTCCATGTTAACTCTTTAACATCCGTTGGCGGAATATAGTAACCGAAACATCTCGGCCAATCCGGACAACCCATACCAGAACCGGTCATGCGCACCAAAGCACCTGCAATGATTACGAAATACACTAAAACTAAAGCGGTTTTGGCAATTTTATTGAAGTTCATGGTTTGAGGTTTTATAGGTACAAATGTCTATGGTTTTCTTTAACTAGAATATGATAAATGTTAGGTGGTTCTTTTTAAACCCATTTTTTCCGCTTTCATTAATACAAAATCGTAAGCGGCCTGATATTCATTTGGAATTTCACCTTCTAAAATCGCTTCTTTTACGGCTTCTTTCAAAACACCAATTTCACGTGATGGTTTCAGGTTGAAAATTTCCATGATTTCTTCACCGGAAATTGGCGGCTGAAACACACGAACTCGGTCGCGTTCTTCCACTTCGACAATTTTCTCTCGTACGATTTTGAAATTGTTATGGTATTTCTGGAATTTCTTTGGATTTTTTGTAGTGATATCGGCTTCACACAAAGTCATCAGGCTTTCCACATCTTCTCCGGCATCAAATACTAAACGACGTACTGCTGAATCGGTTACAATATCCTGTGCCAAAACAATCGGTCGGGAGCTCATCATCACCATTTTCTGGACGAATTTCAGTTTTTGGTTTAACGGCATGTGCAGTCGTGTGAAGATTTTCTTCGCCATTTTTCCACCTAAAAACTCGTGTCCGTGAAAGGTCCAACCTTGCTTTTTGTTATATTTTTTGGTTGGCGCTTTACCGATGTCGTGTAATAAAGCAGACCAGCGTAACCATACGTCATCTGTATTCGGACAAATGTTGTCGACTACTTCCAACGTATGATAAAAGTTGTTTTTGTGCGTGTGGCCTTCCACTTCTTCCACATTGTTCAATGCGGTAAGTTCAGGTAAAATAATGTCTAACAATCCGGTTTTGTACAGCAATAAAAAGCCGACTGAAGGTTGTTCCGACATTAAAATTTTGTTCAGTTCGTCAACAATGCGTTCGCCAGTAATAATGTTGATGCGCTCTTTGTTACGGGAAATAGCTTCTAACGATTCGGCTTCGATTTCAAAATGCAATTGAGAAGCAAAACGAATCGCGCGCATCATGCGTAATGGATCGTCAGAATAGGTAATATCAGGATTTAACGGAGTTCGGATAATTTTACTTTCCATGTCCAGCAATCCGTTGAAAGGATCGACTAAATCTCCGAAATTCTTTTCGTTCAAAGAAAGTGCTAAGGCATTAATCGTGAAGTCACGACGGTTTTGATCGTCTTCCAGAGTGCCGTTTTCCACCACCGGATTACGACTTTCAAACTGGTAGCTTTCTTTTCGGGCGCCAACAAATTCAATATCAATATCCTGATAGCGTAGCATGGCTGTTCCGTAGGTTTTGAAAACCTGAACTTTGGGTTTATGCGGTAGTAATTCAGATACTTTTAAAGCCAATTCAATGCCACTGCCCACGGCAACAATATCAATATCTTTTTTGTGATTGCGTTGTAAAATTAAATCGCGTACAAAACCGCCAATAACGTAGCTTTCCACGTTGAGTTCTTTGGCTGCTTTAGTAATGATTTTGAATATTTTATCTTCTAAATGTGATTTGTAATTCATTTTGGAAGTTTAATCTATTTGCGGATAATTTTTACCTGACTGTCAGACGTTAATTTGATGATCGTCGAAGGTTTGTCGCAAATTTTATCGTGGTGCAAATTTACCACATAGTCTACACCTTTTAAAATTTCGGGACTGATTTCTTTAAAGGATTTTGGTGTTGGCTCTCCAGATATATTTGCTGAAGTGGAAACTAATGGCTTTTTCATTCGCTCCATCAACTTGAAACAGAAGGGTTCATTTACCAAACGTACGCCTAAAGTTTTGTCATCTGCAATTACGTTTTCAGCTACATTTCTAGGGTTGTCGAGAATTAATGTGGTTGGCTTTTCGGATAAATCCAAAATCTGCCAAGCAACTTCAGGAATGTCTTTGAAAACGGTGTACATCATGCGGTCGGAGTTCATCAACACAATCATGCTTTTGCTTTCTTCGCGTTGTTTTAAAGCATAGATTTTTTTTACGGCTTCAGGATTGGTGGCATCACAGCCAATTCCCCAAACCGTATCGGTAGGATAAAGAATGATGCCGCCATTTTTGATGACTTCGTAGGCGTTATGAACTTCGGTATTCATGATGAAAATTATTATACATTTGTAAAAAAACAAAATTACATTAAATTCAATAACAATTGTTGTTACTTGTTTTGGTAATAAAATTTAAGCCATGCGTGTCCTTTATTTTTTTCCGGATAATCCTTTAATTTTGAATCAAGGTAATAATGCCAGAGCTTTAGCGGTTTTGAATTATTTTAAAGAGCGTAGAATTTCTCTTGATTTTGTTGCTGAGCGTTCAGAGACAATGAATGATGATGCAGTACATATCATGAAAGAAAAGGGATTAATCCAGAACGGATTTTTGCTCGACAGGTTGAGTATAAAAAAAAACAGGTTTAAATATTTGTTATTGCATTCAATCCCAAGAAAATTCTTGGGCGGTGTAAGAGATTTTGACCGAACCAAATATAAGCAGAAAGAGGCTTTTAGAAAGATTTGCGAATCGAATGAGTATGATTATATAATTATTTCCTACGCCTGCTGGGCACCTCTGCTGGATTGTTTACCGAAGAAAAGTAAAACAAAATATATTATCGATACTCATGATTTTCTTACTTCACAATTTAAAAACTCTAAAAGATTTAGATTGGGGAAATACTTCGAGGAAGAAATCAGAATGTTGAATAAATTTGACCGGGTTTGGGTAATTTCAAATGATGAGAAATATTTGTTTTCTCAGTTTTTGTCAAAAGAAATTGATTTGATTCCGCATAGTTTGCCAAATAATTCAAGTTTGAATGTGCAAGAAAAATCGACTGATATTTTGTATGTTGCCAGTGATAACATCCACAATAAAAAATCAGCAGATTGGTTTTTCAGTAATGTTTATCCACTATTGGAAAAAGATTATAGTATTACAGTGGTAGGAAGCATAAATAATCATATTCCTGATTTCGATAATATTACTAAGGTTACTTATGCTGAAGATTTGACCAAAATTTACAGTGAATCCAGAATCACGGTTTGTCCGATGCTTTCCGGTACTGGTTTGAAGATAAAAGTTGTTGAATCGTTATCGTTTGGTCTTCCGGTTGTATGTACTGAAAAAGGAGTTGATGGTTTGCCCAATAAGACAAATAATGGTTGCCTAATTGCGGATGATGTATCGGTTTTTGCATCTTATGTAAGTAAATTATTGGAAGATAATCAGTTTTATCAGGAGCAAGCAGGTGAGGCAAAATCTTTTTTTAATGCATTTTTTGACATAGAAACGAGTTATAAAAAACTTGATACTATTTTTAAATACAAAGACAAATGAAAAAACTTACGATAGAGTTGCGAAAATTTTGGTTCAGAATGTTTGACAAGAAGCAATATCATGACTATAAAGTATCGCTTAAAGAGCAGAAATATTTGGATAGATTTAATGTAAGCCTCAAAAATGAATACAATAAAATCTGGAAAGCTGTTGAAAATGAAGAAGAGTTGAACTTTAAACATTCTGGTCATTTGGGGGATATTTTATATGCCCTTCCTGTGATTAAAGAACTTTCGAAAAATAAAAAATGTAATTTGTACCTGCATACGAATCAATCGGAAGGTGGGAATTATTATAAACATCCTTCCGGAAATATAATGCTGTCCAATCGTTCGGCGCAGATGCTTTTGCCTTTGTTGGAATCACAATCATATTTGAATAAGGTTGCAGTCTATAATGACGAAGCAATTCATGTAAACCTGGATTTGTTCAGAAAATTGCCTATTTCACACAGTTTTCATTCTGAAAGATGGTATTTTCATTTAACAGGAGTTCATGCAAACATGTCTGATTGGTATTTAAATGTCACTCCACACGATACTATCAAAAATAAAATTGTTGTTGTACGTACCTTCAGATCCCGAAATCCATTTGTTGATTACAGTTTTTTAAATTCTTACAAGGAAGTATTGTTTTTAGGAACAAAAGATGAGTATGAAGATTTTAGTAAAAATGTACCGAACAGCGAATTTTATGATGTAAAGGATTTTCTTGAGATGGCCAGAATCATTAAATCGTCACGATTTGTAATTGCCAATCAAACGTTTGCTTATGCTATTGCCGAAGGTTTGAAGCATCCACGATTGTTAGAGGCAAATCCTGATATTCCTGTGGTGTTTCCAATTGGTAACACTTTAGGTTTTGATTTTTATTTCCAGGAGCATTTTGAAAAGCTAGTCCAAAAAATGGATGAAATTTGTCCTAAATAAGCGTTTTTATTTTCTGTTTCGTTTTCAGGGAATCGCTTAATGAGGCACCTTTGAGTAATACTTTGAATAGTGGCCAATATTTAGGTTTGAAAATGCTTTTAAAGAAATATTGAATCTGAAGATAATGCAGTAAAATAAAATGCCAAATTACCCCATAGTGTTTTCGGATGATATACAGGAAAGAGATTTTGAGTTCGGTTTTAATTAAAATTGAACTCGGAGTGCTTACTCCATGATAATGAATGAATTGTGCCTCAGGAATGAGAAAAGCTTTTTTACCTATTGCAAGTAAACGCTTGCACAAGTCTGTCTCTTCAAAATAAAGAAAAATATTGGTGTCAAAACCGCCAACTTCGTTGAAATCTGCTGTACGTACCATCATAAAGCTGCCAGAAACAAATTGTGCTTGTTGAGGTTTCTCGTAATGTTTTTTTCGATTTGGATATTTAACAGGATTGCTTTTTTCAAGAAAATTTCTTCCTAAAAATTCTTTTGCCGGAGAAGCAAAATGATCGATAGTTGGAAGTAACGTCATATCTTCTTTAAAACACAATGGTCCGCAAATTCCAAATTCGGGATTGTTTTTCATCGCGTTTAAAAGAATAGAGATACTATCATTAAGTAATATGGAATCATTGTTGATAAAAGCCAAATAATCTGCATTTGCATACTGTACACCGTGCATATTTCCACCGCCGAAACCGGTATTTATTTTGCTTCTTACTAATGTTAAATTTGGATTGTTAAGCGTTTTACAGAATTCATATAGTTTACTGTAGTCTTCACTTTCGGATGCATTATCAACAACCACAATTTGATAAGAAAGTTCAGTTTTAGTTTTTTCAATGATTTTTTGAATACAGCCAATTGTAAATTCAGCCGAATTATAATTAATCAGAATTGCTGCAACTTCATATTTCTTTAATTCCGTCATAGATATTGGTTTATGCCTTTGTCAATAGTGGTGATTTTTTTTTCGGTAGTTTCTTTCTCAATCAAATTATTGATTTCAATATGGCTTTTCGACTGTTCTTTATGGTAAATATGGTATGCCAAACCTGCAAATTTTAATCGTTTGCCATGAATACCGATATTGTGCAAACGCTGAATCATTTCTGAATCATCAATTCCCCAACCGACCAAATTTTCGTTAAATCCATTTACTTTGATGAAATCTTCTCTCCAAAAAGACATATTGCATCCTCTTAATTTTTCAGAACGCTCATGGTGGGTTTTAGAAAAATTCATCAGAAAAGGGAAGTATAATGTTCTCCCTCTTTTTTTTATTCCCTCTGAAAAATAGTTAAAATGGATGATTTTATTTTTGAAAATTTTATCTAAAATATTAGCTTGAATATTTACGCGTGAACCAAACAGGTAAAAACCTTTTTGCGCATAGGTTAAATGATCTTTTACGAAGTCTTTATGCATGATGATATCACCATCAATTTCAACGATATAGTCGTATTTTGCTTTTGCAATTGCCTTATTCATTATTTTAGGCTTCTGATTGCCGTTATCTTCATGCCAAATATGAATTAGCGGAACCGGAAAATTCTTCTGGAATTTTTCAATCAGCTGCCTTGTTTCTTCTCTGGAACCATCATCGGCTATAATCACTTCATTAGGTAAAACAGATTGCTTTAAAATACTCAAAAGTAAAAGTTCTAATGCCTGAGGCCAATTGTACGTAGGAGTAACTAAGGAACAAGTAGGAAGGTTTTTCATAATCAGGGAATTATCGTCAAAATTAACTGAAAATTATGAGCGAAACAATAATGAAGGTTTAATCAATTTTTCGGTACATCATCCATAATTGCAAATAACGTTTGAATACCGAAAATGCATGTACATACGCTAAGATGAATCCTTCTTTTCCGTCCAAAAAACCTAATCGATACAAATATTGCCACAAAAAACGATATTTAGGACGAATGAAAAAATGATAAGCGTTTGGTCTTTTATTTTTTAAATAAAGTGTTTCAGCCTGCAGTTTACTATATAAATTCAACTTGTTGTTATAGTTGTCAAAACTTCTGTAACTGTAATGGTTAACACGTTCTTTTAAGTAGCCTACTTTTCCGTTTGCTGAAACTGTTTCGTGAACCAATCCGTTGTACTTACAATAGTTTTTGTTGAAAACTCTAATGGCTTTATCTGATTGCCAACCACCGTATTTTATAAGTTTCCCTAAAAAATAAAAATTTCTTTTTACAAAAAAAGCTACATAATCCGTTCCAGAATTTATTACAGAAAGCAGTTCTTCTTCAAGTTTTGGAGTGACAATTTCATCTAAATCAAAAAACACAATCCACTCATTTTTGGCTTGAGAAATAGCGTAATTTCTTTGATTTGAAAAATTATCAAAAGTGCGTTGTAAAACTTTAACACCAAGACTTTCAGCAATTTCAATGGTTTTGTCTGAGCTGAATGAATCAACAAAAATAATTTCATCCGCAAAAGACAAACTTTCCACAAAGCGGGTTACGTTTTCTTCTTCATTTAAAGTAATGGCTAAAGCGGTAATCTTTGGTTTCAAATTATTTTGGCTTCTATTGGTATGCTATACCGACAAAAATAATAAATTTACGGACATTTACTACTATAAAATAAGGAAATGGCTAGATTACCAATTTTAATGTATCATAACGTATCTGAAGCGAAAACCAATAGTCATGGTTTGACAATTTCCAAAGAGCTTTTGGAGCGTCATTTTCAATATCTTTCAGAGAACAATTTCACAACTTTTCATTTGGGAGAGTTGGAGGGTTTGAACAAAATTCCCCAAAAGAGTATTGTGATTACGTTTGATGATGTAACCGTTAATCAGCAAATGGCAGTAGAATTATTGCAGAAATATAATTTGAAGGCTACTTTTTTCATTCCTTTTGCTTACGTTGGAAAAACTGACGAATGGAATCAGGGAAAAGAGCCAATAATGACCTATGACCAATTAAGAAATTTACCTGAAAATATTGAGTTAGGACTCCATTCGTATTCGCATCCAAAATATTCTGATTTGTCTGAAGCTGAAATTGTTAATGATTTTCAGAAATGTTTTGAAGTAATAGAAGGAAATGGTTTAAATGTGCATTATTCGCTAGCATATCCTTATGGGAATTATCCCAAAAAAGAACCACTAAAAAGTCAGTTTCAGAAGTTGCTGATACAAAATGGAATTAAGATGGGATTACGAATTGGTAATGGTATAAATGTTTTTCCATTTAAAAATCCATATGAAATCAAACGGATTGATATCAAAGGTGAAGATAATCTTTTGCGTTTCAGAATTAAACTTCGCTTTGGGAAATTGAAATTATTTTAAGCCTTTCTGTATCAGAATCATTTTAGCATAACGAGAAAAAACCCCATAAGCATTTACACTAGCCAAAGCTAATCCGGGAACTCCATCCATAAAGCCTCGTTTCAAAATATAAGAGGAAAAGAAACGATATAATGGTTTGAAAAACAAATGTAAATAAGTAGCTTTTTTTCCTTTTTTTACTGATGTATTGGCCTGAAACCAAGCGTAAGAATCTTTTTTCTGCAGCAAATGAAACAAACCTTTGTAGGTGTAATGAATCATGAAATTTTTTAATTGTCCGATTGATCCGTTAACGTTTAGTTTTTCATGGACATCTCCAGAAAAATGAATGTTATTGTTTTTGACCAAACGAGTTACACGATCTACTTTATGATATAAAAAGCGATTCATGTAAAAATGTGGAAAACGGATTTTATATCCAGCATGCTTCGGATTTCGGATTACCGATAAAATTTCGAATTGTAACTTTTGGGTGACGCGTTCATCAGCATCGAGAAATAAAATCCAGTTTCCTTTTGCTGACGAGATAGCATGGTTCTTTTGACTCGAAAAATTGTCGAATTTTCGTTGTAAAACAGTACAATTTAGGCTTTTGACTTTCTCATAAGTACCGTCATTGCTGAAAGAGTCAATTACAATGATTTCATCAGCAAAAGCTACCGATTTAATAGCATCTTCAATATAATCTATTTCGTTATATGTGGGGATAATTACGGAAAGCGTACTCATTATTTCAATTTAGTAAAAACAAATTTAACAAAATTAGGTTACCTTTGCAGCATTATGCAAAAGAATATTTCTGTTGTTATCAGTACGTATAATTCTCCTGAATGGCTTAAAAAAGTAATTTGGGGTTATAATACGCAAACCTACCGCAACTTCGAAATGGTAATAGCCGATGATGGTTCTCGTCAAGAAACTTTTGATTTAATTGACGAGTTAAAAAAAGAAGTTTTCTATCCGATTATTCACGTTTGGCATGAAGACAATGGTTTCCAAAAGTCCCAAATTCTGAACAAGGCAATTTTAGCATGTACGACAGATTACATTATGATGTCTGATGGCGATTGTATTCCGCGTCCGGATTTTGTGGAACAGCATATTAAATTCCGTGAAGAGGGCTATTTTCTTTCGGGAGGTTATCATAAGTTGCCAATGGATTTGTCCAAGAGTATTACTAAAGAAGATATTTATTCCGATAAGTGTTTCGATGTGAAGTGGTTGAAAACGAATGGGATGAAAGCTTCCTTCAAAAATCATAAGGTTGATGCGATTGGTCTAAAAAGCTGGTTTTTAAACTTGTTTACACCGACCACGCCAAGTTGGAACGGTCATAATGCATCTGGGTGGAAGAAAGATATAATTGGCATCAATGGTTTTGACGAGCGCATGCAATACGGCGGTCAGGATCGGGAGTTAGGGGAACGTTTAGTAAATTACGGTATTGTACCCAAGCAAATCCGTTATAGTACAACATGTTTGCATTTGGATCATCCGCGAGGATATGCAACTCCGGAGTCTATCAATAAGAATCTGAATATTCGTAAAGAAACCAAAGAGCAAAAGAGAAAATGGACGGATTTTGGTATTGTAAAAAAATAAAAAGCAACTCATATGAGTTGCTTTTTTTATAAGTTGTTTTTTAAAAATTTGTCAAGTTCGGGAAGAATCAGTTCAGGGGTTAGCTGTTTGTAAAGCTCATCCGGATTGGCTTCTATTTTTTTGCGTTCTTCAAACGTAAAACTGTCAAACAAATTTGGCTTCATTTCCAATAAATGTACAGAATGATGAAACTTTCCGTCTTCAAAACTTGCCCAGTGGTCTTTGTTCACGTAAGGCGAAAAAATAGTAAATGTAGGCTTGTTCAAGGCTTTTGCAATATGAACCGTTCCGCCTTCATTAGAAACCAAAGCATCACACTGGTGCATTAATTTGATAAAATCGCGAATACTTGGTGCGTAAATATCCAAAATGATGTTTTCCTTCTTTTGGCACATTTCGTAAATTTTCATAGCTTCTTCCTTCTGATGTGGTGCATAATTGAATAAGATGTTTACATCATAATGATTAGCAATGAAATCACACATTTCGGCCACATATTCGTAAGGCATGGATTTTTGTGGTGTACTTCCTAAAACACCCAGTACGATTACTTTTTTATTGGCATACTTTCCCAACCAATCTTCTTTTTTTTCAGCTTCGGATAAGAAGATTCTTGGTTCATAATCAATAGGTTCGAAATTGCCAGTTTGGTTTAAAAGATGGATTCGGTCTTCGATTGCTTTTCCACAGATTTTGGTTTTCTCTTTGGAGATTTCCACCGGATTGGTGTAATAACCCCAGTTTCCGAATTTCTTGCGGCTTTTGTGTCCGACGGTTTGTTTTGCTCCCGAAAATTTACAGATTAAACGGCTTTGCGTTTTGGAATACGGATCGAAAATCACATCATATTTCTCTTTTCTGATTTGACGGATTAGTTTTAAAAGTACCGGAATTTTTTTCAGTTCTTTGTCGTTGATCGAGATGATTTTATCAATATTCGAATTGTTTATAATTACCCCGTGTGTAAAATCGTAAGCGAGGAAATGTACTTCACTGTCCGGATATTTTGCCTTAAAATTGTTGGCAATTACCGAACTGATTAAAACATCGCCAATTCGTTTGTTCTGGATGATTAAAATCTTCTTCATACAACTAATTCTTGGTGCAAAGTACTATTTTTTATACTTTTAAACCAAAATATTCTACAGTACGGTGCGAATTATCACTCATTCGAAATATAAAGGAAAGGAAAAGGCTCTGCTTCAGTTGGTTGCTTCTTTTTTTAATGAAGGAAATCTGATTGTAAAAGGTTCTCGTAATACCATCAAATCGAATGTTTTCGAGAATGAGAAAGTTAATATTAAGTATTTTAAGAAACCCGGAATAGTAAAATCAATTATTTATTCTTTTTTCAGAAGTACTAAAGCCAAGCGTTCGTTCGATTACGCAAATTATCTTTTGGAACATAATATTCCAACGCCATTTCCGATTGCTTATATGGAAGAGCGCAGTGGTTCAGGGTTATTGGGAGATAGTTATTATGTAAGCCAGCAAATTGATTATGATTTTACCATTCGGGAGTTAATTCACAATCCGTTGTTTCCGGAGCGCAATATCATTTTAGAGCAATTCACGGAGTTTACCTTCAAAATGCATGAAGCGAATGTGAATTTCTTAGATCATTCACCAGGTAACACATTAATAATCAAAAAAGGTGAGGGACAATATGATTTCTATCTGATTGATTTGAACCGCATGAAGTTTGAAAATCTTTCCATTGAAGCAAGAATGGACAACTTTAAGAAGATGTGGCTTTCCAAAACCATGGTAAAAGTAATTGCCAAAAAATATGCGGAACTAAGTGGCGATTCAGAAGCAAAACTCCATAAAATCCTTTTAGAGAAAACGAAAGGTTTCAAACGAAATATCACTAAAAAGAAGTGGTTGAAACGCAAACTGAAACGTAAATAAAAAGAAAAACTCCAAATTGAGAAATTTGGAGTTTTTTTATCTGTAAAACTTGTGACTAAACTATACTGCTACATCATATTCACGTAGTGCATTGTTTAAAGACGTTTTTAAATCTGTTGAAGGTTTGCGTTTTCCAATGATTAAAGCACAAGGCACCTGATACTCTCCCGCTGCAAATTTCTTAGTATAACTTCCCGGAATTACTACAGAACGCGCCGGAACCACACCTTTCATTTCAATAGGTGTATCACCGGTTACATCAATAATTTTTGTGGATGCGGTCAAACAAACGTTAGCCCCTAAAACCGCTTCAGTTTCAACGCGAACACCTTCTACCACAATGCAACGCGAGCCAATAAATGCACCATCCTCAATGATAACAGGAGCGGCTTGCAAAGGTTCTAAAACGCCACCGATTCCAACACCGCCACTTAAGTGAACGTTTTTACCAATTTGAGCACAACTTCCAACGGTTGCCCAAGTGTCAACCATAGTTCCTTCATCAACATAAGCGCCAATGTTTACATAACTCGGCATCAAAATTACTCCACTTGAAATATAAGCTCCGTGACGCGCTACGGCATTTGGAACCACACGAATTCCTTTTTCAGCATAATTACGTTTTAATGGCATTTTATCGTGGTATTCAAAAATTCCCGCCTCTAAGGTTTCCATTTTCTGAATAGGGAAATACATTACTACGGCTTTCTTTACCCATTCGTTTACTTGCCAGCCATTTTCAACGGGTTCAGCAACACGTAATTTTCCTGAATCCAAAAGTTCAATAACTTCTCTAATAGCTTTTGTTGTGTTTTCTTCCTGTAACAAGGCGCGGTTTTCCCAAGCCTGCTCTATGATTGTCTGTAATGCTTCCATGTTGTATTATTTATGATGCAAATATATGTATTGTAGCTATGATGTGCCAAAATATTTGATTTTTCATTTTACGAAATTGAAGGAAGTGGATCCGGAGAGAAACAAATAGCTTAAATTTGTCAAAAAAAGAAATGCCGAGAATTCTAGCAATTGATTACGGACTCAAAAGAACCGGAATCGCCGTAACTGATGAAATGCAGATTATTGCGTCTGGTTTAACTACTATTCCATCTGAAACCGTTTTGTCTTTTCTAACCGATTATTTCAATAAAGAAAAAGTAGGAAAAGTATTGATTGGTGAGCCCAAACAAATGAATGGACAGCCTTCAGAAAGCACTCCGATTATTGAAGCTTTTGTGGATAAATTCAAGCAAACTTTTCCTGAAATGACATTGGAACGTGTCGATGAACGTTTCACTTCTAAAATGGCTTTTCAAACGATGATTGATAGCGGTATGAAAAAGAAACAACGTCAAAATAAAGCGCTAATTGATGAGATTTCGGCAACAATTATGCTTCAGGATTATTTATCTAAAAAAATCTTCTAAAATTCCTTTAAGAATTCTTAAAAATGAATTAAGCACTGCTAAACCCTTGAAAATTAAGATAATTTTTGCAATGTAAGCCGTAAATTTGTGCATTCAAATTCATTGCAATGACAACAACAACACAAAAATCAGATGCTGATGTAGTTTTGATTGGTGCCGGTATTATGAGCGCTACTTTAGGCTTGCTTCTGAAAGAATTAAATCCCAAGTTTAAAATCGAAATCTTTGAACGCCTAGACGTTGCAGCTGCCGAAAGTTCTGATGCCTGGAACAATGCTGGAACAGGACATGCCGCGTTTTGTGAATTGAACTATACCCCTGAAAAGCCAGATGGTTCGATTGATACTTCTAAAGCGGAAAAAATTGTAGAAGCCTTTGAAGTTTCCCGTCAGTTTTGGTCGTATTTGGTAGAAAAAGGATTGCTTGAAAATCCAGAAAGTTTTATCAAACATGTTCCGCACATGAGTTTTGTTTGGGGAGAAAAGAATACCAAATACCTTAAAAAGAGATACGACGCATTACAGCAATTCCATTTGTTTAAAGACATGGAATACACTGAAGACGCTGAGCAGATTAAAGAATGGGCACCCTTAATTATGGAAGGCAGAAAAGGAGCTAAGAAATTAGCCGCAACTTCTATGAAATACGGAACCGATGTTAACTTTGGTGCTTTAACCCGCAGTATTTTCAAATATTTGGAGACCTTAGATGGCGTTTCGTTGCATTTCAATCATGAAGTGACCAAATTACGACGATATGATGACGGAGCTTGGCGTGTAAAAGTGAAAGATTTGGCAACTGGTGGAAAAAAACGTGTTAGAACCAAATTCGTTTTCATTGGAGCTGGTGGAGGTTCATTATTGTTGTTGGAGAAAGCAAACATTCCGGAAGGAGAAGGTTACGGTGGTTTCCCGGTGAGCGGTCAGTGGTTGAAATGTACCAATGAAGCATTAATCGCTAAACATCAAGTGAAAGTTTATGGAAAAGCAGCGGTTGGAGCACCACCGATGTCAGTTCCGCATATTGATACCCGAATGATTGATGGTAAAAAAGCCTTGTTGTTCGGGCCTTACGCTGGTTTTTCGACTAAATTTTTGAAAAACGGTTCTTATTTAGACTTGGCAAAATCCATTCAAATGGACAATATTAAGCCTATGCTTTCTGCCGGAATCAACAATATTCCTTTAACGAAATACTTAATTGAGCAGGTTTTCCAATCGTCAGATGATCGAATGAAAGCCTTGAGAGAATATTTGCCAGATGCAAAACCAGAAGACTGGACTTTAGAAAATGCCGGTCAGCGTGTTCAGGTTATCAAAAAAGATAAAAACGGAAAAGGGGTTTTGGAATTCGGAACCGAAGTTGTGAACTGTGAAGACGGTTCGCTAGCAGTTCTTTTAGGTGCTTCACCAGGAGCATCCACAGCAGTTTCCATTATGCTGGATTTGATAAACCGTTGTTTCAAATACGAATTGACGAGCCCGGAATGGCAGGCAAAATTAAAAGAAATGATTCCATCATACGGACAGTCGCTAAATGACAATCCGCAATTGGCTGACGAAATCCGCTACAAAACAGGAACTGTTTTGAAATTACGTCCTGTTGAATAAAGTACAATAAACTATTTTTGGTTACTTTTGCGGCATAATTAAGTAGTAGAAAATGATTTTACCAATTATAGGATACGGCGATCCGGTACTTCGTAAAGTAGGGGAAGAAGTTTCAAAAGACTATCCGAACTTAAAAGAAACGATTGCCAACATGTATGAAACCATGTATAATGCACATGGCGTTGGTTTGGCAGCACCACAGGTTGGTTTGGCTATCCGCATTTTTATTGTGGATTGCGAGCCTTTCAGCGACAGCGATGATTTGACCAAAGAGGAAGAAGAACAATTAAGAACGTTCAAAAAAACCTTCATCAACGCTAAAATTTTAAAAGAAGAAGGCGAGGAGTGGGGTTTCAACGAAGGCTGTTTGAGTATTCCGGATGTGCGTGAGGATGTTTTCCGTCATGAGCAGATCACCATTGAATATTACGACGAAGATTTCAATAAACATACAGAGGTTTACGACGGACTGATTGCCAGAGTAATACAACACGAGTACGACCACATTGAAGGAATTTTGTTTACCGACAGAATATCTTCGCTTAAAAAACGTTTAATTTCCAAGAAACTGCAAAACATAATGGAAGGGAAAGCCCGACCGGATTATAAAATGAAATTTGCAGCCAAAAAAGGACGTTAATTTTGTTTTTTGCTATAAAGATTTAGATATATTTGCTACCCTTTTAAAATAATACACAATGAGCATAGAAAGAATATTAGCCATTTCAGGTAAACCGGGATTATACGATTTGAAATTACAAACCAGAACAGGTTTCGTAGCTGAGTCCTTAATCGATGGAAAAAAGATTACTGTAGGAATGAGAAGTAACGTGAGTTTGTTATCTGAAATCTCAATTTATACCAACAGTGGAGAAGTACGTTTGTCTGAAGTATTCAGAAAAATTGCTGAAAAGGAAAACAATGGACCAGCGATTTCACATAAAGAAGACAATGCTAAATTAGAATCTTATTTTTCAGAAGTATTACCGGATTACGATCAGGACAGAGTATATGCTTCGGATATCAAAAAAGTATTGAACTGGTACAACATGCTTCAGGCAAAAGGAATCGTTTCTAAAGACGCTCCGGCTGAAACTGAAGTTGAAAAAACGGAAGAATAATTCTTTTTAAAAGAACGAAATAAAATCCTGCCTTCGGGCGGGATTTCTTATTTTTACACAAATTTTGACGCTATGAACACACGCCAGCAACAATTAGACGCTTTCAGCAGATTGCTAGATATTATGGACGATTTGCGCGAAAAATGTCCTTGGGATAAAAAGCAAACTTTGGAAAGTTTACGCCATTTAACCATCGAAGAAGTTTACGAATTAGGCGATGCGATTCTGGATAACGATTTAGACGAAATCAAGAAAGAGTTGGGCGATGTGTTGCTGCATATCGTTTTCTATTCCAAAATAGGAAGTGAGAAAAAGGCTTTTGACATAGCTGATGTAGCGAATTCAATTTGCGACAAACTGATAGACCGTCATCCGCACATTTATGGTGATGTTGTAGTGGAAAACGAAGAACAGGTCAAACAAAACTGGGAAAAACTGAAGTTGAAAGAAGGCAAGAAATCCGTTTTGGAAGGCGTTCCGAAGAGTTTGCCAGCCATGGTGAAAGCCAGCCGAATTCAGGACAAGGTGAAAGGCGTTGGTTTCGATTGGGAAGAGCCGCATCAGGTTTGGGAAAAAGTACAGGAAGAACTTTCCGAATTGCAACATGAAGTTTCAACAGGCAATCAGGACAAAATAGAAGCCGAATTTGGCGATGTTTTGTTTTCGATGATAAATTATGCACGGTTTTTGAATGTGAATCCGGAGGATGCTTTAGAACGCACCAATAAAAAGTTTATGAAGCGATTTATGTATCTGGAAAGCAAGGCGAATGAAATCGGTAAACCGCTGTCGGATATGACACTTGCTGAAATGGATGTGTTTTGGGAAGAAGCGAAGAAACTTTAGTTTTCAGTCTCGGCCACAGTAAACAGTTAGAAATATGATAGCAAAAACACAAGAAACACCCTATTACGCCGTGATTTTTACATCGGTTAGAACAGAAATCGAAGATAATTACGGGGATACTGCCAATCGGATGATGGAATTGGCGGCTGAACAGCCAGGTTTTTTAGGCGTGGAATCGGCACGAAATGAAATCGGTATTACAGTTTCGTATTGGTCTGATTTGGAAGCTATCAAAAACTGGAAAATGAATGCTGAGCATACTATTGCCAGAGAAACAGGAAGAAGCGATTGGTATCAAGCTTTCAAAGTGCGCATTGCCAAGGTGGAGCGCGATTATGATTTTACAAAATGAATTGATTAAAAGATGAGAAAAATTCTTTTATTGTTACTGATTTCGGTAACTTCTTATGCTCAAAAAACGGTTAAGATTACAGAACAAACCTTAAAATTGAAACCGAATACTACGCAAGAATGGTTGTTTGGCTTTGCTTCAGGCGATGAAGTTCAGTTTTCGTTTGTGGAAGAAAACGGTAAACTTTTATCTGAAGTTAGCGTTTCTGAATATCCTGAAATAGTAAAGTTTAGAGCTGTAGATGTAAAAAAAGTAAAGAAAGAACGTTTGAAGTTACAGCATTCGTCAGTTCTTCAATTTCAACTGAAAAATCAATCTGACAAAGAATTGGTGGTTTCAGTAGCAATCAACCGCATTCCAAAAAGCAAAGCATTGCAAAACTTCAATACAGCGGTTACTTGGGTTACGAAGCAAGATACGATTTGGACTTCGGTTGCCAAAGATGTTGTTGTGGGTTACGATACGCTTTTGGTTCAGAAAACCCGAAAAGTAGCTTATTACGATAAGAAATATGAAGAATTGGTTTTGGATAAAAATCAGCGGGTAAATGCCAAAACCACCTTCAGTTCCAGCACTTCTGAAATGGCTTTTTCACTGCCTAAAAATCAAATCAATGAAGATGAAACCAAAAAAGTCATCGCTTGGGCGTATTGGGTTGGCGTAGGAAAAGAAAGTAACGAATATTGGAACCAGAACCGGAAGATGATTGTTGGTGCGGTTCAGGGCGTCGCGTCTTATTTTACAACACCATTGGGCGGAATTGCTGCCGGAGCCATTACCAATTTAACGTTGCCGTCAAACGGGGAAGATGTAGCTTATACGTTTTTAGATGAAACCAATAAAAAGCTGTTTTTAGCCGAAAAGCCATTCAAATCCTACGATTCTGGAAAAGGAATTGCTGCTTACAAACGTTTTACAGAAACCGGTTTATTACAAGGCAATTATGTTATACTGTTGAATAACGACAACTATGTACAACCGATTGACGTGAACGTGAAAATTTCGGCTATTATGGAGCATAAGAAGTTCAAAACCGAAATGTATACCGATAAACAAATCACACCGCGATACGAAAAAAGGATAATTTCCGAACCGAGTATTGAGTCCAAGAAAATTCCGGTAACATCTAATTATAAATAATTGAGAATCGTTGATTTTTTAATAGCTTGTTCCTTTTTTCAGATTATCATGTTTATAATATCTGAAAAAAAGCATTTTTCATATTTGAAAAGTGTAGCTATTCTTTTGCTTTTTGTAGGTAACTGTTTTTTCTTTCCCAAATATTTTATTAACGAATTGTTAGATAATGAGAGTTATAGGGTAAATTGCGGAATGCCGCAAATGAGTATTTTTTTAATTTTTTGGATAATTGGAAATCTTATGATAATTGTTACCGGATTTCTTTATTGGCTATTGAGGAAGGTGATAATTAAGTATTATAATAAAAAAGCCGCAATTTAAATTGCGACTTTTTTATTACTCCTGTTTCAAACTTCTGATTTGTTTCAGTTTTTCTTTCCAGGTTTTTAACTCTTCTTTGTGGCGTTCGATACTTTTATTTACTTCCTTCACTAAAGGGTTGTCCGCTTTTGCGTTGGAAATGAATTGTACATTGTTTTCCAATTGGAAGATTTCATTCTGTACTTCATCAATCTTGCGCATAATGAACAATTGCTCGTTCTGCAACTGACGCTGATCGCCATCGGCTAACTGCTCCAAACGATTACTGAATTTTGCCATTTCCGCATCTTTTTTAGAAAGGCTCAGTTTGTCGAACAACGCATCCAGAATTTTATTGAATTTTCCTTCGATATGACGTTTGTTATGCGGCACTTTTCCGAAGGATTTCCAGGTTTCGATATGTTTTTTAATCGCGTCTAAATCGGTTTTGTGTTCGCCGATAAGCTGAAAATCTTTCAAAGAATCCAAATAGTCTTTTTTCTTGTCGAAGGCTTCATTTTCTTCCGCAGACGATTCGTTTCTTTTGGCGTGCATTCTGTCGAAATAATGGTTGCAAGCACCTTTGAATTCCCCCCAAATCGAATCGGAATATTTTCTCGGCACATGACCGATTTTTTTCCAATCTTCCTGAATTTGCTTCATAATTGGTGTGGTAGCGGCAAAGTCGTCATTATTCATAAGTGACTTAGCTCTTTCTACCAAAGCATTTTTCTTAGTCAGATTATCGTTTTGGTCTTTTTTGATGTCTTTGTAAAAAGCATTTTTCTGCGCATTAAACTGACGTACCGCTTCTTTGAATTCCGACCAAACTTCTTCATTAACTTCAATCGGAACTTTTCCTGCCTGGAAAAATTCGTTACGTAAGGCTTCAATTTTGTCAATCTGACCTTGCCATTGGCTGTGAGCCGTTACTTCTTCTTTGGTAACAGCATCAATTCTGCTGATGATGTCTTTTTTCTTGGCAAGATTATCAGTTTCAGCTTCTCTTAACTTTGAATAAAGTGCTTCACGCTTACTGTGCAATTGATGTGTAAGTTCACTAAAACGATTCCATAAATCTTCGCGATGTTCTTTAGAAACCGGTCCGATTTCTTCTTTCCAGATTTTATGCAACGATTGTAATTCGCGGAACGATTTCGTAATATCTTCTTCCTGAAGCAATTCTTCCACACGAGTGATGATTTTTTGCTTCTGTTCTAGATTGTGCTTGAAATCCAAATCTCGGGCTTCGCGGTCTAAATGCAGATGATCGTAAAAACGCTCAATGTGGAAATGGAAGTTGTTCCAAACGTGATTGTATTTATCACGCGGAATCGGTCCGGCTTTTTTCCAACGGTCGCGGATATCGTTGATATGTTTTAAAGCGTCAGCGATAGTTTCGTCGGAATTGTCAACTAAGTTTTTCAATTCTTCGATGATTGCCAAACGATTATTTAGATTGCTTTTTAAGTTGTCTTGTAACTTTTTATGATATTGATTTTTCGATTCTTTGTATTTGTTGTAAACTGAATCAAATTTGCTTTTTAATGGGAAATGATAGTCAAAGCCAGTTGTGTCGCCATTGTTTTCATGGCTGTATTCGTCACGTTTTTCATCAATGAAATGATGGTATTTGGCCATGAAATCTTTACGGATTTCTTCCACGTGATTGCGGATTGCCATGGCTTTCTCATTCTCGACCAAATGACTCAATTCGTCACAAAGCGCGTCCATCGACATCGCTTCGTAATTCTTCATCGGAATGTTGTGAGATTCACCAATGGAATCGTCTTCGTTTTCCTCTGCATTCGAATTTTCAATCGCTTCTAACGCTGACTGATTTTCGTTCTGAACCGTTTCGTCCTGAATTGTTTCGTGTTGTCCATCTGCTTCGTGCAGGTTATCGTTCTTTTCTTCTGACATTGTATAAATGCTTAAGTTTAACAAAAAATGAGTGGAAAGATAGTGAAGCAGCCCGTAAAATCAAAGAAAATTCAGTTAAATAAACGGTTTTTTCGGATTAAATGCGTGTTGTTTTTGCTACTTTTTCTAATCAGTCTAAAACGATTTTGGCCAAGGTTTATTTTAAGTATTCCAAATTTCCCATGCTTTTTCTGCCTGAAAAACTAACATGTCATAGCCGTTTTTGATGATTGCTCCATTCGCTTTTGCATTTTTCAAAAATTGAGTTTCTTCCGGATTGTATACCAAATCGTAGGCGATATGATTTTTTGTGAAAAGCGAATAATCAAGTTCGGGAGCATCATTTACGTTTGGAAAAGTGCCAATTGGCGTGGTGTTGATGATGATTTGATATTCGTTGAAAACCTCCTGATTCAGTTCGTCGTAGCCAAATTCATATTCGGAAGGCGTTCTCGAAACAAAATCGAATTCAATTTTCAGTTTTCTCAAGGCAAAGGCAATGGCTTTACTGGCGCCTCCGGTTCCTAAAATCAAAGCTTTTTTATGTTGCTCTTCTAAAAGTGGTTTAAGAGACTTTTTAAAACCATAAAAATCAGTATTGTAGCCTTTTAGGTTGTCTTCTTTTGAAATTTTGATAGTGTTTACCGCACCAATAATTTTAGCGCTTTTGGAAAGTTTGGTTAAGTAGGGAATAACACTTTCCTTATATGGAATTGTGACATTCAAACCTTTAAGATTTTTTGTGTCTTTCAGAACAGATTTTATTTCATCGATGGAAGTAAGATCGAAATTTTGATATGAAAAGTGCGTGATGCCTGATTTTTCGAACTTGTCGGTAAAGTATTTTCGTGAAAAGGAATAGTCAATATTTTTGCCGATTAATCCGAAACGTTTTTTTTTCAACTTTTTCATAAAAAAATGGTCAGCCATTTTTGATGGCTGACCATAAAGGTACTTGTAAATTGTGGTATTTGTGTTATTGTTGGTCTGTTTTTTTATGTTTCTGAATAAATGTCTGAACGGTTTTTCGATTCCAGACTACCGGGAAAAGTTCTTCCAACAAAGTGCTGTTTTCGGAATTTAATCGTAATCCGTTAGCTAAATGGAATTTACCTTTGATGTCATCTTGCAGCATGAAGTACAATCCGGCTAATCGGTATTCAACTTCAAATTCTTCCGGAAAATATTCTGCCGCTTGTAATAATGTCTGTACGGCACTATCAGATTCGCCTAAAAACTGAAGAATATCGGCCCAAAACAACCAAGTGTCTAGTTCTAAATCACCGTATTCGATGGCTTTTCGGTAGCCGTATTCGGCTTCTTCATAGAAATTTAAAGCTCGGTTGATTGCAGCATAACGTTTCCAGTACAAACGGTTTTCAGTGTCAATTCCGAGCGCTTTATTGGTGTAATACAGTGCTTTTTGGAAATCTTTCTGACGGATGTAAAAATCGGTAATCGCTATCCATGCTTTGTCCAACAACGGATCTTCGTGTACGGTTTTTTGATAAAACTGAAGCGCTAACTCTTTGTTGCCTAATCGTTCATGACATTTTCCAACGCGTAATAAAGCAAACGAAGTCGGATCATCTAACTGCATGGTAATGTTGTAGCAGTCAATGGCTTCCTGATATTTTTTTAATTTTTCAAGCGATTTGGCTTTTTCAAGATAAGCGCCTAAGAAGTTTTCATCAATTAAAGTAGCATAATCAAAAGCACGAACAGCTTGATCGTAATCTTTTACCGTATAATGTTGTCTTCCCAACTGATGCCAGGCAATTTCACTGTACGGATTTCGGTCAATAAAACTATTTAAAAACAGAATCGCTTCGTTGTTTTGATCTAAAAAGTCGAAACAATACACCACATTATAAAGTGCGGATTGATCTTCAAAATCTTCCTCTAAACATTTGATGAAATTCTCTTTTGCAGACTCTAATTCGTCCATGAAAAGATATTCCATCCCGATTAAATTGTACACATCGGCATAATCATCGGTGTATTTTAGTGCTTCTTTTAACAGCTCGATTGCTTTTTCGTGCTCATCGCGCTTGGAGTGGATATTCGCTTTCTGGATGTATATTTCTTCATTGGTGGGTTCGATGGCAAACAATTCGTTGCATAATTTTTCGGCAATGTCAAGTTTGTCTTCGAAAATCAAAAGTTCTACCTGAACCAACTTTAAACCTGTAGATTTGGGATGTTGTTCAAGACCTAATTTAAGTGCCTTTTTGGCTAAGTTTATACGCCCCGTGTCAAGATAGTGAAGAATGATGTCTTCAAACTCTTCGGAGTCAAAGAAGAATACCTTGTTGGTTTTCAACATCGATTCAAACTTTGATAAGGATAAACTGTTTTCCTCTTCCTCGTTACTCAAATACATACTCCTTTTGTTTAAATTATCCTTATTAAAATTACTAAGACTTTGCAGCCTTTTTATGATGAACGGGTTTAGGTTGTAAACAATTTAATTAACAATTTTTACATTGTTTTGATTGTTAGCTTTTTAACTCGGCCATCACTTCATTCATAGCTTCAAGAATGATGCCACAACCTTCTTCGATTTCTTCCATAGAAAGGGTTAATGGTGGTGTGATGCGGATAGCACAGCCTTCGAAGAGTAACCAGAATAATATCAGTCCTTTTTCCTGACATTTGAAGATGATTTTATTAGTAATTTCAGGACTTTCTGTCATGGGAGCGAGCATTAAGCCTTCGCCTCGAATTTCTTTGATTAACGGATGAACCAATAACTTACGGATTAACTGCTCTTTTTCTAAAGCTTGAGCCATTAAATCGGTTTCCAGTAATTCTTTTAAAGTTGCCAGACAAGCTGCGGCAATTACAGGATGGCCGCCAAATGTGGTTATGTGTCCTAATTTCGGGTCGTGACTTAATAAATCCATGTATTCCGATTTGGCCATAAAAGCACCAACCGGCATTCCGCCGCCCATGCCTTTACCCATAACTACAACATCGGGTACAATATCATAATTCTGAAATCCGAATAATTTTCCTGTTCTTCCAAAACCGGGCTGAATTTCGTCTAAAATCATCAGAGCACCTACTTCATCACAACGTTTACGAACTTTTTTCAAAAACTCGTTATGTGGTTGAATAAAACCAGCGCCACCTTGGATGGTTTCTAAAATAATTCCGGCTGTTTTTTCGGTAATCTTCAGTAAATCTTCTTCGTTGTTGAAGGTGATAAAATCAACATCAGGAATTAACGGACGGAAAATCTGTTTTCTTTCTTCAAAACCCATGACACTCATCGAACCCATAGTGTTTCCGTGATAGGCGTTGAAACACGAAATCAGTTGACTTCTTCCTGTTACACGTCGGGCTAATTTTAAAGCGCCTTCGGTAGCTTCCGTTCCGGAGTTTACCAAATAGACTTTATCGAGCGGAGCACGAGTGTTTTCGGCTAAAAGTTTACACAATTCTACAGCAGGATCTTGCGCATATTCGCCATAAACCATTACGTGCGCATATTTATCAAGCTGATTAACAATCGCTTCACGCACACGCGGATGTTGATGCCCAAGCGTACAAGCGGAAACACCGGCCACAAAGTCCAGATAAGCCTTTCCGTTGGTGTCGTAGATGTAAGAACCTTTGGCGTGTGACACTTCCATTCCTAAAGGGTAAGGGGAGGTTTGTGCCTGATATTTATAGAAATCTTTTAGCATTAATTGGGGTAATATAGATGTTTGATAAGACGATTAGCTGAAAGCTGCGACTAAAAATTATTTCTTCTTCTTTTTAGGAGTAGTTACTTTTTGCACAGGTTTCCCGTATTCCAAAGTTTCCTTTTTTATTTCCATTGGCTTTTCAGCTTCAATAGCGTCTTTTTTACTTTCGAGTTGTGCTTTTTCATCGAGCGCTAATTCTTCTTGAGAAAAAATATCTTCCAGTCGTTTTATTTCTTCGTCACCACGCCAAATGAAACCGCGCAGTTTTCTCGCATTTTCAGGAAATTCAGTTTCAGGGTAAATTTGTCCTTCCGGATCAGTAAATTTAGTAACCGTTTGAATTTGATTGTCTTCCAACTCCAAATGAATCGAACTTGCCACACCTTTGTCAATGCCAACCAATTCATTTTTGTCGTCGTACATGTAGTAAATCATTTCGGTGTTTTTGACCAAATCGACTTCATATAATTTATTGTCACGGAATTTTCCATACAAATTCACACCTTTTACCTGATTGTATCCGTTTCCGATAGTGTCTTTTTGAATGATAAACGCGTTGTTCATCACTTTTAAGGAATCCAATTTTTCAGTTTGGTTATTGCCGATTAAGTGCATTATGTCGCCCGATAATTGACTTTTCTGACTCCATAAAACTGGTCTTCCGATAAGTTGCGTTAAGCCTTTAGTTTGATCGGAATGGATGGAATCACATTTTCCGCTCATATCCGATTTGAAAATTCTGGCGTTTTTGAAACCGCGTACAACCCGTTCTCCGGTCTTTCCGGTTACCAATAATTTTTCCGCATGAATGTACACCGAATCATTTTCCACGAAACTTGCAATTAACGCTTTTTTGGTGATGAACATCGAATCTTTGGCGCGGTGCATCTCGGCGTAATGTCCGGTAACAACCATTCTGTTAATGGTATCGGTGATTTTTACGTTGTTAGTGGCGGATGAGAAATTCCGTTTGCCGTCGTAATAAATTTTGTCACCCTTTATTTTCCGGTTTTGGTAATCAATCGTTGAATTTTTAGACAAATTGGAGGTTTGGTTCTTCGTATCGTAAAAACCATTTTCAGTATAAATTACATTGCCTTTGTTGTTGATGGTAGATGGTCCGAAAACATAAGCATGACCTGAATCTTCATAATAATCCAAGTGATTGGTTTTAATGGTAGATTCCGGACTGGTAACCGTTACGGCTGTTTTAAACTGATATTTTTTCTCGTTTACAAAATAGCGTCCGGATTTGCTTCGAAGCGTATTTTCTTTGTTGATAATCGTTCCGTAAGTATTGTAGTACGCTTGTTGAATGCCGCGGTCAAAGTTGATGGTATCGGTCGTTAAAGTAGATTCCGGAGAACGTAAAACAACATCACCAGTTGCAAAGGCGAATTTTTGATTTCCGTTGTACTCAGCGTATTTACTGGACATTGTAATGGTATCACCTTGGTTCAGACGTACATTTCCGAATGCTTTTACATAATTTTCATCCTTAAAATGATACGCTTTGTTACAGCTGATTAAAACACCATCGTGCTCTACTTGAACATTTCCGGTAAATAAAATTGCGCCCGGAATTTCAGTCTGATTCATATCGATGAAATCCGAATGTAAAATTTTAATGATTTTCTTTTCCTGTGCCAAAGCTGGCAAACTGATGAAAAGAGCACAGAATATAAATAGAATATGATTTCTCAAAGGTTCAAATTTTGCCCAAATTTAAGTAAAATCCGTGAATGATGATTTTTGTTAAGAATTATTTATAATTCACTAGTAATCAAAAAAAACGCCTTCCGAAGAAAGCGTTTAAAAATTATTTTACAATCGTTTGTGTTCTGTCCGGTCCAACTGAGATTACTCGAATCGGTACGCCAACTTCACTTTCGATGAATTCTACGTATTCTTTTAATTCGGAAGGTAAATCTTCGTACTTGGTCATTCCGGTTAAATCAGCTTTCCAGCCTTTTTTCTCCACATAAACCGGAGTTACGTTTTCTTCCTCAATGTTGTAAGGTAAGTGGTTGATTACTTCGCCGTTGTATTTGTAACCAGTACAAACTTTTAAAGTATCAAACCCTGAAAGAACGTCACCTTTCATCATGTACAATTCGGTTACACCGTTTACTTCCACAGCATATTTTAAAGCTACCAAATCCAACCATCCGCAACGACGGGCACGACCGGTTACCGAACCAAATTCGTTTCCAACTTTGGCGATAGTTTGTCCCACTTCGTCAAACAATTCAGTAGGGAATGGACCGCTTCCAACGCGAGTTGTGTACGCTTTGAAAATTCCGAATACTTCTTTAACGCGGTTCGGAGCAATTCCTAAACCGGTACAAGCTCCGGCAGCTGTTGTATTTGAAGAGGTTACAAATGGATACGTTCCGAAGTCAATATCCAATAAGGAACCTTGTGCACCTTCCGCCAAAATTGATTTTCCGGCTTTCAAAGCTTGGTTCAAATATTCTTCACTATCAATGAATTGTAATGTTTTTAATACTTCGATGGAAGCAAAAAACTCGTCTTCCATTTCTTTCAGGTTGTACTGCATGTCTACATCGTAGAACGCAATCATTGCTTCGTGTTTGTCAGCTAAGTTTCGGTACCTTTCTTTAAAATCAGCTAATTCGATATCCCCAACGCGCAATCCATTTCTACCGGTCTTGTCCATATAGGTTGGACCTATTCCTTTTAATGTAGAACCAATTTTAGCTTTACCTTTTGCTGCTTCAGAAGCCGCATCTAGTAAACGGTGCGTTGGTAAAATTAAGTGTGCTTTTCTAGAAATCAGTAGTTTAGATTTTAAATCCATGTTGAATTTTTCTAAACCTTCCAATTCTTTCTGGAAAACTACCGGGTCAATTACAACGCCGTTTCCAATGATGTTGATTGAGTTTTTGTGGAAAATACCAGATGGAATCGTTCTTAAAACGTGTTTGATTCCGTCAAATTCCAAAGTGTGTCCGGCGTTGGGTCCGCCTTGAAAACGAGCAATAATGTCGTATTTTGAAGTTAAAACGTCTACAATTTTTCCTTTTCCTTCATCGCCCCATTGTAGGCCTAGCAGTAAATCTACTGTCATTGTGTTGTTGTTGTTTTAGTTGTTGTTATTGTTGAGCCAAAATCGGCTTTTGTTTATTCTTGTTTTTTAGTTCCGTAGAAATACAGCGAATGATTGTGAATTTCAATTCCGAAAATCTCTTCAATAGTTTGTTTGATGGTTTGAATACGCGGGTCGCAAAACTCGATCACTTCACCTGTATCAGTCATGATGATGTGGTCGTGCTGTTTGTCGAAATACGATTTTTCATAATGCGCCTGATTTTGTCCGAACTGATGACGACGCACCAAGCCACATTCCAGCAATAATTCAATAGTATTGTAAAGCGTTGCACGACTTACACGATAGTTTTTGTTTTTCATTTTGATGTACAACGATTCGATATCAAAATGTTCTTCACTATCGTAAATTTCCTGAAGAATAGCATAGCGCTCCGGAGTTTTTCGGTGTCCTTTTTCTTCAAGATATTTGGTGAAGACGTTTTTTACAACTTCTTGATTGTTATTATTTTCCATATTTTTCTACGAAAGACTGGCAAAGATAAGGTTATTTTTTTTGAGGTGAAAACTTTACAGATGTTAGTTTGTAAACAATTATCCGTTGGTAACCCTTGTAACCTTATCCACACCATCAATCTTTTTAATATTATCAATTAATTTTTTGAGGATAATGTTATTCGGAACGACAACTGTAACCTGACCGTTGAATAATCCTGCTTCCCCGCTTAAGGAAATACTCTGAATATTTACCGTCATTTGGTTAGAAATCACTTTAGTAAGTTCATTGGTAAGACCTAAAGTATCCATTCCGGTTATTTTTAAAGTAGCTTTGAATTCTTCCTGAGACGAATCAATCCATTTCGCCTGAATGATACGATAAGCGAAGTTTGACTGCATACTGATAGCATTCGGACAATCTTTACGATGCACTTTAATTCCTTCGTTTATAGTCACAAATCCAAAAACTTCGTCGCCCGGAATCGGATGACAACATGTCGATAGTTTGTAGTCCAGTTTGTCTTGTTCGGCACCAAAAACCAATAAATCGTAGTTTTTACTGATTTCTTCTCTGTGGATATGTTCAGGTTGCGCACTCGGAGAACGTTTGATGGTTTTCTTGAAGAAATTCATCAGCGTATTGCTCTTCTGAGCTGCGAAATCTTTCAGTTTCTGGTTGTCGATAGTTCCTAATCCGGCACGATAGAATAAATCGAGACTGGTTTGTAATTTGAAATAATTAACCAGTTCGTTTACAGTCTGTTCATTCAATGTGATTTTTAAATGACGCAGTTTTCGGGTAAGGATTTCTTTTCCGTCTTCGGCAATTTTTTTGGTACTTTCGTTCAGTACGTTTTTGATTTTGTTGCGTGCTCTTGAAGTCGAAACATATTCCAGCCAGTGTGCCGTTGGTTTTTGGTTTGGCGATGTGATAACTTCGATTTGATCACCGCTGTTTAAAACATGATTTAAAGGAACTAATTTTCCGTTTACACGAGTTCCGCGAGTTTTGATTCCGATTTCGGAGTGAATACTGAAAGCAAAATCTAAAGCAGTTGCTCCTTTTGGTAATGATTTGATTTCTCCTTTTGGCGTAAATACATAGATTTCTTTTGCGTACAGATTCAGTTTGAAATCTTCCACAAAATCAACAGCATTGCTTTCTGAATTTTCTAAAGCTTCCCGAAGTTGATTCAGCCAAACGTCCAGACTATTTTCTTCGGTTGCACCTTGTTTGTATTTGTAATGGGCTGCGTAACCTTTTTCAGCAATTTCATCCATTCGTTCACTGCGGACCTGAATTTCCACCCAACGCCCTTTCGGTCCCATAACCGTGATGTGAAGCGCTTCATATCCGGTAGATTTAGGTGATGAAATCCAATCGCGTAAACGACTTGGTGACGGACGATAATGATCAGTTACAATCGAATAGATTTTCCAAGCTAAGAATTTTTCATCATGCTGATTGTCAGATTTGTAAATGATTCGTAAAGCAAATTTGTCATATACTTCATCAAATGTAACGCCTTGGGCCAGCATTTTTCTGCGGATGGAATAAACCGATTTCGGACGACCTTTCATCGTGTAATCGATGCCTTCTTCATCCAAAGATTGTTGCAATACATCAGAAATAGATTTGATGTACTGCATCTGTTCTTCCTTAGTCTCTTTCATTTTTCCGACAATATCGTTGTACACGACAGGTTCGGTGTATTTTAAGCCTAAATCTTCAAGCTGGGTTTTAATGTTATAAAGCCCTAGTCGATGAGCTAATGGGGCATAGATGTATAGCGTTTCCGATGCAATTTTGGCTTGTTTATAATCCGCCATACTACCCATGGTCTGCATATTGTGTAAACGATCAGCAATTTTGATGAGAATTACACGAACATCATCATGAAGCGTCAATAGCATTTTACGGAAATTTTCTGCCTGAATGGAAATTTCCTGGTCGGTTTTTACCTTCGCCATTTTGGTTAAACCGTCAACAATTTTGGCGATTTTCGGGTTGAACATCCGCTCGATGTCTTCAACAGTAGTGTCAGTATCTTCAACTACATCATGCATCAAAGCTGCGGCAATTGAAGTCGCACCCAAACCAATTTCGGCAGCTACAATTTTAGCTACGGCAATCGGGTGGAAGATGTAAGCTTCTCCGGATTTACGGCGTTGGTCTTTATGGGCATCAACAGCTACGTCAAACGCTTTTCGGATGAGTTTTTTGTCTTCTTCGGAAAGGGTTTGGTAACTGATGCGAAGTAATTCTTTATATTCCTTGGCAATTGCCTTGTTTTCAGCTTCTAAATCAATTTCTGTCATGGTCGTTCATTCAGTACCTAAATATAAGCGATATCGAATGAATTTCCAAATCCAACAATTCAATTTTTAAAAGTTGTAAAAAAGTGCTTTACGGATTAACACGATAAAAATCCAAATCCTGAAAATCGTAGCTGAAATCAGTTAGCGGAGAAATCGGTTTCATCTTAATATTGGTCAGATAACCAAGATTGTCGTAGGTGAAAAACATAAAAGCGTCGGCATCAAAATAACGGTTGAACCATTTTACCACGAAAGTATTGTCTTTGTAAAAAAAGATTTCACCCGATAATTTAGGAGAACGTTTCGAAGTGAAAAACAGTTTACCTTTCTTTTCAATTATGGTAATTTCGCCCAACCAATTGTCTTTAAAGGTTCCGATTAGTTTTTTGGTGTCGGTTTTTAAAGTTTTGTCGGCTTGGTTTTTGGTAACGGTTGTCCAAACTTCTGTAGTTATTTTATCGGCTTCAGCAACGTTATTTTGTGTTAGCTTTTGATATTTCTCAACCCAATTCTGATTAGGAATGTTCAGATAACTGTCTTTAATCGTATTGGAAATAGCATTGAAAGCCGCCCCAGATTGCTGATTCGTCAAAACGACAATTCCTAATTGAAGCTCAGGAATCATAAGCGTTTGCGTAACGTTTCCCTCTAAGCCACCGGTGTGCGAAACCTGAAGTTTTCCGTTTATATCTGAAAGTTGCCATCCTAAACCATAAGCTTTGAAAAGGGTATTGTAGGGTGCAGAAGTTCGGTTAGGAAGTATTGTTTGCGGCGTCCACATTTCGGTATGTTGTTTCGCACTGAAAAGTTGTTGGTTCTCGCCGTATTTTCCTTTGTTCATCTGGCAGATTAGCCATTTACTCAAATCAGTAATGTTAGAATAAATTCCGCCGGCTGCATCCATAATCTGGCTTTTGTAACGTGTGATTACTTTTAGTTTTCCGTCAATCGGAACATGTGGAACCAT
Source organism: Flavobacterium sp. (assembly GCF_032153895.1). GTDB lineage: Bacteria > Bacteroidota > Bacteroidia > Flavobacteriales > Flavobacteriaceae > Flavobacterium. The sequence continues at coordinate 76,222 of NZ_JALDYN010000004.1, forward strand.
AGTATTGGTCGTATCTTTTAAACGTGACCAAGTACCTACGCTGGCATTCATTTCCAATGGTTTCATGATTTGTGTTTCAACGAATTCTGCCCAAGATTTTCCACTAACACGTTCAACTACTTCGCCAGCTATAACATACAACAAGTTGTCGTAATCGTATTTGGTTCGAAATCCGGAAACCGGTTTTAAATATTGAATGTTATTGATGATGTCTTTTGGAGTGAAATTATGTCCGTCAGGCCAAATCATTAAATCACCAGCGCCCAAGCCTAAACCACTGCGATGCGTTAATAAATCACGTATGGTAAATTCGTCGGTAACATAACTGTTGTACATTTTAAATTCTGGAATATATTTGACAACTTTATCATCCCAATCTAGTTTTCCGTCGTCTGCTAAAATACCTAAGGCTGCTGCTGTAAATGATTTGCTGTTAGAAGCAATCCCGAATAACGTATGCTCGTCAACTTTCTGTTTGGTAATAATGGAACGCACACCATAACCTTTGGAGTGAATTACTTTCCCGTCTTTCACAACCGCAACCGCAATGCCCGGAACATCGAAAGCTTTCATGGTTTTTTCGACTAAAACATCAATTTCAGAAGTAGCCATTTGTGCCGATGAACTAAAACTGATAAAAAGAACCGAAATTAAGATGATCACTCGAAAATTCATAATTCGTAATTTTTAATTCGTAATTGGTTAAAAGCCTCTTTGTCTTTTGGCTTCAAAAATTAAGATGGCAGCGGCAACAGAAACATTCATCGAATCGATTTCTCCCTGCATTGGAATGATAATATTTTTAGTACTGGCCGTTCTCCAAGAATTGGTTAAACCGGTAGCTTCAGTTCCAACAACTAAAGCTGAAGGTGTTGTGTAGTTTTGGGTGTGATAAAAAGTCGAATCCTGTAATGTGGCGCAGTAAATCGAAATGTTTTTTGCTTTTAGAAATGCAATAACTTCTTCCGTTGAGCCTACCGCAATTTGACGCGTAAACAAACAGCCTACGCTGGAACGAACAATATTTGGGTTGTACAAATCACTCTTCGGATTAGCGATAATTACAGCGTCTAAATTCGCCGCATCAGCCGTTCTTAAAATGGCACCGATGTTTCCGGGTTTTTCCATCGCTTCGGCAACTAAAATTAAAGGATTTTCTGAAAGTTGTAAATCGGTTAACGCTAACGATTTGGTTTTGGCAACCGCTAAAATGCCTTCGGTAGTATCGCGATATGCTAATTTTTGATAGACTTCTTTAGAAATTTCAATCAGTTCAACCTTCTGTCGGGTTAGCTGACGGATTTCGTTTTCCGAAATTAATTCAGGTAAGAATAAAATCGTTTCCAGCTCATAGCCACCTTTTTGCGCTAACATGATTTCGCGCTGACCTTCAATCAGAAAAGTGCCCGTTTGCTTGCGGGTTTTGGCTTTCTCCTGAAGTTGTACCAACGATTTGATGTACGGATTCTGAACGGAACTGATTTGTTTCAAAAGACTAAAATTATTAGGTAAAAGTAATCATATTTTTAGAGCTAAAAAAAGTGCTTCATTATTTGAAGCACTCTTGGTTTTTATTCCTCGGTTTTTGTTGGATTAGTTTCTTGGTTCGCGACTGAATCGGATACTTTTCTTGTTTGTTGATCCTTGTTAGGAAATATAAACTTTTTCAAACCTGCAAAAGCAGCAATTAAACCAATAACAATAAATTTTCCAAATTTAGCCAGTAAAGCTATAAAGCCAGTTTTGGCAAGAACTTTTCCCGCAACTAATCCTCCAATTGTCCAAGCAGCAATTTCATCAGTATTGGAATCGAACTCACTATACTTGAAACCGTCTTTGTATTGAACGCTCTTTAAGATACTTGGAATTGAAGCCTTAACTTCGGCTAATTCACTCATGTTAGATACTGCTGAAACGGTATAAAATCCTTTTCTTCCTAGTATTCTTAAATCATAATTTAAGGTATTGGTTTCAGCTTTTCCGAATTTAATTTCTTTTGCCCAATGTAAGACATTTGTTTTTTCATCATAAAAAGGAGTTGATGCCCACCCTAATAATTGAACTGCTTCGAAACCGTTTTTTTCTCTTTCAGAATTTTCTTTTTCTAAATCAGACTGTATTTCTTTTAGTAAATCATCATAGTTAATATCTTTTGCATCACCGTCTTCTACATAACCTTCATTTTGATAATTAATTACGAACAACCAGCTATTGTCTCCTAAAACACCTTTGTTTTCTGGAAGTATAGCTCCTAAAATTGTGGTATCTTCTGGATTGCCCCACAAGTCCTTTAAAACGTATTGAGTTTGCTTTCCGTCAAGAAATTTAAAACCTTTTGGAACGTTTAAGTTTGCGTTTCCTTCGGTTAACTCAATTTTACCAGTTTGGTATTTTAGAGATTTTTCGATTTCATCAAAAACTACTTTAAGCGAGTCGGTGTTTTGAGAGTTTACTTTGGTAAGGATTGTTAGACAAACCAAAAGAGATAGTAAAATTTTTTTCATGTATAAAATTTGAATAATTTCTAAGTCAGCAAAAATACAGTTAATTTGAAAATCAGCTATAAAATTCCTCTCGCTTTAATCTCCAAATATTTATTAATCGTATCTAAAGTAAGATTCTCGGGTTGCGTTAACACTGAATAGATTCCGTATTTGCGCAATTCGTTTACAATCAATCGCTTTTCGAAAGCAAATTTTTCGGCGATGGTTTGGTCGTAAACATCTTGAATTGTGGTTGCTTTTTTGTGAATCAGTTCGTTCAGTTCGGTATTGTTAAAGAACACAACTACTAACAGGTGATTCTTCGCAATTCCTTTTAAATAGGGCAATTGACGATGCAATGCGTCTACTGTTTCAAAATTGGTGTACAGTAAAATTAAGCTTCGGTGGTTGATGTTTTTCTTAATATCAACATACAATCGGCTGTAATCGCTTTCGAAGAAATCCGTTTTAATGTTGTACAGATTTTCCATAATCAGGTTCATCTGCGACTGACGACGTTCGGCCATAACTCGGTTTTCCACCTTTTTGGAGAAGGAAAACATGCCGGCTTTGTCACCTTTTTTCAGAATCACGTTCGATAAAACCAAACTTGCATTAATCGAATAATCCAATAAACTCAATCCGTTAAAAGGCATTTTCATCACGCGACCTTTGTCAATCAGCATATAAACCGTTTGCGATTTTTCATCCTGAAACTGGTTTACCATCAACTGATTGCGCTTGGCAGTGGCTTTCCAGTTTAAGGTTCGTATGTCGTCGCCCTGAACATATTCTTTAATTTGTTCAAATTCCATGGTGTGCCCGATACGACGGATTTTCTTCAAACCATACTGAAACAAATGATTCGAAAACGCCATCAAATCGTACTTGCGCAACTGAATGAACGAAGGGTAGGTAGGCACCATTTTGTTATGGTCAAACTTGAACCGACGCGAAACCAAACGCAAAGGCGAGGCAATGTAAATGTTTAGGTTTCCGAAGAAATATTCACCGCGTTCAGTCGGACGCAAATGGTATTCGAATTTATCTTTGGTGTGTGCCGAAATGGTTCGTTTTATTTCAAAATCCCGCATCTGGAACTGAAACGGAATTTCGTCAATCACCTTCACAAAAACCTTAAACGAATACTGATTGTTTAGTTTTACAACGATTGGATTTTCATCACCGTTCGATAGTTTTTCTGGAACATTTCGTGACGCTTTTATTGGCTGTTTCGGAAGGAAAAGCAACAAAATGTCGAGTAGCGTAACGGTCAGTAAAACAAACAATAACAACCAAACCACTTTGTAAAGGCTTGGAAAAAAATAAGCAAAAACAAACCCTGTTATGATAGCTAAAAGCCCATAAAAAAAGAGATTGTTTAAGTATAAGCGTTTAAAAAACTGCATTAGCGCGGAATTTCTACGGTATCAATAATCTGACGGATAATTTCGGTTGAAGTGATGCCTTCCATTTCACGCTCCGGCGTAACTACAACACGGTGTTGTAATACGGGAACAGCAGCGTCTTTAATATCTTCTGGTGTTACGAAATCACGACCACGTAAAGCAGCAAAACCTTTGGCAGCGTTTAAAATCGCAATAGAAGCACGCGGCGAAGCACCCAAATACAAGAACGCATTTTCACGGGTGTTCATCACGATTTTCGCAATGTATTCCACCAAGTGGTTTTCAATCATAATTTGTTTAACCAGCTTTTGGTAATTCCCAATTTCGGCACGCGATAAAATCTTGCGGATGTTACCCAGTTTGTTGTTGTCCTGCAACGCATTTTCTTTCTGAAGGATATGGATTTCCTCTTCCAGATTCGGGTAATTGATACTGATTTTGAACAAGAATCGATCCAATTGCGCTTCCGGTAAACGATACGTTCCTTCCTGCTCAATAGGGTTTTGGGTCGCGATTACCAAATACGGAGTTTCCATCGGGTAAGCGGTTCCGTCTACGGTAATTTGGCGTTCTTCCATTACTTCGAATAGTGCGGCTTGCGTTTTAGCCGGAGCACGATTGATCTCATCAATCAAAACGAAATTCGAGAAAACCGGTCCTTTTTTGAAGTTAAATTTTGATTGCGCCAAATCGTAAACCGAAGTTCCGATGATATCCGACGGCATCAAATCCGGAGTAAACTGGATTCTGCTGAAATCCAAATCTAACGTCTTAGAAAGCAATTTTGCCGTGATGGTTTTCGCTACGCCGGGAACACCTTCCAAAAGTACGTGACCGTTGGATAAAACAGCAACCAATAACTGGTCAATCATTTTGTGTTGTCCTACAATTACGGTTCCGATTTCGGCTTTAATTTCCTGAACGCTCTGAAGCAGTGGCGCTAAATTGATTCGGGTTTCAAAATTTACGTTTTCAGACGTTGGCTGCGAAATATTTTCTAGATTTTCCGGTGTATTTTCAAAAGTCTCCATAGTACTTTGGTTTTATTTCTTTGCTAATTTTTCAATGGCTTTACTCATTTCAATTACATCATTTTCAGTGCTTTCGAGATGATTTCTGTGTTTTTTTATTAATCGAATGACGTGTTCGATATCGGCTTTGTCTTTCCCGGTTTTCTGATGCAGGCGATTTACGAAAGTTTCGTCCAAATCAAAGGTGTCGAGCAAATATTCGGTTCGTATTTTTTCTAAAAAGTAGATGATTTTCTTGCCGATAATAGTATGATGATCGCCTTCCTGCAAATACAAATTCCCGATGGTTTTGGTAAAATCAACCGTTGTATTGGCTAATGGAATTTTCTCAGGTATGATTCTTTGGTTCCGTTTGGCGTTGAAAATCATAAACACAACTGTTCCGATTAAGAAAAGATACCAAGCCCATTTTAATGCCGGCTGACTCAAAATGTAACGCATCGGTGAGCTGGAAACCGTTTCATTTCCGAAGCTTTTCGCTTGCCAGAAAATCGTTCCTTTTGGTAAATAGGATAACAAGTTGGCGCAATAATTCGGATGTTCTTTTTTCAGTAAATAATAATTAGAGAAAGCTGCAGGTTGGGTGTGTAAATAAAAATTACCGCGTTTGTAAGGAATTTTGATAAAGTTCACTTTCTTACCTGATTTTCCTTCCTGATACCCTAAAACGGTACTGCGCAAAGTGTCAATTTCATTGAAATAAGTAAAGCCAACACCTTTGTCAAATGCATATTTTCTCTTTGGAAAAGCTTTGTTGGCTAAGGATAATTTCAATTCGTTTTCCGAATCGAAGAAGTTTTCCGTTTCAAAATTCAGGGAATCTTTCAAGGCTTCCGGAAAGTCTTTCATGCTCAAAAAAGCCGAATTTCCGTGTTCTACAAACCAAATGACTTCGTCCAGAGAACTTTTGTCAATCTGATCGTATTCACTTACCATAAAAATGTTGCCTTTTACGGTGTAGGTCGAATCTTCGTAATCGTATTTGTCTAAAAAATATTCGTAAAACGTATTTCCGAAACGCTCTATTTTATCATCCGGAAACAAATGCTTCATTTCATGGTCTAAAACGTAAAGACCGAAAGGGATTTTGTCTTTAACAGCATACGTTGGCGTCCACACAATAGGTTTCGGTCGGTTAGCATCCAGAGCAAAAATTCCGATAATAATTAGAATCAGAAGCGCCAAGTATATTTTGAGAGTTCTGTTCATTTAGATGGAATTTATAGTTGAAATGAAGGCTTTTTCGGCTTTAGCAAATGAAGTATGGTCTAACGCAAATTCACCGTACCAACAATGATCGTAGATATAAGACAGATACTGGAAATTGTCCTTTAATGCTGCACGCTGAATTTCATACAAATAATCGGAATTGGTTTTTTCGATGTCCCATTCAATAACATGACTGTCCGACATTTTCTTCAACAGCCACAAATAATAGTACCGAATGGTTAATCGGTAATTGTTGTCGGCTTTGTTTTTATCAATCATGGATTTGAAATCGATGGAATGAATATCTTCTTCCAGATGTTCGGAAACCCTGATTTTTTTCTTTGAAGATTTGCCGAAAATCCAACCGCCTTCCTTGTCAAGCAATGCTTTTACAATCAGATACACGACAAAAAGTACAACGGCAATCGCTAAAATTTTGATGAAAATATCCAGTGTCGATGAATTGCTGTTATCTCCAAAAGAAAAAATCTTGTCCAGCCAATTGCGCAACCAGGCTTTGAAGCTTTCCCATTTTGAGGTTTGCTTTGGTGCTATGGTTTCGTACATAAAATCTTTCGATTTATAATCGTTTTGAAAATTCTCCCGAAACGATTTTTGTATCACAGAATCTTCATCAATATGAATAGTAAAACCGCTTGCTTCAGGTGGGTTGGCATCAATGATTTCGGCCTGTGCAAAAGCGGAAAGCGTAAAAAGAAATAGTATGTAAAATCGGAAATTATTCACTTGCTGTTCCGATTAAATCGATTTCACTTTTGGGTGTGTTGTTCTCGTTTTCCTCACGAATGCTGTAATACATAATTCCCTGATTGATTAAAAGGAAATTCTGGAAAATGAAGTTCAGCAATAACGAAAGCAGCATCGCTAATCCCATCATAATCATAAAGAAAGACATGTTTTCTGGTTGCATTTGTCCTCCATTTTGACTTTCTAATGAGGTAAACATTGATACCATTCCGAAAATATAAGGAATCATAGAAACGATACCGATTACAATTTGCATAATCATGTACATAACCGCAGTTGAACCAACGCTTGGCCAAAATTTTTGGCGTAATAAGTTGAATCCGCTTCCTAAAGCATCGAAATACCCTTTTTCGGTTGAAATGTAATCGTAGAAAGCAAAGGCAAACCAGCACATTAACGCCGGGATTACAATAAACAGCAACGGAATTCCAATGATAATGAATACCAAAGCAAAACTCAGCATCATAATAATTACCATTAGTGGAATCATGATGAAAATTGAAGCAATGAAAAACACGATGATTTTACCGATTTTACTTTTGATGACATCGATAATTTCACTGGTTTCGGCGTATTCTTTTTTCTCCAATAATTTCAAATACGCAACCGGGTAAGCATAGCTTAAAATGCTCAGGAATATTGCAGCAATTATCATTAAAATTCCCAAACCAATTATCATGGGAAGATTGTCGTTCAGGAAAGTGTCAATCGGACTACTTCCGTCAAAATTCTGAACACCGAAATTGGAAAAAATGCCTTCAAAATAGACTTTTCCCAAGAAGAACATGATGACCAGCAGCAACAACAAAAAACCTCCGTTGATGATGAAATAATTGCGGTAGTAATGTTTGCCATACATTTTGAAAAAGGTAAACGTATCACTTACAAACTCGCTGAAGTTTCTTTTTTTGAATAACTGGAACATCATTTTTTATTGATTTTTCGATTAACGATAAAAGGATAAACTAAGAAATAAAAGGAAATTAAAGCCAACGTTCCAACTATAATTGCAACATTAAGAACACGCGGCATGTCAATGGAATAACGGGTGATAAAACCTTCTAGAAAACCGGCAGCAAATGTAAACGGCGTAGTACTCAGAAAGATTTTCAAGCTGTCTTTAAATCCGATTTTAAACGAATGTAGTCTGGAAAAAGTTTTCGGATATAAAATGCTGGCACCCAAAACAAAGCCCGCCGCCGATTCAATTACAATGGCAAAAATTTCCATAGCACCGTGAATCCAGATCCCGCGAACACTTTCCCACAAAACGCCCTCCTGATAGAAAAAATACTGAAACGAGCCCAGCATGATGAAATTCTGAATCATCACCAGAAAAGTACCGATGCCACCAAAAATTCCGTAGATATAGCATTTGGCGCCAACAATTAAGTTGTTTAAGGTGATTCCGATGAAACTTCCCCAATTACTACCGCTTTTATAAACTGCTACAGGATTACCTTTTTCGATGTTTTCCAAAGTCATGTTAACATACGCATCGCCCATAATCAACCTAACAAAAGTTGCATCGTTATGAGCCGAAATTACACCAATTGCTGTACAAAGAAACGAAAGGATAAATGCGTAAAGCAAATAACGTCGGTACTGATACAAGATAAGCGGAACTTCGGTTTTGAAGAAAAAAACAATACGATTACTCTCTTCGCGTTTGGTTTTATAAATCCGTTGGTAAATTTGAGAAGCTAAGTAATTCAGATAAACAGTTGTCTTACTTTTAGAGTAATACGTTTGCGCATAAGACAAATCGTTTACCAAATGAATGTACAAACTGGCGAGTTCATCTGGATTTTTTTTCTTTTTTCCGAAAATTGCTTGCTCAAATTCAAGCCATTTTTCTTTATTTTGTCTTATAAATGCAACTTCTCTCATAAAGCGCTAAAATAAAAAATATGTCAGAATTATCAATAACAACCACGCAAAATGTAAACATAAATTTTACTGCGGCTTCTGTGGGAGAGCGTATGGGAGCTCAACTTTTAGATTTAGTTATCAAAATCGCCTACGGAATTGTAGTTTTTATGCTTTGCAAATGGACGGGACTTCTTGATATTCTGATAGATATGGATCAATGGTCGATGATGGCAGTTGTTGGTCTTTTTGGATTGCCGATTATTTTCTATTCGTTGCTTCAGGAAAGTTTGTGGGAAGGACAGACTTTCGGAAAGAAAATCACTAAAATTAAAGTGATTAAAATTGACGGCTATCAGGCAGGATTTGGTGATTATCTTATCCGATGGATGTTTCGTTTGATAGAAATCAGTATCGGAAGCGGAATTATCGGTTTAATAGCCATTGTTGTCAGCAAGAAAAACCAACGTTTGGGTGATATGGCTGCGGGAACAGCTGTGATCACTTTGAAGAACAACATCAACATCAATCATACAATTTTACAGGAAATCAAGGAAGATTATGTGCCGACGTATCCTTTGGTAATCAAGCTTTCCGATAACGATGCTCGTATCATTAAAGAAACTTTTGAAGCCGCGTTGCGCAATAAAGATTTTAAATTGATTTATAAACTGAGTCAGAAAATAGCTGATGTAACCGGTATAAAACCTGTAGAGTCTTACGATTCAGAATTCATTAAAGTTGTATTGAAAGATTACAACTACTACACCCGAAATATGTAATGTTTGATATCCTAGACATACTCGGAACCATGGCGTTTGCAGTCTCCGGAGCATTAACAGCCATGAACAAAAAACTGGATCCGTTTGGGGTTTTTATCATTGCTTTCGTGACTTCTGTAGGCGGTGGAACTTTACGCGATATCTTGATTGGGAGAACTCCAGTAGGTTGGATGCTTAATCTGAATTATGTTTATGTAATTATTCTGGGTTATTTCTTGGCCGTGATTTTCAGAAAGAAGTTAGATCAATTCCGTACTTCGATGTTTTTGTTTGACACGATTGGGTTGGGCGTTTTTACACTAATCGGTTTAGAAAAAGGAATGGAAGTGAATTTACACCCGGTAATCTGTATCGCTTTAGGAACGATGACAGCATGTTTTGGCGGTGTAATCCGAGATATTTTATGCAATGACATTCCGGTGATCTTCCGTAAAGAAATTTATGCTACAATTTGTATTATTGGCGGAGTTTTCTTCTTCCTAATGAAAGGATTGGATATTCCGAAAGATATTCTTTATTTACTTACTTCAGTTTTGATTATCGCAATTCGACTGATGGCGGTCATTTTCAAATGGTCACTTCCAGCGTTGGAACGAAAATAGTTAATGATTCAGATACAAATAGCCGGTTAAAGCATCAGGATAATCTTTGTCGTGTAATTTTAAAACGTAGTAGTAAGTTCCGTCAGGTGCGTTAGAACTTCCGATGCCTTCTTTTACGTAGCCGTTCCATTCTTCGGTATTGTTATTTCCGGTCCAGACTAATCTTCCCCAACGGTTATAAACGAAAAGTTCAAAATTCATGAAAATGTTATACAAACCATCAATGTGGAACGTATCGTTTAAACCATCGCCGTTTGAAGAAACCGCATTGTAAATGGTTGGTGGACAATTTCTTGTTCTTAAAAAGAAAGAAGTGATGGAAACACAACCGTTTTCATCTTCAATCCGAACAAATATTTCTTTAGGTGTAACTTCCGAATAATAATTCATCGTATTGATGATAGGACTACTATTCGTTTCTGCATCCGTTTGATTGTTATGGAAAGAAATAAGATGAGAACTATCTGTTGGAATGCTTTGTTCGTAAGCGGAAAAATCAAAATAGGCCGCAGTTAGTCCTAAATTACAATTGACAATATCTTCCGGTTGATTGAACGCCGGTGAAACCCAAAGTGAAATAGGCTGTGTGTCGGAATTGTTGGTTTCTACTAATTCAGTAACGGCTGTATCGTAATCCGCTACAACAGAAAGCGTAAAATCAAGCGGAATACCATCCGGAACAGTAATTGTTTGCGTTAAAACAATACTTTCACCAATTTGTAAAATAACAGGAGTTTGACTTGTGCCAATAAGTTCGTTATCAGCGTAAAAACCAATTTGCGTTCCAGCGGGTAAAGGGTCGGTGCTATTTACATTGTTAACGGTATATTCAACTACGATTTCTCTTGAATTACAACTTTGTGAAAAGTTATCGATAGAAACGGTAGCATCAGGAAGTTGACTGTTGAGTTTGGTTATTATAGTACCAATCATTACATAATCTTGCGCAGATTGCATCGTTATGGAAGCTGTTGGATCGCCAATTTCAATATTTCCTTCAATGTCGTATATATCTAAGTCCATATTGTACAAATTACTTTGCCCAGTTACGCTATTTGTACCATTAAAAGCATTGTTTTCTGGGTTAAAAGGTGGATCGCCGGGGTTTAGTCCGGGGGTGCTTAATACTGAAGTATTGATTGTGAGTTTTTCCTGGATTGCAATATTTGCATCACCTTCCCAAGCAATGAAGCCAATTTTTGCTCCGTCATTGTCAATTACATTTAAATTATCAAGGGTAATTGTAACAGAATCTAAAACACCATCTCCTGGTGGAGATAAGCTTTCTAGTCCATCATAAATATTTAAAATGTTAAGCGGTAGAGAATCATTTCTATATACAATAAGTATTGCCCAACCTGCAAAATTTGTACCATTAGGATTGTAGGTGCTTACCAAATAATTTAAATCAAGTTCAGATACAGTGTAAATACCATTACCCGTTGCGAGGACAATGTCAGTAACATCATAAAAACCACTAAAAAAAGGTCTGCTTAAATTAGCCTGAACCTGGGAAGCAGCAAAAGTTCTTTGTGCAGAAATATCAATTCCATTTAGTTTTATATCAAAATCACCAGTACCGCTTCCAGCCCAATATAAATAGGCCTTCTCAACTACATCTGTAGTGTTAAGTTGTAATTCTGCAGAAGATGTTGTTAGAATATATGTTGGATAATAAGAGCTGTTAGGAAATGGATTCAACGTATTTCCCACAAAAGTAAAATCGTATCTACCAGCAAATTGCTGATATAACGACACATTTTGCGCTTCCACAACAGTTGTAAAACACAAAGAAATCCATAAAAAAAAGTAAAGTAGTTTTTGGGTCACTGCAATTTTTTTCTAAAAGTAACAAAATGTTTGATTACAAGAACAATAAAATCTGTGAAAAAACGGTAAGGATTAATGTAAAATCTGCTAAAAATTAGTATTTTTCGGAAGTTAATGCGCATTGTGAAAAACTATACCGTTCGAAAATACCAGTCGTCTGATTATCAGCTTTGGAATGATTTTATTGATCAGGCCAAAAATGCCACTTTTTTGTTTCATCGCGATTTTATGGAATATCATGCCGATAGGTTCGAAGATTATTCGTTATTGGTTTTTGAAGATGAGAAGTTGATAGCTGTTTTGCCAGCGAACTATAAAGATGATGAAGTTTTTTCACATCAGGGTTTGACTTATGGAGGTGTTGTTCTTTCGCATAAAACCAAATTTAAAGCCATACTTAAAGTTTTTAAATCTCTATTGAAGTTTTTAAATGATTCTGAAATTAAGTTTTTAACGATTAAGGAATTGCCTTTTTTTTATGCAGATAAATTTTCTTCAGAAATAAATTATTTGTTTTTTTTATTGCAAGCAAAACTAACGAGACGCGATTTACTTTCGGTTATGGACATGTCAAAAGAAATTACGCTTTCAAAAGATCGGAAAGAAGGAATTAAACGCGGTTTTAAAAACGGTCTGAAAGTAGTTGAGGTTGATGATTTTGAAGAATTTTGGCAACAAATTTTAATCCCTAATTTACAGGAAAAACATAGTGTCTTGCCTGTTCATTCTTTAGCAGAAATTCAGCAACTGAAAACAAAATTTCCTAATGCAATCCGTCAGTTCAATGTTTATCATAATGATAAAATAGTAGCTGGGACAACAATCTTTGAAACAAAAACAACTGCCCATTCACAGTATATTTCATCAAATTGTCAGAAAAATGAATTAGGAAGTCTGGATTTTCTCCATCACAAATTGATTTCTGAAGTTTTTGCTTCAAAGCGATATTTTGATTTTGGAATATCCAACGAAAATCAAGGTAAAACTATAAACGAAGGTTTGTTGTATTGGAAAGAAAGTTTTGGCAGCGGATTAGTTTCTCAAGATTTTTACCAGATCGAAACGTCTAATCATAAATTATTAGAAAAAGTATTGATATGATTTCTTTCTTAAACTTAAAAGCAATAAATAAGCAATACGAAGAGGTTTTTCAGGAAAAAATGAAAGACTTTCTAGAAAAAGGCTGGTACATTTTAGGTGATGAGGTTACTGCTTTCGAAAAAGAATTTGCAGCCTATTGTGGTTCAAAATATTGCATTGGAGTAGGGAATGGATTGGATGCTATCATTTTAAGTTTTAAGGCTTACATCGAAATGGGTAATCTGCAAATTGGAGATGAAATCATTGTTCCTGCTAACACTTATATCGCTTCGATTCTTGGTATAATGCATGCAGGTTTGGTTCCTGTTTTGATTGAGCCTGATTTAGCGACTTACAATATCAATCCGGCTTTGATTGAAGAAAAAATAACTTCGAAAACAAAGGGAATTTTAGTTGTGCATCTGTATGGTCAGTTAGCAGATATGGATGCGATTATAGAAATTGGTTACAAACACGATTTATTAATTGTTGAAGATGCTGCACAAGGTCATGGCCTGTCTTTTAAAGGAAGTCATACAAGAACATTTAGCTTTTATCCGGGTAAAAATTTAGGGGCTTTAGGCGATGCCGGAGCCGTAGTAACCAATGACGAAAAATTAGCAAAAACCATAAAGGCACTTTCAAATTACGGTTCCTCTCAAAAGTATCATAACGAATATATCGGTTTTAATTCAAGGTTGGATGAGTTGCAAGCGGCTTTTCTTCGGGTAAAATTGCCTTATTTGAAGAAGGAAAACGAGTCCAGAAGAACAATTGCAAAACGATATCTAACTGAAATTAAGAATGATAAAATTCAGCTTCCGTTTTATGATGACACCGATTCTCATGTGTTTCATCTTTTTGTTATCCGAACGGGAAATCGTAATCAGTTGCAACAGTATTTAACCGATAATGATATTCAGACTTTGATTCATTATCCAGTTGCTCCACATAAGCAAGCAAGTATGAAAGAATTTCATCATTTAAACTATCCAATAACTGAGAGAATTCATGAAGAAGTATTGAGTTTGCCAATCAGTTCGGTTTTAAGTGATGAAGATGTTGATTTCATAATTCAAGCTTTAAATAGATATTAATTTGAGATTTATTCCAAACATAATAAAGCAACCTCTTTTTAAAATTACATCATTAAACAGTTTTAGTGTAATGCTAAAAGTGGCGATTGGGCTTATTACGTCTAAAATTATTGCAATTTTTGTAGGCCCTTCCGGGATGGCTTTGGTTGGAAATCTCCGTAACTTTATTTCTAGTGTGGAAACATTATCAGTTTTCGGAATGCAAACCGGAATTGTGAAGTATGTTGCCGAAAATAAGGATGATAAAGATGGTTTGGAAAGGTTGGTTTCAACAGTTTGTATTACAATAATAAGTTTTTCTTTTGTTTTAAGTTTTGTACTTTTCGTATGGTCCTCTTATTGGAATTATACAATTTTAGGAGGAAATGAAAACTATGGTATAATTTTCAAAGCCTTTGCAATAGGACTGCCTTGGTGTGCAGTTAATTATATTTTTATAGCTATTATTAATGGTTTAGGAAAGTATAATAAGGTAATTTATATTTCAATTTTAAGTAATATTTTAGCATTGTTGGTTTCGGTATTGTTAATATGGAACTTACAGACTTTAGGAGCTCTTTTAGCTGTAGTTGTTTCACCATCATTACTTTTTATTATTTCATATCCTTTTTTAAAAACGGAGCTAGCGATTTTCAATTATTTAAAATTGCAGTGGTATGATTTTAAAGTTTTAAAAAAAATGTCATCCTACACATTGATGGCTTTAGTTTCCGGTATTTTAGGTCCAATCGTTTTTTTAGCAATTAGAAATAATGTGATAAAGAATTTAGGAGAAGAACAGGCTGGTTTCTGGGAAGCAATCACCAGGATATCAACGTATTATATGATGTTCGTTATTACATTGATATCTCTTTATTTTCTACCCAAACTAGTTGTCGCTAAAACTCATACAAGAACAAAACTTATTTTTAAAGTATATTTTAGAAACATACTCCCAGTATTTGGATTGGTTTTAATTGGATTATATTTTTTTCGTAGTTCTATAGTCGGCCTACTGTTTTCTTCTGAGTTTAAGCCAGTAGAAGAATTGTTTTTTTGGCAATTTTTTGGTGATTTTTTTAAAGCTGCGTCTTTAATTTTCGGGTATCAACTTTTGGCCCAAAAAAAAGTAAAAGTTTTTATTATTACAGAGATGATTTCGTTTGGAACTTTATTTCTTTCAGCAAATTATCTGATCCGAATATTTGGAATTGAAGGCGTGGTAGTGGCACATGCATTGACCTATATTGTTTACTTAACCGTTTTAATATTTTATTTTTTTAAAGAGAAATAGATTTTTTGTAAGTTTTTTTTTATTTTTGTATAAATTTTAAAAAAAAATATGAAAAAAATTATTTTGTCTTTGCTTTTTTTTAGCTCATTAGCAGTTAATGCACAAATTAGTACTGCAACAGGTGGGGCTTCAAACGTGTTACCTAATAGTCCGGTAACCAATACTAATGTTGGTATAGGAACAGATGATCCAAGGTTTAAATTAACTGTAGGTGGTAGTTTACCTGATGGACAAACATTTTCTTCTCAACAAGAGGAATTACAAAAATCAATGATTTTTTCTGCTGGAGCTGTTAAAGATGCTACTAATAAAACAAGATTATTGAACTTTTTCGACTTTCCTGCTTCAAACTATAAGGCAAAATCAAGTTTTTGGTTTTCCATTGAAGATAGAGCAGATAATGCAAGGTTAACAATGAGTGCTTATACGGATGGTTTTGGAATGTTTAAATTATACAATAAAAGTCAGGATGGAATTTTTCACGTTTCTAATGATGGAGATTTTGTACTTTCAGAATTCCCAAAGCCAGATTCTCATTTTATTATCGGAGGTACACAAGCATATCCCATTGAGCATTCTTTTTGGGTTAAAACAGGTACATCAAAATTTGAAGGTGATGTATTTGTGAATACGAATTTAGGAATTGGGACTACAAACTTTGTGGATGGAGCCAATACTTATAGACTTTCTGTGAAAGGTAAAATCAGAGCTGATGAAGTTAAAGTATACAATACTTGGGCCGATTATGTTTTTGCAGACGATTATAAACTTAAATCCCTAAATGAAGTTGAAAAATATATTCAGACAAATGGGCATTTACCAAATGTGCCTTCTGCAAAAGAGGTAACTGAGAATGGTCTGGAATTAGGTGAAATGTCAAAAATTCAACAAGAAAAGATTGAAGAGCTGACACTTTACTTAATTGAACAAAATAAAGAAATTGAACAACTGAAAGAACAAGTGAAATTGCTTTTAGAGAAAAAATAATTGGTGTTTAACATTTAACATTTTATTTATGAGAAACACATATTTATCTGCCTTACTTTTTCTCTTCAGTATAAGTATGGTTTATGGGCAAAATGAGAATAACCATTGGATTCTTGGTAAAACCGATCTTAATTTTTCATCAGCCTCACCCACAGCTAATGTTTTAAGCAGTACAAATTATGGCTTGGCTTCTGTTAGTGACAGTAACGGTGATTTGTTGTTTTATACCGATGGAATTAAGGTTTGGAACAAGAACCATTCGATTATGACAAACGGTAATAATGTTGGTTATAACGGAGTTTTAAGAGTGGTAATTGTTCCTAATCCGGCGAATAGCAATCAATATTTTATAATCCGTTCAGAAAATTATCTTTGTTTATGTTTACAGCCAGATCCGGTTTTTTATCTTTATTCTGTAGTTGAATTTAATGCGTCTAACCCTTTAGGTATTGTTCAGAACATTAATGCAAACCCTTCATTAGGGACTCCTGAAAATTCATACTCTGTAGCACTTAAAGAGGCTTCTAGTAGTTTTATTAGTAATGTTTTTTATTTTGGGCCAATCACTGTCACAAAAAATAGCAATTCAGATGCAAACTGGCTTATTGTTCAAAGCAAAAACAAGATGTTAAGCTATAAAATTGATGCTTACGGATTTAATCAAACACCAATTGAGTCTACTTTTTCAGCTTCTCAGATTTATAATTATGGCTTTTTCGATAATTATACGGGAACAATCGCTCAGATAGAAGGATCAAATTTTAGAGTGGCCCCCAATAATAATTTTTTGATTGGGCTTGCCTATAGTAAAATTTCTGGAGTAAACGATCCTGATTCTGATCCTGCCACATTTAGGAATAATTTTTATAAACTTGATTTTAATGCAGCAACTGGCCAGTTTTCAAATTTTCAGCTCCTTACCGGATACGGAGGTATGATTTATGAGTTTGAGATTTCTAATAATTCGGGAAATTTGTTTTTTGCAAGGATGAAACATCCCTATTTGAGTACTACAGATGGTGAAATTATTGTCAAGGATTTGACTAATGACAATACACCTATAAGAATTTTAAACGAGTTTGGAACAAGTACACCATCATCTAAGTTTAATTATCTCCAGAAGGACAGACAAGGAAATTTACTTTTAAGTTCTTTTTTTACTGACAATAACAGGAATAAGTATTTGCATAAAATTGACAACCAAGATTCGTTTTCAAACAGTTCTGTAAATGTTAACTTTTTGTCTTTAAACGGTAATTCTGTTTCAGTATTTCCACAATTAATCCCTGTTTTGCAAACCTGTTTTGCTACTTTGTCAATTGCACAAAACGTAACGTCTGGTATTGATAAAAAGCAAGCCTCAAACACTATTACAGCTTCAAATGTAATAAATTCAGGTGTCGGTGCAATTTACCATGCAGGAAATTCAGTAACACTGACCAGTGGTTTTCAGGCAGTATCCGGTTCAACTTTCAGAGCTTATATTGAGGGTTGTACAAACAGTTTTGTAGGACGTAATACAAATTTTGATTTTAAAAGTGAAGGGGATTTGATTTCCGAAAGCAATGATGTTAAGCTTTATCCAAATCCTAACAATGGTGTTTTTACTTTGGATTTGGGAACTATAAAAAATTTAGATATTAATGTTTATGATACTTTAGGGAAACTGATTTACCATTCTTCTAACAATGAGAGTATCATTAATATTAATTTAAACCATTTACCTTCTGGTTTGTATATAGCTCAGTTGAATGGAGAAGGTATTGATAAATCAATAAAATTTATTAAGAAGTAGTAGTTAATTTAAGTAATGGAGGGTTGTGCCCTCCATTTTACTTTGATATTTTATTTGTCTAAATATGTGACGTTTATAAAACTTTAATTAGTTAACCAAAGATTAAGATATTCTTCAGCTATTTTTACATAATTATGTTCTTCTTCAATAAAACTTCGGGCACGTTTTCCGATAGCTATTATTTCATTCGGATTTTCTATTAAAAAAGACATTTTTTGTACTAAATAATCGACATCTGGTAGTGCATTAATAGCAACTTGGTCCTGTTCAAGTGAATAATGCTCTAAAAATTCTTTTTCAGCTCCAGTAAAAACGACTTTCCCTTTTGCCATCGCTTCTAAGGCATTATATCCTTGATCATGAGCAAAAACTTGATCTAATACGATGTGAGCGTTATTAAAGCTATCGATGTATTTGTTGTATGGTAAGTTTTCTACAATTACAATTTCAACTTTATCAGAATATTTCTCTTGGATTAGTTTTAACGCCTTCTCAAAATAGATAATGCCTTTTTGATGATAGTTCCAACGATTTATACCTAAAAAGAATACTACTTTAGAATCAATAGAAGGAATCGTATATTTCAGATTGCTTAAATTGATAGGATTGGGGATTAGCCCTAAAAACTTTGGATGGTTAAATAATGGAGGAACGTAATCAAAATCTGACGCTATAATTCCTTGACAATTTTGAATAATATAATTATGAATTAAGACATGTTTAGATGAAGTATAATTCAAAACATATTTATATTCTTCCTTTAAGGATTCATTTTTGAAATAAGGTTGAAGTATTGATTTTTTATGTTGATTCTGAAAAGAATATTTAACATTGAGATGGTCTGCTCCACAGGATAGAAGAAAAGTTTTTTTATTTTGAGAAATAATTTTTTTCAGAAAGTATAATTCAAGACTCTTAGTAGTTTGTATAGGGCATTCATTAATTAGTTGTACTATATCAAAATTTTTAAGTTTAGGTAGTAAAAAATAAAATCGCAATGCTTTTTCCCAAAGAGCAATATCAAACTTAAAAACTCTAAAAATTAGTTGTCTTAAAATATTAATAATACTATTTTCACAGAATTTAGGTTTAATACTGTAATCAAGTGGGTAATTTTTAAAACCATCTCCGCTTGCTACAATGAGTGTCTCATGTCCAAGGACTGTTAAGCCTTCTTTAAGTGAATTATGAAGTCGACTATATTCTCCGAGAAGTAAAATCCGCATAGATGTTTATATTTGTTACGAAAATAATTAATCAATAGTGATAAAGCAAGATAAAGTAATCAAAGTAGCGCTTGTAGGTGACTGTTTAGCAAATGGAGGAGCTGAAAAAGTTCATGCTTTATTGTCCAATTATTTTTATAAGGAAGGATTAGAGGTTCATAATTGTATTTTTATGGATTGGGTGACATACGAGTATTCAGGTTCATTATGCAATTTGGGCACGATTGCTTCTAATTCAAATTCAGTTTACCGTAAAATAAAGCGTTTTTTAGCTTTTAAAACATTTGTAAATAGCAATAGCTTTGACATAATTATTGATTTCAGAATACGGAATATTTTTTTAAAGGAGTTGATGTTTGTCAGGATAATTTACCCTAAGAATATTATATATACAGTTCATAGCGGTTTTTTAGAATTTTATTTCCCTAGAACCGCATTTTTATCTCGTTTGATTTATAACAATAAAAAAATAGTTTCGGTTTCTAAGGCAATTCAAGATGAAATTCTGAAGAATGAACTTGCTAATAAGGTTCAATATTTGCATAACCCTTTAGATTTTGAGTCCATAGAAGTTTTCAAAATGGAGAAAAATAAAGAATATGGGTTGTATGTTTTGGCTGTAGGTCGCATGAATAATGATATAAAGCAGTTTGATAGATTGATAGAGGCATATTTTAAATCTGATTTGCCAAATAAAAAGATTAAGTTGGTTTTGTTAGGAGATGGAGAAAATAGGTCAAAATATGAAGAATTATCATTTACTTTAGGTTTGAGCGAGTTAGTGGTTTTTGAAGGAGTGGTCTCCAATCCATTTCCATATTATAAATCGGCTTTGTTTACAGTTTTAGCCAGTAAGAATGAAGGTTTTCCAAACACAATTATTGAGTCATTAGCAGTAAATACACCGGTTGTTTCATTTGATTGCTTTAGCGGACCTAACGAAATAATAAAAGATAAAACAAACGGATTGTTAGTTGAAAATCAAAATTTTGAAAAATTAATTTCGTCTATGAATTTATTTATAAATGATCAGCAGTTATATCAAAATTGTAAAAAGAATAGCAGGGAGAGTGTATCTCAATATGATATTGAAATAATTGGTAAACAATGGTTAGATTTGTTCAATAAAGCTTAAGTTAGTAGAATGAATATCGAAATATTTAACATTCCAAAAATTGAAAATAGTTTAGGAAGTATCGCTGTTATTGAAAATGGAGCTATACCTTTCAATATCAAGAGATGTTATTATCTTTTTGATATTCCAAGTTATGCTAAACGAGGTGGGCATTCACATAAAGAGTTAAACCAAATCCTTATTGCAATATCTGGAAGCTTTGATGTGATATTACACGATGGGAAAGAAAAAAAAACAGTTACTTTAAACAAACCAGATAAAGGATTACTGATTAAACCAAACATTTGGAGGGAATTGGAAAATTTTTCATCGGGTTCTGTTTGTTTGGTTTTGGCATCAGAAGTCTTTGATGAAGAAGATTATATCAGAGATTTTGAAGATTTTTTAAACTACATGAATACTAATCATAAGTAGTTAGTCTAATACCTTTTGAAAGTAAAACAGAACGTATTTTTTTTATTAAGATAAGAATCAATTTAGGCGAATTAATGAGGATTCGTTGTTTGTAATTGAGGTTTGCCATGTTTAATCCTTTTTTCATTTTTTCAACCATAGCAGAATTGTTTTCAAGGATGTAATGCTTTGCCATTATATACCTGTTAAAATCAAGATATTTTTTCATCTCGGATGACGTTTCCTTCCCATCATACTTGTCAAAGTCAGTTATTTTTTTGTTGGATAATTTACTTTGTGTTATCTGATTTTCGGTAACTGTAAAATATTTAACTAACGGATTTGTCGAATATGCTAATTTTAATTTAGAATTTATCCGAATGTTAAAATCTACATCTTCACCGTAAGTAATATTCTCGTCGTAATAACCAATAGATTCGAAAATTGATTTCTGTACACATAAGCTAGAAGGGCAATAAAGTGGTTGCGCCAAGCTTATTTTGAAAAAATTAGGCACTATTGTATAAACTTCAAGTTTATCAGAATTATTTGCCGGGATGATACTGGTTTTGTTTGGAAAAATTTCCTGATAATTTGTGGCAAATAAGTCAGCTTCTGGAAATTTATGAATTAGAGTTTGAATTTCTTCAAGAAAATTGATTTCCCAAAGATCATCTGCATCTAAAAAAGCAATGTATTTTCCGTTAGCATTTTTAATTCCTGTGTTTCTTGAAGCAGAAAGACCCTTGTTTTCTTGGTGTCTGATAATCTTGATTTTTTCAGAATTTATTGCAGAAGCCTTAGTTAAACTTGAATCTGTAGAGCAATCTTCAACAAGGATGATTTCAAAATCCTGAAAACTTTGTCTCAATACACTATTGATTGTGTTTTGAATATATCTTTCTTTATTAAAAAGCGGTATAATAACGGAAAAAAAGCTCATTGAGAATTTAGTTTACAGTAATATCCAAGTTTATAGAAATCAAGTAAAATCAAAGATGGATTGTTTGATAATAAATTTTTTTCAATTCTCATCTTAAAATAAACATAGAGTACTTTCACAATATTGTCACCGCCAAATTTTGAGATCATTTTATATACAGAAAGAACTTTAGAATCAGATGGATGTATCAAATTTAAATTATAGATGAATTTAAGGTTTTCTAATGATTTCTTTATCTTTTTGAGAAACTCATCCGACGTTTCAAGATTTAAATGGAATGCCGGGTTTTCGATGTGATGAATTGGTACTGATTTCTCTTTAAGTTGTTTTATCCACACTAAATCTTCATAACCATAGTTTTTGACTTTTTCCGGAAATGGATTTGAATGCTTAATACTTTTTTTAACAATTATATTTGAAGTGAGCGATGTCGAGTAAGGATTTTTCTCTCTGATATGGAAAGGAATTGCTTCTCTTTTTTTTCCATAAATCCAACGAAGAAGATTTTCTGAATTTGGTCTTTTTTTTTCATATGCGATGCCACCGTAAATGATTTCACCGATTGAATTTGATATGGAATCGATATAATTTAAAATGAAATCTGATGAAGTTGGATACATATCACAATCTAGAATTAAAAGCCATTCATATTTTGCTTTTTTAGATAGAGAATTAATGTTTACTCCACGTCCAAGATTCGAATTGTTACTTGAAAACCAACAATAGTTTAATGAATTAACCCTCTCGTTTTCCAGATTTAAAGGCGATTTTGAAGCATCGTCCTGCGCTAAAATTTCAAAAGTAATCCCGAGTTTCGTGCACTGTTGATGCAGTTCGTACACCAACGGATAAACATTGTAATTATATATCGGAATTAAAATCGAAAGCATTACACCGTTCTCTGCACCACTTCAAACACCTGACCGTTTTCACATTTCAGGGTTTTAGCAGGATATTTCATAATCAAGGCATAATCGTGCGTAGCCATCATGATGGTTTTACCGTTCTGGTTGATTTTTTTCAACACTTCCATTACTTCCACAGAAGTTTGCGGATCTAGGTTTCCGGTAGGCTCATCGGCTAAAATCAATTCTGGGTCGTTAAGTAAAGCACGGGCGATGGCAACGCGTTGTTGTTCCCCACCAGATAACTGATGCGGCATTTTTCCGGTCATCGCTTTCATGCCAACTTTGTCTAAAACTTCGTCAATTTTTACTTGAATTTCTTCTTTTTCAGACCAACCTGTGGCTCTTAAAACGAATTCCAAGTTGTCGTGAATGTTTCGATCCGGAAGCAATTTGAAATCCTGAAACACAATACCCAATTTTCTTCTTAAGTAAGGAATATCAGCTTCTTTCAGGTTTTTCAAATTGTAATCTACAATCGTTCCTTCACCGAATTTTAAATCCAAATCCGCGTACAACGTTTTCATCAAACTACTTTTCCCAGAACCTGTTTTTCCGATAACATAGAGAAAATCTCCGTGTTTGATATCCAGATTAACATTTGATAG
The DNA here is from genome assembly GCF_032153895.1 of Flavobacterium sp. Classification (GTDB taxonomy): domain Bacteria; phylum Bacteroidota; class Bacteroidia; order Flavobacteriales; family Flavobacteriaceae; genus Flavobacterium. The sequence continues at coordinate 99,647 of NZ_JALDYN010000004.1, forward strand.
AATGGCATTACCTTCCTGAAATATAGTAACATCATGTAATGAAAGAATCGTTTGTGACATGTTGCAGATTTTAATTTTGGTAAAAGTAATAAGTAGAACGAACTTTTTCAAATAAAATTACTTTTCTGTAGAATATTGTCAATTTGGCTCGAATTTTGTTGAAAACATATATAATAAACCCCGAATTCCGCACGTTATTAACCACAGGAATTTGATATATTTGAATACTTTTAAAAGCCAAAATTATGCGAAAACTGAATAGGTTTCTTTGTACTTCACTCATTTTGAGCGCGATCAATCTCTCGGCGCAACAATCGAACATCTATACACACGAACTTACCGATTACGATAAAGCAGTTGCTTTGTATAAAGACAAGCAATATCAGGCAGCTCAAATTCTGTTTGATAAAGTGAAAACGGGAAGCAACAGTGATGAGGTAAAATCCGATTGTGCTTATTACAGCGCCAATTGTGCGATTCGTCTGGAACAGTCCGGAGCGGATGCCATGATGGAAGATTTCGTAGAAAAGTACCCAACTTCATCCAAGCAAAATCAGGCGTTTATTGAAGTGGCGCATTATTATTTCGACCAGGGAAATTATCCGCAGGCTTTGAAGTATTTCGACCGAGTGGATGAAGGTTCCATGACCAATGATGAGCGCGATAAATTCAACTTTCAAAAGGGTTACAGCTATTTTTCTGCCAAGAATAAAAAAGAAGCCGACAAGTATTTCAACAAAGTGGTAAACTCAGAACAATACGGTTCTCAGGCGAAATATTATTTAGGTTATATGGCTTATGAAACCGATAATTATCAGGAAGCAACCCAATATTTCGATCAGGTTCAGGATAAAGACAAATACAAAGAAAAAATGTCTTATTTCCAGGCGGATATGAATTTTAAATTGGGGAATTTCCAAAAAGCGATAGATGTTGGTGTGCCGCAATTATCAAAATCCAACGCCGAAGAAAAATCGGAACTGAATAAAATCATAGGAGAAAGTTATTTCAACTTAAAACAATACGACAAAGCGCTTCCGTATTTAAAAGAATATCGAGGTAAAAAAGGAAAGTGGAATAATACTGATTTTTACCAGTTAGGATACGCTTATTACAAAGCCGGCGATTATGAAAACGCTATCGGGGAATTCAATAAAATAATTGGCGGACAAGACCACGTGGCACAAAACGCCTATTACCATTTAGGGGAAAGTTATTTAAAAGTAGGGAAGAAGCAGGAAGCATTAAACGCTTTCAAAAATGCATCTGAAATGGAATTTGAAGCAAAAATTCAGGAAGATGCCTATTTGAATTATGCGAAATTGAGTTACGAAATCGGAAACCCGTATCAAAGTGTACCCGAAGTGTTAATCGGTTATCTGAACAAATATCCGCAGACAGCGTATAAACAGGAAATTGAAAACCTGTTGATTAATTCGTACATCACTTCCAAAAACTACAAAGAAGCCTTGACATTGCTGGAGAAAAACAAAAATCCACAAAATCGTCAGGCGTATCAGAAAGTAGCTTTTTATCGTGGTTTGGAATTGTACACCGATGGAAATTATCAGGAAGCTTTGGCTTTGTTCAAAAAATCAATTGCTGAACCAAGAGATGCGAAATTCACAGCTCGCGCCACGTTTTGGAAAGGTGAAACCGAATACAATTTGGACCAGTTCAACGAAGCTTTGTTAAGTTTCAAACAATTTGCAGGTTCATCCGAAGCGAAAAATGTTCCGGAAGCGAAAAACGCGGATTACAACATCGCTTACACTTATTTCAAACTGAAAGAATACGAGAATGCAGCAAAACATTTTCAGGATTATGTAGCTTCCAATCAAACGGATAACGTGCGTTTAACGGATGCTTATTTGCGAATGGGAGACAGTCATTTCGTGTCGACAAAATATTGGCCTGCGATGGATGCTTACAACAAAGCCATCGAATTGCGCAGTGTTGATGCCGATTACGCGCATTTCCAAAAAGCAATTTCTTATGGATTTGTCGGGAAAAACGATAAAAAAATTGAAGATCTAACGTTGTTCATGAAGCAACATCCGAAATCCCAATATGCTGATGATGCGTTATACGAATTAGGAAATACCTATGTAAACCAAAACAACGTCGATAAAGCTGTTGATACTTACGAACGTCTGAAAAACGAATACAAATCGAGTTCGTACGTTTCGAAAGCGATTTTGCGTCAAGGATTGGTGTATTACAATAACGATAAAAGTGACAAAGCTTTAACGAAATTCAAAGAAGTAGTTTCAAAATACCCAAGAACGCCGGAAGCGAATGAAGCCGTTGCCACAGCCCGTTTAATCTACATGGATAACAACAAAGTGGATGAATATGCAGCTTGGGTTAAAACACTCGATTTCGTAGAAGTTTCCAATGCTGATTTGGATAACGATACGTACAACGCAGCCGAAAAACAATATTTGCAGAACAATTCCAAACAGGCGATTTCAGGTTTCAGTGGTTATTTAGCCAATTTCCCGAACGGATTACACGCTTTGAAAGCGAATTTCTATTTAGCACAATTGTATTTCGCAGATAATTTGCCGAACAACGCTATCCCTAATTATGAATATGTAATCGGTAAATCGCGAAATGAATTTACGGAGCAATCGTTGGCGCGTTTGAGTGAAATCTACTTGAAAAATAAAACCTACGATAAAGCTATTGTAGTGCTGAAACGTCTGGAAACAGAAGCTGATTTTCCTCAAAATATAACTTTTGCACAATCCAATTTGATGAAATCGTACTATGATTTGAAAGATTACAGCAACGCAGTAGTTTATGCCGATAAAGTTTTAGCGAATTCCAAAACGGATGATAAAGTTAAAAGTGATGCGCAAATTATCGTAGCACGTTCGGCCATCAAAACCAACGATGAGGCGAAGGCAAAAGAAGCTTACGCGAAATTGCAGAAAATTGCCAAAGGTGAAGTTGCCGCCGAAGCTTTGTTTTACGATGCTTATTTCAAAAATAAAGAAGGGAAATTTGAGGTTTCCAACACTTTGGTTCAAAAGTTAGCAAAAGATTATTCCGGTTATAAATATTTCGGAGCCAAAGGATTGATTGTAATGGCGAAGAATTTCTACGGTTTGAAAGACAGTTTCCAAGCAACTTACATTTTAGAAAGTGTGATTAAAAACTTCACGCAATACGAAGATGTGGTAGCCGAAGCCCAAACCGAATTGGATATCATCAAAGGAGAAGAAGCCAAACGCAATTCATCCATTACAGAATAAACTATAAGCCGCAATTAAAAATTAAAAGAGATGAGTAAGACTTTCAGATATATTATAGCCGCAAGTTTGTTTTTCACAGGATTGCAAACTTTCGCACAAAAGAAAGATGAGAATATCGGAACCGAAGTGGTAAATGTGGTAAAACCGTATACACCAACCATTTCCGATGCTTTTAAAGTAAAAGAAACACCAGTAATTGAAGACGATGTAAACACTGATAAAGAGGAAATCAAGTACAATATTTTCTCCTTTCCGGTAGCTTCCACGTTTACGCCGGCTAAAGGTCGGGCAGCTTCCGTAGATAAAGAAGCTAAAGAACGAATCTTCAAAAATTACGCAACCTTAGGCGTTGGAAATTACGGAACCGTAAACGGCGAATTGTTCATTACTGAAAATATCAGTAATACCGATTATGTTGGTGGAATGTTACGTCATTTATCTTCACAAGGCGGAATTGAAGGCGTGAAATTAGACGACAAATATTACGATACTTCACTAGATTTAACTTACGGAAGCCGTACCCGCGATTTCGACTGGAATGCCGATTTAGGTTACAAACATCAACTGTACAACTGGTATGGTTTACCAACCGAATTCGTAACGTTTACTGATGATGCTATTAAACTGATTGACGAGCAACAAACCTATCAAACCTTAACATTAGGTGCGAAAATCGGGATGAAAGAAAGTGTATTGGAAGATACTTCATTGCAATTTAAACGTTTTTGGGATACACACGGTTCTCAGGAAAACAGATTTTTTGTGAAGCCAGCGATTAATTTTGAAGTGGATAATTTCAAATTCAAATCCGGTTTTGTCGTGGATTATGTAGGCGGAAGTTTTGAAAAAGATTATTTCGATACCGGTGATATTTCCTATTCGTATTTAAACTTTGGCGTGCAACCATCTATTTTATTGCAACAGGATGATTTGTCGGTTCAGGCCGGTGCCGGATTCTTCTATAGTGTTGGAAAATTTAATACCGAAAGCGAAAACAAGTTTTACATCTTCCCACAGGTAAAAGCGTCATATAAATTAGTAGGTGATATTATGATTGCCTACGCCGGAGCTGAAGGAACGCTAAAACAGAACACATTTGCAGATTTCGCCGATGAAAACAAATTCGTTTCTCCAACTTTAGCCATCGCGCCAACCAATCAACAATATGATATTTATGTAGGGTTGAAAGGAAAATTAGCCAACACGGTTACGTTCAATGTAAGAGGTTCGTATATGGCAGAAGATGACAAAGCATTCTTCATGTCAAATCAATATGAAACGGCTAATACCAATACAGAAGGCTATACCTATGGAAATTCTTTTGGTGTAGTTTATGATAATTTGACAACCATCAGTGTTTTCGGAGAATTGAAAATGGATTTCTCTAAAAATGCCACTTTCGGAATCAACGGAACATTCAACAGTTTTACAACCGATCAAGCAGAAGCCTGGAACTTACCAAGTATGAAAGTTGGTGCTAATCTAGATGTTAACATCACTAAAAAATGGTATGCCGGAACGAATGTTTTCTTCGTAGGCGAACGTAAAGATCAAGTCTATTACAACGATATTTCTTTAACAGAACCGTTTGTAAAAACAGTAACTCTAGACAGTTATTTCGATTTGAATGCTCATTTAGGATACAAATACAACGAGCGTTTAACCGGTTTCTTAAAACTGAACAATATTGCGAACCAACAATACGAGCGTTGGGTAAATTATCCGGTGCAAGGGTTTCAGTTCTTAATCGGAGCGAATTACAAATTTGATTTTTAAATTCAGTTATAACAAGTACATTTGAAGCGCGGAAGATTTTCTTTCGCGTTTTTATTTTAGCCGATGACCTTCAAACAAAAAATACTTCAACATCATATGGTATTGTTGCAAGACAAAATCGATGTCTATCGCGATATGATTTCCGGTTTAGCCGATGATGCTCAGAATGATGCTAAAAGCTCTGCCGGTGATAAACATGAAACTGCTTTATCGATGATGCATCTGGAACAGGAAAAGCTAAGCGCTAAGCTGCAAGAAGCGATTCATTTCAAAGAAATCCTGAGCAAAATTGATGTTTCGATGGATAGTGATAAAGTGATTTTAGGAAGTTTGGTTAAGGCGAATAACCTGCAACTTTTTATCAGTGCTGCATTGCCAAAAATTACCATTGACGGAATTTCCGTTTTAGCACTTTCGCCGCAATCTCCATTAGGTTCGCAATTAATAGGGAAAGAGGTTGGGGACGAAGTTGAGGTTAACGGTTCAAAATTTACCGTAGAAGCTGTTCAGTAATTTGTTATTTTAGCGTTTCAAATCGTTTAAAATGAAACTGAAGCACTATATTTTTTTACTTCTTGTAGTTACAACTGTTCAGGCACAGAAGAAAATCCAAGCCGATTTCATCATCACCAATGCTAAAATTTACACCGTAAATAAAGATTTCACGATTACACAGGCGATGGCTGTAAAAGACGGAAAAATTCTCGAAGCCGGAACCAATTCTGTTGTTCAGAAAAAGTTTTCTTCAGCCAAAATTATTAACGCCACAGGAAAATTTATTTACCCGGGTTTTTACGATGCTCACGCTCATTTTCATAGTTATGGTTTAAACTTACAACGTGTCGATTTACGCGGAACCAGAAGCTTTGATGAGGTTTTGGCTAAAATTGTGGCTTTTCAAAAAGAAAAGAACCTCGATTATATTCAAGGAAGAGGTTGGGACCAAAACGATTGGAAAGTAAAAGAATTTCCAACCAAAGCAGAACTTGATAAGTTGTTTCCCAATACACCGGTAGCCATTACCAGAATTGACGGACATGCTTTGCTTGCCAACTCCAAAGCACTTCAAATGGCAGGAATCACGACGAAAACAAAAGTGGAAGGCGGCGAAATCGAAATCAAAAACGGACAACTTACCGGAATTATCATCGATAACCCAATGGAATTGGTCTACAACAGCATTCCGAAACCATCCAAAGCTACAGAAGTAAAAGCTTTGCAAGAGGCTGAAAAAGTCATGTTTGATTACGGTTTAACGACCATAAACGAAGCAGGTTTAGAGCGTGAAACCATAGAATTAATTGATAGTCTGCAGCAAGCAAATCAATTGGATATTAATGTTTATGCGATGGCGATGGCTTCTAAAGACAACGTCGATTATTACACACAACTCGGCATTTATAAAACAGATAAACTTAATGTGCGCTCATTTAAATTTATGGGTGACGGTGCTTTGGGTTCTCGTGGCGCTTGTCTGCATAAATCTTATTCTGATAAACCAAAGCATTTCGGTGCGTTGTTGTCTTCAATTAAAGATATTCGTTCAATCGCGCAGCAAATTGCAGATTCAGAGTATCAGATGAATACCCACGCTATCGGAGATTCTACCAATTCGGTTTTACTGAAAATCTACAAAGAAGTTTTAGCCGATAAACCCAACCGAAGATGGAAAATCGAACATGCCCAAATCATGAGAGAAGCTGATTTTGATTACTTTAAATTTGGTATCATTCCTTCAGTTCAACCAACACACGCTACTTCGGATATGTATTGGGCAGAAGAAAGAGTAGGGAAAGACCGCATCAAAAATGCTTACGCCTACAAAAAAATACTCAATCACGCCGGATTAATTGCCTTAGGTACTGATTTCCCAATTGAAGAAGTCAACCCGATGTACACCTTTTACGCCGCCGTTACCCGCAAAGATTTGAAAAATTATCCAGAAGGCGGCTTTCAGTCAGAAAACGCTTTGACTCGTGAAGAAGCTTTAAAGGGAATGACAATCTGGGCAGCCTATTCCGATTTTGAAGAAGATGAAAAAGGCAGTTTAGAGCCTGGAAAGTGGGCGGATTTTACCATTTTTGAGACTGATATCATGACTATGGATATTGGTGCGGTGCCTTATGTTAAACCTGTAAATACTTTTATCAAAGGAAAGCAAGTGAAGTAACACAATCATAAACTTTAATCATCTGTAATTACAATCTGTAATTCATAACGCTACTTTTTATCTTTAAGAGTTACACTTTCTATATCAAATTTTTATTTTTTGTTTAAAAATGTAATTAAAATTAATTTTAAGATTTCAATATAAAACTTTAAAACGCAATTTTGTTTCATTATAAAATTTAAATGAAATAATTATGTGCGGAATTTTAGCAGTAATCGGAAAAGATGTCGAGGCACAAAAAGTACAACAGCTATCCAAAAGAATGGCGCATCGCGGTAAAGACGAAAGCGATATGCATGTTACGGAAAAAGGATATGTTTTGTGTCACGAGCGTTTGTCAATTGTAGATTTAAAAAGTGGGAAACAACCAATCCAAGGAACAAATAGCGCCTGGATGGTTCACAACGGTGAAATTTACAATCACGAGCAACTGCGAAATTCAGTTTTAGCACATCATTCGTTTCGTACGGGTTCTGATTCCGAAGTAATTGTGCATTTGTATGAAGAATTCGGATATGATTTCTGCGATCAATTAGACGGCATTTTTGCCTTTGTAGTGATCGATGGCGACGATTTTATTGCTGGTCGCGATCCGCTTGGTGTTAAGCCGTTGTATTACGGAAAAGATTCTGAAGGACGTTTGTATTTCGCTTCTGAAATGAAAGCTCTTGCCGATCAATGTGAATCGTTTGAAGCCTTTCCTCCAGGACATTATTACACGCCAAAAACGGGTTTTGTAAAGTACTATCAACCGAAATGGGAAGATGAAACTCTAGCTGTTGAAAAGTTGGATTTGAAAGCTATCCGTGAAACTTTAACCGAAGCCGTTCGCAAGCGTTTGATGAGCGATGTTCCGGTTGGAGTATTGCTTTCAGGTGGCTTGGATTCTTCACTAACATCGTCCATCGCGGCTAGATTGTTGAAAGAAACCGATAAAAAATTACATTCGTTTTCTATCGGATTAGATGCAGCGGCTCCTGATGCAGTGGCGGCTCGTGAAGTAGCTAAATTTTTAGGAACGGAACACCACGAAATCCATTTCACTATTGAAGAAGGAATTCAGATTCTTGAAAAATTAATCTGGCATTTGGAAACATATGATGTGACTTCTGTTCGCGCCAGCACACCAATGTATTTCTTGTCGAAAGCAATTACCGATATGGGAATAAAAGTGGTGCTTTCCGGAGAAGGTTCTGATGAAATTTTTGGAGGCTATCTGTATTTCAGAAATGCGCCAAGTGTAGCCGATTTCCAAAAAGAAACAATTGAGCGTGTCCAACGATTATCTACCGCTGATTTATTGCGTGCCGATAAATCAACCATGGCGCACGGATTGGAAGCCAGAGTTCCGTTTTTGGACAAAGCGTTTTTGGAGTTGGCAATCAAAATTCAACCCGAAGAAAAAATGCCGAAAACCTACGATGGAATTGAAAAATATATCCTTCGGAAAGCATTCGATACACCTGAACAGCCTTATTTACCGGAATCGGTTTTATGGCGTCAGAAAGAGCAATTTTCAGATGGGGTAGGCTACAACTGGATTGATACGTTAATCGAATATTGTAGTGCAGAAGTAACCGATGAACAAATGGAGAAGGCGTCAGAACTATTTCCATACAACACACCAGTTACGAAAGAAGCCTATTTCTACCGAACCATTTTTCATAAATATTTTCCTCAGGAAAGTGCAGCAAAAACAGTTCGTAAATGGATTCCGAAATGGCAAACCAATCAAGACCCGAGTGGCCGTGCTAATGCCGCACACGTTCAGGCTGATACTACTATAGCGGCTCCCGCAGAAAAAGCAGTTGCATAAGTAAATGTAATTTTGTTTGTTTGTTCGAAGCGTCGGTGAAAACTGGCGCTTTTTTTGTGGAAAACATTCGTATTTTGTTGATAACTTACCTCTTGAAACGGTCTTTTTAGGTGCAAAATCAGCTTCGTTTTTCATATATTTGCTCGTTATACAAAAAAAACAGACATTCAGAATATAGATTATGAGCGAAGAAGTAAAGAAAAACAATTATTCGGCAGACAGTATTCAGGCGCTTGAGGGAATGGAACACGTAAGGATGCGTCCTTCGATGTACATCGGTGATACAGGGGTTCGAGGACTTCACCACTTAGTTTACGAGGTAGTGGATAACTCGATTGATGAGGCGCTTGCCGGACATTGTGATACTATTTTTGTAAGCATTAATGAAGATAATTCCATTACGGTTGAAGATAACGGACGTGGAATTCCGGTAGATATTCACAAGAAAGAAGGTGTTTCCGCATTAGAGGTTGTAATGACTAAAATTGGTGCCGGAGGTAAATTCGACAAAGATTCCTATAAAGTTTCCGGAGGTTTGCACGGAGTTGGGGTATCGTGTGTTAACGCGTTGTCCGATCATTTGAAAGCAACCGTTTTCAGAGAAGGAAAAGTTTACGAACAGGAATACGAGCGCGGAAAAGCGATGTATCCGGTAAAACAAGTTGGAGAAACTGACAAGCGCGGAACAACCGTTTGGTTCAAGCCCGACGGAACAATCTTCCAACAAACTCTGGAGTATTCATACGATACTTTAGCGGCGCGTATGCGCGAGTTGGCGTTCTTGAACAAAGGAATCACAATCACTTTAACCGATAAAAGAGAAACCGATAAAGACGGAAATTTCGTTGGCGAAACTTTCCACTCTAAAGAAGGTTTAAAAGAGTTTGTTAAGTTTTTGGATGGAAACCGTGTGCCAATTATCGGTCACGTAATCAGCATGGAAAACGACAAAGGAGAAGTTCCTGTGGAAGTGGCTTTGATTTATAATGATAGCTACTCTGAAAACATTTTCTCTTATGTAAATAACATCAACACCCACGAAGGAGGTACGCATTTACAAGGTTTTCGTATGGGATTAACCCGTACCTTGAAGAAATATGCCGATGCTTCCGGATTGTTGGATAAATTGAAATTCGAAATCTCTGGAGACGACTTCCGTGAAGGTTTAACAGCAATTATTTCGGTAAAAGTGGCTGAGCCTCAGTTTGAAGGACAGACCAAAACCAAATTAGGAAACAGAGAAGTAGTTTCGCCGGTTTCTCAGGCAGTTGCAGAGATGTTGGAGAACTATTTGGAAGAAAATCCAAACGATGCGAAAATCATTGTTCAGAAAGTAATTTTAGCGGCTCAGGCACGTCACGCAGCGAAAAAAGCTCGTGAAATGGTACAACGTAAAACCGTTATGGGCGGTGGAGGTTTACCTGGTAAGCTTTCAGATTGTTCGGAGCAGGATCCGGCAAAATGTGAAGTATTCCTTGTCGAGGGAGACTCCGCAGGTGGAACGGCTAAACAAGGTCGTGATCGTGCATTCCAAGCGATTTTGCCATTGCGTGGTAAGATTTTGAACGTGGAAAAAGCGATGCACCACAAAGTATTCGAAAACGAGGAAATCCGTAATATTTTTACAGCATTAGGGGTTACTATCGGAACTGAAGAAGATAGTAAAGCATTGAACCTTGAAAAACTACGTTACCATAAAGTAGTCATCATGTGTGATGCTGACGTTGACGGTAGCCACATTTCTACCTTGATTTTGACCTTCTTCTTCCGTTATATGAAAGAGTTGATTGAAAACGGTTACGTTTATATCGCGACTCCGCCTTTGTATATGGTGAAAAAAGGAAACAAAAAAGAATACGCTTGGACAGATGCTATGCGTGATGAAATCTCTGAAAGAATGGGCGGTGGAACATCAATCCAACGTTATAAAGGTCTTGGAGAGATGAATGCGGAGCAATTGTGGGAAACTACGATGAATCCAGAATTCAGAACGTTGCGTCAGGTTTCAATCGACAGTCTTGCAGAAGCGGACAGAATCTTCTCGATGTTAATGGGAGACGAAGTACCGCCTCGTAGAGAATTTATTGAGAAAAATGCGGCTTATGCTAAAATTGACGCGTAAGCTATTTGGAATATCGGGCTTGTTAGTGACTTTGTTGTTTTGTGAAACGGCTAAGTCACAAACATCCCAAACATTTGAAGACTTAGGGTATCTGTTAAACGATGCCCTTTTCTTTTCTGATCAATACATTACTCCGGCTACGGATGCTGCGGTGTATCAGGCAGCTTCGGGTTGGATGACTTCGCCTAAAAAACGCGAGTTGTGGGATGTAACTTTGGGTATTCATACCAATATTTTCTTTGTGCCTAATCGGGATAGAAGTTTTCAAATTCAGAATAGCGATTTTCAGTTTTTTGAAATTGAAGGTGCTACATCGGCAACCGTTCCGACTGCTTTAGGGGATGATACTCAAATTTATTTAGTGGGTGAATTAGATGGAGAAGAAATTCGGTTAAAAAGCCCCGAAGGTGTTAATCAGGAAACTATTTTCTATCCTTATCTGCAAGGTTCAATTGCATTGCCTTACGGTTTTGAAATCGTGGGTAAATATTCAACTAAAACCAAGTTGAAGAAAGGCGATTATCAGGTGTATGGTTTCGGTGTAAAACATAATCTGAATCAGTATTTCAAATCTTTGGAAGCTAAAAAAATCAATTTGGCAGCTTTAGCGGTATATTCTAAAGAGGATATTAGTTTTGATTTCATCAGCATTCCGACACAATACGGAAGTTTGGGGATAAATCGTTTAAATGGTTTGGTAGATACTTGGCAACTTCAACTTAGTGGTTCGAAAGAATTTAAAAATTTTGAACTGATGGCAAGTCTTATTGCAAACACAAGTAGTTTTAAGTATAAAGTAGGTGGTGAGAGAGGTGAAATCGAAGATTTTATTCCGCTTCAGGCAATTCTGAATGAAAAACTGGAAGAAATTTCGAAAACCAAAACTAATGTGATCGGAGAAATCTCGGGTCGTTATCAGATTAAAAAGTTCTACATTCAGCCGATTGTTGCCTTTGGGAAATTTGTTAACACCAATTTTTCTGTGCAGTATGAATTTTAATTCCTATATTTAGAACCTTAATTAACCAACCCAAAAAATTATATAATATCATGAAAGTAACAATAGTTGGCGCTGGAAACGTAGGTGCCACTTGTGCAGACGTAATCTCATACAGAGGGATTGCAAGCGAGGTAGTATTATTGGATATCAAAGAAGGTTTTGCTGAAGGTAAAGCGATGGATATTTCACAATGTGCTACGACTACAGGATTCAATACACGTCTTGTTGGTTCTACAAACGATTATACGAAAACGGCTGGAAGTGATGTAGTGGTAATTACATCGGGTATTCCTAGAAAGCCGGGTATGACTCGTGAAGAACTAATCGGAATCAATGCCGGAATTGTAAAAGGTGTGGCTGAAAATGTATTGAAGCATTCTCCAAACGCTATTATTGTTGTGGTGTCTAACCCAATGGATACGATGACCTATTTAACTTTAAAAGCAACAGGATTGCCTAAAAACCGTATCATCGGAATGGGTGGTGCGTTAGACAGTTCTCGTTTCAAATACTATTTGTCAAAAGCGTTGAACAAACCGTCTAATGATGTGGACGGAATGGTAATTGGAGGTCACGGTGATACAACCATGATTCCGTTAACGCGCTTGGCTTCTTATTGCGGAACGCCGGTTTCAACGTATCTTTCTCAGGAAGAAATGGACAAAGTAGCTGCTGATACTATGGTTGGAGGAGCAACTTTAACAGGTTTATTAGGAACTTCGGCTTGGTATGCACCGGGAGCTTCGGTGGCTTATTTGGTGGATAGTATCTTAAATGATCAGCGTAAAATGATTCCTTGTTCTGTGTTTTTAGAAGGGGAATACGGTCAGGAAGATATCTGTATGGGAGTACCTTGTATCATCGGTAAAAACGGTATCGAATCGATTGTTGATATCAAGTTAAACGATGCTGAAAAGGCTTTGTTTGCTAAAAGTGCAGACGCTGTTCGTGCGATGAACGGCGATTTGAAATCGGTTTTAGTATAATCCAAATTGAATATAAAATTGAAGACTGCTTCGGGCAGTCTTTTTTTTGATATAATTAAGAAATAAATTGGTAAATAGTATTGTAAAGTATATATTTGCTCGTTTTTGAAAAAAATAATTAATTTTTAGTAATAATGCAGAATAAAGGACTCATTAAATTTTTTGCAATTTTATTTGCATTGGTAAGTATTTACCAGCTTTCCTTCACGGTTGTTACCAATAATATTGAGAAAAAAGCGAAAGCTTTTGCCAATGGTGATTCTAAAAAAGAATTGGCGTATTTGGACTCAATTGGTAGAGAAAAAGTATTTTTAGGTAATACTTTTAATGAAGTAAGAGAAAAGCAAATCAACAAAGGTCTTGATTTGGAAGGTGGTATCAACGTAACCTTGCAAATTTCAGTAAAAGACGTATTAAAAGGATTAGCGAACAATTCTAAAAACCCTGTTTTCAACCAAGCGTTGTCTGAGGCAACAAAAAACAGAGAAGGAAATCAGGATTATTTAGATGCATTTTTCATCGCATTTGATAATGTTTCTAAAGGAAGTACAAAATTAGCATCGCCTGAAATCTTTGCTAACAGAAATCTTACCGAAGTAGATTCAAAAATGACTGATGCTCAGGTTAAGCCAATCATCAGACAAAAAGTTAAAGAGTCAATCGAGAGTGCGTTCAACGTATTGCGTGAGCGTATCGATAAATTCGGGGTTACGCAGCCAAACATCCAGAAAATTGGAGAGTCTGGTAGAATCTTGGTAGAATTACCGGGAGCGAAAGACGTAGACCGTATTACAAAATTATTGCAGAGTACTGCTCAGTTAGAGTTTTGGCAAACGTACAAAATGGAAGAAATCGGTTCTTTCCTTTTGTCGGCTAACGAAGCTTTAAAGAAAACAGAAAAACCAGTTGCTGCAGTTAAAGAAGAAGCACCAAAAACTTCTCAAATTGATTCCTTATTGACAGGGTCAACTTCAAAAGATACTACAGCTGCGGCTTCAATCGCTAACAGTCCTTTATTAGGATTGGTTAAAGGTGGTGGTCAGCCAGGTGGTCCGGTTTTAGCTTATTTCAGCCCGAAAGACACGGCTAAAGTAAACAGCTATTTAAAAAGAGATGATATCAGAGCTTTATTGCCAGCAGAACAGCGTTTCGCTCGTTTCGCTTGGGGTAAAGTAAATCCTAAATCACCTGAGGTTGTTGAATTATATGCTTTAAAAACCACTCGTGATAATGTGCCACCAGTAGGAGGTAGTGTTGTTACGGCTGCAAAAGACGATTTCAACCAATTAGGAAAACCATGTGTTACGATTCAGTTTAACGCTGCTGGCGCTAGAAAATGGGAAGATTTCACAGGAGAAGTTTCTAAAACTGTTGGATTTATTGCTATTGTTTTAGATAATACAGTTCACTCAGCACCACGTGTTGAAAAACCAATTCCTGGTGGAAGTTGTGAGATTTCAGGAGCATTCGAAATTTCTGAAACGAAAGACTTAGCAAACATCTTAAGAGCTGGTAAATTACCTGCTTCTGCAGAAATTG
>NZ_JALDYN010000005.1:0-110037 GCF_032153895.1 Flavobacterium sp.
ACTCGACTTCACCAACACAACAATGTTGGACGGTGGTGAACGCGAACGGTGATGCAGATGCTTGGAACATGGATTATGCGACCAACCCATTTGAAGGGAATCAATCTGCGATGATGCTTACAGACTTCAATGCGGGCGCCAACGATGATTGGTTGATTTCGCCAGTATTGAACTTAAGTGCTACACCGGGACCTAAGCGTTTGAAATTCCACTACCGAGTGCAATCGGCTGGTGAGCCAAATGATTTCAGAGTAGTGTTATCAACTACAGGTCCTAATACAGCGAACTTTACCGAGACGTTAATTCCTTTAGCATCGTACAACAACATTACGTATGTGGAAAGAATTGTCAATTTAGTAGGTCCTGGGAACGTACCTTATACAGGGAACGTAAACATTGCATGGCATGTACCATCAGGAGGATTAGACGGATGGCGTTTGTATATCGACAATGTAATTATCGAAGATATGCCGGCTTGTCCGCAACCGAGTAACCTTATTGTGAACTCGACTACTCAAAACTCAGCTACTTTATCATGGACACCTGGTTTCACAGAAACTGCTTGGGAAGTTGTGGTACAGGCGCCGGGAGCAGGAGTTCCAACAGGAGCCAGTACTATTATTCCGGCAAATACCAATACAAACTTTGTAGTAAATACACCGCCTTTAACTCCAGCAACTAATTATGAGTATTGGGTAAGAGCGTATTGTAATGCTTCAGAACAAAGTACATGGGTTGGGCCAATGACTTTCACAACAGCATGTTCTATCATAGACGTTCCATATCAGGAAGGTTTTAACTCGACTTCTCCAACGCAACAATGTTGGACAGTAGTTAATCAGAATGGTGATGCTGATGCTTGGAATATGGATTATGCAGCTAACCCGTTTGAAGGGAATCAGTCAGCTACATTAACCACAGATTTTAATGCAGGAGCTAATGATGACTGGTTGATTTCTCCAGTATTGAATTTAAGTGCTACACCAGGAGCTAAACGTTTAAAATTCCATTACAGAGTACAATCGGTTGGAGAACCAAACGATTTTAGAGTTATGTTGTCTACAACAGGTCCTGCAATTGCGAACTTTACTGAGACTTTGATTCCGTTGGCATCATACAGTAATATAACGTATATTGAGAGAATTGTAAATTTAGTAGGACCAGGAAACGTACCTTACACTGGAAACGTGAATATCGCTTTCCACGTTCCTTCAGGTGGATTAGACGGATGGCGTTTGTATATTGACAATGTTATCATCGAAGATATGCCAGCGTGTCCAGATCCGAGCAATCTTGTTGTTAATGCTACTACGCAAAATACAGCGACATTGTCATGGACTCCAGGTTTTACTGAAACAGCATGGCAAGTTGTGGTACAAGCACCTGGTGCAGGTGTACCTACTGGAGCAAGTACTATTTTAAATGCCAATACCAATGTTAACTTTTTAGTAGATACAGGTTTAGCACCTTCAACAAGTTATGAATATTGGGTAAGAGCATATTGTAATGCCACAGATCAGAGTAACTGGATTGGGCCAATGATATTTTATACGACTCAAATTCCGGCAATAACTGATTTTATTGAAGATTTTGAGAGTTCCCCTTCATCATGGACACTTATCAACGGTACACAAACCAACAAGTGGATCGTAGGTACAGCAACAAGTAATGGAGGTGCACAATCGTTGTATATTAGTAACAATAATGCTGCGAACCAGTATACCAATAACTCGGCTTCAGTGGTTCAAGCTTATAGAGATATTGCAATTCCTGCGGGAACTAACTTAATGAACTTATCATTCGATTGGAAAGCTCTTGGGGAATCGTGTTGTGACTATTTACGTGTTTGGACAGTTCCATCTACATTTGTTCCAACTGCTGGTACACAAATTACTGCAGGGGCTAGTGGAGGACAACAGCTGAATGCTGCAAATATGAATCAGCAAGCTGCTTGGACAACACAAACGTATGAGTTAACAGCAGGAGCCTACGCAGGAAATATCATGCGTTTGGTTTTCGAATGGAGAAACGATACAAGTGCAGGTAGTAACCCGCCAGCGGCAATTGATAATATTAATTTAACTATTCCACCATGTCCGGAGCCATATGATTTAACAAGTGCTGGTGAAAGTGGATCACCAATTGTTACACTTTCTTGGACACCGGGAGGCTCTGAGACTCAATGGGAAGTTGTAATTCAGAATCAAGGGACGGGAGTTCCAACTGGAGCAAGTACTATTATTCCGGTTTTTGGAGCACCACTTTATAACTTTACAGGAAGTAACGGTGTTTTCTACGAGTATTATGTAAGAGCCGTTTGTGGAGGTACAGATGTTAGTCAGTGGGCAGGACCGTATATCTTCTCAATTTATGCACCACCAGGCTGTGCTAGTGTGGATGTGGTAGGAGTTGGAGTAGATATCGTTAACAATCAGGTATTGTTGTGTCCGGGTCAAGCTGCACAGAACGTAGAATTATCGGCATCTTATTTTGGAATTGGAGAAACGACATCTTACGAAGTATCGTCAATCGACTACAATCCGCCGTTTGCTTTTGTAGGGGGTATTCAAATGCCAATTACATCGGATGACGATTATACTGCAAGTTTCACGTTGCCATTTAACTTCTGTTTCTTTGGTCAATCGTACAACTTCTGTAGAGTGGGTGATAATGGAGTTATTACTTTCGGATTACCTTTTACAAATACATATGGAGAGTTTTGTCCTTGGAGTTTTAATCAAACAATACCAAATACAGGATTCCCTATCAAAAACGCAATTTACGGGGTTTACCAAGATAACTTGACGACAAATAACCCGGGAACTACAACTTCTGTAAACTATCAGGTTTTAGGAAATTACCCATGTCGTGCGTTGGTAGTAAACTTTAATGAAGTACCATTGTTTGGAAGTTCGTGTACTGCTGCTTCTTTTAGAACAACGTCACAAATTGTATTGTATGAAATTTCAAATATTATTGAGATTTATGTTCAAAGACGTGTACCTTGTACAAGCTGGCAAAGTGGTGCAGGTGTAATGGGAATTCAGAATGCTGCCGGAACGGTTGCTTATGTTCCACCAGGAAGAAACACTGGGTCATGGACTGCAACTAACGAAGCATGGAGATTTACACCGAATGCACCAGCTACAGTTGATTTAGCATGGTTGCAAAATGGCAATATCATTGGTACAAATGATAACGTTACTGTAAGTGTTTCTGATGATACCGTTGTAACAGCTCAAGCAACGTACACTCAATGTGATGGTTCTACTGTTGTTAAAACTAGTGATATTCAAATTGTAGTGACTGAAGAGTTACCTACATTAGATCCACACGATATGTTTGCTTGTTCTAACTTGCCAAGTCCAACTTTTGATTTAACTCAGAATGGGGATTATGTGTTATCTCAATCAACATCAGGGAATTATACAATTACGTATTATACTTCTGAAGCACTTGCAATTGCAGCTGTTCCAGGAACTGAAATTCCAAACCCTACAACCTACACAGGTATCAATGGGGAAATTATTTGGATGAATATTACAAGTAATGCAGATTGTACGGTAATCAAATCGTTTGAGTTGTCGTTTAGCACGGTAGTTCCTGATTTTACATTAGCTGGAACAACGGGTAATAGCGTTACAATATGTAATACCGATTCAGCAACTATTACTGTTACTCCAATCAACTTTAATGGCGCCACAGCATTTTACGAATGGACAGATCCAAATGGAGTCGTATTGGCTGAAACGTCAGCTTCATTGACACTACCAGCAGGATCGACGCCAGGTACATATCAGGTAATTGTGGATACGGGATGTAAAACTACACAAACTTTCAACGTGAGTGTTGTTGAAATTACAGCAACGGTTCCTGCAGTTACGGCATCATGTAATCCATCTATAGCAACGTTGACTGTTACAGCTATCGGAGGAACATCTTACGAATATAGTTTTGATGGTGGAACTACTTTCCAAACAGACAACACTTATACTGCTGCACCGGGAACGTATTCAGTAGTAGTTCGTGATACAACTTCAGGATGTGTGTCTCAGGCTTATGATGGAATCATTAATCCGTTCTTAGGAGCTCCAGTAGCACCAACGTTAACGGTAGTTGATCAAACATGTAGTGCTAATGGAGAAATTCATGTGACCGCTCCGCTTAATGGACCAGTAACCTACGGCAACTTATTCATTTCTGAAGTTACCGATTCGAATGCGGGATCATTAAGTTATGTTGAGATTTACAACGGAACAGGTGCCGCTGTTAACCTTTCAGGTTATAAATTGAAGTTCTATACGACTATGGGCGCACCTTCTTGTGACTTTACATTGGTTGGATTGCTTGCAAATGGAGCAACACACATTGTGAAGGTAAGTAATGATGCCAATATACCGGGAGTAACTCCAAATCAAATTATTACTTCTTGTTCTGGGGTTAATATTGATGATCGAATTCATTTAACAACAAGCACAGGAACACAATCAATCATTGATGTGTGGGGAACTCCAGATGGTTCAACATTTACACCGGCTGGACAACCAGGATATGCATACAGAAGAGTTAATTCTGCGGTTATTCCTAATGGTACATGGAATGCAGCTGATTGGACAGCGATCGACCCTGAAGATTATACCGATTTAGGATTGTTTGTTCCAGCTAATACGGATTACAACTATATTTTAGATAATGGTACGCCGCAAGCGAGTCCAGACTTTACAGGAGTAAGTGCTGGTAACCACGTAGTAACCGTATTGAACGTAACTGCAGGATGTATTTCACCAGGAACTACGGTAACTGTTGGAGCTGCACAGCAACCAGCTATTGCATATGCATCACCTTTCTGTCAAGGATCAGGAACAGTAACACCTACGTCTCAAACGGGAGAAGCCAATGGCGTTTATTCATCAACGACAGGATTAGTTATTGATTCTGTAACTGGTGCAATTGACTTGAATACAAGTGCATTTGGTTCCTATACGGTTACTTATACAATTACAGGTTCAATAAACTGTACACCGGCTACATTTGATATCGTTATTAATTCTAATGCAACACCGGTAACTGGATTTACTTATACAACACCAGTTTGTAGTTTAAGTGCAACCACTTTAATGCCAACATTAGATGCAGGTTTTGATACAACAGGTCAGTTTACTGCACCAACTGGTTTGTCAATTAATGCATCAACTGGAGCAATTGACGTTGCCGCAAGTACACCTGGAATGTATCAGATTACTTATACTGTAGTTTCGAATTCATGTAACCCAGGAAGCGTAAGTACATTTGATATTGAAATTGAAGATACAATTGCGCCTGAAGTAACATTCAGTTATGTTTCAGTATGTTCTGGGGCAGCAAATCAGTTACCTACTTTAGCTACTGGTTTTGCAACTGGAGGAACATTCAGTTCAACAGCAGGTTTATCGGTTGATCCTTCGACCGGTGAAATTAATTTCGCCACTAGTACGCCGGGTACTTACCAAGTGTCTTATCATATTGATGAGGATGTTGCTATGTGTCAGGCAGAAGGAGATTTCACAACTTCTATAACGATCAATGAAGGTGCTGAATTAGCTTTAGAGCAAGGTTGTGAGGGTGTTAACTATATGTTGACAGTTGTTCCGGTAGATGGTTCGTTCAACCCTTCAACAGTAACGTACGCTTGGACAGGGCCTAACGGATTTACAGCTACATCCCAGTCAGTAACAGCCGTGACTATGGGAAGTTATACTGTGATTGTAACTACAGCTGATGGTTGTACAAGTACTTTAACAGAGAGTATAACACCAGAATCATGTTTGATTCCTAAAGGAATTTCACCAAATAATGACGGTGCTAATGATGCTTTCGATTTAGAGGGGATGAATGTACGTCATTTAACCATTGTTAACCGTTACGGAGCTACTGTTTACGAGCATGGAACAGGTTATACGAAGCAATGGCATGGTCAATCGAAGAGTGGTAATGAATTGCCAGATGGAACTTATTACTACATTATTGAATCAGGCGATGGTGTAACTAGAACTGGTTGGGTTTATATTAACAGAGAATTATAATAGCAGATAATGGGCACTGCTCGAAGCAATGAGAGCAGTGCTTTTACAAAAAAACAACACATGAAGAAAATTTATTTGTCCGCGCTAATTGCCTTAACAGGCTTGCTAGATGTTCAGGCGCAGCAAGATCCACATTATACACAGTACATGTATAATATGAGTGTGATGAATCCGGCTTATGCTGGATCAAAGGAAAGTTTGTCGATGGGACTTTTGTATCGCAAGCAATGGGTTGAGATTGAAGATGCTCCAACAACCGGAACCTTTTTTGGACACGCTCCTGTGGGTAAAAATGTTGGTTTAGGGTTATCGTTTATCTCGGACAAAATTGGGCCGGTAGAAGAGAACAATGTTTACGCGGATTTCTCTTATACACTACAATTGGGTGGTGAGCACAAGTTGGCCTTCGGTATGAAAGGAGGAGCAACGTTCCATAAAGTAGGTTTGTATGACGATATTGGAAATGGTCACGTTCCAGATCCTAATGATCCTGCATTTGCTGAAAATACCAGTAATACTTTCCTGAATATTGGGGCTGGTATGTTCTATTATACCAACAAGTATTATTTAGGGTTTTCGGTTCCGAACATGTTGAAATCAAAACACTTGGATTTTAACGGAAGAAAATTCGGTTCTGAAGTGTCACACTATTTCTTAACAGGAGGTTATGTTTTCGATATTAACGAGAACGTGAAATTGAAGCCTTTTGCAATGTTGAAATCGGCTTTCAATGCACCTACTTCATTAGACGTTTCTTTAAATACTTTGTTGTATGATAAATTGGAATTAGGGGCAACCTATCGTTTGGAGGATTCCTTTGGAGCTATGGTGAATTTCGGAATTACACCTAACTTGAGAATTGGTTACGCATACGATCACATCATCTCTGATTTGAATGCTAAAACGCAATCTTCTCATGAGTTTATGTTGTTGTGGGATGTGAACTTCTACAAGAAAGTATCTACTTCACCTCGTTTCTTCTAATTTAACCGCGATTATATTATGAAAAAGACCTATATCACTTTAAGTTTTGTCTTCGCTGGTTTATTAGCAACAGCACAAAACAAAGACACACAAGCTGCAGATAAATTGTACAATCGTTATGAATATATCGATGCTGCTGAAGAATATTTAAAACTGGTTAGCGACAACAAAGCGGATAACTATGTATACCGTCAATTGGCGGACAGTTACTACAATGTGTTCAATACTGCTGAAGCCGCCAAATGGTACGCTAAAGCAACGGAAGAACAACAGGAAGCTGAGATTTACTATCGTTATGCTCAAATGTTGAAAGCTGACGGTAAATACAGTGAAGCCAATGTGCAGATGGAAAAATTTGCTGCTATGGCACCAAGCGATCAAAGAGCTATTGCTTTCAAAAACGAACCGAATTACATCCCAAGATTAAAATCGCAGATGAAATTGTTTGATTCTCAAACGATGGATGTGAACAGTGATAAATCGGATTTTGGAGCTGTTTTAACCAATGACAATACGTTGTATTTTGCATCGGCTCGTAATACCGCTAAAAAGACATACGGATACAATGACGAGCCTTATTTAGACATGTATTATGCTACTCGTAATGCTGATGGAACTTACAGTAAGCCCGTAACTGTTGATGGAATCAATACCAAATTTCATGATGGTCCGGCAACATTAAGTGCTGACGGAAATACTATGTATTTTTCAAGCGAAACTTTCAAGGACGGTCAGTTCGATAAAGACAAATCAAAGAAGTTGAAATTTGGAAAAGTTGGTTTGTTCAAAGCGACGAAAGTTGACGGAAAATGGGCAAATGTAAAAGCGTTACCATTCAACAATAAAGAATACAACGTAGGTAATCCAAGTTTATCGAAAGATGGGAAAACTTTATATTTCTCTTCGGACATGCCAGGAGGAATCGGGGGATCTGATATTTGGAAAGTGGCTGTAAACGGTGATAACGATTTCGGTACACCTGAGAATTTAGGAAGTGCTATCAATACGGAAGGTCGCGAGAATTTCCCTTTCATTACTGATGAAAACAAATTGTATTTCTCTTCAGAAGGAAGACAAGGTTTCGGAGGTTTGGATGTTTATGTGGTAGACATGAATTCTGGGTCTGCAGCTAAAAACGTTGGTATTCCGGTAAACTCTGAAAAAGATGATTTTGCGTTCTCTTACAATGCAGAAAATAAAGTTGGATTTTTCTCTAGTAACCGTGGCGGTCAGGATGATATCTATATGGCAACTCCGGTTTGTGGTTTACAAATCAACGCAACAGCGAAGAATGCTAAAACAGGCGAATTATTGTCTGGTGCTACTGTAGCTATTTTGGATGATAAGAACAACTTAATTGAAACGAAATACACTACAGCTGACGGCTTTGTTGGTTATGCAGTTGATTGTGATAAACCGTACACACTTCAGGTTTCGAAAGACGGCTTCGTGAGTAAAACGATTGCAGTTTCTCAGAAAGAAGGTGGTGAATTGCCAGTTATTGCAGAATTGGATCCAATTGATGTGATCATCACGGAAACAGAAGTTATCTTAAACGATATTTTCTTTGAATTTAACAGAAGCAACATTACTAAGCAAGGTGCGTTTGAATTGGATAAGTTAGTTCAGGTGTTGAAAAACAGCCCGAACATGGAAATTATGGTTAAATCGCATACGGATAACCGCGGTTCAGATACTTTCAACATGAACTTATCGGATCGTCGTGCTAAAGCAACGGTTCAGTATGTTATCTCAAAAGGTATTGCTAAAGAACGCATCACTGGAAAAGGATATGGAGAAAGCGAGCCAAAAGTAGCTTGTGACTCATGTTCAGAAGAAGAACACGCTAAAAACCGTCGTTCTGAATTCTTAATCGTAAAGAAATAATTTTTGAATAGTAAATTAAAGCCCGTTTAAACGGGCTTTTTTTATTTTACCCATTTCGCTTTGTTTTTGTATTTTAAACTTTTGTAGCGCTCTAAAAGACCGCTTAAATAGGTTTTCTTTTAATACTTCCTCTTAAATAATGAAAGAATTATCATTTGACAGCTCAATTGTCAATTTGCGCAAGGAGTTGCTCAGCACGAATAAGATTAGTCAATCCGTATTGGATACAATTCACCAGGAACAATGGTTGAACATTTGGGTTCCTATTCAGTACGGAGGCCTTGGCTTGTCCTTCGATGCCGGTTTGAGTATTCTTAAAAATGTCGCCAAAATTAATGGTAGTTTAGGCTGGTTGGTAACCTTGTGCAGCGGTGCGAATTATTTTTCGAGAAATTTGCAACCGGAAACTGCCTCGGCTATTTTTAAAGGGAAAGCTGTTTGTTTTGGCGGAAGCGGCACAGTTGGAGGAACTGCGGAAATCAGTGAGAATGGTTATATCATCAATGGTTTTTGGCCTTATGCTACAGGCGCGCCGTATTTGACCCATTTCACTTTAAACGCGCACCTTACTTCAAATGGGAAACAGCTTTTGGATGAGAATGACGAGCCGATTATAAAATCGTTTGTATTGAATGCCAATCAAGTGGTTTTAGAACCTTGTTGGAAAGCTATGGGAATGGTGGCAACCGCTTCGCACAGCTTTAAGGTTTCCCGTCAGTTGGTGTCAGAAGAATATTCTTTTGTTTACAATCATTTTTATACCGATGCTGTTTTGGATCAAATTCCATTTGAGGTTTTTGCCGTTTTACCTTGTTGGTGAATTATCTTGGTATGGCGGAACACTTCTTTGAAGCCAGCCAAAAGATGCTAACGGATACATTGCAAAACAAATTGGAAGAGTTTTTAAGAACGGTAACTATAAAAGTGGAAGAATATGCCAAGGAAATAGAAATCCGACTAACCAATAGCCAACATATCGATTCTCAATTTACTACAATTATTCACGAGTTTGGAGTTGAAACAGTAGATGAACTAATGCTTTACATCACAAAACTATATCGCTTATGCGGAATTAAAGCCTCACGTGTTGATGAAGAAATAAATCAGATTTTCCGTGACTTTTTTACAGCTACGCAACATCGGAATTTTAGATAAATAAAAAACGCTCTCAATTTGAGAGCGTTTTTTATTTTAAAGCGAATAGGTTTAATTATTGGCCAAATACTTTTACATTGTCAACTTCCCAACCTGCAGCTGCAGAAGTGTTCGAAGTGTATTTGAATGCAATGCGTACATTTGAATTACCAGTATATGAAGATATATTTATACCCCCTGATCCAGTCCAAGCGGTATAACTTCCACTTGTCCAAACCGGTAAGGTGAAACCTGTAAGTTGCGTCCAAGTTGCTGTGTTTGGAGCACTTGAGCCATCATAGTTTGTAGAAATATAAACTTGTAGGGGAGCTCCATTGAAACGTGTACTTGTCTCAAAATTTAAAATTGCAAAACTATTGGTGCTTAAGTTGATTGCAGGTGAAATTAACCAATCTTCGTTATTTTGATTACCACCACTAAAACCATTCATAAGTGCACTTGGTGCAGGATTACCAAAAGTAGTTGAACCCCAAACCTGAGCCCCTAAAACATTATATTTAGTCCACGTTGTAAAATTGGCATCGAAAGTTTCTTCAAAGAATGTTTGCGGATAATATCTATCATTAGTTAGTTTAACATCATTCAATGTTCTAATCATAAATTGATAAGTCCCATTGTACTTGGTTAAAACACCTCTAATTTTACCATTACCTGTAGGGATTGTATT
Source organism: Flavobacterium sp. (assembly GCF_032153895.1). Taxonomy (GTDB): domain Bacteria; phylum Bacteroidota; class Bacteroidia; order Flavobacteriales; family Flavobacteriaceae; genus Flavobacterium. Next base: position 10,756 of record NZ_JALDYN010000005.1, read on the forward strand.
TGCAGTGAAAGTCGCATATTGGCTAAGTCTCACAACAATTGTGTTACCTTCCATATCAGAAATTTTGTGATTGGTTGCGCCACCTATATTACTTGGATAAACAGGATTACTAAAGTTGTAAGGAGGATAGTTGATATCAAAATATTTTCCTCCCGCAGAACCCTCATTAAACTGTACATTGTCAAATTCAACTAATTTGTTAATATATGAATCGTCTAAAGCCTCATTTATGCTAATGTGTTCAACCAAAGTTTCTTCATCAACTTTTTCGCAGCTTCTTACAATTTTACTTTCAAACTCAGCACCGGTAAGTCTGCCAATGCTGTATTCATCGTATTGAGCATCATAATATAAATTCCCTATTTCATACGAATCTGTTAGGTCCGTATAAGAATAATGTAAACTATCAAGCTTAACATAAACTTTTCTTCCTGGCTCGTATTTATTGTACAAGTTATAGCTGTCAACAGGAATACTGAAACCAATTTGTTTGTCAACCGAAACCAATGAAATGGATTTATAAAAGTTTCCACCTTCATCACTTGAGGTTACATATGCTTCAATTACCCCAATATGTGTTTGGTTCCCTTCCGCATCTCTTGGATCAGTGTATTGCGTCGGGTTGTCGATAGTCGCCATTCCGGTGATTTCCGAAACTTGCTTAGTTACAGCAACTTCTTTACATTCTCCAGATAAATCCGGAGTTCCGTAATCGTCTCCGTTTACACAGCTTACCAACATGGTCAGTAAAGCCGGAATCGCTAAAAATTTAATATTTTTCATAGCAAATTAGTTTTGATTATAAACAAATACATCGTCAATTTGGAAGGCACCATCATGGGTAAGATTTGTACCCGAACCTCTAAATTTGAAAGCGATGTACAAATTCTCGTGAGCAGGTACAGCAACATCAGAATTTAAAAAAGCATACCATTCCTCATCCATAGTCGGTAAATTCAATCCGTCAAATGAAGTCCAAGTCGCTGCTGAAACGTTCGTTCCATCATAATCTGTCGAATACAATACTTCTAACGAATTTTCAGGAGCATCCACATCCAAGTGGTGTTGAGCACACTTAAAAGTTAATCGAGGAGTAGCATACATTGATGCGTCGATTGCTGGTGTAATCATCCAAACCACATTAGAAGCTGAACCAGAGTTAAAAGCACTGAACTCAGCATATCCATTACCGTCGAATGTTTTTTCTCTCCATAACCAAGTACCTTGTTCAGCATAATTTGTCCATCCAACAAAGTCTAAATTGGTATTGTTTGTTGCAGTCTCGAATGTTTCTGAAAAGAAAGCTTCTCGTACTGCAGGAATGTCAAAATCATCCTCGTTTACACAACTTGTTAATAGTCCTGCAGTTGCAGCAAGAATAAAAACGGATTTAAAAATATTTTTCATAGTCTTTTTCTGTTAGATTAGAAGTTAATGTAGAAGTTTACAAAAAACGTTCTGCCGTATCCATAGAAGTATTTAGGGCCAAAACCTCTTGTTCCACTTACTAAGTCTTGTTGCATTTCAAGGTAATTTGCTTTTCTTGATTGCTCAAACCCACCTGTTTTGTAGGTAATGTCAAATACGTTGTTTACTGAAGCAAAGAAACCAACAGTACTTCTGGTTTTCGTATTAATCATCCAAGATTTTCCTCCGGTTAAGTTAACTAAGGTAAAGTCAGCGAATTTTTCTTGTTTCAAAAGTTCACGTACCGATTCTTCAGTAGCTCCAGGATATGATATTCCTGTTGTTCCGTCAATTGCGAAGTTGTCTGTTCTTAAAATATTAGATACATCCAAATAGCTATCAGCAAGGTAGTTTACGTTAGCTCCAACCCACCAGAAGTGCGGATCGCGGTATTCTAAACCAAATGAGTATGCTTGTTGTGGCATTCCCGGTTGTCTGTATCCTTTTAAATACGTTTTCCCAAAATCTTCAATTGGAGAATCGTTTGTTGGCGTTGCAGCTCCGTCATTGTTAACTTTCAGGTTAGGGTTGTTGGTGTAGATGTACTGACCATAAGAAGCAGCAGCAGTCGCTTTAATTGTTGAAGTAATTTGGTACTCCATACCTAACTCCGCTCCAATATTTCTTTTGTCCATACCGGTAACAATCTCACTGATGAAAGAATCTGTATCACCACCATCTTCAGCATCGAATAAGCCTTCTCCATAATAGAAAGACAATTCAGTACTGTTCTGAATTTTCGAAATGAAACCAGTTAAACGACCTTTGAATTTAGGTGTTCTCACAACATAACTAGCATCTGCGCTGAAAATTCTTTCACTGTCTAAATCTGGCGTGATGTTGTTATTCATACGAGCATTTGCAAAAGTGTTACGTAAAGTTGGCGCCTTTGTTAAATATGCTCCGTTGAAGTTCAATAAATGGTTTCCGGTAATTTTATAGGTTAAACCTCCTTTGAAACCAAAGTTTTCAAATACAATATTTCCGCTATCTCCGTATGAGTTTTTAGCGTAAAGACCATTACGATATAAACCTTCTCTTTTGTATTCAGATCTAGAGAACGATTGTCCTAAGTAGAAATCGAATTTCTTGTAGTTGAATTTGAATTGTGCAAACCCGTCAAAAACAGTGGCAAACAAGTTGTAGTTGTATCCGTAAGTATCGCCTTCTCCAACCACACGGTTAGGGTTGTTTAAATCAGAATCCTGAGATTGTCCAATAGCCGTGTTAGCGAAGAAATCTTTATCAATAAAATAATCACCACCTAGTAAATCCAATAAGTTTTGGTAGTTGTGTGATTTTAATTTTCTAAAGTTAACTCCAGCATTCATGCTGATGTTGTCTGATAATTCAGCAGTTAAGATTGAGTTCGCTGAGATTTGTGTGTCATCGGTACGGTCTTCGTATAAAACATAAGCACTATTTCCGTTAACTGTAGCTTGATTAGCAGCATACATAGCTTCCCAATCAATTTGACCGTTGTTTTTGAAATTATCTTCTGCTAACTGTGCCTGAAAATAATTAGGCGTCCAAACTGGTGTACCAGAGCTTGTGTCATGATAATTCAAATAGTAACTAGGTAAGTTTCTATAGTAAGTAGGATCTGGATTGTTTCCTTGTTGGAAGTCTAAACGCGAGTTTCCGATAGAACCTGTTTGGAACGCCACGTTAGTGTTTAAAGTACTTTTTGGAGTTAATTTCCAATAATGCCCTAACATCATGATAGGCTCTTCGATGTCTTTATCTCTGGAGTTTCTCTTTTTGCCATCTTGCCATCCCCAATACGAGTTGTACTCAATACCTTTTAAATCGGTAACTTCTTTAGTGTTTGGAGATGATTTACCTCTACTGTTCTGTGCATAAATAGAAGTAAAGTTTAAGCTGTGTTTATCGTTGAATTTCTTTTCAACACTTGCAAAAATTGAATTGGCACCGTAATCAGTTCCTTCGAAATAGCCTTCTTCAGCCCATCTTCTTGAAGCTGAAACCACGAAAGCCCATCCTTTAGCGTTCATTCCTGAAGCATGAGTTCCCATAACTCTCCAAGAATAATTAGTGTTGGTTCCAGAGAAAGAAACACGATTCCCTGGTCTGTAGTGAGATGCTCTGGTGTTGATTTCCTGAGTACCTAATATATTTCCGAATGTGTAATCTGAAGGTGCAGTTCCCATGGTAAACTCCTGGTTGCGGGTAGCGTCGTTCAAACCACCCCAGTTGCTCCATTGCGGACGACCGTCGTACAATTTGTTCATCACAATACCGTTAATCATGGTAGTTCCGTATTCGTTATCCAAACCACGGATTCTGAAACGCGCCTGACCCCAGTTGAAAGCCGCCGCCTGCTGATATGCATCGCGAGAAGCTTGTAATAAACCGGAAGTACTTTCCGAACCACTGTTGTCATCTCCTAAGTCGTTTTCTGTAATGGTAACCAAGGCTAACTGTTGTTCAGAAGTAATGTCTTCTTCAAGAACGACAACTCCTAAATCTAAAGTTTCTCCTTTTTTGATTTCCACAGCAAAAGTTTGCGTAGAATACCCAGTACTGCTGATTTGAAGCATTTGATTCCCCTCAGCTACAGCCGAGAATGCAAAAACCCCGTCAAAATTTGTCAAGGCAGACTGATTAGTGTTTTGAATTGTTGCCACGACATTCTGAAGCGGTCGTTGCGTTTTGGAATCTACTACTTTACCCTTAAGCAAAGGATTTTGTTGTGCAAATGCAAACACAGCCTGCATTACAAACAAAGTACAAATTACAAATTTTTTCATAAATAAGATTAAAGTTAACCCCTTGTCTTTTACCAAATAAGATAACAAAGGGCGGCAAATTTACACGTTTTCAGGCAACTAACAATGAATACTTTAATTTTTTTGTAAAACTTAATTCTAAGTTAATATAAATAATCAGATTACCTAATGTTTGAGGTGTTAAAATAAGGTTTTAAATAACTATAAATCAAAAGGTTGAAATGTTTTCATGCTGCTTTTTGTTTGAATTTCTTCGGATTAAAAATTTATTAACGCAATAAGCATGAACATATTAGAATATTATTTTACATTTGTTGCCCCAAAATGAAAAATTAGAGGCGTCTTTTTTAGTTTTGGCCTGATAATTGTAATTTGATTTTCAGGAAGTTTGATTAAAAAACAAACAAAAATTTAAACCTTTATTTTCTTATGAAAAAAAGACTGACTTTTCTTTTTGTAGCTGCACTTTTGAGCGTAACTGCCATGGCACAACAAAAAAAATTCATGGTGCATACCGTGGCGTTTTACAATTTTGAAAATCTTTTCGACACCATCAACGGACCGAATTTTGATGAAGAATGGCTTCCAGACGGAAAACAAAACTGGACCGGAACCAAGTACAAACAAAAATTAGACAACCTAAGTCGTGTTTTAACGGAGTTGGGAACTGGTGAATCGCAAAAAGAATCACCGGTTTTAATTGGTGGTTGCGAAATCGAAAACCGTAATGTGTTGGAAGATTTGGTAAAACATCCATCCATGATTAATAAAGATTACGGAATTGTGCATTTCGATTCTCCGGACAAACGTGGAATTGATGTGGCTTTGTTGTACAAGAAAAAACATTTCCAGCCAATCAGCTATAAAAATCTTCCACTAATGATTTACGAAAAAGAATCAGGAAAGAAAGACAAAGATGCTGATGATGACAAGGAAGAAAACGTAAACCTGGATAAAACTACCAAACGAATCTACACTCGTGATCAGTTATTAGTAACCGGTTTATTGGATGGTGAAGAGGTAAATGTAATCGTAAACCACTGGCCATCACGTTCGGGAGGTGAAAAGAAAAGTAGCCCGAACCGTGAAGCAGCTGGTCGTTTGAACCGCAAAATCATCGATTCATTGTATGCCATCAATCCGAATGCGAAAATCATTTCGATGGGCGATTTGAACGATGGAAGTTTCAATAAAAGTGTAAAAATCGAAGTTGGTGCAAAGGGTAAAAAAGAAGAAGTAAAACCTTTAGGCATTTACAACCCAATGCAAAAAATGGCTGAAGAAGGTATGGGAACCTTAGCTTATCGCGATGCGTGGGATTTATTCGACATCATCATGGTTTCCGAGCCGTTTATCCGCAACGATTATTCGTCTTGGCGTTACTGGAAAGCCGGAATTTACAACAAACCTTTCTTGGTACAGAAAACAGGACAGTACAAAGGGTATCCGCTTCGTAACTCGAATGGAGAAGTTGGTTTCAGCGACCACTTTCCGGTGTACATCTATCTGATAAAAGAAGCTAAATAATATTAAGGTCGACGCGAGTCGGCCTTTTTTTATTTTGTAAATTAGCGAGACTAAAATTATAAGCATGGCAATTTTAAAACCGTTCAACCTGACGCAATGGATTGAAGACAATCGACATTTGCTAAAACCACCGGTAGGCAACAAAAACCTTTATGTGGAATCCGACGATTATATTGTGATGATTGTAGCCGGACCGAATGCCCGTAAAGACTATCATTACAACGAAACCGAAGAATTGTTTTATCAGTTGGAAGGCACCATCAAAGTAGTCGTTCAGGAAGGCGGCGAACGTAAAGAAATGGAGCTGAAAGCAGGAGATATATATCTGAATCCGGCGCGAATTCCTCATTCTCCGGTGCGCAGTGAAGGCTCCATCGGTTTGGTAATTGAACGCAAAAGAGCCGGAAGAGGTTACACCGACGGATTATTATGGCATTGCGAAAACTGTAACCACAAGTTGTACGAAGTCTATTTTGAATTGCATAATATTGAGAAAGACTTTTTGCCGCATTTCCAACATTTTTACACGTCTGAAGAATTGCGAACTTGCACCGAATGCGGCACAGTGATGGAAGCCGACCCTCGATTTACGCCAAAATACGAAAGCTAATGCTTGGATTGCAACAATCGGTTTTAACGCTTTATACTGTTACTGATTTAACAAAAATGAGTAACTTTGCAGAAATTTATAAAAAAACGAATTAAACTAAAATAATGGCAACAACTGCAGTAGACCAATTTGGTATTCAGGAAGCCTTGCAACAATTAGGCTTAAAAGAAATCAACGAAGGAGCATCCACAGGTAAAAACTGGTTCTCTAACGGAAAAATTATCGAATCGTATTCTCCGGCAACCGGCGAATTGATCGGAAAAGTAAAATCTGCTACAAAAGAAGATTATGAAAAAGCAATGAGCGCTGCAGAAGAAGCGTTCAAAACATGGCGTGTAGTTCCGGCTCCAAAACGTGGTGAAATTGTTCGCCAAATGGGAGAGGAATTAAGAAAAAATAAAGAAGCGCTTGGGAAATTGGTTTCTTACGAAATGGGGAAATCGTACCAAGAAGGTTTAGGAGAAGTTCAGGAAATGATCGACATCTGTGATTTCGCGGTAGGTCTTTCCCGTCAGTTACACGGACTTACGATGCATTCAGAGCGTCCAATGCACAGAATGTACGAGCAATGGCATCCGTTCGGAATCGTAGGAATCATTTCTGCGTTCAACTTCCCAGTAGCCGTTTGGTCTTGGAACTCCATGATCGCTTGGATTTGTGGAGACGTTTGTATCTGGAAACCAAGTTCAAAAACACCTTTGTGTGCGGTAGCGTGTCAGAACATCATCCAAACGGTATTAGAAAGAAATAATTTACCCGAAGGATTAAGCTGTTTAGTAGTTGGTAACGAATCTGGAGATTTAATCAACAACGACAAACGCATTCCTTTAGTATCATTCACAGGTTCTACAAGAATCGGTCGTCACGTATCACAAGTAGTGGCTTCTCGTTTCGGAAATACTATTTTGGAATTAGGAGGAAACAACGCAATCATCGTTTCTGAAAACTCAGATTTATCAATGGTATTGGTAGGAGCAGTGTTCGGAGCGGTAGGAACGGCTGGACAACGTTGTACTTCAACCCGTCGTTTAATCGTTCACGATAGCGTTTACGATAAAACATTAGAGGTGTTAAAAGGTGCTTACGGTCAGTTAAAAATCGGAAATCCTTTAGATGAAACCAACCACGTAGGACCACTTATCGATAAAGGTGCGGTTCAGGATTATTTGAACGCAATCGAAAAAGCGAAAGCTGAAGGCGGACGCGTAATCGTTGAAGGCGGCGTTTTAGAAGGCGAAGGCTACGAAAGCGGCTGTTACGTAAAACCATGTATCATCGAAGCGAAAAACGAATTCGAAATCGTTCAGCACGAAACTTTTGCACCGGTATTGTACGTAATGAAATACAGCACAATTGAGGAAGCAATCGCTATTCAAAATGGTGTGCCTCAAGGTTTATCATCATCCATCTTTACCAACAACATGAGAGAAATGGAATTGTTCCTTTCAGCTGCTGGTTCCGATTGTGGTATCGCTAACGTAAACATCGGAACATCTGGTGCTGAAATTGGTGGTGCTTTCGGTGGAGAAAAAGAAACTGGTGGTGGCCGTGAGTCTGGATCGGATGCTTGGAAAGCGTACATGAGAAGACAAACGAATACGATTAACTACGGAACGGCGCTTCCGTTAGCACAGGGAATCAAATTTGATTTTTAATCAAAACAAACCATAAAAAAACCCGATTCATCACGAATCGGGTTTTTTGTTTATCAGAAGTTGCAATTACTTCGTTTTCTTCACATATTGGGTAAGGATAACAATATGCTGCCCTTCCACTCTGCCTTCAATCTGTTCGGCGTTGTCCCAAACCAGTTTTATGTTGTGCACTGCTGCTCCACGTTTAGCAGTGAAATTTGCTCCTTTTACGTCTAAATCTTTAATCAACACCACAGAATCACCGTCGAATAAAATATTCCCGTTGGAATCTTTGTGGATGATTTTACCTTCGTCGTCATCGCCTTCTCCAGTTGCTTTTGCCCATTCCAAGGCTTCTTCGTCCAGATACATCATCTCGAGTAAATCGGTTTTCTTCAAACGGGTTAGCATACGCCAGGAAACAATTTGAACCGGTAAATGTTCGTTCCACATGCTGTCAGAAAGGCAATGCCAATGATTCGCGTCCGTAGTGTCCGGATTTTCGATTTGACACACACAAGTTTTACAGGTTAAAATGCTGGTTTCCAAACTCTCCTTGTTTTCCGGAGGAAGATTGTATACCAACAAATCATGTGGATTACCACACAATTCACATTTGGAATCACTGCGGTCTTTTAGTTTTTTCTCGATTACGCTCATGGCTTATAAATTAAAACTTGCTCCGATAGAGAAGTTGAACTGATTGTTATAATTTTCAAAACCAATGGGATCGGTTTCGTATTTCGCGATTGGGAACTGCATTTCAGAATAAATTCCAAAACCTTTAGTGAAGAAATAACGCGCACCCAAATGGCCACCGAAATTTCTTGTTCCGATGTTTAAACCTGGGTAAATGTCCATTTTTTCTTCAATGTTGAAAACATCAGCAATATTAGCGTTGAAACGAATTTTCGCATCCATTCGGTCGTCAAAATCTGGTTTTTCACCTGCAATTTTAGTCACTCCCAAAATATAGGAAGCCGAAAATCCAATAGACATATTAGAACCTAAACCATAATCTAACGACGATATAATACCAGAACCGTGTTCCTGAAAGTTACCGCCCATCTGAAATTTTAAATCGCCTTTACCGCTGAATACCTGTGCTTGCATCGCACCAGACATCAGCAATATTATCCATACATACTTTTTCATGGTAAAAAATTTTTACAAAAATAACCTTTTTGAATTTAGTTTCTGCCGTTTTCGTTCGGATAGAGTTCAGGAAGTGGTTTGCTTTGCCAGAATTCTTTAGTATCCACATCCATAATGGTCAATCGACCTTTGAAAGCAGCACCAGTATCCACATTCCACACATTCGCCCGATTTACCGGAACGGAGTAACCTATTCTGGTGACCGGCGTGTGTCCGATAAAAATCTCTTCGTACAGCGCAAAGCGTTTCGGATAAAACAAATCTTTTTTGGAAAGGGTTTTATCCATGGCCAATGCAGCTTCCCAAAGCGTTCGGTCCCAGCAGTACATGCCTTTGAAATATTCGTATTCCACCCCTTTCAAATTGGTGAATCCGGCGTGCACAAAAAGCCGATTTTTGGAATCTAAATGATAATCGTTCAAACGGGACAAGAATTCGATATGGTGCTTTTTGATTTCATCATGAACCGATTCGTAAACATCTACTGTGGATTGTCCGCCGTGTAAGCGCCATTCTTCATTGTCTTCTCCTTCTGATAACCAACGCAATACCATTTCTTCATGATTGCCCCGAATGAAAATACAATTGTGGGTTTTGTCTAATTCGATAAGGAAATCCACCACTTTTGGTGTGTCGTTCCAGCCGTCGACAAAATCACCTAAGAAAATAAGTGTATCATTTTGAGTAACTTTCGCTCTTTCAAGTACTTGTTCTAAGGCTTTTAGTCCACCGTGTATGTCACCTATAACAAGGGTTCTACTCATAATAGTTTTAATTTTAGTCAAATTTCTTAAAACATTTCGGATTATCAAAATTGTAAAAAACGAATTCAATTATTAACATTTTTTGACAGAATTCCACAAACACACGTCTTTATGTTAAAATAGTTTTGTTGTATAACCAAAAGCAAAGTACTATGAAAACTACATTTAAATTCTTCGCAGGTGTTTTAACCCTTTTAGCCCTTTATTCATGTACTACAGATGATGTACTTCCTGAAGAAATTCAAAAGACACAGGAGTATGAAGATACATTTAACATTGAAGCCGTCTATTCCCAAAAGGACACAATCAATGGTTGGCCATATGATGAATCAGAACCGCCAATTAAGCCTCCGGTAAGACAATAGTTTTGTGAAGAAAAATAGTTGTAGTATTTTAGCTATTTAAAATAAATGTCTTGAGAATTATTACTGTAATACTTATCTTTTTTTTGGTTGGTTGTGAAAAGAATACTACTTCTTTGTCAAATAATGATGTCTATGAAATAGATAGTCTTTTGCTAATTGCAAATAATTTTAGTTTGAAGAAGGAGGTCAGATTAGCAAATACAAATAAGGCACTACAATTGTTAAGTAAAAGAGATGATTCTTTGTCTACCAGCTATATGTTGTCAATCGCTGATAAATATTTTAACATAGAGGAATACGATGACTTCAAATTTTTATCAGATAAAGTTTATAGATTGTCATCTAAAAATAACGACACAGTAAAAATAATTAAATCACTAAACAACATTGCTGACTATTATTTTTATGTTCAAAAAAATGATAGTGCTTATTATTATTATTCAAAATTAGAAAAGTTGAATAAGAAATTTAATAAGAATGAAATCAACCTCAGAGTTGCACACAATAAAGCTTGTATATTGTTTTATGAGAAAAATTTTTCCCAATGCGAAGTAAATGAGGTAGGAATTGTTAAAGAAGCAATTAAAAAGAATGATTTGAGGTTGGTTTATGATTGTTATCTTATTTTAGGAATGGCTTCAAGAGGAATGCAAAATTATGAGACAGCAATTGATTATTATAACAAAGCCTATTTTCAGGCAGAAAAATTAAAGAACTACCCTCAGTATAAACTTCTTAAGGCTCAACCTCTTAACTATATTGCTTTAGTATTACAAAAGCAACATAAATACAGAGATGCAATTGTGTATTCTGAAAAAGCACTTTCACAAGATGACTTCAAAACAAATGATCCAGTTAGTTATGTTTATTTCACAAATGCATTAGCATATTCTAAATTCAAAAATAACGACAAAAGTTGTCTAGACATTTTTAAGAGCAGTCTGAAAATTGGTGATAGTCTTGAAAATTTCCATATGACTTTAACGTCTAAGCTTTATCTGTCCGAATATTATTTTCATTATAAAAATAATAGTTTGGCTAAAAAATATGCAATTGAAGCATATGAAGCTTCACATACGAATAAAATTTGCGAAGACGAATTAAAAGCATTAGAACTACTAGCCGATATCGACACAACAAAAAGCACTTATTACAGAGAAAAATACATTGCTCTTTCCGACAGTCTTCAAAATGTCGAGCGTGCCACGCGAAACAAATTTGCCCGCATCGAATTCGAGACCGATGAAATCACTACGGAGAAAAAACTGGTCGAGGCAGAAAAAGAGCGCATATCCGCACAGCGCTGGTTGTTTTTGGGTACCGGATTATTTTCGGTAATTGCCTTGATTCTACTCTACATCGTAAAAGCACAACGTACGAAAAACAAAGAGCTGCAATATTTGCAAGAGCAGCAGCAAGCCAACGAGGAAATTTACAAACTGATGCTAGGCCAACAGCAAAAACTCGAAGAAGGCAAACAGTTTGAAAAGAAGCGTATTTCCCGTGAATTGCACGACGGAATTATGGGCAAACTGACGGCCATTCGTTTGAATTTGTTTGTGCTGCAAAAACGCGACGATCCTGAAACGATAGCCAAATGTGTGACGCATGTGAATGAAATACAGGAAATCGAGAAAGAAATCCGAAAAATTGCTCATGATTTGAACAACAATATGTTTAGCAATCAGTCTGATTTTACGGTCATGGTTGATAATTTAGTCGAAAACATCAAAGAACATTCCACTATCGATTTTCAAATCTTCACAGACGAAAGTATCGATTGGTTAAGTGTGAATAATAATGTTAAGATGCAGGTTTATAGAATCTTGCAAGAATCGCTTCAGAATATTGAAAAATATGCTCAAGCCCAAAAAGTGAGTATCAGTATGCTGAAGGAAGATAATAGTCTGGCTATAAAAGTAACAGATGACGGCATTGGTTTTAGTGGAAAAACTAAAGGCGGTATCGGACTTAAAAATATGAAAGAACGTGCTTTGGAAATAGGCGGAATTTTAAAAGTGAAATCAGAACCAGGAAAAGGAACTCAGATAAGTTTGATAATTCCCACATAGTTTGGTAACTTCGTAGGAAAGATACGAAGCTATGCCATTGAATGTTTTGTTTGTAGACGACCATCCGTCACAAATTATGGGGTACAAAACCATTCTCTCCTTTAACGATCAGGGAATTGAGATTGCCGCAACCGAATGCCACAACTGTAAAGAGGCCTACCAACTTATCACAGAATATGCCGAACCCAGTTTTTTCGATTTGGTTTTTTTAGACCGAAGCATGCCAGCTTATGAAGAAAAAGGCATTCATTCGGGTGAAGATTTGGGGGTATTGATTAAACATGCTTATCCGAATACCAAAATCATCATCCTGACATCTCATGTCGAATCGTTTATCATCTACGATATTGTTAAAAAAGTAAATCCCGAAGGACTTTTAATCAAAAGCGATTTCGACGGGGAAGAATTGCTAAAAGCCTTTGAAGTTGTCATGGAAGGTGGTACGTATTTTTCTAAAACCGTCGATGAATCCGTAAAACAACTTTTAACAAGACAGGATTACCTAGATAACATTAATCGTCAAATTATTACGTTACTTTCCAAAGGCTTTAAAACCAAAAGTATCGCCTCTGAAGTCAATCTTACGGAAAGCGCCGTCGAAAAACGGAAATCCAAAATCAGAGACATTTTCTGCATCAACAAGGGCAATGACGAAGATATTATCCGCGAAGCCCGAAACCAGGGATTGATATAAGTTAACACATTTTGAGGAAAATCCGCACATAGAATTTTTAAGACACACTTATTTTTGTTTACATCAACTGAAATAAATAGTGTTATGGAAAACTATGGTATTTTAAAGCTGTCCAGCAACAGTCTGGCTATTCAATTACAAATGGATAAACTTTCTGAGCAGGAGCAACGAAGTTTTTTCGGTAAAAAGTATTCAGAAATCTCAAAAGAAGATAAAATAGAATTCATTCAGGAGGAAGATTTCTTTTTTGAACCCGATTTGTTACTCACTTTAGGCATTGATACTCGCTATTCTTGGTTGAAAAAAGGGAAGTATCCACTTTGCTTTCTGGAAAATATTGTAGTTGTGATTCTTGAATTGTCCAGCAAATCTACCTATCGCGTTTTCTCAGCCGAATCTTAAATAAAATTAATATCATTTAACTTGGATTATGATACAAGTTGTCCTTTTTGTATTTAAAAAGATAGTTGTCTTACTGATGAATTGTCTGTAAATCAATTGTATTTCACTTTGCGCAACACCCGCATGGTTTCTTTAAAATAAATGTAAGCGGTTTGGTTTTCAAGCGCTTTTAAAAATGGTTTTGCGTCAATTAGTTTCGTTTTAGCCTCTTCGAAACCGTTGAGGTAGCAGATCATCAGAGTTGAAGGCAAATTTTCCAAATCTTTGCTTTCTCTCCCTGATAAAGAAGTTCCTTTTTGTAGTTTTTGCAGTAAAGCCAAATTCGAATTGTAAATATGATGCAACATTTTCCGGTTGTATTCCGGCGGTTCGAAAAGCATGACGGTATCCATTTTATAATAACCATTGTCGTAGAAATGCAGAGTCACTTTTTCCAGCGGATAATAGCTCGTTTTGTCGTTCAGTCCCAACGGAACGTATTCGGTGATGGAAAACGTATGCTCATCATACTCGATGGTCACTTCGTCCAAAGCCGAATAGAAAAGTTTAACCTGCTCGTTGATCAGTTCAATGTCGACACGGGAGAAGAATGTCTTTTCCCGTATTTTCTTTTTATTTCCGGCCCAGCACACCACAAACAATTCTTTAAAAACCTTGTATCGCGGGCTCATGTCTTTGTGACGGTTGTTCATGAAGTCGATAACGCCTTCCAACGTATGAGCAATGCTGTTTCGGGAATTGTTTTCAATACTGATGACCGTTTCGGTATTTAAACTTTTGGTTTTAATCGACGATGGAATCTCGGTTACATCTTCCACCGGCATCGTATTACTTCCGCGTCTTATGAAAATCGTTTTGGCAAGTATCGTATGAATTCCTTTTTTGAAGAAGGAAACCTTATTATTGGGTTTAATCGTTACTAAGCCCACCACTTTGTCTTTCGGTAAATCCGGAAACGGCACATTTTCATACTGAATTTTAGGCGGATTTTCCAAAAAGGCATTCACCAGATTTTGTATGCGACTGTCGTCAAAGAAATCATCACCTACAATCGCATTGTCCTGATCTTCTACACCTACCACGATATACGAATTGTTCATCGGATTGGAATTCGACAAGGCGCAAATGTGTTTCAGAAATTTTCCTTTACCTTCTTTGGTGTGCAAATTCAGCTGCCGCTTCTTATCATAGAAACTGTTTTCATCGTTGTGAGCCAGCAAGTTTTTAATAAGAAGGCGCTTGTTCAGCATGACAGAAAAATTCGATTCTTAAAAATATAAAAACAAAATCATAAATTGTGCTTAATATCAAGTTATTCCGAGTTATTTTAACCAATTCTTAACAACAAACCACTAAATTAATTTTCAATTTGCAGTGTTAAAATATCTTACTTAATTTCACGGCTCAAAAAATTGACACCAATGGATGAAAATACAACTACGCTGGACATAAGAGCGATCAACGAAAAAATCGAGAGAGAAAGCGCCTTTATCGACTTGCTTACCCTGGAAATGAACAAGGTAATTGTCGGTCAGAAGAACATGATTGAGCGCTTACTAATCGGGCTTTTAGCACAAGGTCATATCTTGTTAGAAGGAGTTCCCGGCTTGGCAAAAACCTTAGCCATCAATACGTTGTCTCAAGCGGTTCACGGAAGTTTCAGCCGTATCCAGTTTACCCCGGATTTATTACCTGCCGATGTGGTGGGAACCATGATATACAACATCAAGCAGAACGATTTTACCATCAAAAAAGGACCGATTTTCGCAAATTTCGTATTAGCTGATGAGATTAACCGTGCGCCTGCTAAAGTACAATCCGCTTTGTTAGAAGCGATGCAGGAAAAACAGGTAACCATTGGCGACGAAACCTTCAAGTTAGACAAACCGTTCTTGGTTATGGCAACACAAAACCCGGTGGAGCAGGAAGGAACTTACCCGTTACCAGAAGCACAGGTGGACCGTTTCATGCTGAAAGTCGTAATTGATTATCCGAAAATGGACGACGAGCGTGTAGTTATCCGTCAAAACTTAAACGGCGGTTTTGAAAAAGTAAACCAAGTGGTTTCTTTGGAGCAGATTCTTCGTGCGCAGCAAGCCGTTCGTGAAGTTTACATGGACGAAAAAATCGAAAAATACATCTTAGATATCATCTTCGCGACCCGTTATCCGGAGAAATACAAATTGGCGGATTTGAAACCGCTAATCAGTTTCGGAGCGTCCCCGCGTGGAAGTATCAACTTGGCGATGGCGGCAAAATGTTACGCGTTCATCAAACGTCGCGGTTATGTTATTCCGGAAGATGTTCGTGCTGTAGTACACGATGTGTTACGCCACAGAATTGGAATCACTTACGAGGCCGAAGCTGAAAATGTAACTTCGGTAGACATCATCAATAAAATCGTGAACGAGGTAGAAGTGCCTTAGAATTTAGTTTACAGTTTCCGGTCCCAGTATACAGTTTTTGCTGAGGTATCTGCGACTGAAAACTGCGACTGAGAACTAATAAAGATGGATACCAAAGAATTACTCAAAAAGGTACGCAAAATAGAAATCAAAACCCGAAGGTTGAGCGATCATATCTTTTCGGGCGAATACCATACGTCTTTTAAAGGACGCGGGATGACGTTTTCGGAAGTGCGTCAGTATCAGTTTGGCGATGATGTTCGTGCCATCGACTGGAACGTAACGGCGCGCTACAACGAACCGTACGTGAAAGTTTTCGAAGAAGAACGCGAACTGACCATGATGCTGATGGTAGATTGCAGCGGTTCACAGAGTTTCGGTACCCAAAATCAGCTGAAAAGCGAAATTATTACGGAAATTGCCGCGACTATGGCTTTTTCGGCAACACAGAACAACGACAAAATCGGATTGATTCTTTTTTCCGATCAGATTGAATTGTTCATTCCGCCTAAAAAAGGGAAATCGCACGTGTTGCGCATTATTCGTGAATTGATTGAATTTCAGCCGAAAAGCAAAAAAACCGATTTGTCGCAAGCCTTGAAATTTTTATCCGGTGTTCAGAAAAAGAAAGCCATTGTGTTTTTGATTTCCGATTTTATGACTTCGGATTACGAACACACCTTAAAAATTGCCGGAAAGCGCCACGATGTTACCGGAATACGAGTTTACGATCAGCGCGAAGAAACGATTCCCAACGTAGGAATGGTAACCATGGAAGATGCCGAAACCGGAGAAATTATGGTGGTGAATACCAATTCTAAAACCGTTCGTTCAGACTACGAGAAAAACTATCAGGACAACGTAAAATATTTCAAAGAAATCTTTTCCCGTTGTGGCTCCGGAACCGTAAGTACCCGTGTGGACGAAAGTTACGTGAAGAAATTACTCGGCTATTTTAAATCGAGAAGCTAAACATGTTTAGAAAATTATATACATATCTTTTTATAGTAGTAACTGCAGTTGGCTTTGCGCAACAACCTGTGCAAACGTCTGTCGATTCTGCTAAAATTAAAATCGGTTCGCAATTTCACTTAACGTTAAAAGTGATGGGAACCAAAGAAACTCGGGTAGCTTTTCCAGACGTGAAAAATATTGGGCAGCTTGAGGTTTTAGAATCCTTTCCGATTGACACGATTAAGAAAGATGCGAATTACGAATTCATCAAAAAATACGGATTAACGCAATTCGATTCCGGACGTTATGTGATTCCGAGAATTCCGGTGTTGATTGGCAACAAACAATTTTTATCCGATTCTGCAGTAGTTGAGGTGAATCCGGTAGTAGTCGATACGTTGAAACAAAAAATGTACGACATTAAAAACGTAATGGCGCCGGAAGACAATTCTTCTAGTTTTTGGTGGTATTTGTTGGCTTTGGTGATCATTGCAGCTTTAGGAATTTTAGGGTATTGGTTGTACAAACGCTACAAAAACAAACCGAAAGAAGAAGAAATTGTATACGCTTCACCCATCGAAAAAGCGACCAGTTTACTGCAAAATTTAGAAAAAAAATCCCTTTTGGAACAAGGCGACGTCAAATCGTACTATTCCGAAATGACTGATATTACCAGAACCTACATCGAAGAAACCGTCCACATTCCAGCCATGGAAAGCACTACGGACGAATTATTGGAAGCCATGAGACGTGCTTCAATGAAAAAGAAAATGGGCATCCGTCAGGAAACCATGCAAACCTTCGAGAAGATTTTAAAAAATGCCGATTTGGTCAAATTCGCCAAGTCCAAACCGCTCGATTTTGAAATTTCCGAAGACCGAAAAAACATCGAAAGCATCATCAAAACCATCGATAAAGCCCTTCCAAAACAAGAAGACGACGAAGAAAGTTTGGAATACGCCCGTTTGCAGGAAGAATTGCGTCTGAAGAAAATCAAAAAACGCAACCAACTCATCGGATTGGCAGTAGGAATTGCTTTGCTTGGAGGTTTGACAACTTATTTTCTAGATAAGTACAATATTTTCGGAGAATCGACTCAGGAAATGTACGAGAAAGACTGGATTAGCAGCGAATACGGAAATCCGGGCGTTTTTATTTCCACACCGGAAGTTTTGAAACGCGAAGATGCTGCCAAACAAGTTCCAAAAGATGCCATGGCGTTGATTAAGGAAATGCAGTTTTTCCAATTCGGAGGTTATTTTGATGAGTATTTCATCGCGGTGAGTACTACGAAATTCAAGACTGAGATTCCGCAGGATCAATCTGCTAATGTGTTAGACAAATCGTTGGAAGGCTGTCTGAAATTTATCGAGTCACGCGGTGCTCAGGATATTATCGTAAAAACAGAAGATTTCAGTACCAACGAAGGATTGTCGGGCAGAAAAGCTTACGGAACCTTAAACATGCTGGATCCCATCAAACGCCAATCCGAAAAATTGTATTACGAGATTATTGTTTTCGCTCAGGAAGGCGGATTGCAGCAAATCATATTGGCCCATAAAGAAGGCGATGAGTTCGGGAATAAAATTACCCAGCGCATCTTAGAATCGATTGAATTACGTAAAGCCGCAACGCCATGATGAAGAATATCACTTTTGCAAACCCGGAGTTTTTCTGGCTTTTTTTGGTGTTGCCAATAGCCATTGCTTGGTATTTTTGGAAGCGTAAACAATTTGCGCCAACTTTAAAAATGAGTTCGGTTCAGGGTTTTAAAACGACTCAATCCCTATTGTCGAAATTGAAACCACTGTTGTTTGTATTTCGTATGTTGGCTTTGGCTGCTTTAATTGTGGCTTTAGCGCGACCGCAGTCTACGGATGTGACGAATAAATCCAGAACGACTCGAGGCATCGATATCGTCATGGCAATTGACGTTTCCGGAAGTATGTTGGCCAAAGATTTGAAACCGAATCGTATGGAAGCGTTAAAACGTGTCGCCGCCGAATTCGTGGAACAACGTCCAAACGATCGCATCGGGTTAGTTTTATATGCTGCCGAAAGTTATACCAAAACACCGGTAACCAGTGATAAAGCCGTGGTTTTAGAAGCATTGGATGCGGTGAAATACGACAATGTTTTACAAGACGGAACCGGAATCGGAGTAGGTTTGGCTACAGCCGTGAACCGTTTGAAAGACAGCAAAGCGAAAAGCAAAGTCATTATTTTATTGACCGATGGAGTAAACAATTCCGGATTTATCGATCCGCGAATGGCTTCTGAAATCGCGAGAGAATTTGGCGTGAAAGTTTATACAGTCGGAATCGGAACTAACGGCATGGCTGATTTTCCGTACGCGATTGCACCAAACGGGCAGTTTTTGTTCAAAAAAATGAAAGTGGAAATTGACGAAAAACTGATGAAGGAAATCGCGCAGACTACCGGAGGAAAATACTTTCGAGCGACCAGCAATCAGAGTTTAACAACGATTTATAACGAAATCAATAAATTGGAAACTACTGAAGTGACCGAACAGCGCTTTTACAACTACGACGAAAAATACAGATTCTTCGCGTTTTTGGCTTTAGGCTTTTTAGCTTTAGAACTTTTATTACGTAAAACGATTTTCAGAAGTTTTATCTAGTTATGTGGGAATTTGACGAACCAAAATATTTTTATCTGCTGGGCATTGTGCCGGTACTGCTGCTGTTGTTTCTGATCAATTTGTTTTGGCAGAAAAAGAAACAGCGCGAGTTTGCCGATGCACCATTATTACAGCACTTAAGTCCTGAAAAATCACTTTTCAAACCGATATTGAAAATCGCTGTCGTTTTATTAGGCGTAACGGCTTTAGTTGTTGCTTTGGTGAATCCGAAAATCGGAACCAAAATGGAAACGGTAAAACGACAAGGAGTAGACATTGTTTTCGCAGTGGATATTTCCAAAAGTATGTTAGCCGAAGATTTGGCGCCCAACCGATTGGAGAAAAGCAAGCAGGTCGTTTCGCAGATTATCAACCAGTTGGGAAGTGACCGCATTGGAATCGTAGGTTATGCTGGAAGTGCTTATCCTGTACTGCCAATCACCACCGATTACAGCGTGGCGAAAATGTACCTGCAAAGCATGAATACGGATATGGTTTCTTCGCAGGGAACGGCTTTGGGCGAAGCTTTGAAATTGGCTTCTTCGTATTTTGACGATCCGCAAACGAGCAAATTAATCATCATGTTGTCGGATGGAGAAGACCACGGCGAAGGTTTTGAAGACGCCTTAGAAGAAATCAAAGACAAAAAGATCAAAGTCATCACCATTGGTATCGGTACCGAAAAAGGAGGACCGATTCCGTTGCGTCATAATGGCGTGATTGAAGGGTTTAAAAAAGACCAAAACGGCGAAACCGTAATCACAAAACTATATCCGGAAACCTTAAAAACCATTGCTAAAAACGCGAATGGTGGCTATGTTTTCGGTGGAAGTACAAAAGAAGTTTTAGAATTCGTTAAAAACGGATTGGACAATTTAGAAAAAACCGATTTCGAAAGCCAGCAAATTGCTGATTTTGAATCGCAGTTCCAATGGTTTTTAGGACTGGCATTCTTCTTGTTATTGCTCGATGTGTTCTTTTTGGAGCGCAAAACCGCTTGGGTGAAGCCACTGAATTTGTTTAATGAAAAGGAAAAAGCCTGAAGATGAAGTATCTGCATTATATATTTTTGCTTTTTTCCCTGACCTTGTTTGCTCAGGAGAAAGACAAAAACCTACCGAAAGGCAACAGCAAGTTCGAGGATAAGGACTATGCCGATGCTGAAGTCGAGTATCGAAAATCGCAATTCAAAAATCCGAAATCGGCGATGGCATCGTACAATTTAGGGAATTCGATTTACCGTCAGAATCAACCTTCGGAAGCCAAATATTCGTTTTCCCGAGCGATAACAGAAGCCCAAACCAAGACGGAGAAGCACAAAGCTTTCCACAATTTAGGGAATGCTTTCATGACGGAAAAAAATTATCAAGGTGCGGTTGAAGCCTATAAAAATGCGTTGCGTAACAATCCGTACGATGAAGAAACGCGATACAATTATGCGTTGGCGAAACAGAAATTAAAAGAAAATCCGCCGAAAGACAACAAAGACAACAAGGATAAAAACAAAGATCAGAATAAAGAGCAACAGCCAAAAGACAACAAAGACCAGAACAAGGATCAAAATAAAGATCAGGACAAAAATCAAAAAGACAATAAAGAACAAAACAAACCTGACAATAAAGAAAATAAAGGCGATCAAGACAAACAGCCGCAAAAACCACAGCAAGGCGGTTCTTCCAAACAGCAAATGGAAAACCTGTTGGACGCTTTAAACAACGAAGAAAAGAAAATACAAGACCGGGTAAAAGGACGTGAAGTCAAAGGAAGACCAACACGAACCGAAAAAGACTGGTAAAGAATACAGGACAGTAGCAAATGACAATGAAAATTAAAGGAATCCTGCTTTTATGCTTGGTTGCGCTGCAATCCGTGGTGGCTCAGGTCGAATTCAAAGCGACCGTGAGCAAAAACCCCATTGGAATCAACGAACGCTTGCGCATCGATTTTACCATGAACGACGACGGCGACAATTTTGAAGCGCCCGATTTTGAAGGGTTCAAAGTGTTTGGAGGGCCGAATCAATCCGTGAATTATTCTTGGGTGAACGGAAAGAAATCCTTCAGCAAGTCGTATTCCTTCTTTCTGATGCCGACTAAAAAAGGGACGTTTATCATCAAACCCGCTTCTATTGAAATTGCGGGAAGAATTTATAAAACCAATTCGGTAAAAGTTACTGTTGGCAATGCGGTAACCCAACCCGAACCACAAGAAGAGGAAGATCCTTTCGCTATTATTTTCGGAAACCGACGACCAAGACAAGTTGCACCGCCACCGCCACCAGAATTGAAAGGTGATGGAATTCACTTGGTGGCCGAAATTTCCAATACAAATCCTTATTTGAACGAACCAATTACAGCCGTGTACAAATTGTACGTGAGTCCGTATGTGAGTGTGAGTGATTTTAGAGAAACAGCCAGTCCGAAGTACAACAATTTCTGGAGTCAGAATATCGATGTAAAGAACTTGAGTGTTCAGATGGGCAAATACAACGGCGAAGATTACCGCTATGTGATTCTTCGTAAAACTGTTTTGTATCCGCAGAAATCCGGTAAATTAACGATTGAACCATTATCGTTAGATATCAGTATGCAGGCGCCAACCGGTCGTCGTGATGTTTTTGGCAGAATGGAATACACCAACGGAACCAAACGTGTTTCTGCCGGAGCCAAAGCGATTGCTGTAAAAGCATTACCGGAAGCTGGAAAAACCGAAGATTTCACTGGAGCTGTCGGACATTTCGATTTTCAGGTGAAACCGTCCAAAACAACTTTAAAATCGGGAGAATCTTTGCAATTGGTGGTAAGTGCAGCCGGAAAAGGAAATATGAAATTATTCACCTTACCGAAGCCTGTTGTGCCGAGCGCCTTAGAAATGTACGATCCGGAGCATAAGGAAAACGTGACTACGCCATTAACGGGTTCTCAGGGAACCATTTCAGATACCTATACCATCGTACCACAGTATAAGGGAACATACTCGATTAAACCGCTTTCGTTCAGTTATTTTGATTTGAATTCGAAGAGCTATAAAACCATTACTTCGGAAGAAATCCGCATTGAAGTTTTAGACGGGCCGATGCCAACGGAGCAAACCGAAGCAGTTGCGTCCAACGATAAAAAAGCAGTACAGAAAAGCGAACAGTTTGCGTTTGTGAAATCGGCTACTTCCTTATCGCCAATTAAAAAGGATGATTTCTTAGGTTCAAATTTATTCTACTCACTACTTTTTGCGCCGCTTTTAATCATACCGATTATCATTTTGGCGAAGAAGAAGAAAGACGCTATTGACGGTGATGTGGCCGGAAATAAAATCCGTCAGTCGAACAAACTGGCAAAGAAATTCTTATCCGAAGCCAATAAGCAATTAGGGAATAAAGAAGCCTTTTACGATGCGATGGAACGTGCGTTACACAACTTCCTGAAAGCGAAACTCCATATCGAAACCTCAGAAATGAGTAAGGAAAATATTCAGGAATTGCTGGTAACTAAAAAAGCAGAAAATCAAACCGTTTCTGAGTTCATGCAATTAATCGACAACTGCGAATTCGCCCGTTATGCGCCATCGACAAGTGTTGCGATGCAGCAGGATTATGACAAAGCCGTAACCGTAATTTCCGAATTGAGTAAGCAGATTTAAAGAAGATGAAAAAGATAGTTTATATAGTTTTATTGGTGGCTCAAACGATGTTGGCCCAAACTGCTTTTCAGAAAGGAAACGATTTATACAAAAAAGAGCAATTTGAACAGGCTGTTGCAGTTTACGAAGGTATTTTGCAATCCGGAGAGCAATCTTCAGAGTTGTATTTCAATTTGGGAAATGCGTATTACAAATTGCACAAAGTCGCGCCAGCCGTGTACAATTACGAAAAAGCTTTGTTGCTGAATCCGAATGATGCCGAAATTCAAACCAATCTGAAATTTGCCCAAAAAATGGCGATTGACGAAATCAAAGTTGTGCCAAAAGTTGGCTTTT
Organism: Flavobacterium sp.; assembly: GCF_032153895.1. Taxonomy (GTDB): domain Bacteria; phylum Bacteroidota; class Bacteroidia; order Flavobacteriales; family Flavobacteriaceae; genus Flavobacterium. The sequence continues at coordinate 34,168 of NZ_JALDYN010000005.1, forward strand.
CGCAAATACTGAACGAAACGTTAGATGTCTTTCATTACAACACTTGGGCTGGGATTGCTACCGGTTTTTCTTTGGCGTTCTTGTTGTGTTTTATCGGTTATTATTTTGGTGGAACTTCGCTCCTGAAGCGTACCTTTTTTACAGCCATGATTCTGACGGTTTTAGGAACTTTACTGAGCGTGCTTTTTGCTGTAATTGAAAAGAAAAATTACGACAGCGAACAACCGGCTATCGTTTTTGCCGAAGTAACCGAAGTGAAAAACGAACCGAAATCCAACGCCCCAAATGCCTTTGAACTGCACGAAGGAACTAAAGTTTATGTATTGGAAACACAGGACAACTGGTCGAAAATTCAATTAACCGACGAAACCGAAGGTTGGATTACTTCGGATGCGATTAAGAAACTGAAGTAGGTTCAGCCGTTTGGTCTTCTTCTTTTGTCAGTTGTTTCAGTTCTTCAAACCAAGTGGTTACCATCGGCAATAAAACTTCCGAAGTGGTCATAATCGGATTGAATAATAAAGAATTCTCCTGTTTTTCTTTGGAAATCAGCATGTCGTTAAAATTCACTTTCTGAAACAAACTCAGCACAATTCCGAGTAATAAAACGGTTTTTATAACAGCGAAAACACCGCCACCTAAAGTATTCAGCCAGCCTAAAAAAGCGAAATCTGCGATGCCAGTGAACACTTTGGCCAGCAAATGAATACCAACCACAACGATGATAAGTGTAATGACAAACGCTGCAACTGTAACGGTTTTTGGCGACCAGGAAACAGCGTTTTCTAACATCGATTTAGCCACATACGAAAATTTAATCGCCACATAAATCCCGACGATAAACGACAATAACGAGGCTAATTCGACAAATAATCCGTTGCGTAAGCCTTTAATCAAGGCGAAAACCAACAAAGCGGCTAATACAATATCAATAAAACCCATATTTTTTTCAATTGGTGAAAAGCAAAGATAACAGAAGCGGGAAAAGTAGAAAGTAAAAAGGGAAAAGACTTTCTCGAAGCCACCATTCTCTATTCATAACTCACTATCTTTGCCGTTTAACTTTATGATTAATGGACTCATAATTCATAATTCATAATTCATAATTTTTTAAAATGTCAAGAGACGAGCAATTAAAAACCCGCTGGGATGCAGTGGTCAACATACTTTCCAATCAATTTGCCGATGGAGAAATCTTAGATTTGGACGCTATTATTTATTTAATCGGCGTACAGGAATTGGGGCAACTCAATCGTAAATTCAAAAAAGATGAAAAGCTAAACCTGATGCATATTGCCATCTGCCGCTTATTAGAGCCTTACGGCTACTATGAATTCGATTTTTTCGATGCCGATGGCTGGCCCCATTATCAGGTAAAAGAACAGTTACCTTCTTTAAAAGCCGGAGAGCAATCGGTGTTGATGAAAGAAGCGATTGTGAATTATTTTCTGGAAAAAGAAGTGATTGAGTAAAGTGATGTAAACTAATTGCTGATTACTGTTTACTAATCCCTCAAAAAAAACTAAATTTGCATCCAATTACCGCATGACGATGACTGATAAGATTAAAGAATACATTGGTGAGGCACAAGCCTTTACCACGGACAATAAAGATACGTTAGAAGCTTTCCGAATTAAATTTTTGGGAAGCAAAGGTTTGTTGAAAGACCTTTTCGCAGAATTCAAAAACGTTCCGAACGACCAAAAGAAAGAATTCGGTCAAGTTATCAATTTGCTGAAAACCACGGCGGAAGACAAGGTGAAAACCATTCAGGAAGCTTTGGAAAGCAAAGAAGTGGCTGGTGGCATTTATGGCGATTTAACGCGTCCGGGCGAGCCTTTGGTTATTGGTTCGCGTCATCCGATTTCGATCGTTAAGAATCAAATTGTAGATATTTTTTCCAACATCGGTTTTAATGTTTCGGAAGGTCCGGAAATTGAAGACGATTGGCATAATTTCACCGCATTGAACCTTCCGGAATACCATCCGGCACGTGATATGCAAGATACTTTCTTTATTCAAACGAATCCGGATGTGTTGTTGCGTACGCATACTTCGTCCGTTCAGGTGCGTTATATGGAAGGCAATAAACCACCGATTCGTACAATTTCACCAGGACGTGTGTTCCGTAATGAAGCGGTTTCGTCGCGTTCGCATTGTATTTTCCATCAGGTAGAAGGATTGTACATCGATCAGAATGTTTCCTTCGCTGATTTGAAACAGACGTTGTTGTACTTCACTAAAGAAATGTTCGGAAAATCTAAAATCCGTTTGCGTCCGAGTTATTTCCCGTTCACGGAACCAAGTGCTGAGGTTGATATTTATTGGGGTTTAAAAACCGAAACCGATTACCGTATCACCAAAGGAACCGGTTGGTTAGAAATCATGGGCTGCGGAATGGTCGATCCAAACGTTTTGAAAAATTGCGGCATCGATGCTGATAAATACAACGGTTTCGCTTTCGGTATGGGAATCGAGCGTATTGCGATGTTGTTGTACCAAATTGGCGATATCCGAATGTTCTACGAAAATGATGTGCGTTTCTTGGAACAATTCAAATCTAGTATATAAAACAAAAGCTCCGAACTTCGGGGCTTTTTTATTTTAGTGATTTTTATTCAAAACATAATTAGCCTTCAACGCACCTTCAATCTCTTTACCATCGCCGTCTAACAACGCTAAACAACCTTCTTTGACTTTGTAACGAGTTCCTTCATCTAAAGTGATGGAACTTCCCGTTTCGTCAAATGTAAAACTACCTTTTGAAACCGTTGGCTGTTTTTCCCGCTCCTGATACAATACCGAAAGTTCATAAGTTTTGTCTTCGTGAAGGGTAATTTTGGTGGCAATTCCGGGGCAATCGGCACAAGGGATTACGCCTTCGTAAGTGCCGTTCCAGTCCAAGGCGTTTTCTGAAGTATGTTCGTCTGGAACTAAAGAGGTTTCCTCAGCAATAGTTTCAGATTCTTCTTTATTGCCGAATTCACAACCAAAAATGGTCAGGTTTAAGGTAAAAGCCGTGATGAGTAGTAGTTTCATGTTTTCAAACGATGGATTTCAATTCTAAATTACGAATTATTTGTAGTAAATTTGCACACTCAAAAACTACAACGTTATGCAGAAGGATATTAGTATACCAAAAGTCGAAAATGTATATGTGGCCGCTGTTCAGGAATGGAATGACGATTTCATGGAAAACTCGTGGTATGCCCATCTGGTAAACGATAGCGATGTTAAATTGGAAATGGCGATTGTGGTTTCTAGAGCCTACGGTCAAATTAATGGCGAAGACCGAAAAACCGGAACTTTCCGTCATGCGTTTAAAGAAGTGGAACCCAATTCTTCTGTAAAAATCGAATTGTTGGAAAACAATGTGTTGCAGTTGAACAACGAGTTCATGGTGACGTTTTTCATCGGTGACAAACTTTACGATAAAACGTATGTATTCCGAACCAACAGTATCAATGACAAGGCTTTGGTCGATGTTCCCGTAATGAACAAACGCGGTGTTTTAGTGAAATAAACCGTGACCAAATCTTCTGATTTCGGGAAGTAAATCACAAAACAACTTGTGGCTGTTTCTCAATTTTTCGCTATTTTAGGGCAAATTTTTAGCGATATTTTTATGAAGCGCCCTGTTTTCCTTTTTTTAGCCACATTATTTTCAGTAACTGCATTTTCTCAGCAACATGATTTTGCGCAACACGTCAATCCGTTTATCGGAACAGGCGGGCACGGACATTCCTTTCCAGGAGCGACAGTGCCATACGGAATGGTGCAATTATCACCCGATACCAGAATTGACGGTAGCTGGGATGGTTGCGGCGGTTATCATTATTCCGATTCGGTTATTTATGGATTCTCCCATACCCATATGAACGGAACCGGCGTTTCCGATTATGGCGATATCATGCTGATGCCGACGATGGGCGAACCGTCTTTTGATAATAAAATATATTCCTCAGCCTTTTCCCATCAAAACGAAAAAGCAGCAGCCGGTTATTACAGCGTAAAGTTAGACAAACATAATATTGATGTTCGGTTGACGACTTCGCCAAGAGTTGGGTTCCACGAATACACCTTCAACGAAAAAGGGCAGGCCAATATCATCTTAGATTTGAACCATCGCGATAAACTATTGCAAGGCGATGTTCGTATTGTGAACAGCCGAACCATTGAAATTTTACGCAGAAGCGAAGCCTGGGCTCGCGACCAATATGTGTTCGCCCGCATCGAATTCAATCAACCAATGACCATCAATAAAGTGAAAGCCAACGGTAAAAACGAAGCCAATTTCTATTCCGGAACCGAAGTCGCTTTGAGTTTTTCCAAACCGGTTGAAAAAGGAGAAAAAATCTGGGTAAAAGTAGCGTTGTCGCCAACAAGTTATGAAGGAGCAGCTTTAAATATAACCGAAATCAAACACTGGGATTTTGAGCGTACCATCAAAGACGCGAAAGTGCTTTGGAATCTGGAATTAGCCAAAATCCAAATTGAAGAAAAGGATAAAGATAAGTTGGCGATTTTTTACACAGCTTTGTACCACACGATGATGCAACCGAATATCGCCGAAGATTTAGACGGCAAATATCGAGGGCGCGACAATCAAATTCACGTAGCAGATACGTTTGATTATTATACGGTTTTCTCGTTGTGGGATACGTTCCGAGGCGCACATCCGTTGTACACGCTAATTGATAAAAAACGAACCTCAGATTATATCAATACCTTCATCAAACAATACGAACAAGGCGGAAGATTGCCTGTTTGGGAACTCGCGTCCAACGAAACCGATTGCATGATTGGGTACCATTCCGTTTCGGTAATTGCCGATGCGATGGTAAAAGGTATTCAGGGTTTTGATTACGAAAAAGCGTATGCAGCAGCCAAACATTCCGCGATGCTTGATCATTTAGGGTTGGAAGCGTATAAAAAGAACGGATTCATTTCGATAGACGACGAGCACGAAAGCGTTTCCAAAACGGTGGAATATGCTTATGATGACTGGTGTATTGCCCAAATGGCACGTCTTCTTAATAAAATGGATGATTACAATTATTTCATGAAACGTTCCCAAAGTTGGAAAAATGTCTTTGACTCGCAAATCGGATTTATGCGACCAAAGAAAAACGGCGGTTGGGACACTCCTTTTGATCCTAGAGAAGTGAACAATAACTTTACTGAAGGGAATTCGTGGCAGTATTCTTTTTTTGTACTGCAAGACATACCTGGAATGATTGAAGCTTATGGTGGAGCCGAAAAGTTCGAAGCAAAATTAGACGAAATGTTTTCAGCGCCATCGGCGACAACAGGACGAGAACAAGTGGATATTACGGGCTTAATCGGGCAATACGCGCACGGGAATGAGCCAAGTCACCACATGGCGTACTTGTACAATTACATCGGAAAACCCGAAAAAACGAAAGAGAAAGTACATTTCATCTTAAACGAATTCTATAAAAACACTCCGGATGGTTTAATCGGAAATGAAGACTGTGGGCAAATGAGTGCTTGGTATGTGTTGAGTTCGATGGGAATTTATTCGGTTACTCCGGGGCAAATTGGCTGGAGTACCACGGCTCCGTTTTTTAATGAAGCCAGAATTAAGTTAGAAGGCAAAGATGATTTTGTCATTACTAAATCGACAAACACTGAAACATTAGAGAATTTAAGCTATAAAAAAACTGAAGATAATATCGTAGAAGATTTATACGATGTGATAACTGCTGTTCCTGCAATTCAAGCTGGAAGTAAAGCATTTAAAGATAATTTACAGGTTTCCATTGTGACAGTTCCGAATACAAAATCTTTTTATTCCTTTGACAACAAGAAATTTAAGAAATACAAAAAGCCGTTTGCAATTAAAAAATCAGCTACAGTTTATGCTTATAGTGAAGATGAAGCCGGGAAGAAAAGCAACGTAGTTTCTGCTTCTTACTTCAAAAAAGCTAATGATTGGAGCATTGATATCCAATCTAAATATTCCACACAATACCACGCCGGTGGCCCGGAAGGTTTAATCGACGGAATTCTCGGTAACGAAAACTGGCGCAAAGGCGACTGGCAAGGCTATCAAGGTCAGGATTTTGAAGCCGTAATCGATTTGAAAAAAGAAACTAAAATCAGCGAAATTTCAGGACGCTTTTTGCAGGATACTCGAGCTTGGATTTTAATGCCATCAAAAGTAGAGTGCTATATTTCCAACGACAATGTAAACTTTGAATTGGTTGGAACAGTTGCCAACACAGTTGCTGCAGACAATTACAAAGAACAGGTTAAAGCTTTTGCTTTAAAGTACAAAGGAACTGCCAAGTATGTAAAAATTAAAGCCTACAACTTCGGAAAACTTCCGGAATGGCACCAAGGTGCTGGTGGCGACGCATATATTTTCACTGACGAAATAGAAATCAAATAAAAAGAAAAGGCTCCATCATGGAGCCTTTTTAGTATTAATCTTTCTTCGGAAACAATAATGAAGCAATTACAGACAGTATAAGCACACTTCCTACAACGGTTAAAGAAACAGAAGTCGGTACATGATAAAACGGCGCTATAAGCATTTTAACCCCAATAAAGGCTAAGATGAAAGCCAGTCCGTAGTTCAGTCTGCTGAACATGTACATAAAATTGGCCAAAAGAAAGTATAAGGAGCGCAATCCTAAAATGGCAAAAATGTTTGATGTGTAGAGGATGAACGGATCGTCCGGAGCAATCGCAAAAATCGCCGGAATACTATCCACAGCAAACAATAAGTCGGTAAACTCGATAATCGCAACTACAACCAAAAGTGGTGTGGCCATCTTGATACCGTTTTGAACGGTGAAAAATTTATCGCCATCAAAATTTTTACTCACTTTGAAAAAACGCTGCACTAATTTGGCACCTGGGCTGTTGTTGAAATCCTGACTTCCGTCGTCTTCCTGATGTGAAAAAGCCGATTTAAATCCGGCCACAATCAAAATAATTCCGAAAATAGTCAGCAAATAGTTGATTTTTACCATTTGACCAAACAATTCCATTTCTGGTAAATAGGTATAGTTTAACACCCAAACTCCGGCAAAAATAAAGATGGCTCTAAAAACCAAGGCTCCGATAATGCCCCAAAATAAAACTTTGTGTTGCGCTTCTTTGGCGACATTAAAAAATCCGAAAACTAAGATAAAAACAAAGAGGTTATCTACCGAAAGTGCCTTTTCAATCCAATAGGCGCCTTGAAACTGCATGAATTTTTCCGCACCCATGTAATGGTAAATGATACCACTGAAACCCATCGCTAAAGAAATCCAAACGACAGACCAAATCAGCGCTTCACGATTGGAAATGGCATGTCCTTTTTTGTTTAAGACGCCTAGGTCTAAAACCAACATGATTAGAATAGTAATGGTAAAAAGGGTAATAATACCGGGGTGATTGATTAAATGATCCATGGACGGTTTAATTTTCGGCTAAAATAAAGGTTATTTTTTTCTCCAAGGGAAATGGCGTAACGCCTTTGCCTATAAGGGTTTACAAAAGGGCGAAAAATAGGTAAAAAACACGAAAAGCAAAGTAATATACTAAAAATCAACGTTTTGATAAAAAAATAAAAGTTAGATTTTTAGGAACGCTACTTTTTTAAAAATTTAATCCAATTTATCGGTTAGTTTTTTGAATACCTGTTTCGGTTCTTTTCCTTCGTACAAAATGTCGTATACAGCATTGATAATCGGGGTTTTAGCTTTGTTTTGTTCGTTGAGTTTATACGCGCTTTTCGTGGCATAATAACCTTCGGCAACCATACTCATTTCCATTTGTGCCGACTTTACGGTGTACCCTTTCCCAATCATGTTTCCGAACATACGGTTTCTGGAGAAGATGGAATAGCCAGTCACCAACAAATCGCCCAAATACGCCGAATCGTTAATATTGCGCTTCATTTTGTGTACTTTCTTAATGTATTTTTTCATCTCACGGATGGCGTTACTCATCAAAAGTGCTTGAAAGTTGTCACCATAACCCAAACCATGCGCAATTCCGGCAGCAATCGAATAGATGTTTTTAAGCATTGCCGCATATTCGGTTCCGATAATGTCGTCAGAAATTTTGGTTTTGATGTAGTGGCTGTTCAAATGATTGGCCATCGTTTTGGCTTTATCTTCATCACCACAAGCAATGGTTAGATACGAAAGACGTTCCAAGGCCACTTCTTCCGCATGACACGGGCCAGTAATTACACCGATATTGTCATAAGGAATGTCATACGTTTTATGAAAATGTTCCCCAACAATCAAACTGGTTTCGGGAACGATACCTTTAATCGCCGAAAAAATTACTTTTCCTTTCAAACTAACCGTAAGTTTTTCCAATTCTTCACTTAAGAAAGCAGAAGGAATCGCAAAAATTACATAATCGGCATAAGCGACAGCTTCGTTGATATCGTTGGTTAATCGCAGTTTGGCAGTGTCAAACTCAACAGAACTTAAATAATTCGGGTTGTGTTTGTTGATTTTAATATGTTCGATAGCATAGGTATTACGCATATACCAAGCAATTTCCGGAAGGTTTACGCAAAGCATTTTTGCTATAGCTGTAGCCCAGCTTCCGCCACCAATCACTGCAAATTTTGGAGTATCACTCATTTGGTTTTCAAATTTGAAATATCAAAAGTACTTAAAATTGATGAATATCGAAAAACCTTACGCTTTAAGGCAGTTAAAGCTGAAGAATTAAAATTTAACATTAGATTATGATTTACTTAAACAATGAATCGTGGTGACTTCCGTTAATAGAGAAAAGCATCTTTAATTAATGTGATGCAATTTTTTAAAAAGTAGGTTAGGATTAGTTAATATTTTTTGTTTTTGGTGAGAAAAGCGCTCTGAAAAAATTTTTAGGGCGCTTTTCGTTTTTTTAACGATTATTTAACTTACTTTTGCACAGCAAATTAGAACTCAATGAAAAAAATACCACAATTTTTATTTTGTTTTTTCTTTTTTATTGCTATGTACGGGCAAGTACCCAATATAACGTACAACACACATAACGTTTATACTGTAAATCAACCAATCCAAAATCTGGTTCCGGTAAATTCGGGAGGAAATATTCCTAATCAGGCTTTTGTAACCACATTAGCGGGTTCGGGTGCTTCAGGTTATGTTGATGGAGGTGCATTAGGCGCAACCTTTAATTTACCTACTGTAGTTGTTGTTGATAATCAAAACAACATTATTGTAGTAGACCGAAGCAATCATAAGATTCGTAAAATTACACAGAATGGTGTAGTTACGACTTTGGCTGGAACAGGTGAAATTGGTGCTCAAGATGGTCCGGGAAATACAGCTACTTTTAACTATCCTGATGGAGCAGTCGTTGATTCTCAAGGCAATATCTTTATATCCGATCAAAGTAACCACAAAATTAGAAAGATTACTCCAAACGGAGAGGTGAGTACTTTTGCAGGTTCTGGGGTTGCCGGTTTTGCAAATGGCAGCGGGTTAACAGCCAAATTTAAATATCCGGCAGGAATGTGCATCGATGACAATGATAACCTATATATTGCTGATTTCAGTAATAACAGGATTCGTAAAATCACTCCGACAGGTATAGTAACGACAATAGCAGGTATTTCAGCAGGAAATGTTGACGGTACCGTTACGACGGCAAAATTCAATGGTCCTACCGGAGTTTGTCTAGATACTTTTGGAAATATTTATGTTGCAGATTACGGCAATCAAAAAATCAGAAAAATAGATCTTTCGGGCAATGTAACTACTTATGCAGGTAACAGTATTGCAGGTAGTGTGGATGGTTATGGTACTGCAGCTTCTTTCTATCATCCAGCAATTGTAGTTTGTGATAAAGCAAATAATTTATTTGTGACCGATCAGGGAAATCATAAAATTCGCAAAATTACATCTTCAGGAGAAGTAAGTACTTATGCTGGTTCAGGGATTTTAGGTTCAACGGATGATAAAGCAGATGTTGCAACGTTCAACAGTCCTACCGGAATTGCAATAGGACAACTAAATACACTTTTTATTGCTGATTATGGTAACAACAAAATCCGAAAAATAAAAAAATACGGATATTCAATCACGCCAAATTTACCATTAGGTCTGGTTATTGATGCGACGACAGGTGTTATTTCAGGAACTCCTTCCCAAACATCTCCTCTAACTAGTTATACAGTTAGTGTTGAAAATCAATTTGGAAGCAATACATTCAATTTGTTTATTGAAGTACAGGGAACTTTAGGAGTGACTTCATTCGATACAAATAATTTGAAAATGTATCCCAATCCTGTTCAGGAAAATTTCACTATTTCTTCAGAAGGAAACGATTCAATCAAAGCCCTTACAATATTTAATCTTTTAGGTCAAGAAGTAAAGAGCGTCAAGAATATTCAGTTTGGAAGACTTGTTGATGTTTCTTCATTACAGTCCGGAAATTATATCTGTCAGATTGAAACTGATGAAGGTTCTAAACAAATAAAATTCATTAAACAATAAAAAAGCGCTCCGGTAGGAGCGCTTTTTTTAATAACTCATTTCCACAATCTCCCGAACTTTCTCCGGAGTGATGTTTTGTTTTTCACCCATGGCCAACCAACCGCGTTCTTCAAAGCGTTTTACAATGAAATCAGCAGTTTCGTCATAGTTTTCGGTGTTTTCGGATAAACGCGTCAACATGCCCATTTTATGGAAGAATGCAACGGTTGCTTCAATAGCTTTTTCCGCTTTTTCTTCCACAGAACTTCCTTGTATGTTAAATACACGTTCGCCATATTGTGCTAGTTTTTCTTTTTTGGTGTCAAACATCACGCGGTACAAATTCGGTCCGATGATGGCCAGAGTTCTCGCATGATCAATTTCGTATAAAGCCGTTAGTTCGTGTCCAATCATGTGAGTTGCCCAATCAGTTGGAACACCTTTCTGGATTAAACCGTTCAACGCCATCGTTGCACACCACATGAAATTGGAAGCCAATTTGTAATCGGTTGGATTTTCGGCTACGTCGGGACCAATTTCCACTAAGGTTTGGAGAATACTTTCGGCGATTCGGTCTTGTAATAGCGCATCGGTCGGATAGGTTAAATATTGTTCCATTACGTGGGTGTACGCATCCACAATTCCGTTTTGGATTTGACGTTTTGGTAAGGATTCAATCACGGTCGGATCACAAACCGAAAACTTCGGAAACAATGCGCTGCCTCCAAATGACAATTTTTCCTGAGTTGCATCAATGGTAATTACGGCTCCGGAATTCATTTCGCTTCCCGTAGCCGGTAAAGTTAAAACCGTTCCGAAAGGTATAACCTGCGTCAAATCTTTAATCAATAAACGTTTGTGCAAAATTTCCATCGGATTACCATCAAATTTTACTGCTGCCGAAATGAATTTTACACCGTCAATCACGCTTCCGCCGCCAACAGCCAGTATAAAGCCTATGTTTTCTGTACGGATGATTTCTACGGCTTTCATCAGTGTTTCATAACGAGGATTCGGCTCAATACCGCCAAATTCTACAATTTCAGTATTTGGAAGTGCTGCTTTTACTTGGTGATACACGCCATTTTTAAAAATGCTGCCACCGCCAAAAGCGAGTAAAATTTTAGTGTTTTTTGGAACCAAATCGGTAAGTTTTGCGGTTTGCCCTTTCCCGAAAACATAATTCGTCGGGTTGTATAGTTCGAAGTTTAACATTGTCTTTTATTTTTTGAAGCCTAAATTTACTCATTGTTTCTTCGTGTTTGTTTTAAAGGAATGTTAATTAGAGGTTTTTTTAATACTTTCATCGGATTTAGTTGTGAATAAATTCTTATTATTCATTATATTGCAACATTATGATTTCTAGTAATTTATAATATTAATTTAAACATATCTGTATGAAAAAATTAGCATTTTTAGTTTTTCCGTTAGTATTGCTTAGTTGTAGTAAAAACGATGAAGAAGGAAGTAAAGAACGCAGCGGTTATTTAGTAGACAGCCCGGTTGAAAATTTAGGGTACCGAACAGCAACCCATTCCGGTAGAACCGACGCACAAGGGAAATATCTTTTTGAAGAAGGAGAAACCGTTACCTTTTTTATCTGTGATTTGGAATTTCCACCCGTACCGGCTTCCGGATACGTAACGCCGTTTGATATGGCAGGAACAACTGATATCACCAATAGTACGGTTATCAATATTGCCACTTTTTTACAGACTTTAGATCAGGACGGAAATGCTGATAATGGTATTTTTATTCCGGAAATTTTGCACAATTGCAGTAACAATATTGTTTCACCCGTAAACTTTGGAAGCTCAGTGTCAGCTTTTGCTGCAAATCCAGACGTAACTAACATGGTGGAGAATTCTGGCTCTCAAAATACAGAATTATTAGACCCAAGTGCTTGTGTGGACCATTTGCTGGAGCACGTATATGCCTCAGCCAAATATTTTGAAGTATATGGAACTCAGGCTGGTAGTTTTAATTTGCAAAATAAAGGTACCCTTATTGGAACATCAGCTTCGACACCAGGAATCTTAACCGGTGGGCATTTGGTTTTTCAATTTAATGTTTCTGGTTATCAGCGTTTTGTCCTTTATGTGCCTTCAACCTCTCAAAAAATTTATTTGGACGCAGTTCTTTTCGATGATTCCCATTGGTTGAACAGTTGGGATCATATAGAGTTAGAACATCGAACATATAATTTTAACCCTAGTAATCCAAGTTGTGCATGGAATAGCCCGTCAACCACATGTCCATATGGTGGAGCTTATTATGATGGTTTTGTCGAAGAAGATGAAGACAACATTACAATTAACAGTACTGAAGGAGTGGAATCCTATTATGGGTATTCAACTAGAAAAGCTGAAGCAGGCGGTACATCATTTGGAAATTATCCTTTAGCCAGTTACATGAAGCTTTATATCAAGCTGTAGTTTCACCAAATTACTTTGTATAAAACAAATTATGGTCGATGTAGTCCCAAACTTTAGCGGGCAACATCGGCCTTATGTTTTTATGGTTTTTGAGGCTTTCGCGGATGAAAGTAGACGATAATTCCAAAATCGGAGCACCAACCCTGTAAATTTTAGGATGGTTGATAAACTGCGCGTCAATTTCCCCAGAAGCCACTCTCGGATACACATAAACACTATGATTTTGCAGAATTACTTCGTAGTTTTTCCACTTGTGCAGTGAATTCAGGTTGTCTTCGCCCATGATAAGCGCAAATTCATACGAAGGATATTTTTCCTGCAAATGCGCTAAGGTATTAACCGTATAATTCGGTTGCGGTAGTTTGAATTCAATATCGGACGGTTTGATTTTTGGATAATCTTCCGCGGCCAGATGCACCATGTGCAAACGGTGGTAATCGTCCAATAACGAAGTTTTTTGTTTGTGCGGATTGTGCGGCGTAACGACCATCCAAATTTGATCCAAATCGGAATGCTCTGCCATGTGGTTGGCGATAATTAAGTGCCCAATGTGAATGGGGTTGAAGGTTCCGAAATAGAGTCCGATTTTCATTAGTTGTTTATAAAATCTTTCACCAATTGATAGGCTTCTTCTTTGGCAATATCCAAATCGTAATTTTTGATAATCGTGTCAAATTGCGGTGCTGTAGCCAATTCCACGTGGGCTTTGGCAATACGCATATTGATTTTGTCTTCGCTTTCGGTAGAGCGCTCTTTTAAGCGGCGTTTCAATTCATCCACACTCGGCGGTTTAACAAAAACGGCTAAAGTTTCTTCCGGAAATTTGGATTTGATACGCAAACCACCGGCTACGTCAATATCGAAAATTACGTTTTTGCCTAAGGCCCAAATGCGTTCCACTTCGCTTTTTAAAGTGCCGTAGAAATTGTCGCGGTACACTTCTTCCCATTCCACAAAATCTTCCGCTTTGATGTGTTTTTTGAAGTCTTCAATCGACATGAAATAGTAGTCTTTTCCACTTACTTCTTCCCCGCGTGGTGCCCGAGTAGCAGCTGAAATGGAGAACTCCAGGTTTAAATTTTCTTTTCCTAATAAATGGCGAACTATAGTGGTTTTTCCCGAACCGGATGGCGCCGAGAATACGATTAATTTTCCTTTTTTCATGGTGTAAGCTTTTAGCTGTCAGCAATTAGCTTTTAGCTAGGTTGTGTGTTTGTATTTTTTAGAACCGATTATAAAACGTTCAAAACCTGTTCTTTGATTTTCTCCAATTCGTCTTTCATCTGAACGACCAATTTCTGCATTCCTGCATGATTCGATTTAGAACCCATCGTGTTGATTTCACGCCCCATTTCCTGTGTGATGAACCCAAGTTTTCTACCGTTGGCTTCGCTTCCGTTTAAAGTTTCCAGAAAGTAATCCAAATGGTTGGTTAGACGCACTTTTTCTTCGGTGATGTCTAGTTTTTCCAAATAGTAGATTAATTCCTGCTCGAAACGATTTTCGTCAACGTTCACTTTCAGTTCGTCAATAGCGGTTTGCAATTTGTTTTTGATGTTGGCGATGCGTTCCGGATCCAATTCCAACGCTTGATTCATGTACGAACGAATGTTAGCAATGCGCAGCTGAAATTCTTTTTCCAACGAAGCACCTTCATCATTACGGAACTGATTGATATTCTGCAGCGCTTCCGCAATGGTTTTCTGAATTTGTTTCCACTCCGTTTCGTCGATTTCGTCGCGTTCCGTTTTTAACGAATCCGGCATGCGAACGGCCATTTTCATTAATTCGGTTTCGTCCGCTGATGGTAAAATGGCACGCATTTGAGCGATGTAGCCTTTTACGATTGGCGCGTTTACTTTCGATGAGGTTTCTTCTCCGGTGATTTCCACATACAACGAAAAATCTACTTTACCGCGTTCCAGGCTTTGGGAAATCTGATTACGCAGTCCCAATTCCATTTCACGATATACCGAAGGCATGCGAACGTTCAGGTCTAAGCCTTTGCTGTTTAAGGATTTAACTTCTACGGTGATTTTTTTGGTGGGCAGTTGCAATGTGGCTTTTCCGAAGCCGGTCATCGATTGTATCATACGCTTTTAACTAGGTTTCAAAGATAAGGAAAAGAAATTAGTTTGCAGTCGCAGTCGCAGTTTTCAGATTTATTGTTCTTCTGAAACCGATTCTTGTGGTTTATTGCTTTTCTTTTGGGTTACCAAATACACTCCGATGAAAATCAAAATTGCCGAACCGATTTTTACCCAACTCAAGGAATCTTTCCCCAAGCCGATGGCAAAAATAGAGGCGAAAAGCGGTTGCAGGTAAATGAAAACGGCTACGGTGGTCGGTTTGAGCTCGCGCATCGATAATAAATTCAGTAAATAGGTCAAAAAGGTGGAAACTACTACGACAAAGCCAATTTTTAAATATGCCGATGTCGGAACTAATCCCCAATCGACAGCCTGAAATTTACCCCAACCAAACGGAATCACCATCAAAAATCCGAAAAGGTAAATCCATTTCACAAACGATAAGGCGTTGTATTTGTCCATCAGTTTCTTCACCAAAATCAGGTAGAAGCCATAGGAAACCGCATTGACGAAAACCAGTAAATTTCCTAAACTGGCGTTGGGCGCGTTCACCATCGATTTTCCGTATAAAATCAAAGTCATGGTTCCGGCCAAGCCTAATAAAATACCAAGAATTTTTCGGTTTTCCATCCTTTCTTTCATGATGATGGCGGATAAAACCAGTACAATCATTGGCGTGGTTACCATTAAAACGGCTCCCATAATCGGGGAAGTATAGCTTAATCCTTTGAAGAATGTCAGCATGTTGAAAGCCACGCCAAAAAAAGCAGCAGCTAATATTCGCGGGAAATCTTTACGTTCAATTTTTTCGGTTTTAACAAACAAAGTACACAACCAAAAAAGCAACATCGAGCCACCAACCCGTAGAAAAATAAAACCAAAAGCGTCAATGTATTTTGGCATTACGTCTTTGGCAATGGTAAACGTGACTCCGTAAATGATCGCAACCAGCCAGGCGGCAATCAGGGCATAAGTTCTGGCCTTCATTTAGCTTAAAAATTCGATGGCAGCCTGAACGGTTTTCGCGCTGTTGCCAACAAATATTTTTCCGTCAGCGATGATTACCGGGCGCGATAAAAAAGTATAGTGTTCCAAAATGTAGCGTTTGAAATCGGCTTCGGTTAGTTTTTCGTCTTTAAGTCTCATTTCTTTGTACAATGTGGCTCTTTTACTGAAAAGTGCCTCATACGAACCGGCCATTTTTGCCATTTCATCTACTTGTTTTACGGTCATCGGCTCGGTTTTGATGTCCTGTAATTCGAAAGAATCCAAATTGGGTAACGATTTCAAAATGCGCTGACACGTACTGCAGGTTTTTAAAAAATATATTTTCCTCATGGTGGTTTCGGTTTGTTTGGATGCAAAAATACGCTTTTCGTTAAAATAGTTTTAATTTCAATTGAGCAGAAATTTTTCAATGCAATTTCTAAGTACATTTGATACAAATTATTAAAATATGAGTACTTTTTCTAAAGAAATATCAATTCGCTGGTCCGACTTAGATCCGAATTTTCACATGCGACACAGTGCATTTTACGATTTTGGCGCACAACACCGTATCGAAGTATTGTCGCAAAACGGTTTAACCATGCGTGTGATGCAGGAGCAGCATTTCGGACCGGTTTTGTTTCGCGAAGAATGTGTGTTTCGCAAAGAAATTCATTTGGGAAATAAGATTTTCATCCATACCAAAATCGGAAAGATGAAAGCCGACGCTTCCCGTTGGACCATTGTTCACGAACTGAAAAATGAAAAGGACGAATTGTGCGCTATCATTAGTGTGGACGGTGCTTGGATGGACACCCAGTTGCGAAAATTGTGCAATCCGACGCCGCAAATTGTGCAGGATGTGATGAACGCCTTTCCGAAAACAGAAGATTTTACACTACTTTAAAACAATAAAAAATATGCAAGTTTCCTTTGACATCAACCAATCCAGCAGAAACATACTGCTGAAATTTTTAGACAATTATTCCACAGAGCAATTAAACAAAATTCCGGAAGGTTACAGCAACAACCTGATTTGGAACATTGGTCATATTGTGGTTGTACAACAAATGTTAGTGTACAATTTATCGGGATTGCCAATGATGGTTTCTGCCGAAATGGTCGAGAAATACAAAAAAGGGACAAAACCAGAAGCGACTATTTCAGAAGAAGAAATCGCTCAAATCAAGAGTTTGCTTTTTTCGACTTTGGAACAAACCAAAAAAGATTTTTCGGAAGGGAACTTTAAAAATTATAGCGCTTTTACGACCATGACGGGTTTTAATATCCGCAATGCACAGGAAGCGATGGAGTTTAACAATTATCACGAAGGTGTGCATACTGGAATTATGATGCGTATCAGTAAGTTTTTGTAATCGTGAAATAAGCCGTAATTTTACCCTTTAAAATTTAAACTATGAAATTCAATACCAAAGTAATACATGGTGGACAACATCATGAAAAGGTGACTGGAGCGGTAATGCCTCCGGTATTTCAAACATCGACTTTTGCTCAGGTTTCTCCGGGGCAACCTGTTGGAGAATACGAATATAGTAGAGCAGCGAATCCGACGCGTCAGGCTTTAGAAGATGCGTTGGCGTCTATCGAAAACGGCGCGCGCGGTTTAGCATTTGCTTCCGGATTAGCGGCAACCGATTGTTTGTTGCGTATGTTCAAAGCAGGTGACGAAATCATCGCGATGGACGATTTATACGGTGGAACCTATCGTTTGTTTACCCGTTTGTACAAAGACAGCGGCATCAAATTCCATTTTGTAGATATGAACGATTTGGAAGGTTTTCAGAAGTTGATTAACGCGAACACGAAACTGGTTTGGGTTGAAACCCCGACGAATCCATTGATGAAATTGGCCGATATTGCCGATATTGCTAAAATCACCAAAAAACATAACATTCTGTTTGCGGTTGACAATACGTTTGCGACACCTTATTTACAAAAACCATTGGATTTGGGTGCGGATATCGTAATGCATTCCGCAACTAAATATTTAGGCGGCCACAGTGATGTCATTGCCGGCGCTTTGGTGATTAAAGATAAAGCATTAGGCGATGAACTGCACTTCAAACAATTCGCGACCGGTGGAACATTAGGGCCAATGGATAGCTTTTTAGTGTTACGAGGAATCAAAACACTTCATTTGCGTGTACAACGTCATTGTGAAAATGGTGCGAAAGTAGCCGATTTTTTGAATAACCATCCAAAAGTGGATAAAGTATATTATCCGGGATTAGAAAGCCATCCGTTTCATGAAATTGCTAAAAAGCAAATGGCCGGTTTTGGCGGAATGGTAACTTTTACCTTTAAATCCGGAGCTAAAGCGGATGCTATTCAGTTTTTAGAAAAAGTGAAAGTGTTTACATTGGCAGAATCTTTGGGCGGAGTAGAATCTTTGGCAAACCATCCTGCGTTGATGACTCATGCTTCCATTCCGGAAGACAAGCGCAAAGAAATTGGAATCACTGATGATTTGGTTCGTTTGAGTGTAGGTGTGGAAGATGCCGATGATTTGATTGAAGATTTAAAACAAGCATTAGCATAAAAAGAAAAACCCGAGCAGTGCTCGGGTTTTTTTATATCTATGTATTAGATTAATCTAAGTAATAAATGTAACCGAAGTTTAACCAAACTAACCAGTCGTTAGCTTTGTTTTCAGGGAAAAGATGCTCGTCAGGATTTAATCCGTCAACCCAGTTAGAGAAATAGTACTGCCAACGAACGTCAACCATCAAGTCAGACAATTCGGTTAATTTGTAGCGAGTACCTACCGATGCAACTACCGACCAAGTACTACCACTGTCATTGGATGTTGCACCAATATATTTCGTTGGTAATACACCAGGTTGGTCAAGTCTGCCTAATTTAGAATATGTTTCTGGTCTAAAGAAAGAATAATGCGCACCCAAACTTACAAAAGGGCCGAAAGATCCTTCAGTAGCAGTAAATTCACGGATACTCAATGGGTAATATTCCAATTGCATACCTAAATCGGTAACAGAGGCTTCTCCACGCATGGCTCTTAATTGTTGAGCTGTCGGACCTTGTTTTTTATCATCTACCCATTTACCGAAATGTTGTAAATTGGTTTTGTTATAAGATAACTCCGTTCTTAACTTAAAGTGATCGTTAAAATACGTTTCAGGAGTGTAACAGTTACATTCCGCTCTGTATGAGAAATTTAGATAGTGAATAAGCCCTATCCCGTAACCAATATTTCCGATATTGGTTTCTGTGTCTTGACGAACACCGTAATCAGACATAAACATTACCGGACCGGCAATAGCACCAACCTCATGAGAAAAACCAAATTGGGCTCTGGTAATACTGCTGCTGCCAATTAAAGTCAATAAAAGCAATAAAAGTTTTTTGGGCATCTTCAATTCTATTTAGGTCATTATCGGACAAATATATAAAAACATACTTCACTTTAAAAAAAAAAGAAAAAAAATACGTGTTATAAAAAAATTAAATTTCTTGTTTAAAATAAATCACTTATAAAAGAGTTATCTGATTTTAAAGGTTTTCTAGGGTTTTCATTATATATTTGTAAAAACGATTCTTAAGAATGAAAAAGAGTTTATTTTTTTGTTTGTTTCTCTTTTCAAGTGTATTGATTCATGCACAGCAACAACAGCTATGGAAGAGTTATTTTTCTTATACTGCCATAAAAGATCTTTCACCAAGAACAGATAAAGTTTACGCTGCAGCTGAAAATGTATTGTTTTCAAAAAACTTAAATTCAGAGGAAATTAAAACAACTACGTCTGTCGATGGATTCAAAGCTGCAACGATAACAGCCATGCATCACAGCGAAGCTTTCAATAAGACTTTGGTTGGGAATAGTAACGGATTGTTAATAGTTATCAACGAAACAGACGGAACCATAATTAATGTTGTAGACATCGTAAACAAACAGACTATTCCACAAAACAAAAAAAGAATTAATGATATTTATGAGCATGATGGTAAGGTTTATTTGTCGTGTGATTACGGAATAAGTGTTTTTGATTTATCCAATAATCAGTTTGGAGATACTTATTTTATTGGACCCGCTGGAGAAGAGGTTGTGGTGTATCAAACCACAGTTCTTAATAATTATATTTATGCCGTGACATCCATTTATGGTATCCGAAGAGCAGAGTTGTCCAATCCTTTTTTAGTGGATTTTAGTCAATGGACAGTTTTTGATGCAGGATATTGGAGCGGAATCGAGACTTTTCAAAACGAGTTGGTTGCGTCCAATTCGAGTGCGATTGTTTATCGTTACAATGGAACATCATTTAATCAATTGATAAATGTAGGTCAATCAATAGTTGACTTAGAAGCCTTTAATGATAGATTAAGTATAACGAGTAATAATCATGTCTATGTTTATGACAATAGTTTTATGCAACTGGCTCATATTACACAAATACCTGATATTTCTTCTAATTTTTCTTGTGCAACAGTAATTGGCAATCAAATTTTTATTGGAACTATAAATAAAGGACTGCATATTGTGAGTGCCGATAATATTTCAGCATTTGAAAATATAACGCCCAACGGACCGTACTTGAATGACATTGTGAGCGTTAAAAAGAATCCAAACAAGTTGTGGGCCGTTTATGGGGATTATACACAAGAATACGATCCGTATCCTTTAGATGAATATGATATAAGTCATTATACCGAAGAGACAGGTTGGTCTGACATATCCTATTCAAACCTTTATGGTGCTAAATCACTTTCTAGAATAGCATTGCATCCTACGAATCAGAATTTGATTTATGCCAGTTCCTTTTTTTCAGGATTGTTAAAAATTGAAGGTCAAGACAATGATAATATTACTCTTTTTAATCAGTCTAATACAGGGCCAAATGGATTGGAATCTTTAACTTTTGTTGGTCCTGATTATATTGATGTAAGGGTTAACGGTCCTGCTTTTGATCGTAACAACAACCTTTGGATGACAGTCAGCAGAGTTAATAGAGCTATCAAAGTATTGAAGTCTGATGGCAATTGGCAATCCTACTCTTTAGAAAACATAACTGCTGTGCCTATTGATGACAGCTATGCATCGTTAGTTGTCGATAAAAACAATACGAAATGGATTCCATCTTTTAAAAATGGTTTAATTGCTTTCAACGAAAATTTAGGAAACAAATTCATTTTGTTTAAAGAAGGTGAAGGCAATGGAAATCTCCCTGTTAACGATGTTCGCTGTCTGGCAATCGATAACCGCAACCAATTATGGATAGGAACTTTCGACGGCTTGCGCATCATTCCAAGTGTTGATAGATTTTTAAATGAAGACAGCTTAGAGTCCAATTCGATTATCATTATGGAAGATGGCTTGGCGCAGGAGTTGTTTTATCAGCAAAGTATCTGGGATATTGCCGTAGATGGTTCCAATCGCAAGTGGGTTGCCATAGCCGAAGCGGGAGCCTTTTTACTTTCGCCAAACGGGCAGGAAACCATTTACCATTTTACGATGGAAAACTCTCCGTTACCAAGTAACAACATCAATGATATCGAAATTGACGAAGTTACCGGTGAAGTTTTCTTTGCGACTGATAAAGGAATGGTTTCCTTTAAAGGTGTAGCAACCAAGCCGGCTGACGACTTGGCTAATGTTTACGTTTATCCAAATCCAGTTCGTCCGGGTTATAATGGAACCGTAAAAATTAGTGGACTGATTTCCGATGCCAACATCAAGATTACCGATATCGAAGGAAATTTGGTTTACGAAACCACTTCAGAAGGCGGAACCATCGAATGGGATACGCGCGCTTTTGGAAAACATAAAGTGGCATCAGGCGTTTACATGATTTTCATCGCTTCGGAAGACGGAACCGAAACTGCCGTTAAAAAAGTAATGGTAGTTCGCTAATGCTCGTTAAGACCAAAGCGATTGTTTTAAGTGCGCTGAAATATCAGGAAAAATCACTGATAGTGAAGTGTTTTACCAAATCCGACGGACTCAAATCCTATTTTGTACCGAGTGCTTTTTCCTCTAGAAAATCCAATCAGAAAATTGCGTATTTCCAACCTTTGTCAATTTTAGAAATAGAAGCCAACAACAAAAACAAAGGAACGTTGGAGTATTTTAAGGAAATTCGGCTGGCGTTTCCGTATCATTCCATCAGTCAAGATGTTGTAAAAAGCACGATTGTTATTTTCTTATCCGAAGTCTTGCATCACAGTATTAAGGAAGAAGAGAAAAATCAGGAATTGTTCACTTTTTTGGAAACGGCTTTGCTTTGGCTCGATACGCATGAAGAAGTGGCTAATTTCCATTTAATTTTGCTGCTAGAAACAAGCAAATTTTTAGGATTTTATCCCGATGTTACTGATGTTGAATTGCCTTTTTTTGAACTGAACGAGGGTGTTTTTTCACAGTTTCACGGGATGAGTTGTCTTTCTGATGTGGAAACTCAATTGTTTAAAAAATTGCTTGTGTTGAAGTTTGATAGTGAGCAAAAGATTTTCAACAAATCAGAACGCAACATTTTACTGAAATCACTACTGGATTATTATACCATTCATTTGCCGGGGTTTAAAAGACCCAAATCCCTCGAAGTACTGAAAGAAATTTTTGTTATATTTGTTACAATCGGTTTTATCTGCATCTAAAACAGTAGATTAAAATCGGGATGTTCTTCTGTTGCCATACAAGTTGTATGTATTGCTATTGTTCTGATTAACCTTAAATCCAAATGCGTATGATGAAAAGAGTACTTTATTTGTTGTTGGTTACCACGAGTGCTTTTGCACAGCTTACAGATCCTAACCCGAGCGACGATTGGGCGATTAGCCAAGTCGGTCCGAACAATTTACTGAACAATCCGTATACGATACTTTACGGCCCCGACAATTATCTCTGGATCACCGAACGGTCCAACGGTGAAATCTCCCGTTTTAATCCCACAAGCGGCGCTCAAGATTTATTGGTAGACATTGCATCAGTCTATTCCACGGCTGGACAAGATGGTCTAATGGGGATGATTCTGCATCCACAATTGGGGCAAGGCGTCGGAAACGATTTCGTCTATGTGGCTTATACGTATAACAGCAGTGGCCGAAAACTTCGAATTTCAAGATTCAACTATTCTATTACCGCAAACAACGGAACGTTAAGCAGCGAAACCACTTTGCTACAAGGAATTCCGGCGAGCAACGATCATAATTCCGGCAGGTTGATTATTGGTCCTGATTTGAAATTGTATTATTCTGTTGGCGATCAGGGGAACAACCAGTTTGCCAACGCCTGTGCCGAAATCAAAGCACAATATTTGCCAACTTCTGCCTCCGATTACACCAATTATCAGGGAAAAATTCTTCGGATTAATTTAGATGGTTCGGTTCCCGCTGACAATCCTTCGTTAAATGGCGTGATCAGTCATGTGTATTCTTACGGACACCGCAATGCACAAGGTTTGGTTTTTAGCAGTAACGGAAAATTATACGCTTCGGAACACGGTCCGAAATCCGATGACGAGCTAAATGTAATTGAAAGTGGAAAAAATTATGGATGGCCACATATTGCAGGCTATAATGATAATATGGCGTATTCGTATTGCAATTGGTCAACAGCATCTCCTTGTAATTCCGGAAGTTTTTCCGATCACAATTGCCCGGCTAGCGTTACACCGGCATTAGAATCCAGTTGGGCCGTTCCTTCGAATTTTTCGCCACCAATCGCTACTTGGGGAACGGTGGATAATAGTTACGATTTCCAATCCGGTTGTGGTTTTGTATGTTGGCCAACGGTTGCGCCTTCCGGCATGCGAATTTATGAGCATAACTTAATCCCGGGCTGGGGTACTTCGGTGATGAGTACAACCTTGAAACGAGGAAGAATCTATCGAGCGAGTTTGGCTACTGACGGAAACTCGATTTTACCAATTTCCAATCCAGAACCTGACGGAACCAACGACGATTTTGAAGAATTGTGGTACACCCAAAACCGCTACCGCGACATTGCTATTGCGCCGGATGGAATAACGTTTTACATCATTACGGACAGCAGCGGGAATACTTCCGGGCCTTCTAACAACAATTCCATCGCGATTGCCAATCCGGGAATCATCATGAAAGTACAATTTACAGGGACTACGTTGCCGGTTTCAGAAGTGGGTTTTTCGGATGCTTTTACATTGTTTCCGAACCAGACAAAAAGCAATTTTACCATTAGTGTACCAACCAGCAGTCAATCGCTTTTAAGTTTAAAGGTGTTGGATATGAACGGAAGAGTTGTGAAAACCATTTCTAAACCGACGTTAAACCAAACGGTTTCGGTGGAAAATCTTACTGCAGGCGTGTATTTGGTTAAAGTCGAAGCATCTGGCGGAAGAATTCAATCTAAAAAACTGATAATCAATTAGAAGTTCACTTTTTCGTAGCAGCATAGCATTTTACTAAAACATTGTGTTTGTGCGTATTTTGTCATAGTATTAACGTAGAATTACGCAAAATTCCGTACTTTCGCGCATTGATTTTAGAAAACGACAAAATGAGTATGAAATTCACTGAATACAAAGGACTTGATTTGCCAACCGTGGCTTCTGAAGTGCTTGATTTCTGGAAAAAAAACAATGTCTTTGAACAATCCGTAACGTCCCGTGAGGGCGCGACTCCGTATGTGTTTTTTGAAGGGCCACCTTCTGCTAACGGTTTACCGGGTATTCACCACGTGATGGCGCGTGCGATTAAAGATATTTTTTGTCGTTACAAAACTCAAAAAGGATTCCAAGTTAAGCGTAAAGCAGGTTGGGATACTCATGGATTACCTGTAGAATTAGGCACCGAAAAAGAATTAGGCATCACCAAAGAAGATATCGGAACCAAAATTTCCGTGACCGAATACAACGAAGCGTGTAAAAGAACCGTTATGCGCTACACCGACGTGTGGAACGACCTAACCGAAAAAATGGGCTATTGGGTAGATATGGAAGATCCGTATGTAACCTACAAATCCAAATACATGGAATCGGTTTGGTGGTTGTTGAAACAGATTTACAACAAAGATTTGCTATACAAAGGTTACACGATTCAGCCGTATTCGCCAAAAGCAGGAACGGGTTTGTCGTCGCACGAAGTGAATCAGCCAGGTTCGTACCGAGATGTTACTGATACGACGATTGTAGCACAGTTTAAAGCCAAAGAAGAAACATTGCCGAGCTTTTTACAAGGTTTTGGAACAATTCATTTTTTAGCTTGGACGACTACGCCTTGGACGTTGCCTTCTAATACCGCTTTAACGGTCGGACCAAAAATCGATTATGCTTTAGTAAAAACCTTCAATCAGTATACTTTCGAGCCAATCAATGTGATTCTTGCTAAACCGTTAGTTGGAAAACAATTTGTCGGAAAATATTTTGTAGCTGAATCGGAAGATGATTTTACGAATTACAAATCTGATGATAAAAAGATTCCATACCAAGTCCTAACCGAAGCAAAAGGAGCCGATTTAGTAGGAATTAAATATGAACAATTATTGCCTTGGGCTTTACCGTACCAAACGCCAGAAAATGCTTTCCGAGTAATTTCAGGAGATTTCGTTACTACGGAAGATGGAACCGGTATCGTGCACACTGCACCAACTTTCGGAGCTGATGATGCTAAAGTAGCCAAAGAAGCTACGCCAGAAGTTCCGCCAATGTTAGTGTTGGACGAAAACGGAAATCCTGTTCCTTTAGTGGATTTACAAGGAAAATTCGTTGCACAATTAGGTGATTTCGGAGGCAAATACGTGAAAAACGAATACTACAACGACGGTGAAGCGCCGGAGAAATCAGTAGACGTTGAAATCGCGATTTTATTAAAAGAAGAAAACAAAGCCTTTAAGGTTGAGAAATATGTCCACAGTTATCCACATTGCTGGAGAACCGACAAGCCGATTTTATACTACCCGTTAGATTCTTGGTTCATCAAGGTGACGGAAGTAAAAGACCGCATGTTCGATTTGAACGAAACTATCAACTGGAAGCCAAAAGCAACCGGAGAAGGTCGTTTCGGAAATTGGCTGAAAAATGCCAACGACTGGAATTTATCGCGTTCGCGTTATTGGGGAATTCCGTTGCCATTATGGAGAAACGATGAAGGAACTGAAACGGTTTGTATCGGTTCGGTGGAAGAATTGTACAACGAAATTGAAAATGCGATTACCGCTGGTTTCATGACCGAAAATCCGTTCAAAGGTTTCGTAATCGGCAACATGGACGAGTCGAACTATGATTTAGTGGATTTACACAAAAATGTAGTTGATAACATCGTTTTAGTATCGGCTTCAGGAAAACCAATGAAACGTGAGACAGATTTGATCGATGTTTGGTTTGATTCAGGAGCGATGCCTTATGCACAATGGCACTATCCGTTTGAAAATAAAGACTTGATTGATGGTCATAAATCGTTCCCTGCGGACTTCATCGCAGAAGGAGTAGACCAGACTCGCGGTTGGTTCTATACGTTGCACGCTATCGGAACTTTAGTTTTCGACCAAGTGGCGTATAAAAACGTAGTTTCCAATGGTTTGGTGCTAGACAAAAATGGACAGAAAATGTCCAAACGTCTAGGAAATGCAGTAGATCCGTTCGAAACCTTAAAAGAATACGGTCCGGATGCGACGCGTTGGTACATGATTGCCAATGCGAATCCTTGGGACAACTTGAAATTTGACATCGAAGGTGTGGCAGAAGTTCGTCGTAAATTCTTCGGAACTTTATATAATACCTATTCGTTCTTTGCGTTATATGCCAACATTGACGGATTTACATACAGTGAAGCCGAAGTGCCGCTTAACGAAAGACCGGAAATCGACCGTTGGATTTTATCGGAATTACATACCTTAATTCAAACCGTTGATGAAGCTTATGCAGAATATGAACCGACCAAAGCAGCCAGAGCCATTTCCGATTTTGTACAGGAGAATTTGAGTAACTGGTACGTGCGTTTGTGCCGTCGCAGATTCTGGAAAGGCGAGTACGGAACGGACAAGATTGCGGCCTATCAGACGTTGTATACGTGTTTAGAAACGGTTGCGAAATTATCGGCACCGATTGCTCCGTTCTTCATGGATCGCTTGTATAAAGACTTGAATGCCGCGACAAATAAGGAAAGTTTTGAAAGTATTCACTTGGCGAAATTCCCGCAATTTGTTCACAATTTTGTTGATAAATCGCTGGAAAGCAAAATGTTGAAGGCGCAAACGGTTTCGTCACTAGTTTTATCACTTCGTAAAAAGGAGATGATTAAGGTACGTCAACCACTGCAAAAGGTAATGATTCCGGTACTTGACGAAGTTCAGCGTGCTGAAATTGAAGCAGTGTCCGACCTTATCAAAGCTGAGGTAAACGTAAAAGAAGTAGAGTTGTTAGACGACGCTTCAGGAGTATTGGTTAAACAAATTAAACCGAATTTTAAAACTTTGGGACCCCGCTTCGGTAAAGACATGGGCTTGATTTCCAAAGAGATACAAAACTTCGGTCAGGAACAGATAAATAAATTAGAGCGAGAGGGCGAAATAAGTATTGTTATTTCCGGAAATAGTGTTACTTTAACAACTGAAGATGTGGAGATTTCTTCACAGGATATTGAAGGTTGGTTGGTAGCCAATTCCGGCGGAATAACAGTGGCACTCGACATCACAATAAACGATGCCTTACGCAAAGAAGGAATCGCCAGAGAGTTGGTCAACCGAATTCAGAATATCCGCAAAGATTCAGGTTTTGAAGTAACGGACAAGATTAAAGTGACAATGCAACACGACGGTATCATTCAGGAAGCCGTAAACGATAACGAAGCATACATTAAATCGGAAACCCTAACGGAAGAGCTTGTTTTTACAGACCGTATCGAAAATGGTACGGAAATTGAGTTTGATGACCTAAAAACAAGAATATTAATTTCAAAATGAAGAAATTATGGTGGATGAACAAATAAGATATTCCGACGCGGATTTAGCGGAATTCAAAGAATTGATTCAGAAGAAACTGGAAAAAGCGAAGAATGATTTGGACTTGATAAAAAGTGCTTACCTGAACGACTTGAACAACGGAACCGACGATACGTCGCCAACGTTCAAAGCTTTCGAAGAAGGAAGCGAAACTATGAGTAAAGAAGCCAATTCGCAGCTTGCCATTCGTCAGGAAAAATTCATCCGTGATTTGAAAAATGCGTTAATCCGCATTGAAAACAAAACGTACGGAATTTGTAAAGTGACTGGAAAATTAATCAATAAAGAAAGACTGAAACTGGTTCCGCATGCCACAATGAGCATCGAAGCGAAGAACCTGCAACGTTAATCTTTTCAAAATTTTACTAAACGCTCCATTTGGGGCGTTTTTTATTTTGGGTAAATAGTTTACTTTTGTTCTCAAATTCATAGTAATGTCGTTAAAGAAAGCCTATTTATTGGTCATTCTGATTCTGATTGTCGATCAGATTTCAAAAATATACATCAAAACCAATTTTGAATTGGACGAAGAAGTCTATGTGTTCAATTGGTTCCGCATTCATTTTATTGAAAATTCTGGAATGGCTTGGGGTGCTGAAATTCCTGGAGCTTTCGGAAAATTACTATTGACCAGCTTCCGAATTGTAGCGGTTGGCGGAATTGCGTATTGGTTGTGGGATGCGGTGAAAAAACATTCCTCCAATTACCTGATTGTTGCCGTGGCTTTGATTTTAGCCGGTGCGGTGGGCAATATTTTAGATTCGGTTTTCTACGGAAGAATTTTTAACGACAGTTACGGACAAGTAGCCACTTTATTCAGTAATGAACCTTACGGCCAATGGTTTCACGGAAAAGTAGTAGACATGTTCTATTTTCCGATTATTGAAGATGGGCAGTTTCCTTCTTGGTTTCCAATCTGGGGTGGAGAACGTTTTACGTTTTTCAATGCGATTTTTAACGTAGCCGATGTGGCGATTTCTACCGGAGTGGGAATCCTAATTGTCTTTAACAAAAAAGCCTTTGCAAATAGCAAATAAGTTTATAAAAGAGAAGACCTCATTTTGAGGTCTTTTTTTATTTGTTTTGTCCCGGAGCGTATTTTTTAGCGCTTTTCCCTCCGTATATTTTTTTCGCTTGTCCTGGTGGCAGTTTTTTAGAAGAAGTTGTCGATGTTTTACTAGTAGAGCCGCCTACGCCAACACCTACGCTACCGCTTCTTGATTTACAACTGCTTGCAGACAATACAGACGCAATAAATAAAATGCTCAAGGCAAATTTGTATGATTTAGGGTTTCTCATAGTTTTTGATTTTGGATACACTAAGATACATTAAATTCGTAAATCCCATCAGGAGTTATACAAAAATCAAGTTTTATGTCATGACCATCTATGTCTGAAATCACCGCTTCAGGATTAAAATAGGAAAGCCCAATTTTTATCACATCAGGCTTGCATTCTGCTAAAAAAAGATCGTAAAAACCTTTTCCGTAACCTACGCGATGTCCTTTTTGGTCAAAAGCTAATAAAGGAACAAAAACCACGTCAATTTTAGAGACTGGAACTTCCAAACCATCAACCGGTTCGGGAATGCCATAGTCGTTTTTCT
The DNA here is from genome assembly GCF_032153895.1 of Flavobacterium sp. Taxonomy (GTDB): domain Bacteria; phylum Bacteroidota; class Bacteroidia; order Flavobacteriales; family Flavobacteriaceae; genus Flavobacterium. Next base: position 63,702 of record NZ_JALDYN010000005.1, read on the forward strand.
TGATTTTGGTGTTGTCCGTCAGTAGGAAATGCGTCATTTTTCGGCTTTCAAAATCCGCTTTGGCAATCACGATTTCTTTGTCGCGACCGGCTAAAATCTGGAGAATGTATTCCGTGTTGATTTCGCGTTGTTCTTCAATTGGTAAAAACAAATGGAAATAGGTTTTCTCCCAAATGGGAAGTCCTAAGCACAGGTTGGCAATCTCCAAACTGTTGAACTGAATTTCGTCAAACGACAGTTTTTTACGTTCGTTTTTATACTTTATGCGGAGTTCTTTCTTAGTCATGTTCAAGTTCGGTGGAAATATGGTAAATCGCATCGCCCTGATACACAATCGGCGCTTCGTTCACGTTAATGATGTAGCCTGAATTGGGCGCTTTCATCTTATGTTCGATTTTGCCATACGGATCGGAAATGGTGGCGAGCAATTGTCCTTTTTCGACAAAACTACCAATTTTTGTAAAACCGTGAAACATTCCGGAGTAACGCGCGCGAATCCAAGCCGATTTTTCAATGTAAATGCTTTCCTTTTCGGAAGGAACGGCTTTTTTTCTGTTGTTAAGCATGTTTAAATGTTCCAAAACTCTTTTCGCTCCTTCAATACCTTGTTCAGTAATTTCCTGATTGATATCAATCGACTTTCCTCCTTCAAACAACAACATTTTTACCCCTAATTTGTCACAGGAATTTCGGAAGGAACCACTAATATTGTTGGAATACAACGTAAACGGTGCATTGAAAACCGAAGCCAAATCTCGTAATTCATTATTTCCCGGTGCAATCCGAATTTGAGCGGCATTAAAACGCGCGGCACCACCGGCATGAAAATCAATCGCATAATCTACGTGCGGCATGATTTCTTTCAGCAGATAATACGCAAAACGACTGGCTAACGACCCGGTTTTGCTTCCGGGAAAGACCCGGTTCAAGTCGCGACCATCGGGAAATTCTCTAGTTTGGTTTACGAAACCGAATACGTTGATAATCGGAATACAAATAATCGTACCGGTTTTCGGTTTGTTGATTTTCTGCACAATGAGCTGCCGAACAATTTCAATCCCATTAATTTCGTCGCCATGCAATCCTGCCGATAATAAAACCGTTGGTCCGGGAAGTTTGGAACGTTCCACAATTATCGGAATTTTCAGTTTGGTCATGGTGTGGAGTTTGGCAATTTCCATGTTGATGGTTTTGCTTTCTCCGGGAAGAATTTCTTCTTTGAGTATTTTCAGAATGTTATTGCGGTAGTTCATAGTCGGTTAAAACGCTAAAATAGTAATAATTATAAATTATGTGTTAGGAATTAGCAGTTGAATGTGTTTTCGTGTTAGGAATTTGTAACTTTGAAACTAGATACGAATTCAATCCAGACAATGTCACTTTCCGCTTTAGAACTCCAAATCCAAACCTTGCCCGATAATCCGGGTGTGTATCAGTATTACGATAAAGACGGTAAAATTCTGTATGTCGGAAAGGCTAAAAATCTTAAAAAACGCGTTTCGTCTTATTTCAATAAAGTGCATGACAATGCCAAGACGAATGTTTTGGTTCGTAAAATTGTAGCAATTAAACACATTGTTGTTCCCACTGAAACCGATGCCTTGTTGTTGGAAAACAATCTGATAAAAACCTTGCAGCCACGGTACAATGTGTTACTGCGTGACGATAAAACCTATCCTTGGATTTGCATCAAAAACGAGCGTTTTCCACGAATTTTTTCCACCCGAAAAATGATTAAAGACGGTTCGGATTATTTTGGGCCGTATACCAATTTTAAAACGGTGCATACGATTCTGGATTTGGTCAAAGAACTGTATCCGCTAAGAACCTGCAATTACGATTTGAGTAAGGCGAATATCGACAGCGGGAAATTCAAAGTGTGTCTGGAGTATCATATCGGCAATTGCAAAGGACCGTGTGAAGGGCATGAATCGATTACCAATTATGAAAAGCAAGTGCAGGCGATTCGGGAAATTCTGAAGGGAAATTTCAAAGAAAGCTTGAAAGAGTTTAAGAAGTTGATGACCGATTTGGCGCTAGACATGAAGTTCGAAGAAGCCCAGAAAATCAAAGAAAAAATCGAGGTTTTAGAAAACTATCAGGCGAAATCGACTATTCTGAATCCGAAGATTTCCAACATTGATGTGTTTTCAATCGTATCTGATGAAAGTATGGCGTATGTCAATTTCCTGCAGATTTCCCACGGCGCGATTGTGCGTTCGCATACGATGGAACTCAAAAAGAAACTAGAAGAAACCAACGAAGAATTGTTAGAGCTGGCAGTTGTAGAGCTTCGTGAGCGTTTCCATCTGAATTCCAAAGAAATTATCCTGCCGTTTGAACTCGATTTCGGCGACAAAATAAAAGTGACCGTTCCTAAATTAGGCGATAAAAAACAAATTCTCGATTTGTCGGAACGCAACGCGAAATATTACCGTCTGGATCAGTTGAAACAAATAAAAATTGTCGACCCCGACAGGCATACCAACAGAATTATGGCGCAGATGCAAAAAGATTTGCGTTTGTCTGTCGAACCGCGGCATATCGAATGTTTTGACAACTCGAATATTCAGGGAACCAATCCGGTTGCTGCTTGTGTGGTGTTTAAAGACGGCAAACCGAGTAAGAAAGATTACCGTCATTTTAACATCAAAACCGTAGAAGGACCGAATGATTTTGCTTCTATGGAAGAAGTCGTGTACCGACGTTATAAGCGTTTACTTGACGAAAACGAACCGTTGCCACAATTGATTATTATTGACGGTGGAAAAGGGCAGTTATCTTCGGCTTTAAAAAGTTTAGACGATTTAGGTTTGCGCGGAAAAATCGCCATTATCGGTATTGCCAAGCGTTTGGAAGAGATTTATTATCCTGGAGATTCGGTACCGTTGTATTTGGATAAAAAATCCGAAACCTTGAAAACCATTCAGCATTTGCGCAACGAAGCACACCGTTTCGGAATTACATTTCATCGGGACAAACGCAGTAAAGCAGCGATACAGACTTCGATAGAAATGATTCCGGGCATTGGCGAAAAGACGATGATAGCGTTAATCAAACATTTCAAATCCGTTAAAAGATTATCAAAAGCGACCGAAAAAGAAATTTCTGACGTCGTAGGACTTTCAAAAGCCAAAAAAATTGTCGAATTTTACAAGGAAACCAATCCTAAACCATAAAATGAAGAAGCTTTTTCTGCTGATTGTATTTTTTAGCGTAGTTTTTTCTGCCATTGCCCAAGAGACCAAAAAGCCTAAAATCGGTGTGGTTTTAAGCGGTGGTGGTGCGAAAGGGTTGGCGCATATCGGAGTTTTAAAAGTATTGGAAGAAGCCGGAGTCAAAGTCGATTATATCGGTGGAACCAGTATGGGAGCGATTGTTGGCGGTTTGTACGCTTCCGGCTATTCAGCACAGCAGTTGGATTCGATTTTCAGTACTGTCGATTCCGATGCGTTGCTTCAGGATTATATTCCGAGAACTTCGAAAAGTTTCTTTGAAAAACGCAATGATGAGGTTTACGCGATTACGTTGCCTTTCAAAAATTTTAAAGTCGGTGTTCCTACGGCTCTTTCCAAAGGATTGTACAACTATAATTTATTGAGCCGATTGTTGAGTCATGTGCGTTACGAACGCGATTTTAGTCAGTTGCCGATACCTTTTGTGTGTATTGCTACCGATATTGAAACTGGTGAAGAGATTGTCTTGAATAAAGGGATTTTACCGCAAGCCATTATTGCCAGTGGAGCTTTTCCGTCGTTATACACTCCGGTTGAAATTGACGGACGTTTATTGATTGATGGCGGCGTAACCAATAACTATCCGATTGAAGAAGTTCGTAAAATGGGTGCTGATATCATCATTGGTGTCGATGTTCAGGACGGGCTCAAAAATCGCGATAATTTAGGCGGCGCATCTGGTGTTTTGGTGCAGATTACCAATTTCAGCATGATTGAAAAGATGGATGCCAAGCGCGAGCAAACCAATATTTACATCAAACCCGATATAAAGGGTTATTCCGTTATTTCATTCGATCAGGGAAAAGAAATTATTAAAAAAGGAGAAGAATCTGCTTTTGCGGTTTATGAAGAATTGGTCAAATTGGGCAATGGTTCTAGAGAAGTTCGTACGGTTGTTCCAACAACCCTATTGGATACAATTGCCATTGCGGATGTTTCTGTAAATCCGTTGAACAATTTTACTAGAGCTTACGTGTTGGGAAGAATGCGCTTAAAAGTGAATACCAAAGTCACGTATAAAAAATTAACGGAAGGATTAGCCAATCTGAATTCTACCCAAAATTTTAGCGCCATAGGCTATTCGTTTGAGAAAAGAGGAGAAGCCGACAAATTGGTTTTGGATCTTACAGAAAACCCAATTAACCGCTATTTGCGTTTCGGAATTCATTATGATGAATTGTTCAAAAGCGGCGTTTTACTGAATATAACCCAAAAGAAATTGTTTTTTAAAAACGATGTAGCTTCCGCCGATTTGATTTTGGGCGATAACATCCGATACAATTTCAATTACTATTACGACAATGGATTTTACTGGAGTTTTGGCTTTAATTCCCGTTATAGTGAATTCAATAAAAACATAAAAACTGATTTTGCCGACGGAGTAACTCTGACGGATTTGAACATCGAATCCATCAATATGGAATTTTCAGATCTGACGAATCAATTGTACGCGCAAACCATTTTTGCGCAGCGCTTTCTTTTAGGTGCGGGAGTTGAACATAAGTATTTGCGATTAGAGTCTGAAACGCTACAAAACACGACACCGGTTTTGGAAAACAGTTCCTATTTTTCGGTTTACGGATATTTGAAGTTCGATTCTATGGATAAGAAGTATTTCCCTAAAAAAGGATTTAAATTTTACGGAGATTTTAAATCGATACTTCATTCTACCGATTATACCGGAAATTTTGAACCTTTTTCAATTGCCAAAGCCGATGCGGAATTTGTACAAACCTTTTGGAAGAAGTTCAGTTTGAAACTACAAACAGAAGGTGGTTTTTCTATTGGAGAGCGAACGGTTCCGTTTCACGATTTTGTCCTTGGTGGCTATGGGTACAGCATGATTAACAATTTCAGACATTTTTACGGCTACGATTTTTTAAGTCTTTCCGGAGACAGTTATGTGAAAGGAGAAGTCGGTTTGGATTGGGAGTTTTACAAAAAAAACCATGTCAATGTAGCCGCCAACTTTGCGAACATTGGGAATAATATTTTTGAAGGCGATAATTGGATTCCAAAAGCATCATACACCGGTTATGCCATCGGTTATGGAATGGAAACCTTAATCGGTCCAATCGAAATTAAACATAGTTGGTCGCCAGAAACTCACGATCACCACACTTGGTTTAGCGTCGGATATTGGTTTTAAAATTGAAAAATTGCTAAAAAGGCTGCATTTATTTTCAATTCCTGTAATTTTTATGAGAATGTTTTTCAAAAAAACTTATTTTTGGGGATTAAAATACCAAAACTATACATATGTCTATTTGGAAAACGAAATCGCTAACCCAATTATTAGGAGAAGCGTCAGAATCAGAAAAAGGATTAAAACGAACACTTTCATCTCGAGCTTTAGTTGCTTTGGGAATTGGTGCAATTATCGGTGCGGGCTTATTTTCCTTAACGGGAATTGCAGCTGCTGAACATGCCGGGCCAGCGGTAACTTTATCGTTTGTTTTGGCGGCGGTAGGTTGTGCTTTTGCCGGATTGTGTTATGCTGAATTTGCCTCCATGATTCCGGTTGCAGGTAGTGCGTATACCTATTCTTATGCGACCATGGGAGAGTTTATGGCATGGATTATTGGTTGGGATTTGGTATTGGAATATGCGCTTGGAGCTGCTACTGTTGGAGTAAGTTGGTCCCGTTATTTCTTAGAATTCCTCAATAAATTCGGAATACATCTGCCCAACAATTTAATCTGTTCGCCATGGGAAACCTTAAAACTAAGCGACGGAACCGTAATTGAAGGCGGAATCATCAACTTGCCGGCGATTTTCATCGTAGTCTTGTTGTCATTACTGTTGATTCGCGGAACCAAAGAATCGGCTTCGATGAATAATTTCTTAGTGGTTTTGAAAGTTTGTGTGGTAATTTTATTCATCGTTTTAGGATGGAGTTATATCGATTCGGCAAACTATGATCCATATAATCCTGCAAATACTGGAGTAAAAGGTCAATTTGGTATGTCCGGAATTGCTGCAGGAGCGGCTACGGTTTTCTTTGCTTTTATTGGTTTTGATGCGGTATCTACTGCAGCTCAGGAAGCAAAAAATCCACAAAAAGGAATGCCAATCGGAATTTTAGGTTCATTGGTAATCTGTACTATTTTATACGTATTGTTTGCACACGTTATGACGGGATTAGTTCCGTATCATGAATTTGCAGGTGATGCAAAACCAGCAGCTACAGCCTTTGCTAAAACACCATATACTTTTTTACAAACCGGTTTAATTGTAGCAATTTTAGCAGGTTATACTTCGGTAATTTTAGTAATGTTGATGGGACAAAGTCGTGTGTTCTACACGATGAGTAAAGACGGTTTGTTACCAGGTTTCTTTGGTGAAATCCACGAAAAATTCCGCACACCGTGGAAAACTAACTTGTTCTTCATGGTGTTTGTGAGTTTGTTCGCCGGATTTGTACCGGTTAGCGATTTAGGACACATGGTAAGTATCGGAACCTTATTGGCCTTCGTATTAGTTTGTATCGGAGTGATGGTAATGCGTAAGAAAATGCCGGATGCGCCAAGATCATTCAAAACACCTTTGGTACCTTTTGTACCGATAGCCGGAATCTTAGTTTGTTTGTACTTGATGTATTCATTGCCGTATGAAAGCTGGATTCGATTGATATTATGGATGGCTATTGGAGTTGCAATTTACTTCATGTATGGTAAGCGCAACAGTAAGCTAAACAACGAATAACAACCATATTGAGACCCAAGAAGTTTAACAAACCAGTTGCTTTTTGGGTTTTTTTCTATAATGCATTTCGATAAAAATTCCGATATTTGTAGTGTTATGAATACACCATGGAGTGGTTTATTGGCACATCTAAAATTCCTCATCAAGAGAAATCCTGAGTGAGTGCTTTTTTATTTGGTATGAGTAGTTTTAGAAACAAAGTCAAACTTTAAACAAATAAAAAATGCCATTTTATCATAAATTAGGGAAAATCCCGCATAAAAGACACATTCAGTTCCGTAAGGAAAACGGAGACTTATACTACGAGCAGTTGTTTGGAACCATCGGTTTTGATGGAATGTCAACCAATATGTACCACGAGCAGCGACCAACCCAAGTAAAGGAAATTCGCAAGCAGTACAGTGTCGCTCCAAAAATTGCAAAGGCGAATAACATTCAGTCGTATCGTTTGCGAGGTTTTCAAGTGCCGCAGGTTAATGATTATTTGGAAAGTCGTAAACCGGTTTTAACCAACAGCGATTGTACGATTATCTTAGCCGCACCAAAAGAATCCACACGCGATTATTTTTATAAGAATACCGATGCCGATGAAATGATTTTCATCCACAGAGGAACCGGAAAACTGCGCACGATGCTGGGTAATCTGGACTTCAAATACGGCGATTACTTAATTATTCCACGTGGAATGATTTATAAAATTGATTTCGATACCGACGACAATCGTCTGTTTATCGTAGAATCCCGTCGTCCGATTTATACACCGAAACGTTACCGTAACTGGTTCGGACAATTGTTGGAACATTCTCCGTTTTGTGAACGCGATATCCGTCGTCCGGAAGAATTGGAAACCTACAACGAATCGGGAGAATTCATCATCAAAGTAAAAAAGAAAGACGAAATTTTTGAAATGGTCTATGCTTCGCATCCTTTTGATGTGATTGGGTATGACGGATTCAATTACCCGTATGCTTTGTCTATTCATGATTTCGAGCCGATAACCGGTAGAATTCACCAGCCGCCTCCGGTGCACCAAACCTTTGAAACCGATGCGTTTGTAGTGTGTTCGTTCGTACCGCGTTTGTACGATTATCATCCGCAGTCGATACCGGCGCCATACAATCACAGTAATATCGATTCCGATGAGGTGTTGTATTATGTAGACGGTGATTTCATGAGCCGAAACGATATCGAAGCAGGACATATTTCGTTGCATCCGGCAGGAATTCCACACGGACCGCACCCGGGAGCCACAGAAAGAAGTATCGGAAAAACTAAAACTCAGGAATTGGCCGTAATGGTAGATACTTTCAAACCGTTAATGGTTACGGAAGATGCGATGAAAATTGCCGACGAGCAGTATTACCAATCCTGGTTAGATTAATTCAATAAACACAACTTTCGAGCAATCGTATTTGCTCAACTAAAATAGTATACATCATGTCACAAGAAATAAAATCAGTAGAATACGGATTAGAAAAAATATTTGAAGGCGCACAAGACTTCCTTCCTTTAATGGGAACCGATTACGTAGAATTTTACGTAGGGAACGCCAAACAGGCAGCTCATTTTTACAAAACCGCTTTCGGATTTCAGTCGTTAGCTTATGCTGGATTAGAAACCGGAGTAAAAGACCGCGCTTCGTATGTGTTGAAGCAGGATAAAATTCGTTTGGTTTTAACAACGGCTTTGAACAGTAATTCACCAATCGGAGAGCACGTTAAAAAACACGGCGATGGTGTTAAAGTAATCGCCCTTTGGGTAGAAGATGCGCGTCATTCATTCGCAGAAACCACAAAACGCGGTGCAAAGCCTTATTTTGAACCAGTAGTTGAAAAAGATGAAAACGGAGAAGTGGTTCGTGCCGGAATCTATGGTGCTTACGGCGAAACTGTTTTCATTTTCGTAGAACGTAAAAACTACAACGGGATCTTTTTGCCAGGGTACAGCGAGTGGAAATCGGATTACAATCCAGAACCGGTTGGCTTAAAATACATTGATCACATGGTTGGGAATACCGGTTGGAACCGAATGAACGAAGCCGTAAAATGGTTTGAAGACGTGATGGGCTTTGTGAACTTCCTTTCGTTCGACGACAAACAGATTACAACGGAATATTCCGCATTGATGTCGAAAGTAATGTCAAACGGTAATGGTCGTATCAAATTCCCAATCAACGAACCGGCAAACGGGAAAAAACGTTCTCAGATTGAAGAATATTTAGATTTCTATGAGGATGAAGGTGTACAGCATATTGCCATTGCAACGGATGATATCATTAAAACAGTAGCGGAAATGAAAGCTCGCGGCATTGAGTTCTTGAGTACGCCGCCACAAGCATATTACGATGCGATTCCGGAGCGTTTGAAAGATCATATGTCGAAATTCAAAGAAGACATCAACGAATTGCAAAAATTGGGTATTATGATTGATGCCGATGAAGAAGGCTATTTGTTGCAGATTTTCACCAAACCGGTTGAAGACCGTCCGACGCTTTTCTTCGAAATTATTCAAAGAATGGGGGCACGTGGTTTTGGAGCAGGTAACTTTAAAGCTCTTTTTGAATCTATTGAAAGAGAGCAAGAACTGAGAGGAACGCTTTAAAAAGTTATTTTTATTGAGAATATTTCAAAAACAACCCTTTCAAAAACCTAAATTTTGCTAAAAATGTGTTAAAGTCGAATTTTTAGTTGTAAATCGATAAAAATTCAACGTACATTTGCACTCGCAAAAATGAGGAAGTCATAACCCCTCATTGGAGCAAGTAAATTTTTCATAATTTATAGTTTTTTGGTTGGTTAATAGCATAAAAACTCAGTCATTTTTTTGGCTGGGTTTTTTTGTTTTTTAATTTTGGAATGGAAATTGCATTACTTCTGTAAAATTCTAAAAAAAATAGAACCAATGAAAAAGATTATCCTATCGTTGTCGCTTTTGGGCTTATTAGTTTTTGCAGCTTCTTTTAGTGCTTCAAAAAAACAAAATGCAGCCTTTACAACCGGAGAGTTTTTCAAATTCAGAATTCATTACGGACTGGTAAATGCCGGTTATGCGACCCTTGAAGTAAAAGAAGCCGTTCGTAGCAATAAAAAAGTCTATCACGCTGTAGGTAAAGGATATACCGTGGGTATGGCGAAGCTGTTTTTCAAAGTAGATGACGATTATCAGAGTTATTTTGACAAAGATAACGGTCAGCCCTATCAGTTTGTCCGAAAAATTGACGAAGGTGGCTACACTAAAAATCAGGAAGGATTTTTTAATCAAACAAAAAATACGGTTTTAGTTAAAGATTATAAAAATAAAACTGAAAAAACCTTTTCTGTTACCGAAAATGTTCAGGATATTGTATCTTCGTTTTATTATTTGCGAAATCATCCAAATATTGACCGTTTAACAAAAGGGGAATCCATTGTAATCGATATGTTTTTCGACGATGAGATTTACAAGTTTAAGTTGAAATATCTTGGAAAAGAAGATATTAAGACGAAATTCGGAACGGTTTCTTCGATGGTATTTAGACCATATGTACAATCGGGTCGTGTGTTCAAAGAAGAAGAAAGTTTAACGGTTTGGATTTCCGATGACGAGAATAAAGTACCGCTTCGCATCAAAGCAAGTTTAGCTGTAGGTTCGCTTAAAGCTGACTTGGATGGTTTCAAAGGACTGAAACATTCTTTTAAAGTAAAAGTTAAAAATTAAAATGGAAATTACTCCTGAGGTTCACGATAAAATCAAGCAGATTGAAAAGAAATACAAAGCTATCAATCAGAAAACCGAAACGCATTTAGAAGGCCTGTTGTGGTCTAAGCCGATAACGTATTGGGATTATATTCAAACCGATGCCTTATTGAGTTTGCAGACGCAGCGCACGACTCTTCCGGATGAAATGGTTTTTATCATGTACCATCAGGTGAACGAATTGTTGTTCAAAATGATTCTCTGGGAAATAGACCAGATAGCTCATGCCGAAGCCCTTTCCACTAAATTTTTCTCTGAACGTTTGATGCGCATCAGTCGTTATTTTGACATGCTGACGACTTCCTTTGATATTATGGGTGATGGAATGGAAGTAGAGCAATATCTGAAATTCCGCAATACCTTAACGCCGGCCAGCGGGTTTCAAAGTGCACAATACCGCATGATTGAGTTCGCCTGCACAGATTGGATTAACTTAATCGACCAACGATACCGAGCTGATTTTGACAGAAATTCCTCTTTTGAGCATGCTTTGGATTTTATGTATTGGCAGGCCGCAGGGAAAGATTACAGAACAGGAGAAAAGTCGTATTTGTTAAAAGAATTTGAGCGCAAATACAAGAAAGAATTTTTGTGTCAGATGGAAGTCTACAATACTTCAAATCTTTGGCAGAAATTCAAGCAATTGCCGGAAGCCGATCAAAATAATCCTGAATTGGTTGCCGCGATGCGCCATTTGGATAAAACCGTTAATATTACCTGGGTTATGGGACATTACAACGCTGCCAAAAAATACATTGAGAGCGTTCCCGGAAATCACGAAGCCACCGGAGGCAGCGATTGGAAAAAATATATGCTGCCAAAGTACCAAAGACGAATATTTTTTCCCGAACTTTGGACTACGGACGAATTAGCGCACTGGGGCGAGTAAAACAATAACCTATTAGAAAACCAACTGACTTGAAATACACCGCAATCATATTATTATCCTTAATACTATTTGCTTGTAATACTAAAGAAGAAAAAGAAAAAGCCGCAAAACCGGAAGCACCAAAAGAAAAAATCGTGTATGAGTTTGGGTTTAAACTCAACGACTTCAAGGTAATTCACGATACCATTCAATCCGGAGACAGCTTTGGTAAGATTTTAGGCGAGCAGGGTTTTGACGCTGCCAAAGTTCATGAAATCAATCAGACGGTTAAAGATTCTTTCAACGTTCGCGATATCCGTATCGGAAAACCATTTACTTTACTCCAGGAGAAAAATGCGCCCAATGGCTTGAAAGTATTTGTGTATCAGCCTGATAAAACAAGTTACTTTGTTGTAGATTTGCGCGATTCTATTCCGGTTGCTTATAAAAAAGAGCGTCCGGTCGTTATCAAACGAAGAACGATAGCGGGTGCCATTGATGGGTCACTTTCAGCTACTTTAGCGCGTGAAGGCGTTTCGGCCGCTTTGGCTCCGGAACTGTCTAAAATTTATGCTTGGTCCATCGACTTCTTTAAAATCAATAAAGGCGATAAGTTTGCCGTAACCATCAATGAAAAATATTTAGAAGGCGGAGAATACTTAGGAGTAGCCGGAATCGAAGCTTCTTATTTTGAATACAAAGGCAAGAAAATTTATGCGTTTCCGTTCAAACAGGACGTGAATTCCAAACGTGTCGATTATTACGATGAAGAAGGAAAAGTGTTGAAGAATATGTTCCTGAAAGCACCTTTAAAATTTATTAATATCACATCCCGATATACCCGAAGCCGTTTCCATCCAGTGCAGAAAATCTGGAAAGCCCACAACGGAACCGATTATGCCGCACCCCACGGAACCCCAATCATGACAACTGCTGCGGGCGTCGTAGAACAAACGGGTTATACCGGAGGAAATGGTAATTTTGTTAAAGTACGACACAACTCTACATACACAACACAATACCTTCACATGTCCAGAATACTGGTTCGACGCGGGCAACACGTTTCGCAAGGACAAGTCATCGGAAAAGTAGGAAGTACCGGTTTAGCTACAGGGCCACACGTTTGTTACCGTTTCTGGAAAAACGGGGTGCAGGTCGATCCATTACGTCAGAAATTGCCCAATTCTCTGCCAATGGATCCGAAATACAAAGCCAGATATATGGCAGAAACGGCACCATTAAAAAAAGAATTAGACAGTGTATCATTAGCTAAATTTGGTGAATAATGGCGTTAGAGAACGTAAATCCAACCTTGACCCCGAGTTGGAAACAACTACAGGAGCATTTTTCGGAGATTCAAAATCGTTCGATGCAGGATTTTTTTGCAGAAGATGCACAGCGTGCAGCAAATTTTCATATTCAATGGAATGATTTTTTATTGGATTTTTCCAAAAACCGAATCAATTCAACCACTATAAAACTGCTTTTGCAATTGGCGGAAGAAGCACAGTTGAAGAAAGCCATTCAAAGCTATTTTTCGGGAGATGCTATTAACGTTACTGAAAACAGAGCGGTTCTTCATACAGCCTTACGTTCGTCAAAAAGTGAAATTCGAAATAACGGACAGGAAAATGTCATCCCCGAAATTAAAGCGGTTCAGTCCCAGATTAAAACCTTTACTGAAGAAGTAATTGGAGGTATTCGCAAAGGGTATACCGATAAAGCCTTTACGGATGTTGTCAACATTGGTATTGGTGGTTCTGATTTAGGCCCAGATATGGCTGTGGAAGCGTTGCAGTTTTACAAAAACCACCTGAATGTTCATTTTGTTTCGAATATCGACGGGGATCATGTAACGGAAATTCTTAAAAAACTCAATCCGGAAACGACACTGTTCGTAATTGTTTCGAAAACGTTTACCACTCAGGAAACTATTTCCAATGCGACAACGATTAAAAACTGGTTTTTGCAATCAGGTACTCAAGAAGATGTAGCTAACCACTTTGTGGCCGTTTCCACCAACCTTGAAAAAGTAACTGAATTTGGCATTCATACGAACAATATTTTTCCAATGTGGGATTGGGTTGGTGGACGATTTTCACTATGGAGTTCAGTAGGTTTAAGCATCGCTTTAGCCGTTGGTTATGCTAATTTTGAGAAGCTATTGGAAGGTGCTCATACGATGGACGAACACTTTCAGTCGGCTTCTTTTGATACAAACATCCCAGTAATTTTAGCTTTGTTGAGTGTTTGGTATAACAATTTCTTCGACAGCCGAACCGAGGCGATTATTCCGTATTCGCAATATTTGAAAAAGTTAGCGCCTTATTTGCAACAGGCAGTTATGGAAAGCAACGGGAAACACATCGATCGTCATGGAAAAAGAGTTACCTATCAAACCGGAAATATTATTTGGGGGGAGCCGGGAAGCAATTCACAACATGCTTTTTTTCAGTTGATTCATCAAGGAACGAAATTAATTCCGTGTGATTTTATTGGCTTCAAAGAGTCACTTCATGGCAACAAAGAGCATCACGATAAGTTAATGGCAAACTTCTTTGCTCAAACCGAAGCCTTATTGTTAGGTAAAACCGAAGCGCAAGTTGCAGCTGAAGGCGAAAACAATGTCTTTTTAACGCCGTTTAAGACCTTTGAAGGCAACAAGCCGACAAACACTTTACTGATTGATAAACTGACGCCTAAATCGTTAGGTTCTTTAATTGCCATGTACGAGCATAAGATTTTTGTACAAGGTATTATCTGGAATATTTTCAGTTACGATCAATTTGGAGTGGAATACGGAAAACAGTTGGCCAACACCATTTTAAAGGAAATTGACAACAATACAGTTGGGAGTCATGATGCTTCAACCACTTTTCTTTTGAATGCGTACCTTCGAAAATAACAATTCGGTAAACTTGGTAACAATCAAATAAAGTTTAGATAACCTTTCTGACAGAATTATAAATCACTTTTGCACTGACAAAGCTTTTCAGTAAGCTTAGTGTGTTATTATTCAAAAACCTCCTTTCTTGCGACGGGAGGTTTTAATTTTTTACATCATTTCGATTAGTTCTAAGGCGCGTTTTATCGATTTTACATTTTCAAAAGTGAGTAATAAACGCAAACCGTTTTTGGTTTCTTTCTCCTTCATTTTGCAGAGATTGCCGTTTTGCTGGACAAACTGCAATACCTTCATGAATTTACCTGATTGATAGTAATCCGATTGCTGATCCGAAACAAAATAACCCACCATTTTTCCTTGTTTCAAAACTAATTTTTCAATCCCAAGTTGCGTCGCTTTCCATTTGATACGGATACTGTTCAATAAAGCTACTGCTGGTTTAGGTAATGCTCCGAAACGGTCAATTAGTTTTTGTTCGTATTGGTCTAAGGCTTCTTCGGTTTTGATTAAACTCAATTCATTGTATAAGTTCAGACGTTCCGAAATATTGTTGATGTATTCGTCCGGGAAGAGTAATTCGAAATCGGTGTCAATTTGTAAATCTTTAACGTATTCTTTGGTTTCGATATCATTGTCTTCCGGATACAAATCCTTGAATTCGTTTTCTTTCAGTTCTTCGATGGCTTCGTTCATGATTTTCTGATAGGTTTCAAACCCGATTTCGTTGATGAAACCGCTTTGTTCGCCACCTAATAAATCTCCGGCACCACGAATTTCCAAGTCCTTCATGGCAATATTAAAGCCACTTCCTAATTCGCTGAACTGTTCCAACGCCTGTATACGTTTTCTGGCTTCATCCGTCATCGCAGAATATGGTGGACAGATAAAATAACAGAACGCTTTTTTATTGCTTCGGCCCACACGACCACGCATCTGGTGTAAATCCGACAACCCGAAATTGTTGGCGTTGTTGATGAAAATCGTATTCGCATTCGGGACATCCAAACCACTTTCGATGATTGTGGTGGCTACTAAAACGTCGAATTCACCATCCATAAAAGCCAACATCAGTTCTTCCAGTTTTTTTCCGTCCATCTGACCATGACCGACACCTACTTTTGCACCGGGTACCAAACGCTGAATCATTCCGGCAATTTCCTTAATGTTTTCAATGCGGTTGTTGATGAAATACACCTGACCGCCGCGTTCAATCTCATACGAAATCGCATCACGAATCACTTCTTCGTTAAAGCCAACCACTTGCGTATCGATGGGATAACGATTCGGTGGAGGCGTTGTAATTACTGACAAATCGCGAGCTGCCATCAAAGAAAATTGTAAGGTTCTCGGAATAGGAGTTGCTGTTAAAGTCAGGGTATCGACGTTTTGCGCAATGGTTTTCAGTTTGTCTTTTACGTTCACGCCGAACTTCTGCTCTTCGTCTACAATCAGTAACCCTAAATCTTTAAAAACTACATTTTTATTCACCAATTGGTGCGTTCCGATGATGATATCCAGTTTTCCGGCTTCCAAATCTTTTAAGATTTCGCCTTTTTGTTTAGCAGTTCGGAATCGGTTTACATAATTCACATTCACCGGCATGTCTTTCAAGCGTTCGCGGAAGGTTTTGTAATGCTGAAACGCTAAAATCGTCGTCGGTACCAAAATCGCAACTTGTTTACCATTGTCTACAGCTTTAAAAGCAGCACGAATGGCCACTTCCGTTTTCCCAAAACCTACGTCACCACACACCAAACGGTCCATTGGGCGGTCGTTTTCCATGTCGGCTTTGACGTCTTGGGTGGCTTTTAACTGGTCGGGCGTGTCTTCGTAAATGAAAGACGATTCCAATTCCGCTTGCAAATAACTGTCCGGATGGCAGGCAAATCCTTTTTCTAGTCGACGCTTTGCATACAACTGAATCAGGTTGAATGCAATATGTTTTACACGGGCTTTGGTCTTTTGTTTTAAGGTTTTCCAAGCCGAAGAGCCTAATTTGTATATTTTTGGAGGCGCACCGTCTTTACCGTTATACTTCGATATTTTGTGCAGCGAGTGAATGCTCACATACACAATGTCGTTGTCGGCATAGACCAATTTGATGGCTTCCTGTGTTTTGCCTTCCACCTGAATTTTCTGTAAACCGCCGAATTTCCCGATACCATGGTCGATGTGTGTTACATAATCGCCAACAGAAAGGGTATTGAGTTCTTTCAGCGTAATAGTCTGTTTCTTCGAATAACCGTTTTTCAGGTTGAACTTATGATAACGCTCAAAAATTTGATGGTCTGTATAACACGCAATTTGATTTTCCTCATCGATAAAACCCTGAAACAAAGGAAAAACAACCGTGTGATAATGTTTTCGGATGTCTTCGTGATTGGCTTCGTCCAGACTTTCAAAAATATCATGGAAACGTTTCGCCTGCCCATCATTGGAACAGTACAAATAGTTTTTGATGCCGTTAAAATGATTGTCGCTTAGGTTGTTCAGCAACAAATCGAACTGTTTGTTGAACGACGGCTGCGGCTGTATGTGAAATTCAAAAGTTTTAGTGGTTCTGAAAATCGGTTTATTAGCCAATTCGACCAAAGTAAAATCCAGTGCTTTTTTCACAAAGGATTGCTGGTTGAGAAACATCGTTTCCGGATTGGCATGCTGAATGTCTTTCGATAGTTTTTCAAAGGCTTCAGTCGCTTTCCCGAAGAGTTTGTCGAGTTGGTTCAGCAGTAAATCGGTATTCTGAATGAAAAGAATCGTTTCTTTACTGATGTAATCTAAAAAGCTTTCGCGGTTTTCCTTCAGAAACTTGTTTTCCACATTGGGAATGATGGTAATTTTTTTCTGTTTTTCTACTGAAAGCTGCGTTTCCACATCAAAGGTTCGGATAGAATCGACTTCGTTCCCAAAAAATTCGATACGATACGGATTGTCATTCGAAAACGAAAACACATCAATAATTCCGCCGCGCACCGAAAATTCTCCCGGTTCGGCTACAAAATCGACACGTTTAAAGTTGTATTCAAACAAGACTTCGTTGATAAAATCGATAGAAATAGTATCGCCGGTTGCAACTTTCAAAGTGTTTTTGTCCAGTTCTTTTCGGGTAACCACTTTTTCGAAAAGCGCATCGGGATAGGTAACGATAATGGCCGGTTTTTTACGGGAATTGATACGGTTCAGCACTTCGGCACGCAACAAAACATTGGCATTGTCGGTTTCTTCAATTTGATACGGACGACGGTACGAACCCGGGTAAAATAACACATCCTGATCATTAATCAGGTTTTCCAAATCGTTTAAGTAATAGGCGGCTTCTTCCTTATCCTGAAAAATCAGCAAATACGGAAGTTCGGTTTTCTGAAAAAGCGCTTCCAATACAAACGACAACGACGAACCCAATAAACCTTTAATCTGAATTTTGGTTTCACGCTGTTTGAGCTGTTCGGCAATTTGAGCCGTTTTAGGTGCTTTGTGATAAAAATGTTGCGGTTCGGTTTTCAACGAAAAGTATTTTGGCGGTTAACGGTTTAAAAGTCTTTTTTTGCGTTCCATGGCTTTGGCCTGATCCGGATTTTCTTCCGCAGGTTGTTCCTGAATTTCACGACGGGCATTACGCGTCGTGTCTAAGGCCTGAAGCATGATTAATTCGCCTTCTTCTTTCGGAATCTCGCTTTTGATGATGATTTCGTTCAGTTGATTTTGAACCGATGCCAGTTCAGCAGAAACTTCCGGTAGCAATTTCAGAACCTTGTCGGTTTGAATGTACGATAAGTTTACGTAGGTTTCCAGTGATTTTAGCTTCGTGTTCAAGGTAGAAATACGGCTTCGCACGGCAGGTCTGTCAAATCGTTTTGGAATATTGAGTTCCAAAAGTTGTCCTTTAGACGTTAAACTTTTTGATTTGTTGCGAAAAGCGTTCAAGGAACCTTTGGGAATTTGGTGCAATTCTTTCATGAAATCGTGCCATTGGTTCCAACTCGCTATTTGTTGCTGTACCTTAGGGTTGGCCGGAGGAACACTGAAATGCCAGTTTTTGGATAAGATGTCTAAAGCGGCTTTGTCCATTTTTTCGGCTTTGGCGCTGTTGGCCACGCGTTCGTCTTTGTCGGAACAAGCTGCCAATGTCAAGACTAAAAAGAATAATATGATTTTGAATTTCATAGTCGAATTTTATGAGAACAAATGTACAAATGTTCTGGGAATCTGTTTTTTTTCATGGGAATATCTTAACTAAAGTTTGAATTTTTGTGAATCCGAAATTTGAAGACCGATTACCATCTTATTTTTTAGGCAAAAGAGTATCTTTGTAGGGAACAAACAAACACAAATGAATACGAAAATATTAATCATTGGTGCCTGCGGACAAATTGGTACCGAGTTGACAGCCAAGTTGCGCGAAACGTACGGAACAGAAAATGTAATTGCTTCGGATATCCGAAAACTGGAAAACGACGTCGTGCAAAACGGCATTTTCGAAGTAGTGAACGCCCTTGATTATAACCAGATTGAAAATTTAGTCGAAAAATATCAGATTACTGACGTGTATTTG
Organism: Flavobacterium sp.; assembly: GCF_032153895.1. Taxonomy (GTDB): domain Bacteria; phylum Bacteroidota; class Bacteroidia; order Flavobacteriales; family Flavobacteriaceae; genus Flavobacterium. Next base: position 82,703 of record NZ_JALDYN010000005.1, read on the forward strand.
ATGGCGGCTTTACTTTCTGCTACTGCGGAAAAAAACCCTGCTTTCGCCTGGGATCTGAACATGAATTCGTTATTTCACGTGTTGAATTTGGCCAAAGCCGGAAAGATTCAAAAGATTTTCTGGCCTTCGAGTATCGCTGTGTTTGGTCCTACAACACCAAGAAACAATACACCACAATATACCGTGATGGAGCCGTCAACGGTTTATGGTATTTCGAAACAATCGGGAGAGCGTTGGTGTGAATATTACAACAAACAATATGGTGTGGATGTACGCAGCATCCGTTATCCGGGCTTGATTTCCTGGACGACACCACCGGGAGGCGGAACCACAGATTATGCAGTGGATATTTATTACAAGGCACTTTCTGATAAAAAATTTACGTGTTTCCTGTCTGAAAATACGGGTTTGCCGATGATGTATATGGATGACGCCATCAAAGCAACTATCAGCATTATGCAAGCTCCGGCGGAACAAATTAAAGTGCGTTCTTCGTACAATTTGTCAGCGATTAGTTTTACTCCGAAAGAAATTGCGGAATCCATTAAAAAACACATTCCGGAGTTTACCATTGATTACGCGCCGGATTTTCGTCAGGCGATTGCGGATTCTTGGCCAGCGAGTATTGATGATTCGGTAGCACGTCAGGATTGGGGTTGGAAAAACGATTTTGACATGGAAAGAATGACTTCTGTGATGTTGGAAAACCTTGCTAAAAAATAAAAAAAAGCAGCTTTAAGCTGCTTTTTTTGTTTGACCCCGAAAAAGATTATTCTTGTACAATAGGATCGCGTAAGGATTCCAATACCGCCACAACTTCACTGATGATTTCAGGGTCAGTAACGCCATTTAATCCGGCTGCGGCGCCTACATAACCAATGAATTTGTCATAGTCTTCATTAGAAGCGGTGGTTCCCATTCTTGGGTTTTCCATCGGATTATGCGCAGTAGCCATATTCATGCCGGAATAGGTGTTGGTGGCACCACCTCCAGTATTAGCAGAGAAAAAATCGGTTAAGTTTTTGCTTAAAACAGCTACATTGGTAGTGTTACCTCCCGAAACTTCTCCAACAAGTGGGGCAAAATGGGCGCCAAAATTACCTTCGGATCCAGCTACGATATCTGCAACAATTAAAGTAATGGTCGTGTCTACTACGGAACGATAACTTAATCGTCCTTGTTCAATCATGGTGCCAGGATTGTTAGGATCGGCAACCATAGTGGTTCCACCCAGTTTTTGATACAGCGACATCTCAGCTGGTGTGGGCGCGGCATCGTCATTATCACTACAGGAAACAAAAACAATTGTTCCCAGTATTAATGCAATTAGGGTAATCTTAGAAAATGTTTTCATAAGTACTTGAATTTATTGGTTAATTGAACAAACGTTGTATTCCATTTGAAAATCTATAACCGAAACTGTCTTCGTTCATCACGGGACATACTTTTTTTTGAGCCATCGTTTCAGATATCAGGTAACGTTCAGCTTTGTAATTTCCTTTAGCAATCAAAAGATTATATGCTTTTTCGGAATCAATAATTCGGTTGTCGTGATAGTACACTAATACCCCGGTTTTAATATTCAAACGGTCGTTTTTTATACCGGGAATGGATTTTAAGTTGCGATGTATTTCTTTGGCCTTGAGAGAGTCTAGCGGTTCTTTGAAGTCAATTCGGCTTAACTGTAAAGTGGCATTGTCGTACACTTTCGGTTTTGCGGTGGCGATATGTACCACAAGTACGATGAACAGTAATAAAAAAGTTCCTAGTAGGCTGCCAAGAATCCATCGGAGTGTTTTGTTGATTTTCATGACCTTTCTTTTTGGGTTCGCTTATTGGTATTTACGAGAAAAAAGAAAGCGTGGTTTTAGAAGAAATTGAAAAGATTAAAAAAACCCGCTCGAAAGGAACGGGTTGCTTTGTTTTATTTTTTTAGTTTTTGAAGGAGTGCGTCTTCGATAGGTGCTTTCACTTTGATGACTTCATCCACATTATCATTCGGAATGGTAACCGAAAGCACGTAATGTTTGATTTTCCATTCCTTTCCTTCTTTAACCATAACCCCAGAACCTTGACAGATTTTCATCCAAGTGTCGAGTAATTCGTTAAACCAGGCTGTTTTACCGTCTTTGCTGAAATAGATATTGCGTTGCAAGGGCTTGAAATCCCAGGCTTTTCCTTTGTCGAAATACGGTTTGGCGAAGTCCTGAAACTGTTTCTTATTCCAGTTTTCGGTGGCATCGGTTCCGATGAAGATGGATTCGTCCGACATAGCATTGAAGTAGTTGTCGAAATTGCCTTCAGCTGCGGCTTTGTGCCAATTGTCCAAAACGGTGTTAATGGCTTGTTTTTCAGTAGCCTGTTTTTGAGCAGAAGATGCGCATGAAAACAAAAAAGTAACGATAAGGATAGAGAAGATTTTTTTCATAAAATTAAGTTTAAGGATTGATGACTACGGTTTTAATGTTGACGAATTCTTTAATGCCTTCTTCCGCTAATTCTCGGCCATAACCGGACTTTTTGATGCCGCCGAAGGGTAATCTTGGGTCGGATTTGACCATTTCATTGATAAAGACAGCGCCTTCGTTGAATTGCGAAATATAACTTTTTATCGTATTTAAATCTTCGGTAAAAATCGAAACACCTAAGCCAAACTCGGATTGGTTGCTGAGCAGAATCGCTTCTTCTAGGGTTTTGAACGATAGTAGTGCTGCAACAGGACCGAAGGTTTCTTCTTTAAAAACGGGCATTTCGGTAGTAACATCGGTTATAAGTGTTGGTTCGTAAAAAGCACCGTTACGTTTTCCGCCTAAAACTATTTTGGCACCCATAGCAACAGAATCTTGAACTTGTTTTTCCAATTCTTCAGCTAAGTCGATGCGAGCCAGTGCGCCAATTTGTGTAGTTGCGTCCATTGGGTCGCCTGTTTTGAGATTGCTCACGGCCTCTTTGAATTTTTCAGTAAAAATAGGAAGAATAGTATCCTGAATTAGGAAGCGTTTCGCGGCGATACAGCTTTGTCCGGCATTCTGCATGCGGGCGTTGACAGCAGTACTGACAGCTTTGTCAATATCGGCATCTTTACAAACGATGAATGCATTGCTGCCACCCAATTCCAGAACGAGTTTTTTTAAGTGTTTTCCGGCTTCGGTAGCTACGGCAATTCCGGCTGTTTCGCTTCCGGTAAGGGAAACGGCTTTAATTTGCGGATGTGCGATGACTTCAGCTACTTTGTTACTGTTTATATGTAGATTTTGGTATATTCCGATGGGAAAACCCGCTTCCAAAAACAGAGCTTCAATGGCTTCGGCACATTCAGGTACATTGCTGGCGTGTTTTACGACAACTGTATTTCCTGCCATAACGGTCGGTACCGCAAATCGGAACACTTGCCAAAACGGAAAATTCCAAGGCATAACGCCTAAAATGGTACCCAAAGGTTCGTAGGTTATATAACTCTCGTGCGCATCCGTAACGATGGTTTTTGGAGTTAGAAATTGTGGCGCATTATCTGCGTAGTACTGACATAACCAAGTACATTTATCGATTTCAGCTAAGGATTGGGTAATAGGTTTGTGCATTTCCTTAGTGATGAGGGTTGCCAGTTGCTCACGTTTAGTTTGTAAAACGGTTTTAAGCTGTAACAGAGAAGCTGTTCTGGTAGTTAGAGGAGTTCGCTTCCAGTATAAAAAGGCTTCCTGAGCGGTATTGAGTTTGGTTTGCATGGTTTTTTAAACTTGACAGGTAAAGTTACGGTTTTTGATTGAGATGGGTTGTTAAGTAGATGGATTTACATACAACTTATGTACGGGTTATATTCGGCTTTGATACGGAGTAAGTACGCTATATATCAGAATCTGTTAGTTGATTATTTCAATTGTCAGTTGTATTTTATAAAGAATGTATAAGAAAAATAGCGAATGATGTCAACAAACAAAAAAGACTTATCTTTGTAAACAGAAAAATGACAAAACGATTTTACATAATGCTGATACTGACGGTTGTAGTCTTCCTGACGCCAACTATTGCGTTCGCATGCGATGCAAAATCCGAAAAGACTGAAAAGACTTGTTGCGATAACACTTCAGAGACGAAAAGTTGTTGTGATAACCACTCTGAAAAAGATGGTGACGGTTGTGAAGGCAAATGCGGAAGCACTTCCTGCCAATGTCCGGCGTCAAACTTCGCTACGGTATTGTCTTTTGATATCGAAATTAAGCTTCCTCAAATATTCTTTGAAAAAGAAGCTATTGTCTACAAGGAAAGCTGTGTTTCTTCTGATTGCTTTTCTGTTTGGGCGCCTCCAAAAATAAGTTGATTTTATATCCTGACAGCCAAAAGTGTGTTTAGTTGACAGCTTTGTGGCTCTTATATAATTTTTTCAACAATTTAAATTTTACAAACATGAATTCATTAAAATATATAATGATAGCATTCGTAATGCTGTCTGTTACGGCTTGTGATGCGCAAATTAAAAATGCTAAAACCGAAAGTGTAAAAATTTATGGTAACTGCGGAATGTGCGAAAGTACTATTGAAAAAGCAGGTAATATCAAAAAAGTTGCACAGGTAGATTGGGATGAAGAAACCAAAATGGCTACACTAACTTACGATGCTTCCAAAACCAATCCAAATGAAATTTTAAAACGAATTGCTTTATCGGGATATGATAGTGATCAGTTTTTAGCGCCTGATGCCGTGTATGCCAAACTTCCGGAATGTTGTCAATACGAACGTGTGCGTAAAACGACGGTAAAAGAAGAGTATTCTAAACATCATCAAAATCAAGTGATGGAACAACCTACAACACAAGAGGAGAATCAGTTTAAAACAGTTTTTGACACCTATTTTTCACTTAAAGATGCTTTGGTGAAAACTGACGGGACTCAGGCTTCTACCTATGCTAAATCGTTATTGGCTGCTCTGAATGTGATAGAAATGGGTAAACTCGCCAATCAGGAACATGCGGTTTGGATGAAGGTAATGAAGGATTTAGTTTTTGATGCAGAGCATATTCAGGAGACTAAAGATGTTGGACATCAAAGAGACCATTTTATGAGTCTGTCGGGGAACATGTATACTTTGATGAAAGCATCCAAACACGCCCAACCGGTGTATTATCAGTTTTGCCCGATGGCGAATAGCGGAAAAGGAGCCAATTGGTTAAGTATGGAAAGCGCAGTTAAAAATCCGTACTATGGTTCTCAAATGCTTACTTGTGGAAAAACGGTGGAAACATTAAAATAAAATCTAAAAGGGTGGTTTTGAACTGCCCTTTTACTAGTTGTTTCAATGAAAAACACCCAAGACTATGCAGTATAATTTTTATAAAATATTGTTGGTGATGGTTTATTTGCTGTTGCCAACCCAAAACAGTAACGCACAAAAGGTAGTTCGTTACGATTTATATGTTCGTGACACAGTAGTTAATTTTTCTGGTAAAGAAAAACGAGCTATCGCTGTAAACGGACAGATTCCAATGCCTACACTTACTTTTACAGAAGGTGATACGGCAGAAATTCATGTTCATAACCAGCTTAAAGAAAGTACATCTTTGCATTGGCACGGCTTGTATTTACCCAACAAAGAAGACGGCGTTCCTTTTTTAACGCAAATGCCGATTGAGCCTAACACCACTCATGTATACCGTTTTCCAATTATTCAAAACGGAACACATTGGTACCACAGTCATAGCGGTATGCAAGAGCAAATAGGAATGTATGGATCGCTGGTCTTGTTGAAAAAACAAGATGATCCGACATTTAGAAAGGGAATTGATGATTTACCCACAGTTCCAATCATGTTAAGCGAATGGACGGATTACAAACCCGAAAATGTACACCGGATGCTTCACAGCGCTACGGATTGGTTTGCGATTAAAAAAGGCGCGACCCAAAGTTATGCCGAAGCTATAAAAGAAGGACATTTTAAGACCAAATTGACTAACGAATGGAAGCGAATGCTGGCCATGGATGTAAGCGATGTCTATTACGATAAATTTTTAATAAACGGGCAAAACGAAAGTCAGCTTTCGCAGTTTAAAGCAGGCGATAAAGTCCGTTTGCGGATTTCTAATGGCGGGGCATCTTCTTATTTCTGGCTTACCTATGCAGGAGGCAAAATAACGGTAGTTGCGAATGACGGAAATGACGTAGAACCTGTTGAGGTGGATCGATTGATTATTGGAGTTTCTGAAACCTATGATGTTGTGGTAACGATTCCGGCAGAAGATACTTCCTATGAGTTTCTTGCTACACCAGAAGACCGAACAAAATCGGCATCTGTTTATATCGGTTCAGGCATCAAACAATTGGTGAATCCGTTGCCAAAACTGAAATATTTTGAAGGGATGAAGATGATGAATGACATGATGAAAATGAATGGCGAAATGAATGATATGGGCATGGACATGAGTTTGCAGCAAATGGATATGAATACTGTAATGTATCCGGAAATCACCGGTGAAACAAAGCAAGTTCAGACGCAAACGGATAAAGACAATCATTCGGATCATAAGAACCATGCTGCCATGACAACGTCAGATCTTGTAACGCTCAATTATGCCATGTTGAAATCGCCTACTCCAACGACGCTTTCTAAAGACGCGCCTGTTAGGGAATTCAAATTTGAGCTAACCGGAAACATGAACCGTTATGTTTGGAGTATGGACAACAAAGTGCTTTCAGAAACCGATAAATTATTGATTAAAAAAGGAGAAATTGTTCTTATAACCTTGTATAATAATTCGATGATGCGTCATCCGATGCATTTACACGGACACGATTTCAGATTGATTAACGGACAAGGAGATTATGCGCCGTTAAAGAATGTGTTGGATATTATGCCCATGGAAACCAATGTTATTGAATTTGAAGCGAATCTGGAAGGCGACTGGTTTTTTCATTGTCATATTTTGTATCATATGATGGCGGGGATGAATCGTGTTTTTAGTTATGAAAAGCAAGCCGATAATCCGTTACTGCCTAATAAGAAATGGGCGTATAAAAAACTCCAGCAGGAAAGTAATGAACCTCATTTTATGGCAGATAATGATTTTGCTACCAATGGAAACGATGGTATGGCCATGTTGCAAAACACCCGTTGGAGTCTTGGTACGGAATGGCGTTTAGGTTATCACGATATGCACGGTTACGAAATAGAAACACATCTTGGACGATACCTTGGAAAAATGCAATGGTTTATGCCGTTTATAGGTTTCGACTGGAGATACCGTAAAATGGGAATTGATGAACAGGAAAAAAACTTATTTGGACAGGCTAATAAAAAAGATGAGAGAAGTGCGGTTAGCCTTGGTTTTATGTATACGCTTCAAATGTTGGTGAATTTTCAAGCCGAAGTGTATCATGATGGTATTGTTCGATTGTCATTAATGCGGGAAGATATACCAGTGTCAAAAAGGCTGCGTGCAGGCTTTATGGTTAATACCGATAAAGAGTACATGGCTGATTTGCGCTATATTCTAAATAAAAATTTGGGGGTAAGGACGCACTACGACAGCGATATGGGTTTTGGTGTCGGTTTGATGCTGAATTATTAAAAAACAAAAGCCATTCGAAAGAATGGCTTTTTTGTTTTGCTCCCGAAAGTATTGAGTTTTCGAACCTATTTAAGCGTGATTTAGAGAGGCTTTATAACCTATGTGAAATGTGTGAGATTTAAAAAATTCGCATTTATCCAAAAAATACTAAATTTGCTACATGAAAATAATGGTTAGCATATTATCATTTATTGTTGTGGTACTTTCAGTAGTGCCATGCTATGCTTATCATGGAGACACTAAACATCAAATTGAGAAACATTGTAATGAAGATTCCAAAAGATGTGGTGACAACTGTGAGGGTAATTGCTCACCATTTTATTCTTGTGGTACATGTACGGGTTTTATTTCTGAAGTAATAGTATCGTTTAAAATTCACAAAGAACTTGTACATGAAGACACTTCAATGCAACCCTACTCCTACAAGAATCCTATTTATTCTGCCTTTTCTTGTAGTATCTGGCAACCGCCAAAAATAGTTTAATGTTTTTTAGTTATTTACACTAATGGTTAGCCATTAGCATAAAATCATACATAAACATTAAGCAATTAATCATGCAAAAATATTTTTTTATAATCATGGCAATTTTTGTTGTCGTGGGTGCTCAAGCACAAAATAGTTTTAAGGCAATTGTCAAAAACAATGACACTAAAGAGCTAATAATAGGTGTGTCAGCTGTTTTAAATGATACAAGCAATATATCTGTGTCGGATGAAAACGGTACAATATTAATTACCAACATCCCAGATGGAGAACATTCAATAACTTTTTCTTCAATTGGTTACAAAAAGAAAACTGAAGTATTTATTTTCCCACGAGCAACAGAAGATATTTTAGAAATCTTTTTAGAATCTGAAGCAGAAGAAATGGAAGAAATAATTATTACTTCAACCAGAAGCACAAGAACAATAAAAGATATTTCTACGAGAGTTGAGTTTATTGCTGGTGAAGAATTGGAAGAAAAAGGAAATATGAAACCTGGAGATATTAGAATGCTACTCAATGAAAGCACTGGTATTCAAACACAACAAACTTCTGCAATATCAGCTAATTCATCAATTCGCATACAGGGACTTGATGGAAGATATACACAAATTCTAAAAGATGGATTTCCCTTATATTCGGGTGCGTCAAGTGGATTGGGTCTTTTACAAACTCCGCCACTGGATTTAAAACAAGTTGAAATTATCAAAGGTTCTGCTTCAACATTGTACGGTGGTGGTGCAATTGCTGGATTAGTAAACCTAATTTCAAAAACCCCGTCAGAAGAAAGGGAACTACGTTTCCACATCAACGGAACATCAGCATTAGGTCTTGATGTAAACGGATTCTACTCACAACGTTTTAAAAAGGTCGGTCTAACACTGTTTGCTTCACACAATAGAAATGCACCGTACGACCCTGCCAACATTAAATTGACAGCCATTCCTAAATTTGAGAGATTCAATGTAAACCCGAAGCTATTTGTTTATTTCAACGACAAAACTAAGCTTGATTTTGGGCTAAATACTGCATTTGAAAATCGTATAGGTGGAAATATCGATTACATCAAAAACGGTGGCAATACAGAAGCTTATTTTGAAAAAAATGATACTCGCAGGATTAGCACCCAACTAACTTTTACGCATCAGTTTAATGAGAATGAGCGTATAACTTTTCGCAATAGTTTAAATAATTTCAATCGTGTAATTTCTATTCCAAATTATAAGTTTGACGGTGTGCAGAACAGTACATTTTCAGAAATCACATATTCTCACAATGGGGAAACTTCAGATTGGGTATCAGGAGCAAATCTTTGGTCGGATAACTTTACTGAAAGACAAATCACTACATTTCCTCTACGTGATTACAACCAAATTGTTTTTGGTGCTTTTGTCCAAAATTCCTTGAAAGCTAAAGAATGGTTACACATTGAAACTGGTTTAAGAGGAGATTATATTGTTGATTATGGTTTTGCATTATTGCCGAAAGCATCTGTGTTATTTAAGGTTTCGGATAAATTATCTTCACGTATTGGCGGTGGATTAGGTTATAAAACCCCAACGATATTCACTGATGAAAGCGAAAGAATTCAATATCAAAATGTTCTGCCAATTGATAAAGATTTCAATCGTCTGGAGAGAAGCTACGGAACTAACTTTGATGTTAATTATAAAACTAATATTACAGATGAAATTTCGTTTAGCATCAATCAATTGTTTTACTACACCTACATCAATAATCCGTTAATACTGACACCGCTTTCAGACGGAACATCCCAATTTGTTAATATTAATGGGCATATTGATACGAAAGGTACAGAAACCAATATTAAATTAGGCTATGAGGATTTTAAGCTATTTGTCGGATATACTTATACCGATGCCCAAATTAATCAAAACGGTATCAAATCACAAAATCCGCTTACAGCAAAACACCGTTTTAATAATGTTTTGATGTATGAGGTTGAAGATAAATGGAAAATTGGATTGGAAGCTTATTATTATAGCCCGCAAAAATTAAGTGATGGTTCTACAGGAAAGAATTATTGGATTTATGGTGTGATGATTGAAAAGCTTTGGGAGCATTTTTCAATTTATTCTAACTTTGAGAATCTTACCGACACAAGGCAAACTAGATTTGGTAGCATCTACACTGGAACGATTGATAATCCTGTATTCAAGGACATTTATGCTCCATTAGATGGGTTTGTTATCAATGCGGGAATTAAGATTAAATTGTAACGATATGAATAAGAGTATTTACAAAATAGCGAAGATGGATTGTCCCAGTGAGGAACAATTGATACGGCTTAAACTAAATGGTATCGAACAAATACAACAGCTTAATTTCGATATTCCAAATAGAAAACTGGAAGTGTTTCACTCGGGTGATACGAACTTGATAACAGATAAAATTAACAGTTTAAATCTTGATAGCAGTTTAGAGAAAACCGAAATTACCTCTGAGAGTATTAAACAATCGGACGACACACAACAAAGAAAACTTCTTTGGCAAGTGTTAGGAATCAATGCTTTTTTCTTTGCTTTAGAAATGGTTACAGGATTTGTTTCTAACTCAATGGGGCTTGTTGCAGACAGTTTAGACATGTTAGCTGATAGCATCGTTTACGCTCTTGCTTTATTTGCCGTAGGTGGTGCAATCACACGAAAAAACAACATTGCAAAAATGAGTGGATATTTTCAATTATTGTTAGCAATATTGGGGTTTATTGAAGTACTACGAAGATTTTTAGGTTTTGCCGAAGTACCAGCATTTCAAACCATGATAATAATTTCGCTGCTTGCGCTTGTTGGTAATGCTATATGCCTGTACCTGTTGCAGAAATCTAAAAGCAAAGAAGCTCACATGCAAGCTAGTATGATTTTTACCTCGAATGATGTTATTGTGAATGTTGGGGTGATTGTTGCAGGTGTATTGGTATATTTCACCAATTCAAAAATTCCTGATTTGGTTATTGGGATTTTAGTTTTCGCTGTTGTGGGTAAAGGTGCTTTAAGAATTTTAAAATTATCAAATGAGAAATAATTTAACGAATAATATTGACAAACTTGGAACTGTTGGACTATTCCTAACAGCTATTTTTTCGCCTTGTTGTTTTCCTCTTTTTGCATTTGGGGCTTCAGCTCTTGGGCTGGGAAGTTTTGAGTTATTTGGTGGTTGGACAATGTGGGTTTTTCAAGCCATGGTTTTAATTTCGCTAATTGGACTTTTTGTTTCTTACCGCAAGCACCGATGTACATATCCTTTGTTAGTTGGTATTCCAAGTGCATTTCTAATATTTTATGGTTATTATTTTGCCAACGATGGCGCATATTTTATCTATGCGGGAATGTTTGGGTTATTTGTTAGTACTGCTATAAATTATTATCGAAACAAACTTCACGGAAATTGCGACACTTGTACTATCTATAACGGTAAAAAAGTTGAATTGGAATCAACGATTACTTGCCCGAAATGCGGACATAAGAAAACAGAAATGATGCCGACCAATGCTTGCGAGTTTTTCTATGAATGTGAGTGCTGTAAAACCAGATTACGACCATTAGAAGGTGATTGTTGCGTGTATTGCAGTTATGGGACGGTAAAGTGTCCACCGATTCAAGCTGGTGAAAATTGTTGCTAGTTGATTTGGTTGGGCGCAGTTCAATCGTGTCCATCCTTTGTTTTTCACTAAATCCAAACCAATCAAAAACTGGTATCAATATACCTAGCTCAATTGTTGTAATCTACTGCTTTGGTTTATTAATTTTCGTTTTTGCTTTTCTGCATTGCTTTTTGCAAAATGCTATAAAAATCCTCGATTGTTTCAAGAACTTTTAAATTGAATTCCTTTGAAAAACGAATGGCAATCTTGTCAATGTCAATTAAAGCAATTAGCAATCCTTCATTTCGTTTTGCTAAATCAATTGCGATTTTTCGTGCAACTAAACCGTCTCCATGCACAAAAATATTTCTCAATTTATTGTAATCATTTATTTTACTCCACGAGTTATCTGTAAATGGTTCTGCTATATCACAAACTTTCTTCAAATAAACAGAGGCTCTAAAAATTCCATTTCCAGCCACATCAGACAATCCAAGTTTATAGTTTTCTGTTTTTTGTAAGTTTTTACAAATCTCATCTAAAGTTGATTCAAAGCGAAAGTAAGAATGAAGAAAAGCAGTACGCCAAAGTATATCAGGAAAAATACTTCCAAACTGTACTTCTGGATGAAGTCTTGGATTGGCATAATCAGGTTCGTCAGAAAGTTTATTGCTTAACTGTAAGTTGTCGGTTAAAAATCGGTCTGTAGATTTTATAAAAGCTTCAATGTCTTTTAGTTCGTGTTTGATGTAGTCAAAGTGATAGATGTAAGTGAACTGTTTAAGTTTTTCTTTATCAAAGCTTTCTTCCATAGTATTTTTTGCAATTATGATGATTGAACAACAAAGCTAAATAAAACAACCAATACTTTTATCACTATACCTAGAAACAACAAAACCCCTGACGATCCGTCAGGGGTTTTCTGTTTCATTTCATTACGCTTTAAAACATAGCTAAATACTCCTTGTTCTTGAAATGCCAGTAATGCATATTCGCCTGTTCAACGGTTTTTGTGTCAATATTATCCAGTAGCATGCTAATTGCGCTTTTGACACCGTTATATTCCTTATGGTTCTTTAGCTCGACTAACATTACTTTTAATTCAGTTATACTATACACCACATTCGTTTGGGTATCTTTTTCAATGGTTTCCTCACCAGTAACCTCATCCACGATAGCGCACTCATTATCGATTTTTGCGCTGACATTTTTCTTAACGGTCGTTTTAATCCCATGTTCCAGTACAATTCTGTTCATCGTTTCCACTACCACGGCTTTGTCCTTTTCCTCGCATAACAAAGCATCGTAAACGTATAGGACATAAATACCAAGCGAGTTGAGATGTTTTATTACATCGGTCATAATCGCCACCTCAACGGTAAACATTTTCTGCGATGTGATTTTGTGACCATGCTCGTTTTTATCGTGGTAAATCTTAGAAAGCATATCGGCTTCGTGTATGTGGTAATGGTTGAACAATGGGGATTTCATCATGTCTTCCCACTCCATATTAAAAAAGCTTAAATGGGACACCTTCACCTTTTTAACATCAATATCTGCCTTTTCAGCAACACTTTCATGCGTTAGAAAGCTTTGACTACCTCCGTACAATTTCATGGCTATATTTGGGTGTAATGCCCTGTAATCACATTCCACCAGTTTTTTGCCATCGATGGTAATTTCATTACGAATCCAGCTCGGCATCAACCCAATGGAATCCACAACACGCTCACCGCTACGCTCATCCCCCGCAGTTGGTATCATAAAGCCTCGATTGGTAAGAAACCCGAATAATTCGATGTTATCCTCAATGAAACTCCTGTTTTTATAATCCTTCCAGTAATTGTTTTTATGCTTGTTGCGCATCGTCAGGATTTTATTTTTTTTGGTAGTTTTACCTTGCTTAACCAATTGTTTTCCGATTTTCAGTAGCTCTTCTGGTGTAGGCAAGTCAAGCTTTGGATAAATTTTCAACAGATTGTTGCAAATAATATTAGCCTGAGCCTCATTATACTGCTCGTAAAAGATTTTATTTCTGTTTAGGATAATTTTGCTGTCTTTGATTAGATATTCGGTTAAACCCGCTTTATAATAGCTTTCTGGAATCCTGTACCTTCTGGAATATTCATTGGGAGCGTAATTACTATCCACCTCCAGCATCGTTCCGTTACTCGTACCTGCTACCAAAGCATCAATGATTTTCGGGTATATATAGGTATTGTCCTTGTTTTTGGTCTGCTGGTGGAATATTTCAGCCTTTAGGTACTTCCAGCGGTTCTCTGGGTTTTCCTTATCCTCAACGTAATAGGTACTAGCGAGGTTGGATAAAAGCAATAGGCATTTTTCCACCGCTACATCAGTATTGGGGTCGATTTCTTTTAAAAGTGCTTTAGATGTGTATTTTTTTAGGTTGTATTCCGCCTTTTTCGGAATCAGTATCGAATTAACATTGGGGAAAAGGTTAGCTAATTCGGTTAATCTTACTTCATTGTGGAGTACCTGTAAGTCTCCAGTTTCACCAGTTAAGGCGAGGCAATCGTTTTCAAACATTCATATTCTCTTATTCGGTTCACCCAATTTATGGATGATTATCATGGCTCTCCTACACTTGGTAAGAGAAGCTGGGTACATGACCACCCAGCAACCAAGAATTTTAACGAGTTAATTTCTCGTTATATCGTTTAATTTATGCAAAGATACGAATTTTTATAGTCTATTGCAAGTAAATTTTAAATATATTTAATAAATATCCACTATTATTGAATTATATTTACAAATTAACATAATTTTAACTATAATAGCGCAATCTGCGCATAGTATATTTTATAGTAATCTTTGTAATAGCCTTATTTTATTGACATTAACAACTATTAGTATTACTATATTATAAGTAACATATATGAGAATAGATAGTGAAGTAATAAATAATAGAAATATAATATACAAATGAAGTAATTATACAATTTATTGATTTATAATAAATTACATCAATACAAATGCAATCGTATTGCTCCATAGCGGAAATACTCACGAAATCTGCGCTACGATTATCGAAACGATTTGAAAATAAATTTTAGGATTCCAAAGACGACTACCACCGCACCGATGAAAATTTGGACAATAGCGCCAATTAATGAAAAAACTCCGCTAACGGATGCTGAGTTGTTGTATTGGGTGCTTCTATGGTTCTCAATTCCAGTCATAAACTTGGATGCTACGAGGTCATAATGTAGATTGGTACGGCTGGAGTTGTCAACTGGGAAGAAATTCTGAAAGTCGGCTTTATTGTTCATGTTTGTTGGCTTTTAGACGAACAAATGTACTGAAAACCAGGATTTTAAACAAGTATTTAGCGCATAAACCTGGGTTTAATGGTGCTAAAAGTGTATTATTTTGTAGGTATATTCACACGTTTTTGCTCAACGACCCAAATTTGACCCCTGCCTCCCTGTACTGGTGACCGCAACAGACCCCCTCCCTGTAAACACAAGATATTCAAGGCTTTGGAGATTATGGTCTGCGATTACCCGCCTTTCGATGGTAGCTGAATTGTATAGCGCAAATATTTACAATTTGATTGCTAAAAATTTCTTGGGGTGAAAATCGTTGAAAATTTTTTGGGATTTTTTTGTGGTGGATTTTCAGGTTACACCTATTTATATATAAAGAGAAACCATGAAATTAAAATTGACCATAAGCCAGCTCCGTGAGGTTTTGAAGACCGAAGCCCCGAAGTTCCCAATCGAAATAATGATGTCGAAAGTTGACCAAAACGAGTTGTTGAAAATCGGAAACCTGTTGAAAAATAAAAATTAAGATTTTTTGAATAATTCATTATAATCGTCCAACTCCAATGCGATAGCGATGCGAACTAACTTATCGATTCCCATAACAATTGATGGACGACCACCTTTTGAACCACCAACATAACGTCTAAAGGTCTCAATATCAATTTGAGCTTTATTAGCAACATCTGTGATTTTGAGGTCTTTATCCTTTATAATATTGGTGATGTTCTTACCAATATTTATTACGCTTTCTGGTATTTCGTTTTTTCTTTCTCGCATACGCTAAAGGTAAAATCCTACCTAATAGCGTTCAATGATTCATGTTTCATGATACATGTCTCATTTTTTAATATATTTGTTCGATAATTCTTAAAATCAGGACAATGAAAAAACTATTAGTACTAACTTTTATTGCGCTTCTACTATCGTGTAGCGGTGGCGATGATGCACCAACAAACAATCCAAACAACCCAGACCCAACCCCAACACCCACAACCTATACTTTAGGAGGTATCGGACCTGGGGGCGGTCGTATATTCTCCCTAGATGCTACTGGTCAACACGGTCTTGAAGTAACTGGAGTATTAGGGCTTGTAAAATGGGGTGAAGTACCACGAAATCCACAAACTCAAATATATGTTCCAGTACCTCAACTTGGTGTAGCCATCGGTACAGGGAAAGACAATACAACCAAAATCGTTAACCACATCGGAAACAATAACGGTGAGCTGTATGCAGCTAAAATCTGTTATGATTTGGTACTAAATGGAAAAGACGACTGGTATTTGCCATCCCGTGAGGAATTATATACGATGCTCCATTTCTTTAAGTACGAACATCCAATTGCTGACTTTTTTAGCATAAACGAAAATACTTGGAGTTCGTCTTGCGATATCAATGACCCAGACGACCCAAACCCATACAATTCAGCTCCGCTATTAAATGTATGGAGTGTGGATTGGCATTCTGATAACAACTATTGGCGACAACATTTGTATTTAGAATCTCCAGCTATGGCAATAAATGTTAGAGCCATCCGCAATTTCTAATCGATTAAAAACATTGTTAATTCTTAAATATTAAAAATATGAGTAACGGAAAATTATGGACACTTATCGTAGTTGGAACATTGGGAGCTGGTTTCTTAATTGGCTTTATAAACGATAAATTAAAATCAAACAACCCAGAAACCTCATCGGAATACTCCACCGAAAACACTTGCTACTACATCAGCGAACTAGAAGACGTTAAAAGTTGTGTTGTTGGTACATGGGTTGCAAAACCAACTGGGGAACTTTGGAAAAGAATCATTATCAAAGCAGATGGAACTTACGAGCTTTACGAGGCAACTCCTCAAAGTGGTAGCTGGGGAAATACTCCAGATAGAACAGGGAGCTACGATTTTAAAGAGGATAGGTTTTCTGATACGGGTAAAAAATATGTAACTGTGAATTTACACGATAGTGGTGTAAGTGATTACAGGATTGTGTTTGATGGAAGTAATCCCGCTTTGGAGCTAAATGGGAATTACGATGTAATTCGAAAAGGTGACAAAAATCCATGGAACTAGACCATAACTAAAATTTTCAATGATTAAACGAGGTAATGCCTCGTTTTTTATTTTGATAAAAGTTCATTTTTAGACCATGCTTGAAAATAGCACAGTTATTTTGGCTAATAGCCTGGTTTTTAAGTGTATAATTTTGCCATTCTAAAAATATACACTACATTTGTCGTGTAATCAAAATATAAGCCATGACAAAAGTAAAATACGTTAGAGTTTCAACAACAGAACAAAACACAGGTCGCCAAGAAACAAACTCCAAAGAATTTTCAAAAGTTTACATTGATAAGGTATCGGGTTCTGTTAAGTTTTCGGAACGAAAAGAAGCAAGTAAACTGATTTCAGATATTGAAAGCGGTATTATTACCGAGATACACATAAATTCCATAGATAGATTAGGGAGGTCAATTATTGATATTTTGACGATGATTGAGTTTTTTAATGAAAAGTCAGTAAAGGTTTTTGTTGAAAATATTGGAATGTTCTCGTTGATTGATAATAAGCCAAACCCAAGTTTTAAAATGATTGTATCAGTACTAGGGAACGTAGCTGAAATGGAGCGTAATAATATGCTGGAGCGACAAAGGCAGGGTATTGAGTTGGCAAAAGCTAAAGGAACGTATAAAGGTCGTTTATACGGAACTCGAATGAATGACGATGAGGTTCTGATTAAGTATAAAGCAGTAGTGAAGGAACTCAAAAACGGTGAATCACTCAGAAGAGCGGCTAAAATTGGGGGATGTAGTTTAGGGACTGCTCAGAAAATACAAAGAATATTGCAGGAAAAAGAAGCGGCTTAAAAACTGCTTCTTTTCTTTTTTTTTACTGATAGTCAACATTTTGTGAAAGTAAAAACTTGCAACCAGTTTCTTTAATTAGTATCTTTGCTCATATAGGATTCGTTACAGGATGTAATAATCATTTTTTACTTCGGCTGAAGTAATTTCTTTAAAGGGGAAAGGTGCTCCTCAAAAAATCAAAATCACATAATTTAAAAAATACCGAGTAAACCTGGGGTGGATTTTCCATGCCTAAATCTTTGGTGCTAATTTTTGTGATGCGAATAATCTTACGACATGAAAAAATGGGAAAGTCGGATGAGGTGAAATGTTAACGAATAAGGAGTGCAAACGAATTTTAAATAAAAAAGAAAATTTATACAGTGATGATGATGTGGAGTTGTTAAAGGAAACGCTTTACAGATTGGTTGAAATAATAGAAAAAAGTAAAACTAAAAAATAAGAAATATGAAAAACGTAGTAATCTATACAAGAGTGAGTACAGATGAGCAAGCTGAAAAAGGTTTTAGTTTGGGACATCAAGAAGAAGCATTGAAAAAATATTGTGAGCTTAAAAAATTTAATGTAGTTAATCATTTTCAGGATGATTTTTCAGCAAAAACTTTTGACAGACCAGAATGGAAAAAACTCGAAAAATTTGTAAAAAGCAATAAAAGTATTGATTTGATACTTTTTACAAAATGGGATAGGTTCAGCAGAAATGCAGAGCAAGCATTTTCAGTTATTCGCCTATTTTCTAATATGGGTATTGAAGTAAATTCAATGGAACAACCATTAGACTTAAGCATTCCTGATAACAAAGTGATGTTATCAATGTATTTGATATTGCCAGAAGTTGAAAACGATAAGATTTCAATTCGTACTATAGACGGAATGAGACGAGCACAAAAAGAAGGCTGTTGGGTTAACAGAATTCCTTATGGTTACGAAAGAACTAGAATTGATAACAAAGCATCATTGAAGCGCAATGCGGAGGCTCTTATAGTAGAAAGAGCGTTTAAGGAAGTTGCTAAAGGTATTGAACCAGTTGAAGCTATAAGAAAAAGATTGAAAAATGAATATAATTGTAAATTGGAAAAACAACAATTCTATAATATGCTGAAAAATGTGGTTTACAAAGGATATGTTTTAATAAAAGAATTTAAAAAGGAGGAGAAACAAATTGTTATAGGTCTACACCAACCAATTGTTTCAGAAAAGTTATTCGATAAAGTTCAAGAGGTATTGTTAGGAAGAAAAAGGAAAGCTAAACTTCCATCGGTTGTAAATGAGGATTTTCCATTAAAGAAAAATATTATTTGTCCTGTATGCGGGAAGCAAATAACTGGGAGTAAAAGTAAGGGAAACGGAGGTTACTATTTCTATTATCATTGTACTTCAACATGCAAGGTAAGGCATAAGCGTGATGAGGTTCATATCATAATAAAGGATATGTTGAGCCAAATTACGATTAATGCAGGTATCAAAAACCTGTTTAAAGCCATTCTGGAGGATTTTATTGATTCAAGTAACAAAGAAGACGTAATAAGGTTAAACAAGTTAGAAACGGAGCTAAAAACTATTGAAGGCATGATAGAAAACGCAGAAGACAAACTTATGAGTAATGAAATTGACAAGCAACAGTTTGATAACGTCATAAAGAGGTACAATGCTAGGAAGAAGGAATGTGAAAACAGTATTTTAGATTTAATGTCGAAGAAGGACGAATCTAAAAAATATATCAATAAATCGTTGGATTTGATTTGCAATTTAGAAAATGTATTCAACCGCTTATCTGGTGAGGCTCAAGCGAGTTTTTTGAGGGTGATTTACCCTGAAAATTTGGTTATCGAAAATGGAGGTTTTCGAACCAATTCCGAGAACAAAGTAATTGAGCTTTTAACCCGTAAACAAAGGGCTTCCGAAAGTATGGAAATGAAAAAAGCCACTCCGAAGAATGGCTTTTCCACTTACGCTCCCCCTCTTGGGCTCGAACCAAGGACCCTCTGATTAACAGTCAGATGCTCTAACCAACTGAGCTAAGGAGGAATCACCTTAACGGTAAATGTGTTTGCTAAAAAGTTGCTCCCCCTCTTGGGCTCGAACCAAGGACCCTCTGATTAACAGTCAGATGCTCTAACCAACTGAGCTAAGGAGGAAGATTAATATCTTTTTAGCGAGTGCAAATATAATTGAAATTTTATATCTGTCAATAGGAAAATGCAGTTTTTTTAGAAAAATTTATCCATGACCAACTGGACAATATCCTTTCCGAAGGTTAAGGCCATTAACGTCAGTAAGATAATCATTCCGGCGGTTTGTACGTACCCGGCTGCTTTTTCGTTCAAGGTTTTTCCGGTAATCATTTCTACAATGGTAAATAACGCATGTCCGCCGTCTAAGCCCGGAATCGGTAACAAGTTCATGAATGCCAAACCGATAGAGAATAAGGCGGTGAAATTCCAGATAAACTCCCAGTTCCAAGTGTCTGGTAAAGCACGCGCGATACCAACAGGGCTTTTCACGTGTTTGTACGCTTCGGTTTTAGGACGTAAAATCAATTTGAACTGTTTTACATTGTAGATAATTAACTGCCAAGATTCTTCTACTGCTGCGGTAACAGCGCTTCCGAAACTCATTTTGTTTACGATTTGATAATCGGTCTCCGTATCGGATTTTAAGTTGAAGCCTAATTTTCCGTCTTTTCCGATATTAGCTTTCATTGTAAGCGGTTTGCTGTCGCGGATGATGTTCACTTCGATGGTTTTTCCGGCTTCTTTTTGTAAAGCGGTTCTGAAATCACGGAAGTATTTGAAGGTTTGGTTGTTAAACCCGATGATTTTGTCGTTAGATTGCAAACCGATGTTTTCTGCTTCAGAATCCGGTTGGATTTTATCGACAGAAGCTTCCTGCATTACCAAATTAGAGCTAATGAAAAAGTCTTCTCCAAATCCTATTTTACCTTCTTTATTTACTGGAAGCGTGATGTTGAAATTTTGTCCGTCTCTAAGAATGGAAAGCGTTACCGATTTATTTTTATTTTGACGGATGATTTCATCGATTTCATCAAGATAGGTGTAAGTTTTATTGTTGATGCCTACAAGCTGATCTCCAGGTTTGAATACCGACAGCTTGTTTTTGGTCACGACAACACTATCGATAACAATGGTTTTTAGTAGGTTACGGGCGCCTACGAATTCTTTACCTTCTTTGCTGATGATTTCTGCTTTGTCTTCGTCGGATAATACAATCGTTTGTTTTTGACCGTTGCGTTCAATTTCTACGTTATCACCCAACAAAACATCCAAGACCATACGGTTGAAACGCGGTTGGTGTACACCATCTACGGCAATAATTTTATCCCCATTTTGGAAACCAACTTTATGGCCAACTTCGCCAAAAGCCAATCCGTTTTCCTGAATTTTTTCGGTTGAAATGTATTTTTGCCCAAAGGTCATGTATACGGTGGTGTAGATAAACCAAGCGAGAAGTATGTTCACTATGATTCCGCCCAACATGATGATTAAACGTTGCCAGGCCGGTTTAGAACGAAATTCCCATGGTTGCGGTTCGCCTTTCATCTGTTCAGTGTCCATGCTTTCGTCGATCATACCGGCAAGTTTTACATAACCTCCGATAGGTAACCAACCGATTCCCCATTCGGTTTCCCCAATTTTTTTCTTTAAAAGGGAAAAACCGGCATCCATGAAAAGATAGAATTTTTCAACGCGTACCTTAAACCATTTTGCTGTGATATAATGACCAAATTCATGAAGAATTACCAATACCGATAAGATGAAAAGAATTTGTCCTAATTGAATCATTTTGAGAAATATGTTTTTGTAATAAACGACAAAAGTAAGGTTTTCACCTTACTTATTGCCATCTAATTTGTGTTTGCTTATTTTTTTATAAAATTTTTATGAATCGTACCTTCTGAAGTGGCGATTTTTACCAAATGAACACCTGAGCTTAAGCTGCTTACATCAAGTGTTGTATTGGTGTTTGTAGCAACCAACTGCCCTAAGGTATTGTATATTGATACGTTTTCAAGTTGCATTGTGTTAGGCAACTGAATGGTGATTTTATCATTAGCCGGATTAGGATATAAGGCAGCCATTTGATTCAACTCGAAACTTTCGCTACTCAATGAAGCCGTACTTCCATTAGAAATAATGTGACGATTCGGGTCGAATTCTAAATCGGTTATAGGAAACGGAACACTAACGATAAATTCCTGTCCGTTTGAAGTGTTGTCAACGATTACATCATGAGTCAATCCACCAGCACCCAATAAACGAACTGGGACCGGCATTTCAAAAAAGGGAACTGAAGTATGCGAAGTGGTTTGATTTACTGTGATTTTCGCTTGTCCCGGACCAAAATTATAAGCTGTAATGTCATAAATCGGATAGCCTTGCATGTAAACCCAATCGTTGAAAAATTCATCCAAATCCATACCCGAAGCAGTCTCCAGATGCTGTTGCAATTGTGGTGTAACCGCATATCCGTAAGCCAATAGAGGGTCGTTCAAGTAATTGTTCATTCCCTGATAAAAATTCGTGTCGCCCAGTTTGTAGCGTAACATGTGGGTAACCATGGAGCCTTTGTTGTAGGATATTCTTGAGCTAAAAATTGTATTGACATTGGTAGCTTGCGCATCAGTCAAGTATAAGTTTCCGCCGGGCTGTGAAGTAATGCTGGTTATTTTGTTGGCTTTCCAGTTTACAAAACTAGCAGCTCCATCAAAAGCCTCTACTACTAAGCCAGCCATGTATTCTGTTAAACCTTCGTTAAGCCAAATGTCTTTCCAGGTACCGCAGGTCACTTTGTCTCCAAACCAATGATGTCCTAATTCGTGAGCGATTAAGCCGCGCGACCATCCGCCCATAAATGAAACCGTAGTATGTTCCATACCGCCACCCCAGCCAAATTGTGCATGACCGTATTTTTCGGTTCGGAAAGGATAGGCTCCAAACAAAGATTCAAACAGATTCATGATAGGAGGAGTCACTGCTAAAGCATTTTGCGTACTGGCATTGTTGCTTTCCGGATAAAGATAATTGATAATCGGAAAGAAAGGACTCTCCGGAGTGCCTAAACCAGCTTGTTGATTGTAAGTTTGGTAATTGGTTACGGCAATAGCTACTAAATAAGCGGGTATCGGATAGCCGTGATGAAAATGTGTAGTTTTGTTAGCCCCATTCGGAATAGCGGATTGCTGTAATCCGTTGGAAACTGCACTATAGGCTATTGGTGCCGTGATATACACATCGACTCCGTTGTCAATTTTGTCATTCAAATCCTGTTTGCAAGGCCACCAATCGCGTGCCCCAAAAGGTTCGGAAAGCGTCCACAAAATCGGGGTACTGTCATGGTACGAGCAAGTAAAAGCCTGTTCATTAGTGGATGGATATCCGGAATAATTAATTTCAACCGAATAGGTGTTTCCGGAAGTTAAATTACTCGGAAATATCAAAACCAATTCATCAGTTGCGTTATGGCTGAAGGTAATTGGACTCCCTTGAAAAATAACACTTCCGATAGTTAATTTATAGGTTGGATTGGAACTGTAGGTTAAATCGAAAACAATAGAATTCGTTGCGGTATTCGGGATGAAACTCGTGGTAACTTTTCCGGTAATGTTCAATCGGTATTGCCCGCTAACATTGACAAAATTGTCGATATTGGTAGTTAATTCTATTCTGTGATGACGAACATCGTAGTTTTGCGTATTAGGATTGGCCTGAAAAGCCATAGCCGAGGCTGCCGATTTCATTTCGGCTTCTACAATTTTATGAAAGTCTTCGTCGTGACTTTGTGAAAATCCTAAAAAACCTAAGAATAGTGTAAAAAATAGGGCAAACTTTTTCATATTGTTTTAAAAAATTTACCAAATGTAGCAAAATTTGCAACATTGTAATGAGGTTTTGTTGTGAATTTGAAAATGAATCTTTTTCAGAATACAACTATCTTTTACAGCAAACCTTTTTTTAACGAACAAATCCTTAAATTTGCTCACTTTAAAATTATACAGCTATGTTACAGATTGCTTTTATCAGAGACAACCAGGAACAAGTTATCAAAGCTTTAGCCAAAAGAAATTTGGATGTAAAAGACTTGGTAGCTAATGTGGTGGCCATGGATGAGAAACGCCGCGCCCTTCAAGTGGAATTGGATAATGTATTGGCCGAATCCAACAAGTTGTCCAAAGACATCGGAGAACTGATGAAATCCGGTGAAAAAGCAAAAGCCGAAATTTTAAAAGAGAAAGCAACGCAGTTGCGCGAGCAGGCCAAGACTTTGAACGAAGATTTGGCAGTGGCCGCTGATGCGTTAACGCAAGAATTATACAAGTTGCCCAATACGCCGGCGGATATCGTTCCGGAAGGTAAATCAGCAGACGATAATCTGAATGTTTTTGAAGAAGGAACCATTCCGGTACTTCACGAAGGCGCTTTACCGCATTGGGAACTGATTAAAAAATACGACATCATCGACTTCGAATTAGGAACAAAAATAACCGCGCCAGGTTTTCCGGTTTACAAAGGAAAAGGAGCCAAATTACAACGCGCCTTGATTTCTTATTTCTTAGATAAAAATACAGACGCTGGCTACCAAGAGTTTCAGGTGCCACATTTGGTGAACGAAGCATCGGCTTACGGAACCGGACAGTTGCCGGACAAAGACGGACAAATGTACCACGACGCCAAAGACGATTTATACCTGATTCCAACGGCGGAAGTGCCGGTGACCAATATTTTTCGCGATGTGATTTTGCAGGAAAGCGAATTGCCAATTTTGGCAACAGGCTATACGCCATGTTTCCGTAGAGAAGCGGGTTCTTGGGGCGCTCACGTGCGCGGTTTGAACCGTTTGCATCAGTTTGATAAAGTAGAAATTGTACGTATCGAGCATCCGGAGAAATCCCACGAAGCGTTGGACGGTATGGTAGAACACGTGAAAGAAATCATGCGCGAGTTAGGCTTGCCATTCAGAATTTTACGTTTGTGTGGTGGTGATATGGGATTTGCTTCGGCTTTGACCTATGATTTTGAAGTGTTTTCTACAGCTCAGGATCGTTGGTTGGAAATTTCTTCTGTATCAAATTTTGAAACCTTCCAGGCAAACCGTTTGAAATTACGCTTCAAAGGGAAAGACGGAAAAACCCAGTTAGCTCATACCTTAAACGGAAGTTCGTTAGCCTTACCGCGTGTTTTAGCCGGAATTTTGGAAAACTATCAAACCCCGGAAGGAATTGTCATTCCAGAAGTACTGCGCAAGTATACCGGATTCGACATCATAAATTAACAACATCTTATAACAAGCTGCAATGTACTAATTGGCTAAAAAGGGCTATATTAGTACATTGTTTTTTTAAGACCGATGAAAAAAGGCTTTTTGATTCTCCTGTTTTTTCTTTCGCTGGCTGCTTTTTCCCAAAACGAGCAACTGGCGCAGAACTACTTTGACCGCGGTGAATTTGAAAAAGCGCTTTCGGTTTATGATGATGTCATTAAAAAGCAACCCTACAACTATCAGGCTTTCCAGAAGATGATTGCCTGTTGTCAACAATTGCAACAATACGAGAAGGCTGAAAAACTGCTTTTGGAGCGTATCGAAAAACTGAAACAGGACAATCTGTACGTAGAATTAGGATACAATTATCAGTTGCAGAAAAACCAAACCAAAGCTGATAAATACTATCAAATCGCCTTAGATAAAATCAAGGAAAATCCGAATACGGTTTACGGCATTGCTGCCACTTTTGAACAGAAAGTCTTGGTCGAAAAAGCCATTCAAGCCTACGAACTAGGAAAAGCTGGCAATCCGAGTTTTAATTTCGATTATCAATTAGCACTTTTACAAGGACAATTAGGCAACACCGATTTGATGATTGAAAAGTTACTTGACTTCTCATTCGCCAATCAGGGAAATTTGCCCTTGGTGCAAAATCAGCTGACGCGTTTTATGAACGAAGACGCGCAGGAAACTTTTAACAGCCAGTTGCGTAAAGCTTTGTTGTTGCGCACGCAGAAGAATCAGGATATTTTTTGGAACCAGTTTCTAAGTTGGTTTTTTGTGCAACAGAAAGACTATTCAAAAGCCTTTACGCAGGAAAAAGCAATTTTCAAACGCAGTCCGGACAATTTCTATAATTTCATCAATCTCGCCAAATTAGCCATAGACGAAGACGAAACGGTTGTGGCAACCGATATTCTGAATTTCATCCTACAAAACACGCAGGATTTGGAATTGCAGCTGCAGGCGCACCATCAGTTGGTGTATATGGAGATGAACAAAGCGACTTCAAAAGAGTATCCGGCGGTTAAGGACAAGTTGGATGTTTTGGTAAAAAAGTATGGCGTGACGCCGTATTCCATCGATTTGCAGATTCTTCAGGCGCATTTTTACGGCTTTTATCTGAAAGATTTTAACGGAGCCAAAGCCATTTTGGAACGTGCGATGACTTTTCCAATCGGGAAGTACCAAATGGCCGCCATTAAAGAAGAATTAGCCGATTTGTTGTTGCTCAATGAGAAATTCAATCAGTCGATTATTTATTACGGACAGATTGAAGACGATTTAAAAAACGACGAATTGGGCCACGATGCCAGTTTTAAAATGGCGAAAGCGAGTTATTACAAAGGCGATTTCGATTGGGCGCAGAAGCAGTTCAAAGTGCTGAAATCATCATCTTCTCAATTGATTGCCAACGATGCTTTAGAATTGTTTTTACTGATTAGCGACAACACGGTAGAAGACTCCACGCAAGTCGCCTTAAAGAAATTCGCCAAAGCCGATTTTTTAAAGTTTCAAAACAAAACCGCCGAAGCACTTCAGCAATTTCAAACAATTTTAAAAGAACACAAAGGACAAAGTATCGAAGACGAAACGTTGCTTAAAATAGGACAGTTGTACGAACAACAAAACGATTACCAAAACGCGCTGAATCAGTACCAGCAATTGTTAGAACAACAGAAGGAGAGTATTTATACGGATGAAGCATTGTTCTTTTCTGCAGAATTGTACCGCAAGCATTTCAAAGACGATGAGAAAGCCAAAGCGCTGTATGAAAAAGTGATTTTCAACCATCAGGACAGCATTTATTTTGTGGAAGCGCGTCAGTATTACCGAAAACTACGAGGAGATACGAATTTATAAAAGAAGATTTGATAAAATACAAAATATGATTATTTACAACGTAACCATCAACATACACGAAAGCGTTCACGACCAATGGATGGACTGGATGCAGAACAAACACATCGCCGATGTTTTGGCGACCGGTAAATTCACATCAGCTCGTATGGTGAAAGTATTGGTGGAAGAAGAAATGGGCGGTGTAACCTATTCGGTTCAATATACAACAGATTGTAAAGAAACCTTGCAGCGTTATTACGATGAAGATGCGCCAAGACTTCGCGAAGAAGGGCACAGGCTTTTTGGAGACAATATGTTGGCGTTCCGTACCGAGTTGGAGTTGATTTCGGATCACTAACAAATACAACTGATGGATAAAGTAAAAGCCAAAAAACATTTAGGACAACACTTTCT
>NZ_JALDYN010000023.1:0-33679 GCF_032153895.1 Flavobacterium sp.
ATCAGTTTTAAGAAATAACTTTAAACTCTTAACCTAAAACTTCTTAAAAATCATGCTCACACGTAAAACAAAATTACTGCTGATGAAAATTCTCAGTTTGTTTTCTGTAGTGCGCGGTTACAACATTCCGATTATTGTTTTAGCACAATATTTATCTTCAATTTTTATTTTAGCTCCCGAGCGAAGAGCACTTGACGTGATTCTGGATTGGCGATTGTTTGTCATTGTTTTCGTTTCGACTTTAACAATTGCTTCGGGTTATATTATCAATAATTTTTACGATTCTGAAAAGGACTTAATCAACCGTCCGAAAAAATCCATGTTGGACCGATTAGTCAGTCAGAAAACCAAATTGCAGGTATACTTCGGCTTGAATTTTTTAGCGACCGCTTTGGCATTTATCGTTTCCTGGCGCGCTGCTTTTTTCTTTGCGGTCTATATTTTCCTGATTTGGTTTTACTCGCACAAACTGAAAAAGTATCCAATCATTGGTAATTTGACAGCTTCGTTGTTGGCGGTTTTGCCATTTTTCGGAATTCTGTTGTATTTTAAAAATTTCTATCACGTCATTTTTGCTCATGCGACGTTTTTGTTTTTGCTGATTCTGATTCGGGAAATGATTAAGGATTTAGAGAATCTGAAAGGTGATATGGCTAATGATTATCAGACCATTCCAGTGCGTTTTGGAGAAAAATTGTCCAAGCAAGTCGTTACGGTTTTAACTTTCGGAACAATACTTCCGGTATTCATATTGATTGATAAATACGATGTTGGTTACATGGATATTTACTTCTATGTCAGTTTAATCGTTTTGATTTTCTTTTTGCTGAAACTCTGGAAATCGGAAACGCATAATGAATATTTGCAACTGCACAACATGCTGAAACTGCTAATTGTTGCCGGAGTTTTTAGTATTGTTCTGATTGATCCTTCGGTTTTAATTCACGGAAGAAATCTGTTGAAAATTTAGTTTTTGGTATTGGTATTCAGACATCGACTTATAAACACTATCTTTGCAGAAATTTTAGCGAAATGAACAACGGAAAAGGAAATAACAAACGCGGCGCTTCAGGGAAATCCAATGGAGGAGGAAAAAAACCAGCTTTTGGAAAACCGGGCTTGAAAAAGGAAGGTTTTTCTAAACCAAAACCTGATTTTGACAGAAAACCGAAAGCTCCTAAAGCACCAAAAGCCAAAGATTCAGACGATATTCGTTTGAACAAATACATTTCCAATTCCGGAGTATGTTCGCGTCGTGATGCCGATATTTATATTCAATCCGGTAACGTAAAAGTAAACGGTGAAGTTGTAACCGAAATGGGTTATAAAGTAAAGCCGGGTGATGTCGTAAACTTCGACGGAACTGTAATTACACCGGAGAGAAAAGAATATTTGTTGTTAAATAAACCAAAAGGATTCACGACTTCCAAAGATGAGGATATGAATTCCAACAATGTTTTGGATTTGGTTCGCAATGCAACGCGTGCCAAGCTACAAGCCGTTGGACGTATGGATAAGACCACTACAGGTTTATTGTTGTTTACCAATGATTCTGATATGATTCGCAAATTCACGGCTCCGAATCAGCGTTCTTCAAAAGTGTATCAGGTTTCTTTGGATAAGAATCTGAAATTTGAAGATTTGGAAAAAATCGCTTCCGGATTAACCATCGACAATTTTCGAGTATTTGTGGAAGAAGTAAGTTATATCGACGAGCAGCCGAAAAGTGAAATCGGTCTGAAAATGAAAACCTCTAACGTAAAAGTAGTGCGTTCCATTTTTGAACACTTAAACTATAATGTTTTGAAAGTTGACCGCGTGGTTTTTGCCGGTTTGACTAAAAAGAATTTGCCGCGTGGAAACTGGCGTTTCTTAACCGATCAGGAAATTATCAATTTGAAAAATATCTAAAAATACCAATCCCGACTTGTCGGGATTTTTTAATAAAACTATGACACCAGAAAATTTACAATCGATTGCCTTTCGCTGGTTTGAAGCGTTCAATACTAAACAATTAGAAAAATTATTATCGCTTTATGATGACGAAGCGGAACATTTTAGCCCTAAACTAAAAATCCGTCAGCCGGAAACCAATGGGTTGGTGACCGGAAAAGAAGCGATGCGTGCCTGGTGGCAGGATGCTTTCGACCGATTGCCATCCTTACATTATAAAGTAACCTCGTTAACCGCGAATGGCGACAGAGTTTTTATGGAATACATCCGTCAGGTAGAAGGAGAATCCGACATGTTAGTGGCTGAAGTCTTAGAAGTGCGCGACGGAAAAATCATTGCTTCCCGCGTCTATCACGGATAAAATTTGTAGCTTTACTCTTCAATCTTCAATTCTAAAACATGAAAAAAATAGGTTTTTTGGCTTCGGCTTTTGCGGTTTCCATGCTGTTGGTGAACTGTAAAAAAGAAGAAAAAATGGTCGATTTTAAAGCTTTGACCGAAAATTATTTCAAGGATAAATGTGCTTTGAATCCGTTGGAAGCGACTTTGTACGGACAAAACGAGTTCAACGACCAATTGGTTTTTGAAATGACCGATGCCTATCGGGAGAAGCAAGGGAAATTCTTCAATAAATACCAGGAAGATTTAAAAAATGTCGATACCACAAGTCTTTCAGCCGAAGAGAAAATCAGTTACCAAATTATTCAGTGGGAAACCGAAGTTGGGAAAGAATTACTGAAACAGGAAGCCAATTTGATGCCCATCAACCAGTTTGAAAGTACGCATCTGAAAATGATGCAGTTGGCGAGCGGAACATCGGCACAACCTTTCAAAACCGAAAAAGATTACCGCAATTTTTTAAAACGAATGGATTTGTATTCCGTTTGGCTGGATTCGGCGATGATTTATATGGATAAAGGCATTCAAAAGCGCGTGGTTTTGCCAAAAGCATTAACCGAAAAACTGATTCCGCAATTCGAAGAGCAAATTACCACGAATGTGGAAGACAATCTGTTCTATTCGACGATAAAAAACTTTCCAAAAGAGTTTTCAGACGAAACGAAATCGGCTTTAAAAAACGATTATACCAAAGTAATCACGGAAAAATTGGTGCCGAAATACCAGAAAATGACCGATTTTCTGAAGACAAAATATCTGCCGGCTTCTCGTGCCACAAGCGGAATCGGAAGTTTGCCTAATGGCAAAGCCCTATATGCAGTTTGCTCCAAACAATGGACAACTACTACGATGAAACCAGAAGAAATTCACGCCTTAGGTTTAAAAGAAGTAGCCCGTTTGAAAGCTGAAATGGAAAAAGTAAAACAGCAAGTGGGTTTTGAAGGAACTATCGTTGAATTCTTCTATTACGTGCGCAACAAACCTGAACTGAAGCCTTTCAAAAAACCGGAAGAAGTGATTGCCAATTTCGAAGCGATTCATAAAAAAATCAAACCGAATGTGGATAAATTCTTTTCGTTGCAACCGAAAACCCCATTCGAAATCCGTAGAACAGAAGCGTTTCGTGAAAAAACCGCCAGTGCAGAATACATTCAGGGTTCGGAAGATGGTACACGACCAGGTATTTTCTACGTTCCAATTCCGGATGTGAAGAACTATAATTATTACGGTGACGAAGATTTGTTCTTGCACGAAGCAATTCCGGGGCATCATTTTCAAGTGTCGCTGCAACAGGAAAATAAAGAATTGCCTGCTTTTAGAAAGTTCAATTGGTTTGGGGCTTACGGCGAAGGTTGGGCGTTGTACACCGAAAGTTTAGGAAAAGAATTAGGATTGTACAGCGATCCGTACCAATACTTCGGAATGTTGGGTAATGAAATGCACCGTGCCATCCGTTTGGTGGTAGACACCGGAATGCATTCCAAAGGCTGGACTAGAGAACAGGCGATTAAATATTCTTTAGAAAACGAAGCGGAAAGCGAAGCTAGTATTATCTCTGAAATTGAGCGTTATATGGCGTATCCGGGACAAGCGTTGTCCTATAAAATCGGACAATTGAAAATCATGGAATTGCGTCAGAAAGCGCAACAACAGATGAAAGACAAATACGATATCAAAGTATTCCATCAAAAAGTGCTCGAATCAGGAGTTATGCCTTTGGCACTTCTGGAACATAAAATCAATCAATGGATTAAAACGGGAAATTAACTTCCCGTTTTTTTATGGCAACCTGTTATTTAACAAATATTTATCACAATTTAAGTAAGTGAATACGTTATAAATCGATGTTGTCGTAGTAATTTTGCGCTATGGAAGCGAAGAAGAAAAGTATACTGGTTAAAGTATTAAAAATTACAGGAATAACCTTAGGTTCAGTCCTTTTGTTAATGTTCCTGATGCCGATAATTTTCCCGGGTAAAATTGCCGAGGAAGTAAAAGCCTTTGCCAACCGAAAACTAAACGGCGAATTGAACTTCAAAGAAGCGAATCTTTCTTTCTTCAATCATTTTCCGTCGCTTACCTTAACGCTGACCGATTTTTCACTGAAAGGTTCGGCACCCTTTAAGGATAAAACCCTTTTGGCTTCGGAAGAAGTAGCTTTCGGAATCAACCTGAAAAGATTGGTTTTCAATGGAGAAATCAATATCGATCAGATTTATGTTTCCAATGCTGAAATGAATGTTTTGGTCAATGAAAAAGGGGAAGCCAATTACAATGTTTATGTTTCCGACAACAAAGAAGAAAAGAAAGATGATTCGTCATCCACTTCGTTGCGTTTGGACAAAATCGTGATTGAAGACAGTCATTTACTGTACAACGATAAATCGGCTAAAATTTTAATGGATGCCAAAGGATTCAATTACCGCGGCAAAGGCGATTTGGATCAGGCGATTTTTGACTTGAAAACCAAAATGCAAATTGAGTCGTTCGATTTTGTGTTTGACGGCGAAGAATATCTGAAAAACAAAAAAGTAAACGCCGATTTGTTGACGCAGATCAACACCAATTCCTTGTCGTTTATCTTTCAACAGAACAACTTAATCATCAATAAATTACCAATCGATTTCAAAGGAAAGTTGAATTTCCTGAAAAGCGGATACGATATTGATTTCAGCGTACAATCCGAAGACAGCGATTTGCATGATGT
This sequence comes from Flavobacterium sp., assembly GCF_032153895.1. GTDB lineage: Bacteria > Bacteroidota > Bacteroidia > Flavobacteriales > Flavobacteriaceae > Flavobacterium. Next base: position 5,060 of record NZ_JALDYN010000023.1, read on the forward strand.
GTTTACCGCATTACCACCGCATTACGTGCAATGGTTGGAAAAAACCGAAATGGAAGGAACTACAGATTTGTTACTGACTTTCAAAGGCCGATACAACGTAGCTGAAAACAAAAAACCCGATTTAACATTCAAGTTTAAAGTTCGCGACGGCTATGTTTCGCACAACGAGGCACCAGTTCCGGCATCGAACATTTACCTGAATTTTGAAACTAAATTACCGGCTTTAAACACAAATAATCTGAATGTAAAAGTCGATTCGTTGTTCTTCAATTTAGGAAAAGATTATTTCAGCGGCATTGTGGAAACAGTTGGTTTGGAAACGCCAAATGTGAAGGCAAAAGTCAAGTCACGGCTGAATTTGGGAACGTTACACCGTGCTTTAGGAATTCAGAATATGGATTTCAAAGGAACCCTGAAAACGGATATCGTAGCCAACGGAAAATACAACGCCGCTCAGCATTTGTTTCCGGTAACCAAAGGAAGTTTAGTGTTGCAAAACGCGTCATTGAAAACGATTTATTATCCGAATCCGATTGAAAATATTAATCTGACGGCCAATGTTTTAAACACATCTGGGAAGTATAAAGATTTGGCGGTTCGAATAAAACCGGCGCAATTTGTTTTTGAAGGAAAACCGGTTTATGTGGATGCGAGTTTGTTCAATTTCGATGATATTCTGTACGATATCAAAGCAAAAGGGGAAGTCGATTTGGGTAGAATTTACAAAGTGTTTTCCCGAAAAGATTTAGATGTTAAAGGCTTTGTGAATGCTGATGTGGCCTTTCAGGGAAGGCAGAGCGATGCGACCAATGGGAATTACAACAAACTGAACAACAAAGGAACTTTGATTTTACGCGACATCCGAACCAAATCGGAGTATTTGCCGCAGCCGTTTGTGATTAAAGAAGGAACTTTTGCTTTCCATCAAAATACGATGAATTTCAAAGATTTTCTGGCGACTTACGGACAATCCGATTTTAAAATGAACGGACAAATGCAAAATGTCATCAACTTCATCATGTCGGACAAAGCAGTTTTGAAAGGGAATTTTGTTGTCGATGCCAATTACATCAACGTGGATGAATTTATGGTGAATGCGACTACTTCGGGTGTGGCTGAAACCAAAGTTGAAACAACCTCTGAATCGGCTACAACAGAAACTGGTGTGGTAATTATTCCGTCCAATTTCGATTTCAATCTGACAGCCAATGCGCAGAAAATCAATTTTGAAGGTTTGAATATCGATCGCTTGAAAGGACAACTTTCCATGCAAAATGGAGTAATGAAACTTAAGAATACCAATTTCGATTTAATCGGAAGTAAGTTTAATATGGATGCAACATATGGAAGTTTAAATCCGCAAAAAGCTGCGTTCAACTATCAGATTAAAGCCAAGGATTTTGATGTGAAGAAAGCGTACAACGAAATAAAAATGTTCCGCGATATGGTGACAGCTGCTGACAATGCAGAAGGAATTGTGTCGGTGGATTATAAAATCGCTGGGCATCTGGATGGCAACATGAAACCGATTTATCCGTCGTTAAGTGGTGGTGGTGTTTTGTCCGTTCGTGATGTGAAAATGAAAGGTTTTAAACTGTTCAATACGGTGAGTAAAAAAACTGGGAAAGACGACATTAAAGATCCAAATCTGAAAGAAATTGATATTAAAACAACGGTTAAGAACAATATCATGACCATTGAACGCTTCAAATTTAAAGTGGCAGGATTCCGTCCTCGAATTGAAGGACAAACATCTTTAGATGGCAAATTGAATCTGAAAATGCGTTTAGGATTACCGCCGTTGGGAATTATAGGGATTCCGTTAAAGATTACCGGAACTTCTGAAAATCCAAAAATCAAAGTTGGTAAAAAAGGAGAAGATTTGGAAGAATCCGAATACGAAGCTGTTGCTAACGACACTATAACCAAAGCCAATCCGTAAGGGTTGGTTTTTTTGTTTGTAGAAAAGACTAAAAAACAAAAAACCCGCTCATTGAGCGGGTTTTCAGTGGTGCCTCCAGGAATCGAACCAGGGACACACGGATTTTCAGTCCGTTGCTCTACCAACTGAGCTAAGGCACCTTTTTTGCTTTCAGTAAGCGTGTATTGCTTGTCGATTGCGGGTGCAAATATAGAACCATTTTTCATTTATGCAAAACAAATTTTTAAAAAAATCAATTTGTATCTTTGTTTCCACAATCTAGTAAATATGCTTTTAGCCATCGATGTAGGGAATACCCGAATTAAAGTTGCTGTTTTTGAGAAAGATAGTCTTTTGGATAAAGAAATATTTCTGAAAGAAGAGGCTGAAAAAAAAATCAAAAATATTTTTAAAAAATATCCAAAAATCGAAAATTCGGTGTTTTCGTCGGTAGGGAAACTCGATGCTTCTGTCTTGGATTTTGTTGAAAAGCATTCGAAATTACTAATTGTATCTCCAGATTTGTCATTTCCTTTCGAGAATTTGTATGCTACACCCAAAACTGTTGGCATCGACAGATTGGTTTTGTCTTCGGGTGCCACTTTACTTCATCCAAACCAAAATTGCCTAATAATTGATGCTGGAACTTGTATCACGTACGATTTTATCAATGCTGATAATCAGTATTTAGGCGGAGCTATTTCGCCAGGCTTTCGTTTGCGTTATGAATCGTTACATAATTACACGGCTAAATTACCGTTATTGACGTTGGAACAACCGGAAAATTTCATCGGGAATTCGACTAAAGAATCCATTCATTCCGGTGTTGTGCTTGGTATTGTGAACGAAATTGAGGGGTTTATAAACCGGTATCGTGAACAATATCAACATTTAACAGTAATTTTAACAGGCGGCGATGCAGATTTTTTGGCAAAAAACATAAAAAGCACCATATTTGCCAATCCAAATTTTCTCTTGGAAAGTTTGAACCATTTATACAATTATATAAGCGACAATGATTAAAAAGATAATCTTAGGAATTAGTATACTTTTTTCAACTTCAATTTTGGCTCAGGAAGGAACTGCTTCCCCTTATTCATTCTACGGAATTGGTGATGTGCGTTTTAAAGGAACTGCAGAAAACCGTGCCATGGGAGGATTGGGCGTTATGACAGATAGTGTTCGTATCAATCTTCAGAACCCGGCTTCGTATTCTTTTTTAAGGTTTACATCTTTTGCAGTTGGTGGAGCGAATAACAGAATCAATTTTAAAACCAATACTCAGGAGGAAGAAGCACAAAGAACCTCTTTGGATTATTTAGCAATCGGATTTCCTATTGGGAACAAAGCGGGTGTTTCTTTTGGTTTGATTCCTCAAACTACCGTAGGATATAAGATTAAAAATGATTACACTGAAGCTGATCCGTATCAAAGATATTTCAAAGGCGAAGGTGGAGTTAATAGGGTTTTCTTTGGCGGAGCCTATAAAATTTACAAAGATTTGAGCTTCGGTTTGGATTTGCAGTATAATTTCGGGAAAGTTAAAACAGAGGCTATTGTGATAGATCCGTTTGTTTTTCTAGGTTCCCGTACAAGAAATGAAGCTTCGTATAGTGGTTTTTCAACGAATTTAGGATTGATGCATAAAACGAAAATTGCTGGTAAATGGGATTTTCAAAGCAGTTTAGCCTTTTCTCCAGAAAGTAAGCTTTCGGTTGATAACACAAGAAATGTAGCTGTTGTTTTGTATACTGAAGAAACAGGAGAGACTATTGATGATCAACAAGATGTTCCTGTACCCGATGGAAAATATAAAGTACCTACAAAATTCACTTTTGGTTCGTCTTTTGGTAAAGATAAAAAATGGATGATAGGTGCAGAATATACTTTTTTTGGAAAGAATGAGAATGTAATGCCGGAAGGAGTGGGAGCAACAACAGCTGGTAAATTGTCTTTAGGAGGTTATTTTATTCCGAAATACAATTCTTATTCGGGGTATTTTAAAAGAGTTACCTATCGCGCTGGGTATAAGTATGAGAATACAGGCTTAGTTCTTGGTAATAAAACGATAGTAGACCATTGTGGAACCTTAGGGTTTAGCTTTCCTGTCGGAACTTCTATTTCCAGCCTAAATCTTGGTTTAGAATACGGTAAACGAGGAACAAGAGCTAACGGACTTATCGAAGAAAATTATTTCGGAATCAGTTTGGGGCTTACTTTTAGTGATCGTTGGTTCGTGAAAACCAAATACGACTAAATTGATGAAGATTCTTAAAAAATACAGTTTTCACTTCGGAATGGTTTTGCTGCTGACAAGCCTGTTTTCTTGTGAAAGTAACTTTAAGGATGTTCAGAAGATAAATAAAATTACATTTACACCAACTGGCGAGGCGGATACTGTGAACTTGAAATACACGGATTCCGGTAAGGTTAAGGCAATTTTAGAAAGCCCTAAACTATTAGATTATTCCAGTATTAAATATCCATTTACTGAATTCCCAAAAGGGATTCATGTAACCTTGTATGATGATAATGGACAGCAGAGTCATGTGGTTTCGGATTATGCCATCACCTATGCAAAAACCGATATCATTGATTTGCAGGGTAATGTAAAAATTACCTCACACGACGGCAAGGTTTTGGAAACCGAGCAGTTGTACTACGACCAAAAGAACGAATGGTTTTTTACAGAAAAACACTTTAAATATACTGACGCAGCCGGTGGTTATTTAGAAGGGCCGGGTGTTGATTTTAGCAAAGATTTTAAAGTGTTTAACATGCAAAACAGCCAGGGAGAAGTTACCAAAATTGATTAATTATGAAAGTTTTACAATACGCACACTACTTATATTTGATAATTTTCGTGATGTTTGTTTACGATGCCTTTGAACGCTATCAAAACAACGAAAGTTATGTTTTAAGTTTACTTTTTGCAGCCTTGGCTGTATTCATGTTTTTCTTCCGCAGAAAGTTTTCCAACCGAATGGGAAATAAATAAGAAAATAAATTTGTTTTGGCTTAAAAAAAATTACTTACTATTTTATTATTAAATAGATAATTGTATTTTCGCCCTCTGAATAAAAAATCAACTAGAATATAAAATGGCAGTTTTATCAAAAATCAGACAGCGTTCGATTCTACTTATTGGAGTAATCGGGTTTTGTTTATTAGCATTTGTTATTGGAGATATCGTCCAAAGTGGTGGTTTCAACCAAACATCGAGAAATATCGGAAGTGTTAACGGTGAAAACATTTTGGCTCAGGAATTCCTTCAAAAAGTTGCCAATGTAGAAAAGAGCGGGCAAGGTATCAGTAATACTCAGGCTGCGAATTCTGTATGGGAGCAGGAAATTAAAAGAATTCTTTTCGGAGAAGAGTTTGAAAAATTAGGATTGAAAATTGGAAAAGACCAATTAGTAAACGTGATGAAGCAAAATCCTAGTTTCGCACAAAATCCTCAGTTTTTAAATGCTGCCGGAGTTTTTGATGTAAACAAATTCAACGAATATTTAGCAACAATTAAAGCCTCTCAGCCAGAGCAATGGAATGCTTGGTTAGAGTACGAAAAGCAAGTGGAAACTTCGGCTACGGAGCAAATGTATTACACGATGATCAAATCGGGTATGTTGGCTACTAAAACAGAAGGAAAATTGGCGTACGAAAGAGAAAACAACAAAGTTGATTTTGATTACGTAACGGTTGGTTATGCTACAATTAAGGATGAAGAAGTAAAAGTTTCTGACGACGAGTTGGTAGCTTATATGAAAAAACATCCTAAAAAATACAAATCGGATAATTCAAGAGATATTGAATTCGTATTTATCGAAAACAAACCATCGGTAGAAGACGAAACAGAGATGAAAGCTACGATCAACGGCTTATTAAGCGGAAGAGTTGTTTTCAATGATAAAACAGGTAAAAATGATACATTACCAGGTTTTGCAGCTGCTTCTAACAATGAAGAATTTGTAAACGCGAATTCTGATATCAAATTTGATTCAACGTATATCGCTAAGAAAGATTTACCATTAGAAAATCAAGAAGCATTATTTAATTTAGGGCAAGGTCAGGTTTTCGGGCCATACGTTCACAATGGGTACTCTTGTCTTTCTAAAATGATGGGAAGAAAATCAGGAGCTTCTGCTAAAGTAAGCCACATTTTAATTGGTTATGAAGGAAGTCAGACGCCAAACCTAGCTGTAAAACGCACTAAAGAAGAAGCTCAGGCAAAAGCAAATGAATTGTTAGCACAAGTTCAGGCTAATCCGGGAATGTTCCCAATGTTGGCAATGACAAATACAGACGATTCAGGGTCTAAACAAACAGGAGGTTCTTACGATAACGTAGTGCCAGGACAAATGGTAAAAACATTTGACAGTTTCTTATTCGGAAATCCGGTTGGAAAAGTTGGAGTTGTTGAAACAGAATTCGGTTTCCACGTAATCAAAGTGGATGCTAAGTACGATGCAGTTCGTTTAGCTACTATTGCAAGAAAAATCGAGCCGTCAGAAACAACTGCGGATCAAATCTACACAACAGCTGCTAAATTTGAAGCCGATGCAAACGAAAAAGATTTCGACTCTGTTGCAAAAGCAATGAAATTGAATGTTACTCCGGCTACAGTTAAAGTAACGGACGAATACCTTCCTTCAGTTGGAGCACAAAGAGGCGTGGTTTCTTGGGCATTTTCAAGAAATACAAAAGAAGGGGATATTAAGAAATTTGACAATACACAAGGTCATATTATTGCTCGTGTAAAAGCGAAAAACGAAACAGGAATGTTGTCTGTGGAAGAAGCGAAAAACGTAGTTGGTCCAATTCTTAGAAATGAGAAGAAAGCCGCTTTGATTAAAGCTAAAATGGCAGGAGCTACTTTAGAAGCGGTTTCTCAAAAATCGGGTGCTTCTGTATTGAATGCTACTTCGGTTTCCTTAGAGAATCCTTTTATTCCTGCGGTTGGAGCTGAGCCAAAAGTTGTTGGTAAAGCGTTTGCTTTAGGTAATGGAAAAACATCTTCTTTAATTGAAGGTCAATCTGGAGTTTACATCATCAGAACTAAGAATGTTGCTAAAGCAGCAGCCTTACCGAACTATACGCCGTACATCACGAAGTTGAAATCTCAAAATCAAGGTGGTTTCTACGGAAAAGTAATCGAAGCTTTAAAATCAGCTGCTGATATTGAAGATAATCGTTCTGATTTCTAATAGAGAATCATAGTAATACAAATAAAAAAGGTTTGCATTTGCAAACCTTTTTTATTTTATCATTTCGGAGTAAGTCAGAATCGTTTCAAACCCTTTTTCTTTGAAATACTTCGTTGGGTTTTCGGTTGAAATTACCATAATAAAATCGCCACCCCAAGCCCCTAAACTTTTTAAAGTACGGCTGAAATCTGGAAACAATCTTTCTTTTACGGTTTTGGTTTCTAAAACGGCACTCATGATTTGTTCGTGTTCTTCAAGAATAGCTGTGAATTCCCCTATCGATTGACTATGTATGAGTCGCTGAGTAAGAGAATTGATTTCGGTTATAACAGGTTGAATCGAGGCTTGCTTTTCGTAATAGTTTTTAATAGCCTCTCGACTGTTTTGTTTTTGATTCAAATACACAAAATAGATATGCTCTGAAAAAGAAAAGCTTAACTCTTTTTGTTCAACTAATGGTTTGTTGTCGATTAGTTGGTAGAGAATTGGGGTGTCATTCTGCGCACAGGCAATATCGTAACCGCTGCCACCAAAGCTGCTTTTAAGCAATTCATAAGCGTCGATTTGCGCCCATTGTGCAATGTTGTTAATTAAAGTAGACGAAGTGCCTAAACCCCAATTTCTTGGAAAAGTCAAATGTGTCGAAACCGAATAACCATCAGAAGCATCCATAAATGATGGATTCATTTTATAAGCCTCGTTTAAAATCTGAAGCAAAGTTGCTTTAATGCTAGATTGCTGGTTTTCTTTTTGATAAGCAATGACTTCTTGATAAGTTAAGTTGTCTTCATACCAAAGACTTCCATCAGAATCATAACTTTTCCATATGATTTTTTTTTCCGAACCACTTTCTATCTGTAAAGATTGTCCAAAGGTTGTTGGCAAGGCAAGCGCAGATGCTCCGTCGAGAACTACGTATTCCCCGGTAATTAAAAGCTTTCCGTTACTATAAAATTTTTTATTCAAGACGTTTGCTTAATTGGTCTTACGAATGCTTTCCAGATAATCAACTACTCCGGAATGCGAAACGGTCTGCTGTTGAAAATGTGCTAAAACGGTCTTTTTCTCGTCTTCGGTGGCCTGAAATTGGTTCAGAATGTTCATCAGGTGCATCTTCATATGACCTTGCTGGATACCTGTCGTGGTTAAAGAGCGAAGTGCGGCAAAATTCTGCGCCAAACCTGCAACCGCAATAATTTCCATCAATTCTATAGCGGATGGTTTGCCCAACATTTCCATCGAAATTTTAACTAACGGATGTAAAGAAGTCAAGCCACCAACCGTACCTAAAGCCAAAGGAATATCCATCCAAAAGGTAAAGATTCCATTCTCAATTTTGGCATGTGATAAACTTGCATAACGTCCGTTCCGGGAGGCGTAGGCGTGCGCTCCGGCTTCAATCGCTCTGAAATCATTTCCGGTTGCAATAACCACGGCGTCTATACCGTTCATAATGCCTTTGTTGTGGGTTACGGCTCTATAGGGTTCAATTTCAGCAATCTGAACTGCTCTGACAAATTTCTCGGCAAATTCTTCCTGCGAAATGTTTTTTTCCTCTTTCAAATCGGCTACAGGGCAAGATACTTCGGCACGAACTACACAATTCGGGACATAATTAGAAAGAATGCTCATGACAATCTGAATGTCTTTTTCTGTCTCTGAAAAATCCGGCCAAACGGAAGCTTCTTCTTTCAATGTTTTCGCCAATTGTTCCAAACACGAATTGATGAAATTAGCACCCATGCTGTCTTTGGTTTCAAAAGTTACATGGAGTTGGAAATAGTTTGCCAGCTCGTTGGTTTTATCGCGCAAGACGATGGCTGAAATTCCGCCACCTCTTTTCTGCATGTTTTTGGTGATAGTTTCCGTGTCAGCGTAAAATTTAGGCTGAATTTGTTCTACAAATCGGTTTAACTTGGCTGTTTCGCCTGTAAAGGTAAAATGAACCTGTCCGATTTTTTCGGTACCTAAAACGGTTGTTTTAAACCCGCCACGATTGCTCCAGAATTTGGCTGCTTTAGCTGCTGCTGCGACAACTGAACTTTCTTCAATAGCCATCGGAATGGTGTAATTCTTTCCGTTGATTAAAAAGTTCGGGGCAACGCCTAACGGTAAATAAAAGTTGGTAAGGGTGTTTTCGATGAATTCGTCGTGAAGTTTCTGCAAATCAGCATCCTGATTCCAATACTGTTTGATAATCTGCACGCCTTGTGAAGGATTGGCAAAATGATGGTCTGCAATCCATTGAATTTTTTCTTCTTTAGAAAGTTTGGAAAAACCACTTACTGCTTTTGTCATTTCAAGCTTTTTTATATCCGCAAAGATACATTTTTAGGTCATTATTGGTTGATTGTTTTGGCCCATTTTATCAGGCTGCTTTCCAAAATTTCACGTTTAATCGGTTTGGCAATGTAATCGTTCATACCAATTTTTCGGCAATAGTCTTCTTCGTCTTTGATGATACCGGCTGTTAAAGCGATGATAATGCAGTTTTTGTCTTTTTCCCGAATCAGTTCTGTGGCAACATAACCGTTCATGATTGGCATCTGAATGTCCATCAAAATAATTTCTGGATTTTCAGTTTCATGAATATCAACAGCTTCCTGACCGTTTACAGCTTGTAAAATAATAGCATTCGGAATGATTTTTTCTACTAAGGTTTTGGATAGTAGCATGTTAATTTTATTGTCTTCCACAATCAGAATTTTTAACGATTTGTCATAAACATCTTCCGTGGTTTCGATAATTTCGGGCCTAGTAGTTTCAGGCGCTTTCGAGCTTATTTCGGTTAGGATTTGCTGTAGTACATGTACTTTTATCGGTTTAACAATTGTTTTCAGAAGCACGCCTTGTGGATAATCTATGGTGGAAGCGTTCGAATTTTGCATCAAAATAATTGGCTTTCCGAATTTTGAAAGTTCTTCCACACCGTCTTTACCAATCAATTCATAATCCGCTAAAAAAACATCACATTCATTGTTGAATTTATAAGTGTTCTGATAGTTTTTGTTCGAAACCGTTTTAATATCAAAGTGCCCTAGCATTCGCATAATGATGTCGAGATTGGTTTGATTGTCTTCTAAAACCAAAACCGTATTAATGGTGTTGTTTTCTACTTTTTTAAGCGAGCCACAATGTGAAGCTTTAAATTCAAGGTCAAAATAGAAGATAGTTCCACCGCTTTCACGATCTTCAATCTCCAGTTTGCTGTTCATCAATTGTAATAAACTGTCTGTAATTGGAATTCCCAGCCCGGTTCCGCCATATTTTCGGGTAGTGGAATTGTCTTCCTGTGAAAAGGCTTCAAAAATTCGTTTACGGTTTTCAGGTTTTATTCCGATTCCTGTATCTTTAATCAAAAACTTCATCTTCGATTTTTCTTCATTGATTTCCTGATACAGAACTTCCAATTCAATCTCGCCTTCTTGTGTAAATTTGATAGCGTTACCCAGAAGATTCACCAGAATTTGTTTGATGCGAATTTCGTCAACCCAAATCAGACAAGGAATGTCTTCCCGAATGTTTACAATTAAATCCAGCTGTTTTTCGTGTGCCGAATATTTAACCATATCCACCACCTGATTTACAATATCGTGAAGGTTGGTTTTAGTGACATCCAACTCCAGTTTACCGGCTTCAATTTTGGATAAATCGAGGATGTCGTTTACAATTTCCAATAATGCATCTGCTGATTGATTAACTGTAGAAATGTATTGTTCCTGAACCGAATTAAGCTCCGATTTTAACAATAGATTACTAAAGCCGATAATTCCGTTAAGTGGTGTTCGGATTTCATGACTCATGTTGGCCAAAAACTGGGTTTTGGCTTTGTTGGCGGCTTCGGCAATTTCTTTGGCTTTAAGCGCTTCTTCCATTTGTTTACGCTCGGTGGCATCAAGTACAACGCCTTCGATATACGATATTCCGCCTTCAGTGGAAATTGCTTCGCCGTATTCTTCAATCCAGATAATTTCACCGCTTTTGCGAACCAAACGACAGGTAATATGGAATGGGCGACGCGCTTTTATTGCGTTTTCAATTTCCTGGACGATGGCAAATTTATCTTCAGGATGGTAAAGGTCTTTTAGTGAAATTTTGCCAGAGAAGAAATCATCTTTCTTATACCCGGTGAGTTTTTCGATTTCGTCGTTAAGAAAAACTTTGGTGCGCTCTGGATTATATTTTACAAGATATACTGCCGCTGGAATATTGTTGGCAAGCAAACTGAATTTTTCTTCGTTTTCACGAATAATTTTTTCATTGTGAATTCGCTCAATAGTTGCTGCGATATTGTTTGTAAAGGTTTGTAAAATGTTTATTTCGTCTGTAGACCATATGCGTTCTGTGGTACAATCATCAAAACCGATAAATCCATTAAAAGCGTCTTTTACAAAAATAGGTAAGATCAGGATGGATAAAATATGCTGTTCCTGTAAAATAGATTTGAAATTTCCTTCAGAAATATCCTTAACAATGGCCATATACGGTTTGTTGCGAATTATCACTTCCATAAAATCCGGATAAGTATCGTGCGGAATATTCTGTAATTCAGGGTTGTCAATTTCTTTCAAGTCGTCAGAACTTGTCCATTCAAATTTTTGACTCATTAGGTTAGTAGACAAGTCGTTCTCGAAATAATAAATTCGATCTACTTTGGAGGCCTGACCGATTTCTCGTAACGATTCATCGAATACATCCGAAAGGTTGGTGCTTTGGAGTAATTTATCTGTGGTTTTAGCAATTGAAGTTAAAATTTCACTTTTGTAAATAATAAGTTCTTCTGCTTTTCTTCGTTTTAAAGTTTCGATTCCCAATGCAATGATATCAGAAACGGCTCTGGAAAAATTAATATCTTCTGAGGTCCAATATCGAATTTCACCGACACTTTCATAACAGGTTACAGCTACAAGTTCTCCGGAAACATAAATCGGAAAATCAAGTAAGGATTTTATATTGTTGTTTTTGAAATAAACATCTTTAAATTCCTGCGTATCCGGATAATTGGCCGCGTCTGAAGCAACTATAAAAGGTTTGTTTTCAATGGCATTAAAATAAATCGGAAAATCTTCTCGAATAAGTTGAATTTCATTGGCAAAAGAGTCAGTCTCCTTAATGTATAAGGTTTCCAAATTTATACTGTCTTTGTTTTTTTGCCATAAACTTGCCCGATCGATATTTAATCCTAAGGCAGCTTCTTTAATAATATGAGTAATTAGTTTTTCTCGATTTTTAAACTTTAAGAAATTTAATGTTGACAGCTTATTGATGGCCTGATTGAGTTTTATGTTTTTCTCAATGCGCAGGTTTTCTTCGATTTCGATGTTTTTTAAAGCCGTTATGTCACGAACGATTGACGAGTAGCCTGTAATTTTTCCGGTAACGTCTTTTTTGATATTTACCTTTTGCGAAACCCACATTTCTTCATTTCTGCTATTGAGAATGGGGAATTCTATGATTTCAAAATCAGTAGAATTGTCGCGTTGTTCCAAATAATATTCCTCAACTTTCTTTACATAGTTTGGCTTGATAAGACTTGTGAAATGTTTGCCAATAATATCATCAACCTTATAACCTAATGATTTTTCGGCAAATTGGTTCACAAAAACAAAGTAACCGTCTTTATCCACTTCAAAGATGATATCGGATGCAAATTGTACCAGGTTTCTATATTGTTCTTCAACTAAAATTTTAGGAGTAATATCTTGTCCGTTGGCAACAAATAAATTGCTGTGGTACTTTTGGTCTGACCATTGAATGTATTTGTATTCGCCATTTTTACATCTTAGCTTACGAGTGTAAATGGTGTCGGGAACATAAATTTCATTGTAGTCGATATCTTTGAATTCTTCATCCTGAGTTAGTGACCAAAAGTTTTTACCCATTACTTCTTCCGGTGTGTAGCCTAAGATTTTCTCGATTGATTTCCCGCAAAAAGTAAGATTGCCATATTTGTCTGTTGCAATTGTCAACGAATTGGAGTTGTTGATGATATTACTGGTAAAAAGAATTTTATCGTTTGCATTTAAAATGGCTATTCTTCGGGCATAATTAATCACTAAAACAATAAACGACGTGTTAATTAAAGTGATGATTTGTTTAGTTTCTGAAGTAATATTGAATAGCAACACAATTAATATCGCCATCAACGATATGACAAAAAATAAGTATTGATTTACTTTCTTGAATACGCTGTACGAGAAAAAAAGTATGAGTAAAAATTCCGTAAACGTAATCAAGTCAAACGGTAGCGTACTTATTTTGTAGATAACCGTGATCGAGTAAAGAAGTAAAAAACCAATGAAAATTTGCGGAAGTGCTTCTCTGATTTTATTATTGTTCTTTGATATGCTGTAAATCGAAAAGAAAAAGATGCCGGCAAATAGATTTGATAATAAATCAAAGGTGCTTCTCGAAATGAAAAACAAGTTGACAAACTCAGTCAAGGGAAAAATAATTCCAAGGAAAAAGAAGTACGTTCTTATTTCATCGCGGTTATCGTAAGTGTCGGAAATATTTCTGATGAAATCTTTGTTGTAAGTAGAGGCTTTGTCAAAAGCAATTTTAGAAAACAGTCCGATGAGAAAAAATATAGGCAATAAAAACCACCACTTGTAATAAAAAGGTGTATCGATTTCAAATGAGTACGCAACCACTTTGCTTAGCTCTTGACCTTTGTTGTCAACTAACTTTACTTTGAAAGTATATTTACCATGTGAAAGGTTTGAGTACGAAACCGACGTTTTTCGGGAAGGGACAGACCATTTTTTGTCAATTCCTTCTAAAAAGTAGGAGTATAAATTCTCAGATGTTCTTCCGGAATTTATAGTGTTGAATTCAAAAGTAAGTTGGTTTTCGGTTGGTTTAAAAACGTGACCCATGGAAGGTCTGTTAAACCAATAATTGTTAGATTCTCCGAGTTTTGTCCAATTCCGATCTTCATTAAAAACATCAATATTGGTTATTTGGAGATTAAAATTACTATTAGGCTTTTCTTTGTATGAATTAAGGTATTTGTAAAGTCCGTTGGCTGTTCCGAAATAGATGTTTCCTTGGCTGTCTGTTGTCTCTGCACGAGTATTGGTTTCCAAACCATAAAATCCGTTGGAAGAATTTAGATTTTTTACCGTTACTATTTTTGCTTCAGAAGTAACGCTAATTTTGTCAATACCTAAATTGCTTCCGGCATAAATAGTTCCATTTCTGTCTGCGGAAAGGGTGAAAATCAGGTTCGATGTTAACCCGTTTTTCGGAGTATATTTGATTGTTGTCTCCCCTTTGACAGCAAAAAGACCTTGATAGCTGGAAAACCAAATGGTGCCATAACTGTCCTTACACGAAGCATTGATAGTGTTTGTAATCAGTTTTTTAGTAATCTGAAAATGGTTTGATGAACTCTTGCTTACTTTTAAAATTCCTGAATTGGTACCAATGAGCCAATTTTTGTTGTCAATTTCTTCTATGGTTGTTACATTCTCGAAGCTAAGAGTAGGCGCTGCGCTTGAAATTTTTGTAATCAGATTGAAATTAGAATCCAAAGTATACAAGCCATGATTGGTTCCAACCAGAAAGGATTTATCGTTGAGCTCTTTTATTTTTCGGAATACCGTGTTTTTTGGAACTAGTTTGTTGATTGGGAGTCCTTGTAATGTAGTCGGTCCAACGAGAAACATGCCGCCTTTTGTTCCGGCTACTACTTTTTTGTCCGACGTTTGCAACAAGCAAGTGGCTCCCAGATTGTTGCTGTATTTTTGTTTTAGGGCGAATTCCTGATATTGATCTTCCTCAAAATAATAAATTCCACTGTTTAGAATGCCAGTGTAAATACCTTTATCGGTTTTTAAAATCGAAAAGATATAAGGTGTGTTTAATTCTTTAGTATTGTTGTAATTGTAAAAATGTTGGCGGCCGGTTCTGTAAAGTCCGGTAATATAAGTTCCTATATAAAGTTGTCCGGATTTGTCTTGAAACATGCACTGCACATTTTCGCCTTTAAATCCATTGGCTTTATTGATGTGGGTATAATAATCTTTAGTATACATTATCAATCCCTGATCGTTTTCTCCGGCAAGCCATACAAATCCGCTTCTGCCTACATACATGCGACGAATTGAAAAGGTCTCATTGTTGGGTAAACTGATGCGCTCCAAAAATTGAGTCTGATAGTTTTCTTTTCCGAGGATGTTTAATTCGAATAAATCTCCGGATGTATTTCCCAATAATAATTTGTTGAGGTCTTTTTTGACAAAAGTGATTGTTCCCGTAAGGGTTTCAGGAGCCATCTGTTCATAGCTGTTTCCTGTTATTTTTAGTAAACCTTGGTTGGTTCCGACAAGAATGCTTCCGTAAGTATCTTTATAAACACTGTTGATGGTAAGGTCTTCTTGTTTGTATTCCAGAATCCGGATTAGTTTGTATTGAGATGTCAATAAAACAATGCCTTTGGCGGTAAAGCAATAGATTCCGTTTTTGTCGGTATATAATTTTTGAACGATTGTTGTTTTGAGTATAGAATTTTTCGGGGTAAAGGTTTTGATAAATTCTTTTCCGTTGTAAACCATTAAACCGTCATACTTCGTGGCAACAACAATATTGTGATTCTGATCTTCGGCAATATCCATAACAAAAAAACCTTCCTTTTCCTGAGATTTATTAATCACTTTAAAAGAAGATCCATTATAACGAATTAAGCCGGCGCCATCCGTTCCAATCCAAATTAAATCCCTGCTGTCCTGAATAATACTGAATACAGTGGAAGATGGAAGTCCTTTATCTTGGTTAATATGCTCGTAGTCATATACTTGCGAATAAAGTCCTGCCGATAGAAAAAGAAAAAAAATATAGAAAGTAATTTTTTTAATCATCTGTTACTTGAGCAATAAGGGAATGAAAGTATAAAAACCTACTAAATTTAACAAATTTTTGGTGATTTGATATTTTTTGAATGGTGTTTTTGTAATTAAATCGATGTTTTAATTCATTTCTTCTTTGAATTTAATTCCTTCAAAAGTTTAAATTTTGCCTTTTAACAATTTAAATGAGGAGTGTTTGATATTTTTTCACTAAAATTGGGGGTTTTTTTATCATCAATCTAATGAAAAATATCAAAAGAGCTCTCTTTTTATTGCTACTTACTAGCAGCACTATTATTGCACAACAAAAACTTACTTTAGAAGAAATATGGGGCGGAGCCTTTCGTACGCAAGGTATGACAGCTTTAGAAGCCATGAAAAATTCGAATCAGTATACTGTTTTAAATTTTGATCGCGCAACCCGTTCCAGTCAAATTGATTTGTACGATTTCGCTACTTTGGAAAAAGTTTCCACGCTGTTGGATTCCAAAAACCACAAAGAATTAGCAGGAGTCGATTCGTATACCTTCAGCAAAGACGAAAAGAAACTTTTAATTGCCAATAATTCCGAGCAGATTTTCCGTCATTCGTTTGTAGCTGATTTTTATATCTACGATACAACTACTAAATCTTTAGTAAAGTTAGCCGACTACAAAGTACAGGAGCCAACTTTTTCTCCGGAAGGAAATAAAGTAGCTTACGTGTATCAGAATAATTTATTTGTATTCGATTTGGCTTCCAAAAAACACACGCAAATTACCACAGACGGGAAGAAGAATGCCATCATTAATGGGGTAACCGATTGGGTTTACGAAGAAGAATTTGCTTTTGTTCGCGCTTACGATTGGAATGCTTCGGGCGATAAAATTGCCTTTATCCGTTTTAACGAGACGAATGTTCCTGAGTTTTCGATGGACATGTACAATCAAGGTTTATATCCGACGCAAAATGTGTTCAAATATCCGAAAGCTGGAGAGAAAAATTCAGATGTTTCGCTGCATGTTTACGATGTGAAATCAGCTACAACTAAGCAAATCAATTTGAGCAATTATTCCGATTTTTATATTGCCCGAATCGAATGGACAAACGAGGCCAATACTTTGAGTGCGCAGGTTTTGAACCGTCATCAGAACAATTTGGATTTGTTGTTTGTGGATGGCAATTCAGGAACAACCAAAGTAGTTTTGAACGAAAAAGACAAAGCTTATGTTGACGTAACCGATAACTTAACGTTCTTAAAAGACAACAGCTTCATCTGGACTTCAGAAAAAGACGGATTCAACCACATTTACCATTATGACAAAACCGGAAAGTTAAAAAAACAACTTACTAAAGGCGCATGGGAAGTTACCGCGTATTACGGTTTTGACGAGAAAAACGGAATGATTTATTTCCAATCAACAGAAAACGGTTCGATTAACCGTGATATTTACAGCGTAAAACTGAATGGAAGTTCTAAAAAACGATTGAGCGCACAAACAGGAACCAACGGGGCAACGTTCAGTCCTAATTTCCAATATTTTATCAATTCGTTTTCCAGTGCGAAGCACGCGCCAAAATATACTTTAGTTGAAACAGAAAGCGGAAAAGTGGTAAAAACCATTGTTTCCAACGAAGCTTTAGAAGAAAAATTGACGAAGTACGATTTGCCAACCAAAGAATTCTCCGTAATCACTACTGAAAAAGGGCATAAACTAAACTCTTGGATGATCAAACCGAAAGATTTCGACCCGAATAAAAAATATCCGGTGTTCATGTTCCAATATTCCGGACCAGGTTCGCAACAAGTGGATAACGGATGGAATTCAACTGACGATTATTGGTTCATGATGTTGGCACAACAAGGTTATATTGTAGCTTGTGTTGACGGCCGCGGAACCGGTTTCAAAGGAGCAGAATTCAAAAAATGTACCCAAAAAGAATTAGGGAAATTCGAAGTGGAAGATCAAATCGATGCGGCAAAACTATTCGGAACCTATTCGTATGTGGATAAAACCAGAATCGGTATTTTCGGTTGGTCGTACGGTGGTTTTATGGCATCAAACTGTATTTTTCAAGGAGCCGATGTGTTCAAAACCGCGATTGCTGTAGCGCCGGTAACCAGCTGGAGATATTACGATAGTATTTATACCGAAAGATACATGCAAACACCACAAGAAAACGCTTCGGGATACGATAACAATTCGCCAATTACGCACGTGAGTAAGTTGAAAGGAAACTTTTTGTTGATTCACGGAACAGCTGACGATAACGTGCATGTACAAAACACGATGAAAATGATTGAGGCTTTAGTTCAGGCGAACAAACAATTCGATTGGGCTATCTATCCGGATAAAAACCACGGCATTTTCGGCGGAAAAACCCGTTTGCAGTTGTACACAAAAATGACGAATTTCATCAAAGAAAAATTATAATACTAACACACGATAAATTTTAAAACCAAGACTAAAAATGAGCGATACTACGGCTAAACAAGCACACCCGAAAGGACTTTGGGTACTATTCGGAACCGAAATGTGGGAACGTTTCAACTTCTACGGAATGCGAGCGATTCTTACGTTATTTATGGTAAATTCATTATTAATCAAAGAAGCAGATGCGGCCATTATTTATGGTGGATTCTTAGCATTGTGTTACTTAACGCCGCTTCTTGGAGGATTTATCTCAGATAAATACATCGGTAACCGATACAGTATCATGTTGGGTGGTACTTTAATGGCAATTGGACAATTCTTGTTGTTTATCAGTGCCTCAACTTTTGAAGGAAGCATTGAAACTGCAAAATTATTCATGTGGATTGCGTTATTCATTATCATTTTTGGTAACGGATTCTTCAAACCGAACATCTCTTCGATGGTTGGAAGTTTGTATCCGAAACAAGACAAAGACAAATTGGATTCTGCGTTCACGATTTTCTATATGGGAATCAACATCGGAGCGTTTTTAGGACAATTTATCTGTCCATACGTTGGTGATGTGAAAGATGCAGCTACTGGTGTTCGAGATATTCACGCCTTCAAATGGGGATTCTTAGCGGCTTCCATCGCTATGGTAATCGGAACCATTACGTTCTTTATTCTGAAAAATAAATATGTGGTAACTCCGGAAGGTCGTCCAATTGGAGGTTTGCCAAAACACAATGACAGCAATGATTTCGAAGAAGGTGAAACACAAACAGCTCATTTCTCAGGAAAATCTATCGGTATTGCGACTGTAATTTTTGGAGCGTTATTCTTTGTGTTCCGTTATTTATTGGTGGGAGAAATCGGTTTCTCATCAGTTGAAATGGGACAATTGATCAAAGGGATTATCTATCCGTTCATTTATTCGGCCGGTATTGCTTTGGCGTATTTGATTTTAAGTTCTGCGGAAAATAAAGTGGAAAGACAACGTATTTGGGTGATTTACATCGTATCATTCTTTATTATTTTCTTCTGGGCAGCATTTGAGCAAGCTGGTTCATCATTAACTTTTATCGCGGATAACCAAACCGACAGAAACATTTTCGGATGGAATATGCCACCATCAATGGTTCAGATTTTCAATGGAATTTTCGTAGTAATGATGGCGTTACCGTTCAGTTTGTTGTGGGATAAATTAAGAGCACAAGGAAAAGAACCAGTATCACCAATGAAACAAGCTATCGGATTGGCTTTAATCGCCTTGAGTTACTTCATCATCGCTCACAATGTAAAAGATTTAGGTAACTCAGGATTGTTGGCTATTAAATGGTTGATGTTATTGTATTTCATCCAAACTTTAGGAGAATTATGTTTATCACCAATCGGATTATCATTGGTTGGTAAATTAGCACCTAAGCGTTTTGCATCGTTATTATACGGAGTATTCTTTATTTCCAACGCTGCAGGTTATGCGTTAGCAGGTTCTTTAGGAGCTATTATTCCTGCAACGGGTGACAAATTCGAAAAAGCAGAGAAATTAGGAATCAATTTACAGGATGTTTTAGACAAAAAAATAACGTTAACACCAGAGCAAGTTGCTTTGTTTGAAAAAGAGCAGTTGCCATTGGCGAATACGTCATTTGCCGGATTTGAAATTCACAACTTGTATGAATTCTTCATGGTATTCGTGGTATTGTGTGGTATTGCAGCGATTATTTTAGCGTTGTTGTCACCAAGGTTGAAAAAGATGATGCACGGAATCAGCTAAGGCAATTCCAAAATAATTTTATATCTTTCAAGCCCGTAAAGTTGTTGCGGGCTTTTTTTAATGATTTACTATGAAAAACAAACACCCTAAAGGACTACTCTTTTTGTTTTTTACCGAAATGTGGGAACGTTTTGGTTACTACCTGATTATCGGAATTTTTGTCTTGTACATGATTGATCCAGCTGCCACTGGCGGTTTGGCTTTTTCAGATAAATACGCCGATGACATTTTTGGAACGTATATCGCTTTAACCTATTTGACCCCGTTTTTGGGCGGATTTTTAGCCGATAGAATTCTAGGTTATTTCAAAGCCATTTATCTCGGTGGATTTCTGATGGGATTAGGATATATCGGGTTAGGATTTCATAACCTGACGATGTTCTACATTTCGATGGCGTTAATCATTATCGGAAACGGATTCTTCAAACCGAGTATTTCCACGTTGGTGGGGAATTTGTATTCGGAAGAACCTTATAAAGCAAATAAAGATGCCGGTTACAATATTTTCTATATGGGAATCAACATTGGAGCATTCATCTGTAACATCATCGCGGCTTTCATGCGTAACCAGTACGGATGGAGCGCTGCCTTTATCACAGCTGGAATCGGAATGTTCTTAGGTTTGGTAATTTTCTTCTTAGGAAAGAAACATTTGGAACATGCTAATGTGATGAAACCGAAACAAGAGGGCGATATCAGTTTAAGCCGAATTTTATCCATGGTGTTTTTACCGGCGATTATTGCTGGAGCCATCGGATGGATGATTCCGGGGAATATTTTCAAAAGTGATTCAACCGATGCGTTTATTTTTGCCTGTATTCCGGTGATTATCTTTTATGTGCGTTTGTATTGGAAAGCGAATTTGGAAGACAAGCGTCCGTTGGGAGCTTTGTTGGCCATTTTTGCTGTCGGGATGTTGTTCTGGGCGGTTTTCAAACAAAATGGAACTGCTTTAACGCGTTGGGCAAATTATTACACCGACCGTCAAGTAACCGGAAGCACAGAATCCTTTTTGGAAAATATTTATTTAGTTGACCAAAAGGACTATGCCACTTCGGAAGTTCAAAAATACGACAATCAATTCCAAGCTGAAAAAGACGCCAATGGAGAACCGGTAAAAGTTCAAGGGAAAGATGTGTATTTCACCAACATCTCTGCGGAGCAAAAATCAGAATTGGACTCCAATCCGGAACAAAAAGTATCGTTAATCAATACGGAATTATTCCAATCCATCAATCCAGGTTGGATTATCATTTTAACACCACTAGTTGTTGGATTTTTCGCTCTACTACGTAGAAAAGGAAAAGAACCGAGTACACCATCAAAAATCGTTTTAGGATTATTTATTTCGGCACTTTCCTGTTTATTCATGGTAGCAGCTGTTTATATCGGAAGTAATGGAGCCGTGAAAGTTTCACCACTTTGGTTAGTAGGAACGTATGGTGTGATTACCATCGGGGAATTGTGTTTGTCACCAATGGGCTTGTCCATCGTATCAAAATTAAGTCCGCCACGTTTGACGGCTTTGATGATGGGTGGTTTCTTCTTGTCCATTTCCATCGGAAACAAATTATCAGGCGTATTGGCCAGTATGTGGTACGATTATGAAAACAAAGCGAACTTCTTCATTGTAAACTGCGGCTTGTTATTATTCGCGACTTTATTAGGACTTTCGATTTTAAAACGTTTAAACGCGGTAATGCGCGAAAAAGGATTGAACTAAGATGACCAGTATAGAACAAATTCAGGATTTTAAAGGTAAGTATCCAAAGCAGCTTTGGTATTTGTTTTTCAGTGAAATGTGGGAACGTTTTAGTTTCTACGGTATGCGCGGGATGTTGGTGGTTTTCATGGTTAGTCAGCTTTCCATGGGCGAAGCCACCGCTAATTTACAGTATGGCGCAACTCAGGCTTGGGTTTACGCTTTTACATTCATCGGTGGTTTGTTTGCTGATAAAATATTAGGATTGCGTCGTTCCCTTTTTTGGGGCGGTTTGCTAATGATTGTCGGAAGTATCATTTTATCACTAGATCCGAAAAACTTTTTCTTTTTAGGGATTTCCTTTACCATCGTCGGAACCGGTTTTTTTAAACCAAATATTTCTTCCATGGTCGGACAATTGTATAAAGATGGTGATGTGCGCCGTGATGCTGGTTTCTCATTGTTTTATGCCGGAGTAAACCTTGGAGCATTAATCGGAGGTTATATTTGTATTGCTGTAGCTAACGGGAATTTGTGGTCTTCCCTGATTCCGGAACATTTGCGTTGGAATTTTGCCTTCGGATTTGCCGCAATTGTAATGATTATAAGTTTGTTGACTTTTACACAAACGCAGAAGAGTTTAGGGGAAATCGGCTTGTCTCCATTACAACATTTGGATGACTCGAAACGAAAAATATTTGAAATTGCAACCTATATTGGTTCATTGGCAATTGTGCCAGTAATCATTTTAATGGTAGCGAATACGGAGTATACCGATTACTTTATGATGATCATCGGTCCAGCTTCGGTTTTGTATTTGTTTTATGAAATGAAAAACTTCACCAAAGCGGAGAATATGAAACTGTTAGCGGCTTTGGTTTTTATTGTGTTCTCTATCTTCTTCTGGGCATTTTTTGAACAGAGTGGTGGCTCTTTAAGTTTATTTGCTGCTAACAATTTAAATAACACCGTTTTAGGCGTTGAATTAGATCCTAACGGCGTTAACAATTCGGCTAATTCTTTATTCGTAATCATTTTTGCGGCTTTAGTGGGGATGGTATGGTTGTGGATGGCCAAACGCAAAATCGAACCGAACACTGTAGTGAAATTCGGCTTAGGCTTTTTATTCTTGGCAGGCGGTTTCTGGGTGTTTTATTACACTAAATTCTTTGCCGGACCAGACGGAAAAACATCTTTGGATTTGTTTACGTTCGGTTGGTTTATTATTACGTTTGGAGAATTGTGTTTATCACCTATCGGGATGAGTGCAATGACCAAACTATCCCCCCAAAAAACACAAGCCGTTATCATGGGAATGTGGTTTTTAGCGAGTGCCTACGGACAATATTTCGCCGGCTTGTTAGGAGCCAACATTGCAGAAGCTTCAGCCAATGCATCCAATTTAGAAAAGTTGAATGTATACGCAGACGGCTATGAACAATTAGCTATTTACGCATTAATTGCGGGAGTAGCACTGATTGCAATTTCACCTTTGGTTAAAAAATTGATGCAGGACGTTAAATAAAACGAAACATCGGCATTATTTTTGTTATTTAGTAGAATAAATAGTTCAGATGAAAAAATATTTATTGTTGCTTTTCTTTAGTTTGACTTCCGTGCTGTTAAAAGCTCAGGAGAAGGAACTGACATGGCTTACTGATTTTAATCAGGCGATGGAAGTTTCCGTAAAAGAAAAGAAGCCGTTGTTATTGTTTTTTACCGGAAGCGATTGGTGCGGTTGGTGTATTCGATTGCAGAAAGAAGTATTTTACAAACCCGAATTTGCCAAATGGGCGAAAGACAATGTCATTTTGGTGGAATTGGATTTTCCAAGAAAAAAAGCTTTGACTCCCGAAATGCAGCAACAAAACTACGGATTGCAAAATGCCTTGAAAGTTCAGGGTTACCCAACCATTTGGTTTGTGAATGCTGAAAAGAAGGACGACGGAAAAACAAATTTAACGGCTTTAGGAAGCACCGGTTATGTAGCTGGCGGACCCGAAGCATGGTTGGCTGGAGCCAATCAAATATTAGCAAATTCTAAAAAAGGATAAGAATGAAAAAAGTATTGTTTGCCTTCTTTTTATTGATCGGAAGTATAGCAGTTCAGGCGCAGGAAGCCGAAATTAAATGGATGACTATCGATGAAGCTTTAGCACTTCAGAAGAAAAGCCCTAAAAAAGCAAAACCAATTTTCATGGACGTATACACCGATTGGTGCGGGCCTTGTAAAATGTTGGATAAAAATACGTTTCACGATCCGGAATTCGTAAAATTCATAACTGAGAATTATTTTCCGGTAAAATTCAATGGTGAAGGCAATACCGAAGTGAATCATTTAGGAAAAAAATATGCCAACCCAAATTTTGATCCGAACCGTAAAGGAAGAAATTCCGTTCACGAGTTTACGATGTTCCTTCAAGTTCAGGGTTATCCGTCAGTTTATGTGTTGGATACCAAAGGAGAAGTGAAGCCACCGGTTGTTGGTTACCGAACAGCTCCTCAGCTAATCGAAGAATTAAAAAAAATCAATTAATACGATAGAATCCCTTTTCGGCAGTAGTATGGAAAGGGATTTTTTCTTTCTCGCACGTAGCTTTCCATCGTTTTACATAACTTTTGTAATTGGAAGCATCCGCAATAATTTGTTTGGGATGAATTGCTGTAATTAGGCGTTTCAGATTTACTTTTGGCGATTGTGTCAATACCACAACTTCAGGCTGTTGTTTCACGTTGTAGATGCCGAGACTGTCTAGAATCAATATCTTTTTTTCGTTGAAGACTAATGTGTTTTTCACGGAATCCATTTTAACGTCCTTGAGAAATCGTTCCTGACGATACGCTTTCAATAGCGATGCGTTTCTGGTTTCAGAATTGTTGCTGTACACAATAGCGCTGTCTTTCTGCTTTATAAGCAGCATTGTAGCTTTTTTAGTATTGAATACGACGAATTCGTCTAACGTATTTTGGTTGTAAGTCGTTAGTAGTATTGCTAGCTGGAATAATACAAGACAGCAAATTGTACCCATCAATCTGTTGAATTTCTTCTCGTAAAAGTATAGTGTTCCTAAAATAATTGTAACGTATAAGCTTAGCAAAAGCGGCGTTGTAAAAGGAATCTCTTTGAAGGTAAACGTTTCGAATGAAGCAACCCAGCTGATGTAGCGGTTCATGAGTTCAATCGAAAATGAGAGCAGTTTGCCCAAAACAATAGCGATTTGCGGCGCAACAAAATTCAGTAGTAAGATAAAAATACCGTACACCAAGATAAAACTTGACAAAGGTATTACGACGATATTTGCCAGCAAAAACAAGCTTGGGAATTGATGAAAGTAGTACAAACTGATAGGTAATACCCCGATTTGGGCAATTAAGGAAATCAAAACCAAATCCAAACAATAATTCCCAATTCTGCTGTTTTTGAAGCGGTATTTCCTGAAAAGCGGCTGAAGTGCCACAATCGAAAATACGGCTGCATAACTTAGCTGAAAACCCACATCAAAAAGGAAGTTCGGTTTGAACAACAAAATAAACAACATCGACATAGCCATAATGTTGTACATGTTTGGCGACTTATTCAGGTACAATCCAAAACTCATAAAGCTAAACATCACTACTGACCGAACTACAGAACCAGACAATCCGGAAAGAATAGCAAAACTCCACAAGAACAATATGGCAATTAGCAATTGATATAATTTTCCGCTTTTCAGACGATTGAGAGGTTTGAGCAAGGTTAGGAGTAAGGCATATAAAATAGCAATATGAAGCCCTGATATGGCAAGAATGTGGATAACGCCTGCATCGGTGTAGTGTTTGTTCACTTCGGGATCCATGTCCTGACGCTGTCCTAATAGCAACGCGTTGATGATACCTTGTGTAGTTTCAGAAAACCCATGAATTTGAAAACTACTCAAAAGCTCATCCTGAAACCAACCAACATAATAATCGAAGTTTTGCCGAGTACCGGTAATCTTATACTCATTCTGGTTTAAATACAGTTGATGAGAAACTTGTTGTTTGTCCAGATAAGCAGCGTAATCAAACTGAAACGGATTCAGGTTTTTCTTTATCGGTTGCAATTCCTGATAGATGAGTAGGTTAGTTCCAGCTTTAAACTCCTCAGTGATTTCTTTTTTGGAAACGTTCAGAAGGACTTTCCCAAAAGCATTTTTATTGTTCAGTTTTTCAATCTTAAAATAGTATTTTTCAGCGTAAGCATTGGGTTTTAAGCGTTCAGAAATGGTTCCGGAAATGGTATTTCTTCCTTCGGTATTGAATTTGGAATAATGATTTTGATAGTGTTTTTCCGTGTGAAGCGAATGTGTTGTAATGCCTAAAGCAATTAAAGTGGCTATTCCAAAAAAACCGAAGTAATTTCTTTGCAACAGATTTTTACCTGCAAAATAATTTGATGCAAACAACCCTAACACCGAAAGCCCAGACAATAAAAGGCTGATGCTATGATTAATTGGAAGATAATTGTCAATTACAATACCAATACAAAAACTCAGTAAAATAATAATTATAGGAAATTTCGCTATTTTCATAAAAACGAAAGTAGTGATAATTTCAAATTAAAAGAAAAAACTTACAATTATTTTATATTGTCAATGATTAATTGAGCAGTTTTTTCACTGGCTCCATCGCCGCCTAACTTGTTTTCTAAAGCGTCGTACTCGGCTAACAAACGGTTTCGGGTTTCCGGATTGAGTAGTTTTTGCAATTCCTCTTTAATGCGTTTCGGATTGCATTCTCCCTGGATTAATTCGGTTACGACTTCTTTGTCCATAATTAAATTGACCAACGAAATGTATTTTAAGGTAATGATGCGTTTCGCGATTTGATACGAAATCCAATTTCCTTTATATAAAACCACTTCAGGAACTTTAAACAAAGCGGTTTCTAAAGTAGCAGTTCCCGATGTCACCAAAGCAGCATGAGAAACACTTAGTAAATCATAGGTTTTATTGGAAATGAAATGTACTTGGTCGTTGGTTAAAAACTGCTGGTAAAAACTAAATTCTTGACTAGGTGCACCAGCAATGACAAACTGATATTCCGGAAAATCATTTCTAACCGAAAGCATTTCAGTCAACATTTTGGAGATTTCCTGTTTACGACTGCCAGGAAGAAGCGCGATTATCGGACGTTCGTCTAAATTGTGGTCTTTTTTGAATTGTTCCGCATCGGTTTTTGGACGCTGATGAATCGCATCAATCAACGGATGTCCTACAAATTCAACTGGGAAATGATGCTTTTTCTCGTAAAAATCTTTTTCAAACGGAAGAATCACATACATTTTATCCACATCATTTTTAATGGCTTTGATGCGGTTTTCTTTCCAAGCCCAAATTTGCGGCGAAATGTAATAATGATTTTTAAATCCTAGTGGTTTGGCCCATTTGGCGATTCGCATGTTGAAACCCGGATAATCAATGTAGATAATCACATCCGGTTGGAATTTTAAAATATCGGCTTTACAGAATTTAATATTGTTTAAAATGGTTTTCAGATTCATCACCACTTCGGCAAATCCCATAAAGGCTAAATCGCGGTAATGTTTCACTAAAGTTCCGCCGTTTTTCTGCATCAAATCGCCACCCCAAAACCGTATTTCAGCATTGGGATCGTGCTTGAAAAGATTTTTCATCAGGTTGGAACCGTGCAAATCACCCGAAGCTTCGCCTGCAATGATGTAATATTTCATATTATAAAATTACCGTTAATAAGGCTAAAAGTAAAGTCGCTAAAATGACACCACGCGCCATGTAATCTTTGTTGTATTTCAATAAAAGGAAGAAAGCAATCAGGTTGAAAATTGCACCTAACGTAATTAGTTTTCCCATGTAGCCATTTAGACGAATCATTCTCAAATCTTCAACGGTTCTGGTGTCCGTGAAAAGGAATAAAAAAAGAAAACATCCTAAGGCTGCAGCTGCAAAACCAATCAGAACCCCGATAAAAAAATCTCGTTTTGTCATACTTGTGTCTATTGTAAATCCCAGGAATTTAGTTGTTGGATGGCATGGTGTGCGGTCAAATCAAACTGCACCGGAACCACAGAAATATAATTGTTTTTCAAAGCCCATTCGTCGGTATCTTCGCCTTTGTCTAAATTGACGAATTCTCCGGTAAGCCAATAGTATTCTTTGCCCTGCGGATTAGTGCGTTTGTCGAATCGCTCTTCCCAAACGGCTTTAGCCTGACGACAGATTTTGATGCCGCGAATAGTGTCTTTCGGAAGGTTAACGTTCAAAACCACGCCTTCGGGTAAGCCTTTAGCTAAAACTTCTTCTGCAATTTTTTTGATGTAGGGTTTCGTATGTTCAAAATTGGCATTCCAACTGAAATCCAAAAGTGAAAATCCGATGGCAGGAATTCCTTCAATACCAGCTTCCACTGCGGCAGACATGGTTCCTGAATAAATTACATTGATGGAAGAATTTGAACCGTGATTAATCCCTGAAACACACAAATCCGGCTTTTTTTTTAAAATTTCATGCACAGCAATTTTTACGCAATCTACCGGAGTGCCGGAACAGCTGTATTCGTTTTCCAGCGAACCGTCAATTTTAACTTTTTCAAGATGTAACGTATTGTTGATAGTAATTGCATGTCCCATCGCTGATTGCGGGCTGTCCGGAGCTACCACGACCACGTCACCCAATTCTTTCATAACCTCGATTAATGCCCGTATTCCGGGTGCTACGATACTGTCGTCGTTGGTTACTAAAATCAGCGGTCTTTTTTTCATGATTGTGGGTAATTGTT
>NZ_JALDYN010000024.1:0-32511 GCF_032153895.1 Flavobacterium sp.
GCTAACTGCTAACTGCTAACTGCTAACTGCTAACTGCTAACTATCAAACTCATCATCATCACCTTCTTCATCGATGGTTTCTTCTTCATCTCCTTCAAGTTCAAAGAATGAAAATACCGAACCACCATAGTTTCTGTCAAAGGAAAAGTTCTCCATGTGATTCAGTTTGGTGTGTTTAGAGTGTTCGATAACCATCATGCCATCTTCTTCCAACAATTCATTTTCAAAGATTAAAGTGATGATTTTCTCAAAATCTCTTTGCTCCATTCCATAAGGCGGATCGGCGAAAATGATATCGTAACTGGCTTTATTCTTCTCTAAAAATTTGAAAACGTCACTTTTAATTGGTGTAATGTCGAATTCAAATTCTTTTGCAGTTTTTTTGATGAAACTTACACAGCCAAAATCACCATCTACTGAAATAATCGGTTCAGCGCCACGTGAAGCAAATTCATAACTTATGTTTCCTGTTCCGGCGAATAAATCTAAAATTCGTAATTCGGTGAAATTGAAATAGTTATTCAGAATATTAAACAACGCTTCTTTCGACATATCCGTCGTTGGGCGAACCGGAAGGTTGTTCGGTGGCGAAATACGTCTTCCTTTATATTTTCCGGAAATTATTCGCATGCGTGTAAAAGAATAAAATGATTTAAAGCTTGCGATTCGGTTACAGCAAATTTATCGGCAATACTAGCAGTATCTAGCAATGTCAGGTTTCGGATGTAACGGTAAGCGATTTGAAAACGGGTATCAGCTTCTTCAATTTCTCCCAACAAAGCAACAGAAACTACTTCGGGATTGAGCTGTAATTGTTCTAAAGTAAACAATAAATAGTAGGCAAAATCTTCAGGAGTTTTGTATTCGAATGAATTGAACAACACTAACTTAGCATTATCAGCAACGATAATTTCAAAATGATTTTTCTGAAAATGTACAAAAACCTGTTTTTCAAACTTATTTCGGGAAAGCTCCAGCAATTTAACTGTCAAAACCGAGTTGATGTTCTTAAAATCAAAGCTGCCAAATTGATCCACTAAAAAATTGTTCACATTAACATAAGGTACATGAACGTTGATAATTTCATAAGGTTCGATAATGTCTGAAGCAAAATAATCGGTTTCGAAAACTTTGGTATTGTATTGCAGATAACCGCCCAACGCATTCACGTCAAATAAAGCTTTCGGAACAAATGTATTCAAACTGTTATCGTGAAGAACAATCACATCGTCATATGTTTTATTCAATTGCGGAAAATCTACAAACGCTCTCCATAACTGATCTTCAAGTGATTGTGTATTGTTGAACTGCACCTCATGAATTTCACGCGAATGATTTGTTAAACTGTCAAAAACGCAAAAAGAAAGCCTGTTCAACGCAATTTGAACAGCCAGTTTTTTATAATTTTTTGTAACGATGTTGTTTTCCGACATGAAAGTTGAGTACCGATATTCTTCCGACAAATTTACATTTTTTTTCCTACTGTAAAGTATTTGGCCGAAATTTCATCTTATCTTTGAAATTCCTTTACGTTACCCGTTATTCATGATTTCAGCTAAATTTTACTCCACACTTCGAAACAATTTTCCGTTTCAGCCAACGCTAAAACAGGATATTTTTTTTCAAAAAGTGGCTGATTTTGTGAGTAATGAAAATCAAGACGAAATTTTTCTGCTGAAAGGTTATGCAGGAACAGGTAAAACAACAGTCATTTCTACGATAGTTGAACATCTGAAAGACATTAATAAAAAGTATGTTTTACTTGCACCAACCGGACGTGCAGCCAAAGTAATGGCAAATTATTCCGAAAAGCCAGCTCATACAATTCACAAACGCATTTATTTTCCGAAAAAGAGTAGTGGTGGCGTGAGTTTTACGATGCAGACCAACAAGTTTAAGAATACGATTTTTATCGTTGATGAAGCTTCAATGATATCCGATTCACCTACAGAATCAAGTATGTATGAGAATGGTTCATTGTTGGATGATTTGATTATGTATATCTATTCCGGTCATAATTGTAAGATGATTTTGGTTGGTGATACGGCCCAGTTGCCACCTGTTGGAATGGATGTAAGCCCAGCGCTTGATATGGACAAACTTTCCATGAATTACAACATGGAAGTGCCTCATATTGAATTGGATGAAGTTATGCGTCAGGAGGAAAAATCAGGAATTTTGTTCAATGCTACGGAATTGCGTGAAATTCTGAAATCCCATTTTATTGATACGTTTCAGTTTCAGCTTCGCGGTTTTAAAGATATTGTTCGACTGACGGATGGTTATGATATTCAGGATGCGATTCATGCGGCGTATTCCAACTATTCCATTGAAGATACGGCGTTTATCGTTCGTTCCAATAAAAGAGCAAATCAGTACAATCAACAAATCCGAATGAAAATTTTGGATAAAGAAAGTGAATTATCAGTTGGCGATTTTATGATGGTCGTAAAGAATAATTATTTCTGGCTTAAAGATTCTGATGAAGCCGGTTTTATTGCTAATGGTGACATCATCGAAATTTTGGAAATCTTCAGAATTGTCGAATTGTACGGTTTTAAATTTGCTAAAGTGAAAATCCGAATGGTTGATTATCCGAACCAAATTCCGTTGGAAACTATTCTGATTTTGGATACGGTTATGAGTGAATCCCCATCGTTAACGTATGAGCAAAATAATCTTCTGTATCAGGAAGTTATGAAAGATTATGAAGATGAAACCAGCCAATATCGTCGTTTGCAAAAAGTGAAGAACAACGAGTATTTCAACGCACTTCAGGTGAAATTTTCCTATGCGATAACGTGTCACAAATCTCAAGGCGGTCAATGGAATACCGTTTTTATAGAACAACCATATTTGCCCGAAGGCATTGACAGAGATTATGTTCGTTGGTTGTACACCGCAATTACCAGAGCCAAAGACAAATTATATTTGATTGGTTTTCAGGACGATTATTTCGATTAATTCCTATATTTAACTACGTAATTTAATTTTTATGTCAGTTGAAACAATAATCAGTCTTTTTTTAGGTATCGGTTTGGCAGCTTCTACCGGATTTAGAGTATTTCTTCCGTTGTTTGCATTGAGTTTGGCTTCTCATTATGGCGTTGTTCCTTTGAATGAAAGCTGGGAATGGATAGGAGGAATGCCTGCTCTAATTGCTTTAGGAATAGCGATGATTGTTGAAATTGCTGCTTATTACATTCCGTTTGTAGACAATTTGTTAGATGCTGTTGCTATTCCGTTGGCTGCTATTGCTGGAACTGCAGTTATGGCTTCCACTTTGGTAGATGTCAGTCCGTTGGTTTCTTGGGGATTGGCAATTATTGCTGGTGGAGGAACCGCTACAGCAATTACAACTTCAACTGCAGCAACACGTTTGGCTTCCTCTGCCAAAACTGGAGGAATCGGAAATTCTGTTGTTTCCACAGCCGAAACCGGAACAGCTTTAACCTTAAGTTCGTTGTCAATTTTTGTACCTATCGTTGCATTACTTTTCGTTCTTCTTATA
Source organism: Flavobacterium sp. (assembly GCF_032153895.1). Lineage (GTDB taxonomy): Bacteria > Bacteroidota > Bacteroidia > Flavobacteriales > Flavobacteriaceae > Flavobacterium. The sequence goes on from NZ_JALDYN010000024.1 coordinate 3,512, forward strand.
TTTGTGGTACTTTACAAAGTGGTTCGAAAGTTTAGAAAATAATTCAGATGAAAATAATCGCCGTAATTCCAGCACGTTATGCTTCCACACGATTTCCCGCCAAACTGATGCAGGATTTAGGTGGGAAAACTGTAATTCTAAGAACCTATGAAGCAGCCATCAATACCAATTTGTTTGATGATGTTTTCGTGGTAACTGATTCCGATTTGATTTACAACGAAATTATTTCCAACGGCGGAAAAGCGATTATGAGCATCAAAGAACACGAATCGGGAAGCGACAGAATTGCGGAAGCTGTTGAAAATATGGCTGTTGACGTGGTAATTAATGTTCAGGGTGACGAACCTTTCATCAACAAAAAACCACTAGAACAAGTCATCGAAATCTTCAGAAATGACACGGACAAGAAAGTCGATTTAGCTTCCTTGATGTTTGAAATCAAAGAGAAAGCCGATGTTGAAAACCCTAACAATGTGAAAGTTATCGTAGATCAAAATGGATTTGCTTTGTATTTTTCACGTTCGGTAATTCCTTATCCTAGAGAAGAAAATGTTGGCGTTCGTTATATGAAACACATCGGAATTTATGCCTTCCGAAAAGAAGCCTTAATGGATTTTTACCGATTACCGATGTTGTCTTTAGAAGCTTCCGAAAAATTAGAACAGTTACGTTATTTAGAATACGGAAAACGCATCCGAATGGTAGAAACCGACCACGGAAGCATCGGCATTGACACACCGGAAGATTTGGAAAAAGCACGAAAATTACTTTAATCATGAACGATTCAGCTTGTACAATACGTAATGCAAATCCAGATGAATTTCAGTTTATCGGAAATCTTATGGTTGATGTTTACAGTGCTCTTGAAGGATTTCCAAAACCACACGAACATCCGAAGTATTTCGAAATGCTGGCGAATGTTGGCGAATTGACAACCAAACCCGGAACGGAAATTTTAGTAGCAGTTTTAGACGAAACCGTAGTAGGAGCTGTAGTTTACTTTTCAGACATGCAATATTATGGCTCTAAAGGAACGGCAACTCAGGAAAAAAACGCTGCAGGCTTTCGACTTTTAGCGGTAGATGATAAAGCCAGAGGCAAAGGCATCGGTAAATTATTGACACTAACTTGTCTTGAAAAAGCCAAACTGCAAAAGCAACAACAAATGATAATTCACACGACCAATGCGATGAAACCAGCTTGGAATATGTATGAAGCTATCGGTTTTCAACGCTCCGCAGATTTAGATTTTACCCATGATGGTTTAGACGTTTTCGGATTGCGCTATAAATTCTAATTACGATAATTTTTTAATTGTAAAAAGTTCGTTGTGAAACTCCACTTTCGGATACATTCTTACGGAGTAATTACTGTCAAAATGTGTTCTGTAGTTCTGATTTCTTTCTTTATGTTTTTCGTTTAAAGTCATGGTGTTAAATAATATAAAGCCATTTATTTTAAGTAAAAAGTTAATTCTGTTGATAAAGAAATCCTCAAATAAAAAGTTGGGCATTTTGGTATCCTGAAAAATATCAATGATGATTAAATCGTATTTTTCTCGGGTTCGCAAAACGTACTCAAAGGCGTCATCAATTACAATTTCAAGATTCGGAATTTCATTCAGCTGAAAATACTGATTGGCAATTTCGATTACTTTAGCATCGAGTTCGACACCGGTAATTTTTCCTTTAAACTTAATTTCATCAACCAAAGTTTTAATGACGCTTCCGCCAGCGACACCTAAAACCAAGACATTTTCAAATCCGCGAATCCTTTCAAAACCGATATAGTGCAAGCCTTTTCGAAGAATTCGCTGTAAACTTCCATAGGAGTAATTGGTGTTTTTCGAATCGAGTACTAATTGTCCGTTAGCCCAGGTTACTTCAAGGCTTTTGTTGATTTCGGAATTCTTCTGATGAATGTTTATGGGGATAAAATAGCTGAGAAACTTTTTAATCATCAAGCGTTGCATTTTCTATTCGTAAATATAATGTTATTTTTGAACCAAACTTTTCATAATGAAACAAATTCTATACAAGTTTATATTCTTCAGATTAATGGGGTGGAAGATTGTCGGAACCATTTCGCCTGAAATCAAAAAATGTGTCATGATAGTAGTGCCACACACGAGTTGGCATGATTTCTACTTAGGATTATTCACACGAGGAATTTTAGGTTTGAATATGAATTTTGTAGCAAAAAAAGAGTTATTCAAATTCCCGTTCGGAGTTTATTTCCGATGGATGGGCGGCGCACCTTTAGACAGGCAGAAGAATGAAAACAAAGTAGATGCGATTGCAAAGGTTTTCGAAACTCAGGAAATTTTCCGTTTAGCGATTGCTCCCGAAGGAACCCGAAAAAAAGTAACCGAATGGAAAACAGGATTCTATTATATTGCTATAAAAGCCAATGTTCCGATTATTCCGGTGGCTTTTGATTACAGTAAGAAAACCGTAACTTTATTTGAGCCGTTTATTCCAACAGGAAACAAAGAAGCTGATTTTAAAATTTTAGAGCAAAACTTTAAAGGTGTAATTGGTAAAATTCCGGAATACAGTTTTGTTTCTGAAGATTAATTATTCCGGATTGTAATTTTTAAAAGTTCCGTTTTTGTAAAAGACAACAATTCGATCAATATCTGAATCATTTTTTAGAGTTTCAAAATTTCGCGTATTTGAAAATTTTTCTTCAGGATTTTCGTTTACGCGATTTTTTTCGATGGATGGTTCAGAGAATAAATTTACTTCTGATGAAAATTGTTCAGCATCATTTTTTTGATTTTCCGAAAAAAGAGTAGAAGGTGATTCTGATTTTGGAATTATGGTTGTTTGGTTTTCATCTTTTGGAAAATTCCCGGTTCCATTCAAAATCCAGTACAAATCTACTTCAGGAAACACTTCTGTAATTTTCATGATGAAATCTAAACTTGGTTTGTTTCTGCCGGAAAGTAGGTGAGACAAACTGGAACGTTGCACACCGATTTTATCTGCAAATCCAGAAGCGGATAATCCGTAAAAATCAAATAAAGTTTCAAGTCTTTTTATGAAATCTTCAGTGTTTACCATTGTAAATAGATTTATAGAAATAACGATGTTACAAATGTAAATATTGTTTTGAATGTAAACAAATATTCGAAAGAAAATTGCACATACAATAGTAAAACATGAAATTAAAACTTTAATTAACAAATACTAAATTACTGAAAATAAATAAATTAAAATTGTTTTTAACATGTAAAATATTGATTAACATTAGGAAATGAATATTTAGCTAATAAAACAGGATTAATTGTTTACAAAAGTAAATTAAACATTAGATTCTATAGTTTACATTTGTAAAATATAAGATGTTTACTTTTGTAAATAGATTTTTGAACTATGAATTATCAAGCGACACACACTACTTACCTAGAAAAAAAACTTCACGGAAGATATATTACGAATTCACATATAGAGCCTCTTTTAGATGACTTAAAAAATCATTTTGAAATTTCGGTTATCGGTCAATCGGTTTTGATGAAGCCAATTTATCAGGTTAAAATCGGTAACGGCAAAACTAAAATTTACATGTGGTCACAAATGCATGGAAATGAAAGTACGTGCACTAAGGCTTTGTTTGATTTGTTTAATTTGCTGAAAAGTGACGATAAATTGGCAAATCAGTTCAAAGATGCGTTTACTATAATGTGTATTCCGATATTAAATCCTGATGGAGCTGAGGCTTATACGCGTGTAAATGCCAATGAAATTGATTTAAATCGCGATTCAGTTAATCTTTCGCAACCGGAAAGTAGATTGTTAAGGAAGGTTTTTGATGAGTTTCAGCCTGATTTTTGTTTTAATCTTCACGATCAGCGTACGATTTTCGGAGCTGGTTTCGAACCGAACCCAGCGACAGTTTCTTTTTTAGCACCTTCTTATAATGAAGAACGTGAAATAAATGAGGTTAGACAAAAAGCAATTAATGTAATAGCTACAATCAATGAAGAACTTCAAAGCTGTATTCCGAATCAGGTTGGAAGATTTGACGACTCCTTTAATATTAACTGTATAGGAGATATGTTTCAGTCTTTAAATGTGCCGACAATTTTGTTTGAGGCTGGTCATTATCAAGATGATTATAATAGAGAAATGTCTCGAAAAATGATCTTTGTAAGTTATTTAACAGCTTTGAGGTGTATTGTGAATAATGAATTTACAAAACAAAAAAATAATGATTATTTAAGGATTCCTCAAAATAACCCCTCTTTTTTTGATTTTATTTTTAAAAATGTAAAAGTTGTTATTGGTAATGTCGAAAAAATAATTAATTTTGCAGCCCATTACAAAGAGGTTTTAGCTGATGATAAAATATTGTTTGAAGCTGAGATTGTTGAAGTAGGTGAGTTGTACGGTCATTTTGGGCATGTTGAATATGATTTTGAAGGTGAACTTTTTGATAATCAAACAGAAAGAATGCCGGAAATTGGTCAGCGGGCTACCTTTTTAATCGGAGCGCATACTAAAATTGTTAATGGATTGATAAAAAAATAATAAATTATTCATTTTATTGTCAAAAAAGTAATAATTTATTCTTAATTTTGAACTTTTAAAATAAATAACAGATAAATTAATAGTATGAGTAAGTTTCGTTTGGATGAAGTAGATCATCAGATTTTAGATATGCTGATCGATAATACAAGAGTTCCTTTTACCGATATTGCTAAAAAATTACTTATTTCTGCTGGAACCGTTCACGTTCGTGTGAAGAAAATGGAAGATGCAGGAATTATTCAAGGTTCGTCTTTAACATTAGACTACGAAAAATTAGGATATTCATTTATCGCTTACGTAGGGGTTTTTCTTCACAATACTTCTCAGACTAAATTTGTTTTAGAGCGTATTAATGAAATTCCATTTGTAACTGTAGCTCACGTAACTACTGGAAAATTCAATATTTTCTGTAAAATTCGTGCGAAAGATACGAAACACGCTAAAGAGGTTATCTTCATGATTGATGATATCGAAGGTGTTTATAGAACAGAAACGATGATTTCATTAGAAGAAAGTATCAACGACAAAAAACGTTTGATGCACACTATCTTCAAGGATATGTAATACATTAAAAAAAAAATAGTCAAAACCCGGAGTTCATGCTTCGGGTTTTTTGTTTACATTTATTTTCAGATAACAAATAATTTATGAAACCGACAATACTTCAAAAAGACGAATACGCGCCATTTTATCAGCCCTATTTAGATGCGCTAGAAGAAAACATCAATCTGATTGATGAATTGGAAATCAGTCTGTACAGTACCATTCATTTTATTCAGGACATTCCAATGGATAAATTCGATTACCGTTATGCAGAAGGGAAGTGGACGATAAAAGAAATTATTCAGCACATTATAGACGCAGAAAGAGTTTTTGGCTACCGAGCATTACGATTTTCAAGAAACGATAAAACCGAATTACCGGGTTATGATGAGAATTTATTTGCCGATACTGTAAATCCGGTTGCTAACCAAAGACATTTGAAAGATTTGCTGACCGAATTGAGTGCTGTTCGTCATGCTACAATTATGCTTTTTAAAAGTTTTACCTCGGAAGATTTTGTAAAAGTTGGAATTGCTTCGGAAAGAGAAATGTCAGTGCGGGCGATTGGATTTATTATTATTGGTCATCAAAACCACCACATGCGAATTTTCAAACAGCGTTATTTATAAAAAAAAAGAAAAGAGCTCAATTGAGCTCTTTTTTATTTAATCTTCTTCAGAATCATCTTCGTCTGATGGTTCATCTGATGCGTCTTTGTCATCATCATCGTCATCATCGTCTGAATTGTCTTCAATGTCTAATTCTTTCAACGCGTCTAATGAATCTTCTCCACCTTCCATGTCATCTTCATCTTCATCATAATTTTCGATTCTGTCAGCTAATTTAGTACTTACTTTTACTAAATAAATAGTGTCTTCGGTACGAACTTCAACTGCTTCAATCGTCTCATTCTTAGCATTTTTAAAACGGATAACATCAGAATCATCATATCCGTCAGGGAACTTCTCAACCAATAAGGTTAAGATTTCGTTTGTCAATTTAGCGTAATCAACAATTACTCTTTTCATTCGTTGTGGTTTAATCTTTCTTCGTGCTCAAATGTAATATGGGAATTCGTATTTTCAAATAAAATTTGATTTTTTTTTGAAAAATTTTACCACCCTAAAACGTAGCTGAAAATAAGCGGTGCAACGATTGTAGCGTCAGATTCAACAATAAACTTCGGAGTTGTGATATCTAATTTACCCCAAGTGATTTTCTCATTCGGAACAGCTCCTGAATACGATCCGTAACTTGTTGTTGAGTCTGAGATCTGGCAGAAATACGCCCAAAACGGTACATCGTGCATTTCCATATCCTGATACAACATCGGAACCACACAAATAGGGAAATCACCCGCGATTCCACCACCAATCTGGAAGAAACCGATTCCTTTACCTGAACAATTGTCTTTGTACCAATCGGCTAACCACATCATGTATTCAATTCCACTTTTCATCGTTGTAGCCTTGAATTCTCCTTTGATGCAGTATGACGCGAAAATGTTACCCATTGTACTGTCTTCCCAACCTGGAACTACAATTGGAATGTTTTTCTCAGCCGCAGCAACCATCCATGAATCTTTAGGATCGATTTCGTAGTATTGTTTCAACACACCAGAATTAATCATCTGATACATGAATTCGTGTGGAAAATAACGTTCTCCTTTAGAATCTGCGTTGTTCCAAATATCGAATAAATGCTGTTGTAAACGACGGAAAGCCTCTTCTTCCGGAATACAAGTATCGGTTACACGGTTATAGTGATTTTCTAATAAATCCCATTCTTCCTGCGGCGATAAATCTCTGTAATTCGGAACTCGCTTGTAAGAATTGTGAGCCACTAGGTTCATGATATCTTCTTCCAAGTTAGCACCGGTACAAGAAATAATGTGAACTTTGTCCTGACGAATCATTTCGGCTAATGATTTTCCTAACTCAGCAGTACTCATCGCACCGGCTAAGGTAATCATCATTTTTCCGTTGTCTAATAAATGCTCTTCATAACCTTTTGCCGCGTCAACTAAAGCTGCTGCATTGAAATGAAGATAATGTTTTTCAATAAACTGACTGATAGGTCCTTTACTCATTGTTGTTTGTTTTAAAGTGAATAAAAGAAATGATTCTTCTATTAAATTTTGTATTAATTATTTGTTGTATCCTAAGATTTTCATCACGTCTTCAGCAGTTTGCTGTTCTGAGAAAACCTCGGTAGCGATAATTCCGTTTTCGTCACGATCGATTAAGATGTGTTTTGGCTGCGGAATTAAACAGTGGTGCAATCCTCCAAAACCACCGATCGTTTCCTGGTAAGCTCCGGTGTTGAAGAATCCGATATATAGCGGTTTTTCTTTGTTGTATTTTGGAAGATAAACCGCATTCATGTGCTGTTCAGAGTTGTAATAATCGTCTGAGTCACAAGTCAATCCCCCTAAAAGAACCCGTTCATAAGTGTCGTTCCAGCGGTTTACGGCTAACATGACGAAACGCTTGTTAATTGCCCAAGTATCCGGTAAAGTAGTGATGAAAGACGAGTCAATCATATTCCACTTTTCACGATCATTTTGTTGTTTTTGGTACAAAACCTGGTAAATAGCTCCGCCAGATTCACCAACAGTAAACGTTCCGAATTCTGTAAAAATATGAGGCACATCAATTTCAGCTTCGTCACAAGCGATTTTAATCTGATTGATGATTTCGTCAATCATGTATTCGTAATCGTATTCGAAAGCTAATGAGTTTTTAATCGGGAATCCACCGCCAATGTTCAAACTATCTAAAGTCGGACATTCTTTTTTCAAAGCGATGTATACTTTCATACATTTCAACAATTCGTTCCAGTAGTAGGCCGTGTCGCGAATACCGGTGTTGATGAAGAAGTGAAGCATTTTCAATTCTACATCTTTATTTTCTTGAATCTGTTTTCTGTAAAAAGGAACGATGTTTTTGTATCCGATTCCCAAACGAGAAGTATAAAACTCAAATTTTGGTTCTTCTTCCGCAGCAATTCGAATACCGATTTTAATTTTTTTGTTGTCGATTTTGTCCATCAACAAATCCAATTCTTCGTAATTATCAATTACAGGAATGGTTCTGCTGTGGCCACTGTTGATTAAACGGGCAATGTTTTCAACGTACTGCTCACGTTTGAAACCGTTACAAACAACGTAAGTGTTTTTATTGATTTTTCCTTCTTCAAGGAGTTTTTCTACAATATTAATGTCAAAAGCTGATGAAGTTTCAATGTGAATGTTGTTCTTGAATGCTTCGTTCATTACGAATTCAAAGTGCGAACTTTTGGTGCAATAGCAGTAGTAGTACTTTCCATCGTATTTGTTTTTCTCCATTGCTTTTCTGAACCAACTTTTAGCTTTGTTGATATTGTTGGAAATAGCAGGTAAGTAGGTGAATTTTAAAGGCGTACCATACTCTTCAACCAGTTTCATCAAATCGATGTTGTTGAACTGTAAGTTGTCTTTATTTAAAGTAAAACCTTCCTGTGGAAAGTAAAAAGTTTGATTGATTAAGTCGTAATATTTGGTGTTCATTATGAATATCGAGTGTTATAAGATTATAAATTTAATAAAATATTTCCTAAAACAGTTGATTTTCAAACTCTTAAATTGGCGTATACAATCTGCAATTCTTCGTGTAAAGGATTTGTGAAGTCGAAAACATTAAAATTCTGACAACTTTTAACAGAAAAAACAATCCGTTGAAGTTTAGACAACAGTTTGTGTTTCCTTTTGTTTACACAGTTTTCGAATTGTATTTGCCGATTTTTTTTCATCTGCGCAAATTTAAAAAATATTACAGTGTATTTAAAAGAATTTTATTAAAAAAATGCTAGTTCTTATAATCTTCAAAGGCGCTAAAAATCAGTTCGTTATCAATAAATTGATTGATTTTTACATTTCCGATTTTATCTAAAAGCGCAAATTGAACTTTTCCGAACTCATTTTTCTTGTCGTGAATGAGTAATGCTATGATTTTTTCAATGTCTTCGCGGGTGAAACTGACTTGCTCAAAAATATCCGAAATGATGTATTTGATTTCCTGATATTCGTCGTTTGAAATTAGATTTTTCTGCAATGAAAGATAGCTTTCTAAAATCATTCCGATAGCTATTGCCTCGCCGTGAAGAAGAGGATTTTTATCTTCGTTTTCCAACAAATAGCTTTCGATAGCGTGACCTAAAGTATGACCAAAATTTAATGCTTTTCGGATTCCGTTTTCAGTTGGATCTTGTAAAACGATGTTGTTTTTTATTTCAATTGATTGATGAATTAATTTATCTAAATCATCAGTAGATAAGTTATTTAGGTTTTTAAATTTATCCCAATATGCTTTGTCCTGAATTAATCCGTGTTTCAGCATTTCTGCCAAACCGGAACGCATTTCGTTTTGCGGTAAGGTAGTTAAAAAGTTAGTGTCAATTAAAACCGCTTTTGGCGTTGTAATGGTTCCGATTTGGTTTTTTAAATTACCTAAATCCACACCGTTTTTTCCGCCTATTGATGCGTCAACCATTGCTAAAAGAGTAGTAGGAACATTGATGTATTCAATTCCACGTTTGAAGGTTGAAGCAATAAAGCCACCTAAATCTGTAACGACACCGCCGCCAAGGTTGAGGATGATACTTTTTCTGTCGGCACCCAATTCGGTTAAAGCAGACCAGATTTCGAAACAGGTTTCAATATTCTTGTATTGTTCTCCGGCTTCAAATTCAATGATTTCAATTTCGATTTCTGTAGCCAGATTGGCCAAAAAATTAGGCAAACAATGTTCGCTGGTTTTACTGTCAACTAAAACAAAAATTTTAGAATACTCCTTTGGCAGTAGTATTTCATTCAAATAGGAATAGATAGTTTCGTTAAAATAGACAGAATATCCGTTGGCGTTTATCGTTTGCATTTTGAAGTACTATTAATAAAGTCGCAAAATACGGCATTTTTTATGAATTATTCTCAAACGCTCCTTATATTTGCAAGCCGATTTATAACAATACAATGGAAAAAATCTTCAACAACACCGAAGTAGCTTTTGCACTTAAAAACAACCGAGAATTAAACCGAGCGCATTTTCTTTTTAAAATGATTGGAAATCCGTCTTTAGTAAAAATAGGAACTTCGCTAACGAATTTTGCCTTAAATCTGCATTTGCCGGTTGAAGGAATTATCAGAAGCACCGTTTTTGATCATTTTTGTGGCGGAGTAAGTGAAGAAGATTGTTTGAAAGTGGTGGATAAGATGTATACGAAGCACGTTTCATCAGTTTTGGACTATTCGGTTGAAGGAAAGGAAGAAGAGGCGCAATTTGACGCGGCTTTGGAAATGACTTTAAAAACGATTGATTTTGCCAAAGCGAAAGAAGCGATTCCGTTTGCGGTTTTCAAGCCTACAGGAGTTGGACGTTTAGGATTGTATGAAAAAATCGGTGAGAATCAATCTTTGACAGATGCTGAAAAAGCAGAGTGGGAGCGCGTTGTGAGTCGTTTTGAAATTATCTGTAAAACAGCTTTCGAAAAAGATGTGATGATTTTAGTTGATGCGGAAGAAAGCTGGATGCAGGATGCTGCCGATGATTTGGTGGCTGAAATGATGAAAAAATACAACAAGCAAAAAGCTTTGATTTTCAATACGCTACAAATGTATCGTTGGGACCGAATGGATTATCTTAAGCAATTGCACGAACAGGCGAAAGCAGAAGGTTTTCACATCGGAATGAAAGTAGTTCGTGGTGCTTATATGGAAAAAGAAGCGAAACGTGCCGAAGAAAAAGGGTATAAAAACCCAATTTGCCCATCAAAGCAAGCAACGGATGACAATTATAATGCTTGTATCGAGTATATGATGCAGCATATTGATTCGATGGCAATTTTTGCCGGAACCCATAACGAATTGAGTTCTTATAAATTGATGGAGTTGATGGAACAAAAAGGAATTCTTCATAAAGACAATCGCATTTGGTTCGGACAATTGTACGGAATGAGCGATAACATCAGTTATAATTTGGCTGAGAATAAATATAATGTTGCAAAGTATTTACCTTTTGGCCCCGTAAGGGATGTTATGCCTTATTTGATTAGAAGAGCTCAGGAGAATACTTCTGTTGCAGGACAGACCGGACGAGAGTTGATGCTCTTGGAAACTGAGAAGAAAAGAAGAAAATTATAATAAAAAGCTCCGAGTTAATTCGGGGCTTTTTTATTGTTAATTATGTGAAAAGTAAAATATTGTAACTAATAATGTAGGAACAATTAACAAGTCGATAAATGAGACTATTTTTTTGTTCATTCTCATTTTTAGTAATAAGCTGTTGAGTAAAAATAAAACTGCAGTCAGAATTCCAAAATAGATAAAAAATACAATCCAGTTACCGATGTCTTTCATCCATCTGAAGTCGTAATAGCCTTCATCAATAAAAAATAGAAACTGCGCGATAAGGAAAGCGTTAATATAAATTGTAGATAATTCGTTGTTTTTCATTTGTTGTGTAGGTTGTGTGTTATTCTGAATAAATAACGCGCAAATTACCACTTTAGTGTGTGATTTTTAATACAGCTTTTTTGTTAATTTGTTTGAATTCCAACAGATTGAGGAGTAAAAAAAACGATATGAGATAACTTCCAAATTTGGAAAATAAAAAAGCAGACTAAAAAGTCTGCTTTAATTTTTGTGGGCGATGAGGGGTTCGAACCCCCGACCCCCTCGGTGTAAACGAGGTGCTCTGAACCAGCTGAGCTAATCGCCCTTATGTGTTGCAAATATACATTCTATATTTGATTGCACAAGGTTTTGAAAAAGATTTTACTGTTTTTTTATGTCTTTTAAAACAACTCTTTCGGTGTAATTAATCATCGTAACTTCAATCTCCTCATGCTTAGTATTATAACCTTCTACGATGTAAAGTTTACCATTTTCAGCAGGTTTGTTACTTTGTGAAAAATCAACATCACCGTGTTGTAAACATGCTTTGATGTCTTCCATGGTTACCCATTTTTCGTTTAGCTTTTGTTGTGCTTCCGGAGCAATGGATATTGGCTTACTGCGTAAATCTTTCAGTACCCTGCAGTTTGGTAAATAGCAGAATTCGGTTTTTTTCTTCTGAAAAAAGAAGTAAACGAAAATTCCGCCTAATAAAAGACCTAATAAGTAGTAGGCTAAACGCTGTGTAAATTTCATGGCTTTTTAATTTGAACACAAAAATACACAAAGTAATGGCTTTAGCCTAGAAGACAATTAAATTAATATCGCGATATGTAATGTTAAACCAATCAGCAATGGAACGGTTGGTTAATAAGCCGTGGTACATATAAACTCCGTTTTTTAAACCTCTGTTACAACGGATAGCGCTTTCGATACCGCCATCTTCAGCAATTTGGATTAGAAAAGGCGTGATAATATTACTAATCGACATCGAAGCAGTTTTCGAATATCGCGACGGAATATTAGGTACGCAATAATGAATCACGTTGTTTTTAATGTATGTAGGTTTCTCGTGTGTAGTAATTTCCGAAGTTTCGAAACAACCACCAGTATCAATACTAACATCTACAATGACAGCGCCTTTTTTCATATGTTCCACCATCGTTTCAGTAACTACGATTGGCGTACGGTTACTACCACGCATCGCTCCGATAGCAACATCACAGCGCATTAACGATTTTAGCAATGATTTTTCCTGAATGGTTGAAGTGAAAATCTGCTGTGGAAGTGAATTCTGTAATCGTCTTAATTTGGTAATGGAATTGTCAAAAACTTTTACGCTAGCTCCAAGTCCTAAAGCTGTTCTGGCAGCATATTCTGCAACAGTTCCAGAACCTAAAATGACAATTTCTGTTGGGCGCACCCCGGTGATATTTCCAAAAAGTAAACCTTTACCAATCGATTGGTTAATCATTAATTCAGCTGCAATTAAAACTGAAGCTGTTCCTGCAATTTCTGATAAAGAACGAACAGCCGGGTAGGAGCCATCTTCATCTTTAATAAATTCAAAAGCTAAGGAAGTAATTCGCTTTGTAGCCAATGCTTCAAAATAAGTTTTCTTCTGGGTTTTAATCTGAAGCGCCGAAATAACAATTGTTTGCGGATTAATCATATCGATTTCTTCCAAAGTAGGCGGTTCGACTTTTAAAATCATCGGGCAACTGAAAACCTTTTTTGTATCGTTTGTGATTTCGGCACCAGCGTCGCTATATTCTTTATCGGCATAACTTGCACTAGATCCAGCACCGGCCTCCAGTAAAACGCGATGACCGTGAGATGTTAATGAGGCAACAGCTTCAGGTGTCAAGCAAATTCGGCGTTCCTGGTAACTAGTTTCCTTAGGAATTCCGATAAAAAGCTGACTTTTATGTTTCATCACCTCAAGTTTTTCTTCTTGCGGGAGCAGTTGCTGCGAAGTAAAAGGTGTAATTGGCATATGCTGGTTGTATTGTTTAAGACAAGTTACGAAAAATTAGAAAGCGATATCAGGAAAGCGTCAAAATTCGGTTTCCGTTGGGGAGCTGTTTGATATGAATTGATGCGTGGTCTAACGGAATCAGATTCGGGGTTTTTTCAGGCCATTCGATGAAGCACCAGTTTCCGGAATAGAAATATTCGTCAACGCCCATGTCGTAGGCTTCTTCTTCGGAATTCAATCGGTATAAATCGAAGTGATAAACAATGTCGCCGTTTGCAGTTCGGTATTCATTTACAAGGGAAAACGTCGGACTTGAAGTCATGTCCTGAACACCTAATGCTTCAGCCAAAGCTTTGATTAGAGTCGTTTTACCAACGCCCATGTCAGCGTGAAACGTAATTACTTTCTTCAGTGGCTGTGATAAAATCTTCTGAGCCACATCTTTTATTTCGTCTAATGAAAAGGTAATCTGCAAGGAATCCGTCATATAAAAAAGAGGAATTAATCTTTGCATTCAAATGTAGTAAAAACTACCTAATCTCAAAGATTAATTCCTACAATTCTAAAAATCAGTTATAAAGACTTGATTTATCTCGGTTCAAACACTAAAAATGGAATAATCATTTCTTCTAACGAAATCCCGCCGTGCTGATAGGTATTACGATAATAACTCACATAATGGTTGTAATTGTTGACATATGCCAAAAATAAATCATTCTTGGCAAAAATGAACGAACTACTCATGTTGATAGCAGGTAACCCGATTTTTTTAGGATCTTTTACAGCGTAAACGTCTTTGTCTTCGTAGGTTAAACTTCTTCCGGTTTTGTAGCGAAGATTCAAACTTGTGTTTTTATCGCCGATTACTTTCGAAGGGTTTTTACAGTTGATGGTTCCGTGGTCTGTTGTTAAAATCAATCGAAAACCTAATTGCTGCGCCTGTTGAATAATTTCCAACAACGGAGAATTTTTAAACCAACTCAACGTAAGCGAACGATAAGCTTTGTCGTTGGAAGCCAATTCTTTCACCACATCCATTTCGGTTTTGGCATGGGAAAGCATGTCCACGAAATTGTAAACTACCGTAGTTAAATCGTTGTTTTTTAAAGTTTTAAAATTATCAACTAATTTTTTACCGTCTTTGAAATTGGTAATTTTATAATATTCCTGTTTGATGTCTATGCGTAAACGTTTCAGTTGTTCAGTTAGAAATTCACCTTCGAAAAGGTTTTTTCCGCCGTCATCCACATCATTTTTCCAATATTGCGGATGGTTTTTCTCCATTTCCAATGGTGTCAAACCTGAAAAAATAGCGTTTCGAGCATATTGAGTGGCGGTTGGTAGAATAGAGTAGTAGCTCGTTTCCTTATCTAATTTATAATGGTTGTTCACCACGCTTTCAAAGGCTTTCCATTGATCGTAACGCAAATTGTCGATGACAACAAAAAGAATTGGTTTGTCTTTTTTACGGATTTCCGGAACGACTAACTTTCTGAAAATTTCATGCGATAGAATTGGGCGATTGTCTTCCGAACCAAACCATTTTTCATAGTTCTTCTCTATAAATTTTCCGAATTGCGAATTGGCTTCCAGCTTCTGGCTTTCTAAAATTTCCACCATACTTTGGTCTTCGATATTTTCCAGTTCGATTTCCCAAAACAGTAGTTTTTTATACAGCTCAACCCAATCTTCATAGGAATTAACCATCGCCATTTCCATTGCGATTTTTCGGAATTCTTTTTGATAATCCAAAGTTGTTTTTTCGGAAACCAAGCGGGAATGGTCGAGGTTCTTCTTCAAACTCAATAAAATTTGGTTTGGATTTACCGGTTTGATAAGATAATCGGCAATTTTAGAACCGATGGCTTCTTCCATAATATATTCTTCCTCACTTTTAGTAATCATGATTACCGGAGTGGCAGATTTTTTTTCTTTAATTTCAGACAAAGTTTCCAAGCCACTTAAACCGGGCATATTTTCATCCAAAAAAACTATGTCGAAGTTATCGTCGTCGAACAAGTCAATAGCATCCTGCCCGTTATTGCAGGTTGTAACGTGATATCCTTTCTTTTCAAGGAATAAGATGTGTGGTTTTAACAAATCGATTTCGTCATCAACCCAAAGTATTTTTATTTGGCTCATATCTCTTAAGTCTAATTATGTTGCAATTTAAAATTTAATCAACGGACAGCCGTTAAAATTATTGTAAATAATCTGATTTTACACTTGAAGAATCATTACTTTTATAAAAGTTAAAAATAGTTATATTTGTAGTAAATACATTATTAAGTGAGCCAGATTAACAAGCTTAAAATCCTTAACGATCCTATTTATGGTTTTATTACCATTCCTAATACTTTAGTTTACGATTTAATTCAGCATCCTTATTTTCAGCGATTACGACGTATTTCTCAGATGGGAATGTCGTATTTAGTCTATCCAGGTGCGCATCATACGCGTTTTCATCATGCTTTGGGGTGTATGCATTTGATGCAGAAAGCCGTCCAAACATTACGCTTTAAAGGAGTTGAAATATCTACAGATGAAGAAACTGCACTTTACATTGCGATTTTGTTGCATGATATTGGCCATGGTCCATTTTCACACGCGATGGAACACAGCATTGTGGAAGATGTGCATCATGAAGAAATTTCGCAGTTGTTCATGAATCAGCTGAATGAGGAATTTGATGGAAAATTATCATTAGCAATTAAAATATTCAAAGGTGATTATCACAGAAAATTTATGTTGCAACTCATTTCCAGTCAGTTGGATATGGACAGGTTGGATTATTTAAAGCGCGACAGTTTTTACAGCGGCGTAGCCGAAGGAAATATCAATTCTGAGCGTTTAATTCAAATGATGAATGTAGAAAACGATGTATTAGTTATAGAAGAAAAAGGGATTTACTCAGTTGAAAAGTTTCTGGTTGCCAGACGATTGATGTATTGGCAGGCTTATTTACATAAAACCAGTGTTGTGGCAGAATTGATTCTAACCAAAATCTTAAAACGTGCCAAAGAATTTACGCAAAAAGGGATTATACTTCAGGCGAGTGAACCTTTGCAGTATTTCATGCAACATAAAATTTCTTTGGAAGATTTCAATGCAGACATTTTAAACCGATTTGCTTTATTGGATGATTTCGACATTGTTAGCGCTATCAAATCTTGGCAATTTCACGAAGATTATGTGTTGTCAACGCTAAGCGGAATGATTATCAATCGTGATTTGTTAAAGATTCAAATGATGGAAGAGAAAGTCGATAAAACACAATTATCGGAATTGAAATCTCGTTATATGAATCAGTATCAACTATCAGAAAAAGAAGCTGAGTATTTTGTGTTTAAAGGAAAACTGAAAAATCAGGCTTACAATAAATCCAGCGAACCGATTCATATTTTGAAAAAAGACAGAACCATCGAAGATGTGGTGGAAGCCTCAGATCAATTGCATTTAAAAGCACTGTCAAAACCCGTTACTAAATATTTTATTTGCTTTCCAAAAGTGTTGTTGGAAAGTTAAAATTTAATTAAATTTTATATTTTTGCAGGGATGAAGTTTACAGCAGAACAAATAGCAGGTATATTAGGAGGTGAAGTCGTAGGAAATCCTTTGGCGGAAGTTCATAAACTGGCTAAAATTGAGGAAGGAACAGAAGGTTCTTTAACTTTTTTGGCTAATCCTAAGTACTTGAATTTCATATATACTACCCAAGCTACCATAACGATTGTCAGCAATACTTTCGAACCGGAACAAGCTATTTCAACTACATTAATAAAAGTTGAAGATGCTTACAAATCGTTTTCAACATTATTGGAATATTATAATCAGGTGAAACTGATGAAATCCGGTATTGAGCAACCTTCGGTTATTTCAGAGGGAGTTACGTATGGTGAAAATCTGTATTTGGGAAGTTTTTGTTATATCGGAAAAAATGTAACTATCGGGGAAAATGTAAAAATCTATCCGAATAGTTTTGTAGGTGATAATGTAACCATTGGCGACGGAACAGTTTTATTTGCTGGAGTTCGTATTTATTCTGAATCGGAAATTGGCAAAAATTGCACCATTCATTCCGGAACGATTGTAGGTTCAGACGGATTCGGTTTTGCGCCACAAGAAGACGGAACGTATACTAAAGTACCACAAATCGGTAATGTTATCATTGAAGATAATGTTGAAATTGGCGCTTGCTCAACCATTGACAGAGCGACTTTAGGTTCGACAATTATCCGAAAAGGAGTGAAATTGGATAACCAAATTCAAATCGCTCATAATGTTGAAATTGGTGAGAATACTGTAATTGCTTCACAAACAGGTGTTGCAGGTTCAACTAAAATCGGTAAAAACTGTATGATTGGCGGTCAGGTTGGAATTGTCGGACATATCACGATTGGAGATAATGTTCGAATTCAGGCACAATCCGGCGTTGGAAGAAGTATTAAAGACGGTGAAACCATTCAAGGAAGCCCGGCAATTGGTTATGGAGATTTCAACAAATCTTATGTTCATTTCAAGAATTTGCCTAAAATTGTTGACGATTTACACCAATTGAAGAAAGCTAAAAACGAAACAAACTAAAATTAAATACAAAAATCATGGTTAAGCAAACAACCATTAAAAGTGAGATTACATTAGAAGGAGTAGGATTGCATACGGGTCAGACTGTAAAAATGACTTTCAAACCGGCTCCTGTAAATAACGGATTTACCTTTGTTCGTGTAGATTTAGAAGGACAGCCTGTTATTGAAGCGGATGCAAACTACGTAGTAACTACACAGCGCGGAACGAATCTTGAAAAATTGGGAGTTAAAATCCAAACTTCAGAACACGTTTTGGCAGCTTTTGTAGGTTGTGATGTGGATAATGTAATCATTGAATTGAATGCTTCTGAGCCGCCAATTATGGATGGTTCTTCCAAATATTTTGTGGAAGCAATTGAAAAAGTAGGTGTTGAGGAGCAAGATGCTGAGCGTAACGTTTATGTAGTGAAAGAAGTAATTTCTTTTACTGATGAAGCAACTGGAAGCGAAATCACAGTGATTCCTTCGGATGATTACCAAGTTACCGCTATGGTTGATTTCGGAACTAAAGTTTTAGGAACGCAAAATGCTACCATGAAATCAGTTTCGGAATTCAAATCTGAAATCGCTAATTGTCGTACATTCAGCTTTTTACATGAATTAGAAGGTTTGTTGGAACACGGTTTAATTAAAGGTGGAGATTTGAACAATGCTATTGTTTATGTTGATAAAGAAATCTCACCTGAAACTATGGAGCGTTTGAAAGTAGCGTTCGCCAAAGATTCCATCAGTGTGAAACCAAACGGAATTTTGGATAATTTAACGTTGCATTATCCGAATGAAGCGGCACGTCATAAATTACTTGATGTAGTTGGAGATTTAGCCTTAATCGGAACCCGAATCAAAGGGAAGGTTATTGCGAATAAACCGGGTCATTTTGTAAATACAATGTTTGCTAAAAAGATGTCGAAGATTATCAAAAACGAGCAAAAAAATCATGTTCCAGTATATGATTTGCATAAGGAACCGTTAATGGATGTGACAAAGATTCAGGCGATGTTACCTCACCGTTATCCGTTCATTTTGGTAGATAAGATTTTGGAAATGTCTGATACACATGTGGTAGGATTGAAAAATGTTACCATGAACGAACAGTTTTTCGTTGGGCATTTTCCGGGAGCACCAGTTATGCCAGGTGTTTTGATTATTGAGGCTATGGCACAAACAGGAGGAATCTTAATTTTAAGTACAGTTCCAGATCCTGAAAATTATCTGACGTATTTCATGAAGATTGATAATGTTAAATTCAAACATAAAGTTTTACCAGGTGATACTTTAATTTTTAAATTAGAGTTATTATCCCCGATTCGTCGCGGAATTTGCCACATGCAGGCAAGCGCATACGCGAATGGTAAATTAGTTACAGAAGCCGAATTAATGGCGCAAATTGCAAAAAAGAACTAAATAAAAGTTTATGAATCAACCGTTAGCTTATGTTCACCCAGGTGCTAAAATCGCTAAAAATGTAGTGATTGAGCCTTTTACAACCATCCATAACAATGTTGAAATTGGTGAGGGAACTTGGATTGGCTCCAATGTTACTATTATGGAAGGTGCCAGAATAGGGAAGAACTGCAATATATTTCCGGGAGCTGTTATTTCGGCAGTACCTCAAGATTTGAAATTTGGTGGTGAAGAATCACTTGCAATAATTGGAGATAATACCACTGTAAGAGAGTGTGTTACGATTAACAGAGGAACTGTTGCTTCTGGTCAAACCAAAATCGGAAAAAACTGTTTAATTATGGCTACTGCACACATCGCGCACGATTGTCATATTGGTGATAATGCAATCATTGTAAATGGTGTAGCTTTGGCAGGTCACGTAATTGTTGGTGATTTTGCTGTAATCGGAGGATTGGCTGCAGTACATCAGTTTATTCATATTGGTGATCACGCTATGATTTCTGGTGGTTCGTTGGTTCGAAAAGATGTTCCGCCATTTACCAAAGCTGCAAAAGAGCCGCTTTCCTATGTGGGAATCAATTCGGTAGGATTAAGAAGAAGAGGTTTTTCTCCGGAGAAAATTCGTGAAATTCAGGATATTTACCGAATTTTGTATCAGAAAAACTATAACACCACACAAGCTTTAAGCATCATTGAAGCCGAAATGGAAGCAACGCCAGAACGCGACGAAATCATTATGTTTATTCGTAATTCTTCTCGAGGAATTATGAAAGGCTATACCGGCGGCGGATTTTAAGTAAAAACAAAACAAACATTCAATAAAACATTTATAATGGCAACTACATCAGATATCCGCAACGGATTATGTATCAAATTTAACCACGATATTTACAAAATCATTGAGTTCTTACACGTAAAACCCGGAAAAGGACCGGCTTTCGTTAGAACAAAATTAAAAAGCTTAACCAACGGAAAAGTATTAGACAATACTTTCTCAGCTGGACATAAAATTGATGTGGTTCGTGTAGAAACGCATACTTTTCAGTATTTATATGCAGAAGGAGCTGATTTTCATTTCATGAACAACGAAACTTTCGAGCAAATTTCCTTAAACAAAGATATTTTAGATGCTCCGGATTTATTGAAAGAAGGAACAAATGTAATGGTTCAGATTAATGCTGAAACTGAAATGCCTTTGTCTGTAGATATGCCGGCTTCTGTTGTTTTGGAGGTTACTTATGCTGAACCAGGTGTTAAAGGAAATACTGCTACAAACGCAACAAAACCTGCAACAGTTGAAACGGGAGCGCAAATCAACGTGCCTTTGTTTATCAATGAAGGCGATAAAATTAAAATTGACACAGCTACCGGTTCTTACATGGAGCGTGTAAAAGAGTAATTTTAAGTACGCAGTTTTCAGTGTTCAGACCGCAGTTCATCTGTCTGATTACTAATAACTGATAACTGAATACTAACTATATGAAGTTTCCTAAAATACATACCTTACAAGAAATCGCCGACATAATCCAGAGTGAGTATGTTGGCGATGCTTCGTTTCCAGTACATGGAATGAATGAAATTCATGTCGTAGAACCCGGAGATATTGTATTCGTAGACCACCCCAAATACTACGATAAGGCTTTAGAATCTGCTGCAACAATTGTTTTAATCAATAAAAAAGTGGATTGTCCACAAGGAAAAGCATTGCTTATTTCAGATGATCCGTTTCGTGATTTCAATAAACTGACACGTCATTTCAAACCTTTTACAGCTGCTAATGTTTCGATTGCGGTTTCTGCTCAAATTGGAGAAGGAACAGTAATTCAGCCGAATTGTTTTGTCGGACATAATGTTGTTATCGGAAAAGATTGTATCATTCATTCGAATGTTTCGATTTATGATAATGCTGTAATTGGTGATAATGTAATTATTCACGCTGGAACTATTATCGGCGCCGATGCTTTCTATTACAAGAAACGTCCGGAAGGCTTTGATCAGTTGTTATCTGGCGGACGTGTAATCATTGAAGATAATGTCGGAATTGGTGCGCTTTGTACGATTGACAAAGGTGTTACTGGCGACACAACAATCGGTGCAGGAACCAAAATGGATAATCAGGTTCATGTTGGTCACGATACTGTAATCGGTAAAAAATGTCTGATAGCGGCGCAAACCGGAATTGCAGGTTGCGTAGTCATAAAAGACGAAGTAACCCTTTGGGGACAAGTTGGAACCACCAGCGGAATTACCATCGGTGAAAAGGCTGTCGTTATGGGCCAAACCGGTGTAACCAAATCAATCGAAGGCGGTAAAACTTATTTCGGAACACCAATCGAAGAATCCAGAGAAAAGTTAAAGCAGTTGGCTAACATCAAAAAAATTCCAGAAATACTAAACAAATTAAATAAAAATGACGGCTAAAGAATTAGTTGAACGGTTTTATCAATCCGATGGTTTTCGCAATAAAGAAGTAATGCAGGAGTTTTTGGATGACGATTTGGAATTTCATTGGCACAGTACAAAAGGCTTTCTTAAAATGGACAAAACCGATTTGATGGAATTGTCAAAAGAACTGAATCGTTCCTATACTTCTTCAAGAGTTGCTTTTTCTCATATTTTGGAAGAAGGAAATTCGGTTACGGTACGTTTTGCCTACTTTGTAACACCGATTGAAACACCAACCGAAGAACAAATTCTGGCTTATTTTATTACAATTTGGGAAGTTGCCGACGGTAAATTATTCCGTGGTTATCAAATGAGTCAACTGGATTAAAATCCGATAAAAAACTTCAAAACTTTATTGCAAAATTTTTTAGTTATTGCGGCTAAAAGTCTATTTTTGCAATGCAAATTTTAAAAACAACATAAAAAACTATATCATGAGTGTTTTAGTTAATAAGAATTCTAAAATAATTGTACAAGGATTTACAGGAAGCGAAGGAACTTTCCACGCTTCTCAAATGATTGAATACGGAACTAACGTTGTTGGTGGTGTAACGCCAGGAAAAGGTGGTTCTACGCATTTAGATCGTCCGGTTTTCAACACCGTTAAAGATGCTGTTGTTCAGGCTGGTGCTGATACGTCAATCATTTTCGTTCCGCCTGCATTTGCTGCTGACGCGATTATGGAAGCTGCTGATGCCGGAATCAAAGTAATCATTTGTATTACAGAAGGAATTCCTGTTGCAGACATGATTAAAGCATACGATTACATCCAAACAAGAGACTGTCGTTTAGTAGGTCCTAACTGTCCAGGTGTAATTACTCCGGAAGAAGCTAAAGTTGGTATCATGCCAGGTTTCGTTTTCAAAAAAGGAAAAGTGGGTATCGTTTCTAAATCAGGTACTTTAACGTATGAAGCTGCTGATCAGGTAGTTCGTCAAGGTTTTGGTATTACAACAGCTATCGGAATCGGTGGAGATCCAATCATCGGAACAACTACTAAAGAAGCGGTTGAATTATTAATGAATGACCCAGAAACTGAATTAATCATCATGATTGGTGAAATCGGTGGTCAATTAGAAGCGGATGCTGCTAAATGGGTGAAAGCTGACGGAAACAGAAAACCGGTTGTAGGTTTCATCGCTGGTGAAACAGCTCCTAAAGGACGTACAATGGGTCACGCTGGCGCTATCGTTGGTGGTGCAGATGATACTGCTGAAGCTAAAAAACGTATCATGAGAGAGAATGGAATTCACGTAGTTGATTCTCCTGCTGAAATCGGTAAAAAAGTAAAAGAGGTTTTAGGATAATCTTCAACCACTTTTAAGATATAATAAAGCCCTACATTTCGTGGGGCTTATTTTTTTCTTCTTTCTGACGTTTTTCCTTTTTGATTTTCTTAATCAAATCATCAATAGAAAGATTGTATTTGACAACCAAAACAATTCTATCGTCTTTATTAGGCTTAGTTCTGTCATCATAAAAAACACCAATTCCGGCTGAGTTCCCGTATTTAAACTTATTGTCAATTCCGAAGGATGAACGAATCCGGTTCAATTCCCAATCTTTATTGTCGTTATTCTGTTTGATGAAAAATTCGGTTCCAACATTAACTGAGAGTTTAGTTTTTGGGATAGTGTATTCAAAACTTAAATCTTCCCGTAAAACATGATTCGGACGATTGAAAACCGCCATATATTCTTTGTCAAAGCTTCCGGTTGAAAACTGATATTTTGTAGCAAGAAAAATTTTCAAACCATCAATAATTTCCTGATCGAAACGCAATCCGCCAAAAATTCGGTGCTGATCATTTTCAAACGAAGTTCTAAAGCGATATCCTGTTTCTAAACGAAACTTTTTTGAAATACTATAGCGAATTTCGCCCTGAACCATACTTGATTTAAACTCCTGAATGTCATTTCTTAAATCATAGCGATAGGTTGCAACAACTTCCCATTTCTTTGTGAACTTATAACTAACTGAAGGAATCATCCGTAATTGAACATCGGTGTTTTCCTGACATAAGAGCAATGCAGGAATCAACAAAAGTCCTATTACAAAACGCAGCTTAATCATTGTCTTTGGAATTTGGAAGATGATTTTCACTTTCTTTAGCATAATAGAATGCTTTTAAAACGGCTACATCTTTCAGGTAATCAATGGATACAATTTCGATTCGGTGAATATTAAGTCCAGTTCGTTCATTTAAATCAAGTAATAATTCGTCGCGTAGTTCCGGTTTAATGAGTTCAACTTTATCGTATACAATATCTTTAGCATTCTCATTCTTTAAAAAGCTTAAACGTTCAAGGAAGAATGCCAAAAACAAAACAAGTGCATTACAAATGATTAAAATAATGTATTTGTCATCAACCGCGGCAAGGGAATTCAGCATCGCTAAAGCCACACACACAAAGAAGTAACCCATGTCCTTAATGGAAATGGCAATAGTTCTATACCGAATAATGGAAAACATGGCAAACAATCCAAACGCAAATCCGATTTTAATTTTAGCAGAAGCCAACAAAATGCAAATCATAAAATTTACAACGTTAAACAGGAAGAATGTAAAGATAAAATCTTTGTTCTTGTGTTTCGGATAATAGATGCAGACCATTATCAAAATGGCTACAAGGTCTATAATTGCTCTGGTGATAAGATTTCCGGAGCTAAGAGTTGTAATTATGTTTTCATCTAGTTCCATGACTTCTTAACTCGGTTAGTTTGCTTAAAAGCGGTTTGAAATTGTTTGTTTTTACGTTTTGTTTCAGCGTAATTACTCCGTAAACATATTTGCTCATGCCTTGTTTTCGGATATGATGTTCTTTCAGGCAATAGGCAAGAGGAGAGGTAATACTATTTTTAGAATGTTTTACTTCTACGATAGCAATATCGCCAAAGGAAACGCTTTTGTTTTCGTCTTCAAACGATAAATCAATGTCGATGGTAACGCGTTCTGTATGCTGAAAATCTACAAAAGTCATGCGATGAAAGTTATTCTGAAGGATAAAATCCAACTCATCAATTTTTCGTCTGGAATAATATTGAATAATGCTTTTTCGGTCACTGTCGATTTCATTAATCATATCAGGAATGTTCTCCCGCAGCTTGTTGGTTCGCTCGATTTTTTCTTTCTTTTTAATCTCAAAAAAGCACAAATCACTTTCTACATATTTTCTGGAACGAACTTTAATCCGATTCACATAACCATTGTGATGATCTTTGTAAAACTGTAAATCAGGTGTGTCAAAATAGTTGTTTTCATAAGAAAAAATGCGTTGTCCGCTGATATCCAATATGTAATAATTGCTTAAAAGACAAGGGAAAATCATCTGTAAATCGCCAACTGTCATGATGAATTTGCTGTCAACGCGATTGCACAAAGCGACATTCTCCATTTCGTCAATAGAAATAGGTTTGAAATTGGATAATAATTTACTGTAATTTTCAATCATCTTAAATGGAAACTATAAAATCTTCAACAACAACATTTTCTTTTTTAGAACTGACTTTTATGGTTTTTAAAACATAGGTCTGATCCCAAGGGCAGTAGTCGCAATCGCCAACTACCCAAACATCATATTCGCCTTCGTGAAGGAAATTGAATTTAAAGCTACCGTCCGGATACGTGTCTACATCATCATAAAAAGCCCCGCCATCGTGAGCGCTTATATATACTTTCATTCCTGCTATATAGCCTTCGCTGACTAATACACCGGATGAATTATAATCTTTCGCGAAAACTTTCCCGCTAATGGATGCCAAACCTCCATAACCTTCATCTTTAGAACAAGACAATAGGCAAAATGAAGTGATAAATAGAATTAGATATTTTTTCATAACCCGAATTATTGTTTACAAAACTGTTAATCAAAATCCGATGGGTTAAGTGTGATTTTCTGATGATAAGTTGTGGTAAATCAGAAAATTAATTTGTTTGTGGAATTATGTTCAAATTTAATATTCTTAAACCAAAGCTGTCAATTTTTCCTTTCAAATGGAGAAATAAACGTTTAAAAACATATTTGCTTAATTATTAGCTAACAATTCATTTAAAAATACTTAACATGAAAACTGAATTTTATGTGGAAAAAATCTTTCAGACTAATTCGTGAGTTCCTGTAGAATATGATATATTTGTTTTTACGAAATTAAACTAAACAAACGAATCAGAATATGAAATTATTAGAAGGAAAAACAGCCATAATTACCGGAGCAAGCCGAGGTATCGGACGTGGTATTGCTGAAGTATTCGCAAAAAACGGAGCTAATGTAGCTTTTACCTACAGTTCATCTGCGGCTGCGGCTCAGGAATTGGAAAATGAATTGAGCGCTTTAGGTGTTAAAGCTAAAGGATATCAGTCAAATGCTGCAGATTTCAACGAAGCTCAAAAATTAGTTGATGATGTTATTGCAGAATTCGGAAACGTAGATGTTTTAATCAATAACGCCGGAATCACTAAAGATAACTTGTTAATGCGTATTTCCGAAGAAGATTTCGACAGTGTGATTGACGTGAATTTAAAGTCGGTTTTCAACATGACAAAAGCGGTTCAGAAGATTATGCTTAAAAACCGTGCTGGTTCTATTATCAACATGAGTTCTGTTGTTGGTGTGAAAGGAAATGCCGGACAAACGAACTATGCAGCTTCTAAAGCAGGGGTTATCGGTTTTTCTAAATCGGTAGCTCTAGAATTAGGTTCAAGAAACATTCGTTGTAATGTTATTGCGCCAGGTTTTATTGAAACGGAAATGACTGCAAAATTGAACGAAGATGTGGTTAAAGGTTGGAGAGAAAACATTCCTTTAAAACGTGGGGGAACTCCGGAAGATGTTGCTAATGCTTGTGTTTTCTTATCATGCGACATGAGTGCATACGTAACTGGACAAGTACTAAACGTTGACGGCGGAATGCTAACCTAATACTGAAAAATGACTACTAGCACCATTCTACTTTTACTGTTATCGGTTGTCGTTGCTGCTGGTTTGTCTTTTTTTCAATATTTATACAAAGCCAAAAGCGGTTCCAAAGTGAATCGTCTTTTGGCTTTTTTACGTTTTCTATCGTATTTGGCGATTTTCATATTGCTAATCAATCCGATAATTTCCAGAAAAACATTTGAAGTTGTCAAAACACCCTTACCAATTTTGCTTGACAATTCCTTGTCAGTTAAAGAATTAGGTCAAGATGTTTTGGAAAAAGAACTTTCACAACAACTTTCTGAAAACAAAGTGTTGAAAGATAAATACGATGTACAATTGTATCGTTTTGATGCTGATTTTCAGTCAGGTAACGAATTGGATTTTAAAGGGAAGCAAACGCACATCGATCAGGTTGCTCAAAATCTGAAGCAATTTTACCGAAACCAAAATTACCCGGTTGTAATGTTAACTGATGGAAATCAGACTATTGGTAGTGATTATGTCTACAGTTTTCAGCAAAATACAACAGTTTATCCGATTGTTTTGGGTGATACGACAACATTTTTAGATTTGAAAATCAATCAGTTAAATGTAAATAAGTACGCTTTCTTAAAAAATAAATTTCCGGTTGAAGTCTTTTTGCAATACAGTGGTAAAAAACCAATCACTGCAAATTTCAGTATTCAACAGGGGAGCAGAACAATTCACAAACAACAGGTTTCATTTTCTCCATCAAACAGAGCTAAGGTTGTTTCAGTTTTGCTTCCGGCGGATAAAGTTGGAGTACAAACTTATAAAGCAGTTTTATCATCTTCGGAAACAGAAAAAAACAAATACAACAACGAGAAGAATTTTGCTGTTGAAGTAATCGATCAGCGTTCTGAAATTGCTTTGATTTCATCCATTAATCATCCGGATTTAGGCGCTTTAAAACGCTCGATTGAAGCTAATCAACAACGTAAAGTAACTATTGTTAAACCAAACGAAATCAAATCGTTGCAAAATTACAATGTTTTGATTTTGTATCAACCTGATGCTCAGTTTAAATCAGTTTTAGAACAAAATGCAAAGTTACAATTGAACAGCTTTATCATCACCGGTTTGAACACCGATTTTAATCTTTTAAGTCAATATTACAATCAGGTGAGTTTTAAGATTTCCGGCTCTAAAGAAAATTATATTCCGGAGTTTAATTCGCAGTTTAATGCTTTTGCTTTGGACGATATTGGTTTTGAACAGTTTCCGCCTTTAGAACATCCGTTCGGAACAATTACATTGAAAGAGAATACTAATTCCCTTTTAAAGTCAAAGATTCAGAATATTTCAACGAATAATCCATTGCTTTCTTTTTCGGAAAACGGCTTGAAACGAACCGCATTTCTTTTTGGGGAAAATATCTGGAAATGGCGCATGGAATCGCACTTAAAAACGAAATCATTCACAGACTTTGATATTTTCATTGATAAAACCGTTCAGTATTTAGCGAGTAATTCGGCGAAAAAATCATTGGTGGTTTCTCATGAAAGTTTTTATAATTCAGGTGAAACGATTGAAATAACAGCCCAATTCTTCAATAAAAATTATGAGTTTGATGAAAATGCCCGATTAACCATTCAAATAAAAAATAATCAAACAAAAGCCGTAAAATCATTTGATTTCTTAAAAGGAAGTAATGAGTATAAAGTCAATTTAGATGGTTTAACGCATGGCGATTACAGTTTTACGGTGAAGGAAAACAACTCGAAAACGCAATATTCTGGTAGTTTTCAGGTGCTTGATTTTGAAATTGAAAAACAGTTCATCAATCCGGATTTGGAACGCTTGAATCAGCTAGCTTCCAATATCAACGGAAAAGTTTATTTTCCAAATCAGATGAATCAGTTAATGGATTTCCTTTCTAAAAATGAATCCTACAAACCGGTTGAAAAAGCGATTATCAGACAAGTGCCATTAATTGACTGGGTTTGGCTCTTGGTTCTTTTGATCGCATCATTAGCCGCAGAATGGTTTATCCGAAAGTACAACGGACTCTTATAAACTAAAACTATACTTTATGAATGACGCACATTTACACATGGTTTTCAACCATTTTCCTATCATCGGAACAATTTTCGGTTTTGGAATTTTGTTAGCAGGAATTTTATTTAAAAACAAAGCAGTGC
>NZ_JALDYN010000025.1:0-32504 GCF_032153895.1 Flavobacterium sp.
TTTCAGGAAAAATCAAAGAGCTAATAAGCTCTTTATCAATTACTTCATAAGTAGTTTCCATGTCAATCATAAATTAGTCAGTTAGTTTTTGGTTACATAAATTTACTACTTTTTTAGATTATTGTATAAATTTTTACATTTTTTTTATGGTTTTTCTTAAAAAGAGTACTTTTAGAAAAAGTTATCCGATATGTTACAATTTGATTTTTCAACATTCCCGATACTAGAAACCGAACGTTTACTACTTCGTCGAATAGTGATTGCAGATGCTCCACAAATGTTTGCCTTACGTTCCAACCCGGAAATCATGCGTTATATTCCGAGGGAAATGCCGAAATCAATTGAAGATGCTAATGCACATATTGAATTCATGCAAGGACTTTTGGAAAGTAACGAGTGTATCAATTGGGGAATCTGTTTAAAAGAAGATGGTATTCTAATCGGAAACATCGGCTATTTCAGAATGCAACCTGAAAATCATCGGTCTGAAATCGGCTATATGCTATCAACTGATTTTCACGGAAAGGGCATCATGCAGGAAGCTATCGAAAAGATTATCGAGTACGGCTTTAAAGAACTAAAGCTTCATTCAATTGAAGCGGTAACTGATCCCGAAAATTTCGCTTCTTGGAAACTTTTAGAGAAAAACGGATTCATTCGCGAAGGCCATTTCAAAGAAGATTGCTTTTGGCAGGGAAAATATCTGGACAGCTACGTCTATTCGCTTTTGAATAAATAACTTTTTGTCTACCTTTGCGCTCCTATGCAAAAAACGGTCAACATACTCAATAAGAGAGCGAAATTCGATTACGAAATTCTGGATAAGTATACTGCTGGAATCGTTTTAACCGGAACGGAAATCAAATCTATCCGTTTGGGTAAGGCTGGTATTGCTGAAAGTTTTTGCGAATTTAATAATGGCGAACTGTTCGTAATCAACTCGAATATAGAAGAATACGCTTTCGGAACGCATTACAACCACAAAGCGAAAAGCGAACGAAAACTTCTTTTGAATAAGAAAGAATTGCGCAAATTAGAAAAAGACCTTCAAAACAAAGGACTTACTGTAATTCCGTTGCGTTTGTTTACCAATGAGAAAGGTTTGGCCAAACTGGAAATCGCTTTATGTCGTGGAAAGAAAAACTTCGACAAACGCGAAACCATCAAAGACCGCGACAACAAGCGCGACTTAGACCGAATCAAAAAAGCGTATTAATTTTTATCTTCCAAAAGCGGAACAAAACGGAAATCACCAAATTCGTGTTTCTCAAATTGGGTTTCATTCTTTCGGATAAGTAGTGTCATAATCTGAACATCATCTCCAACAGGAATTACCAATCTTCCACCAATTTTTAACTGCGCCATCAAGGGTTGTGGAATAAACGGAGCACCAGCGGTTACTATAATACTGTCAAAAGGCGCATAATTAGGTAATCCTTTATAACCGTCACCAAAAGCCAAATGCTTCGGACGAATGTGCAATTTCGGCAATAAAAGGGAAGTCGTTTTAAACAATTCGTTTTGCCTTTCGATCGAATATACCTTTGCTCCCATCGTACACAAAACCGCCGTCTGATAACCCGAACCTGTACCAATTTCCAGAACTTTATCATCCTTTTTTACTTGAAGTAATTCCGATTGAAAAGCAACAGTGTACGGTTGAGAAATAGTCTGCCCTGCTCCTATCGGGAACGGTTTGTCCTGGTAGGCAAAATCTTCAAAACTCGAATTCAAAAACAAATGACGCGGAATCTTTCTGATGGCATCCAATACGTTTTTATCAGTAATCCCTTTTTTTTCCAAAAGGCTTACCAATTGATTTCGAAGTCCTTGATGTTTGGCTAAATCTCTCACGTTTTCGACTTGTTAATTTTGGTAAAATTAGAAAACAAATTCACAATTATCAATCATCAGTTATCAATTAATTTCTATTTTTGTTTAAAATAGATTTCTATGCTGAAAGTAGGCGTTTTAGGTGCCGGACACCTTGGAAAAATACATTTACGGTTATTACAACAATCTGAAAAATATGAATTAGTAGGCTTTTACGATGAAAATCAGGAATATGCCGAAAAAATCGCAGCCGAATTCGGTTACAAACATTTCGACACCATTGCTAAGTTAATTCACGCTGTGGATGTTGTGGATATAGTAACTCCTACTCTTTCTCACTACAAATGTGCTCGTGTTGCCATCAAATCCGGTAAACATGTTTTTATTGAAAAACCAATTTCTACTACTGTTGAAGAAGCCGAAGAAATCATCGCTTTAGCCAAAGAATACAACGTAAAAGGACAAGTTGGTCATGTAGAACGTTTCAATCCTGCTTTTAAAGCGGTTAAGGATAAAATCGAAAATCCGATGTTTATTGAAACGCATCGTCTGGCTGAATTTAATCCTCGTGGTACGGATGTTCCCGTTGTTCTAGATTTAATGATTCACGATATTGACGCGATTTTAAGCGTTGTTAATTCCAAAGTAAAAAGCGTAAATGCTAGCGGAGTTGCCGTTATTAGTGATTCTCCGGATATTTCCAATGCCAGAATCGAGTTTGAAAACGGTTGCGTGGCGAATATCACTTCCAGCAGAATTTCGATGAAAAACATGCGTAAATCGCGCTTCTTCCAAAAAGATGCTTACATCTCAGTTGATTATTTGGACAAAGTTTGTGAAGTCGTAAAAATGAAAGACGCTCCGGAAGTTCCTGGCGATTTCGACATGATTTTACAAAATGCGGAAGGCGTAAAAAAACAAATTTATTACGATAACCCATCGGTAGAACCTAACAACGCTATTTTAGACGAATTAGAAACGTTTGCCGATGCCATCAACAACAATACAACTCCGGTGGTAACTTTGGAACAAGCTACGGAAGCTTTACGTGTTGCTTATCAGATTATCGATTCCATGGAAAATAAATAATTCACAACTTATAACTCATAATTCATAACTTATAATTCTCATAATGAAAAACATAGCTGTAATCGGATCAGGAACCATGGGCAACGGAATTGCTCACACTTTTGCGCAATCAGGTTTCACCGTAAAATTGATTGATATTTCAGAAAAAGCCTTGGAAAAGGGAATGGCGACAATCGCCGCAAACCTTGACCGTATGGTAGCAAAAGGAACGATTTCTGAAGAAGACAAACACAAAACTATCGGAAACATCATCACGTATACCGATGTAAAAGACGGCGTTGTTGGTTGTGATTTAGTAGTTGAAGCGGCTACAGAAAACGTAACTTTAAAACTGAACATCTTCAAACAGTTAAGCGAAGTTTGCGATCATAATGTAATTTTAGCAACAAATACTTCTTCGATTTCTATCACTCAGATTGCAGCACAGGTTGTTCATCCTGAGCGCGTTATTGGAATGCACTTTATGAACCCGGTGCCGATTATGAAATTGGTGGAAATCATCCGTGGATACAATACTTCAGACGAAGTAACGAAAATCATCATGGATTTATCTTTGAAATTAGGAAAAACACCAACGGAAGTAAACGATTATCCAGGTTTCGTTGCCAACAGAATTTTAATGCCGATGATTAACGAATCTATCGAAACTTTATACAACGGAGTTGCCGGAGTTGAAGAAATCGATACGGTAATGAAATTAGGAATGGCGCACCCAATGGGACCACTTCAATTAGCTGATTTTATTGGTCTTGACGTATGTTTATCGATCTTAAACGTAATGTACGATGGCTTCAAAAATCCAAAATATGCACCATGTCCTTTATTAGTTAACATGGTTATGGCTGGAAAATTAGGAGTGAAATCTGGTGAAGGTTTCTACGATTATTCAGAAAGCAAAAAAGCAGAAAAAGTTTCGAAACAATTTTCAAAGTAATCAGTATTCAGTAATTAGTTGGCAGTCTTCTAAACACTGCCAACTGAACACTTCATAAAATGGCCAAAATCCTTCCATTCAAAGCAGTACGACCCACCGCAGACAAAGTCAGTCTGGTAACTTCACGTTCCTACGACGATTATGGCGCTACGGAATTAGCTGCTTATCTGGAGTTTAATCCGTTTTCGTTTTTACATATTCTGAATCCGGCATATGTGAATCAGCAGAAAATTGGGTTTGAAAAACGATTTAAAACCGTTCAGCACAAATACGAAGATTTTAAAAAAGATGGCATTCTGATTCAGGAAGATAAAGCTGTTTTTTACCTGTACGAAATTCAGTCGAAAAACCACACGTTTACGGGAATTTTAGCAGGAACTTCGGTAGAAGATTATCAACAAAATATCATCAAAAAACACGAAGATACTTTACAATATCGCGTGGAATTGTTCAAAGATTATCTCCACCAAACCGGTTTCAATACCGAGCCAGTTTTGATAACTTACAACGACGATTCTGAATTAACCAATTGGATTTCAAGTAAAAAGAAAGCTGTTCCGATTTATGAATTTTC
This sequence comes from Flavobacterium sp., assembly GCF_032153895.1. Lineage (GTDB taxonomy): Bacteria > Bacteroidota > Bacteroidia > Flavobacteriales > Flavobacteriaceae > Flavobacterium. The sequence goes on from NZ_JALDYN010000025.1 coordinate 4,431, forward strand.
TACAACAAACAAAGAAAAACACACGCTTTGGACAGTTGAAGATGAAACAGAAATTGGTTGGCTTAAAACCAAATTTGAACAAATTGGCGATTTATATATTGCCGACGGTCATCATCGTTCAGCTTCTTCTGAGTTGTTATATGAAGAAGACAAAGCGTCTGGAAATCAGAATCTGAATTATTTTATGAGTTTCCTGATTACAGATTCCAATGTAAAAATCTACGAATACAACCGAATCATCAGTGATTTGAACGGACATTCCAAAGAAGATTTTATCAAGAAAGTTGCTGAAAATTTCGTCATCAAAACCAAGAAACAGGAACTCTGGAAACCGAAACATAAATTCGAATTCGGAATGTATTTTGATGGGGAATTTTATGCTTTACGTTTAAAAGAAGAAAAGTTTCAATTCGATAATGTTTTATCAAAATTGGATGCACAGATTCTATACGATACCGTTTTAAAACCAATTTTGGGTATAGACGATTTGCGTACTGATGATAGAATCGCCTACATTCCAGGAACAAAATCGATAACTTCCATCAAAGAATTGGTAGACGGCGGTGAATTTGAAGTGGGTTTCATGCTCTACCCTATTTCGATTGATGAAATTAAATCCATTGCAGACGAGAATCTGATTATGCCACCAAAAAGCACCTATATCGAACCTAAGTTCCGTAGTGGTTTGGTTGTGTATGAGTTATTATTGAAAGATTATGTGCTGAAAACTGTGACTGCGACTGAAAACTTCTATAAAATGTCAATACAAGAAAACCTTGAACATATAAAATCCACTTTACCTTCAAACGTGACTTTAGTGGCGGTTTCCAAAACCAAGCCGGTTAGTGATTTGATGGAAGCCTATGAAGCCGGACAACGTGTCTTTGGAGAAAATTATGTTCAGGAGTTAGTTGACAAACAACCGCAATTACCAAATGATGTCGAATGGCATTTTATCGGACACTTACAAAGTAATAAAGTGAAGTACATCGCGCCTTTTGTGAGTTTGATTCATGGAGTTGACAGTTTTAAATTGTTGAAAGAGATTGACAAACAGGCAGCAAAAAACAATCGTGTAATCAACTGTTTGCTTCAGATTTTTATTGCTGAAGAAGAAAGTAAATTCGGTTTGGATGAAATTGAGCTCAATGAGATTTTAACTTCCGAAGAACTGAAAAATCTTAAAAACATAAAAATCGTTGGTTTGATGGGAATGTCAACTTTTACAGATAATCAACAGCAAGTAAAGAAAGAATTTCTCAATCTGAAGACAATTTTCGACAAACACAGTGCATTAAAAACTGAAAACTGCCAACTGAATATTATCTCAATGGGCATGTCCGGCGATTATCAACTAGCAATCGAATGCGGAAGTACTATGGTTCGCATCGGAAGTAGTATCTTTGGCAGCCGATAATACTGAACACTAAAAACTGAACACTGAATACTATATTTTGTACGCAATTCTCGACATAGAAACTACCGGAGGCCAATACAACGAAGAAGGTATTACGGAAATCGCCATCTATAAATTTGACGGTCACGAGGTTGTGGATCAGTTTATCAGTTTGGTGAATCCGGAAATCCCGATCCAGCCGTTTGTGGTAAAACTGACAGGAATTAACAATGCGATGTTGCGTTCGGCACCAAAATTTTATGAAGTTGCCAAGCGAATTATAGAGATTACGGAAGGTTGTGTCGTTGTGGCACACAATGCTTCATTCGACTACCGAATCCTGCAAACCGAATTCCGTCGTTTAGGCTTCGAATTCAAAAAACCGACGCTTTGTACTGTAGAACTTTCCAAAAAATTATTGCCAGGACATAAATCGTACAGTTTAGGAAAACTGGTTCGTTCGTTGGGGATTCCAATGGCGGACAGACACAGAGCTTCAGGTGATGCGATGGCAACTGTGAAATTGTTCAAAATGTTGCTTTCCAAAGATTTAGAAAAAGAAATCGTAAAAAGCTACATCAAAACCGAGGTTAAAAGCGGAATTTCTCCGAAACTGATGGATTTGATCGACGGTGTTCCTTCCAAAACTGGTATTTATTACATTCACAAAGAAGATGGAACCATCATCTACATCGGGAAAAGCAAAAACATTAAAAAACGTGTCAATCAGCATTTTACCGGAACTTCCAGAAAGGCAAAAAAAATGCAGGCGGAAGTTTTTGCAGTTACTTACGAAGAAACCGGCAGCGAACTCATCGCCTTATTAAAAGAAAGCGAAGAAATCAAAGTCAACAAGCCGATTTACAACCGTTCACAACGCAAAACCATATTTCCGTATGCCTTGTATGCTGAAAAAGACGAAAACGGTTATTTAGCTTTAAAACTTCAGAAAACCGACGGTAGAAAAAAAGAAATCACTTCATTTGCTACGCTTTTAGAAGGCAAATCCATTTTGCATAAAATCACGGAAGAACAACAATTCTGTCAAAAAGTAAACGGTTTGTACAACACTAAAAAAGGTTGTTTCCAATATGATTTAAAACAATGTTTGGGTGCTTGTGTTGGCAAAGAATCGCCGGAAGATTACAATAAACGCGTTACTTACTTTCTGGAAAACAATCAGTTGCAAAATCAAAGCATGGTTATTGTTGATCGCGGAAGAACCCTTGATGAAAGAAGCGCAGTTTTAGTAGAAAACGGTGTGTACAAAGGCTATTGTTTCTACGATTTGAATTATCAGATTAACAATATCGACATTCTGAAAAACATTATTATTCCGATGCAGAACAATCGGGATTCGCGAAACATTATTCAAAACTACATCCGTAAGAAGAAAGTACTGAAAATCGTTAAGTTTTAAGTAAATTTGAATAATTCCTTATCAAATGAGAGAACTTAAGAGCAAATACGACATTCTTCGCCAAAAAATTTACATCATCATTTACGGTTCGAACACCTTTGCCGGGCGTTTGTTCGACTTGATTTTGTTGGCAGTAATTTTGTTGAGTGTGTTATTGATTATGCTCGAATCGGTTGAAAGACTCGATGCCAAATATCATACTTTCATTATTGTTTCAGAATGGATTATCACGATTTTCTTCACTATTGAGTACATCCTTAGAATCATTTGCAATCGAAAACCATTGAGCTACATTTTCAGTTTTTATGGTTTGGTCGATTTGATTTCGATACTCCCAATGTATTTGTCCTTTTTCATTCCAGGTTCACGTATGTTATCGGTAATCAGAGCATTGCGTTTATTACGTTTGTTCGGAATTCTGAATTTAGTACACTTTACAGGGCAGGAATCGCAACTGAAATTAGCCATCAAAGCCAGCCGAACCAAAATTATCGTATTCGTATACTTCGTATTAATTGTATCCATTTTATTAGGCGCAATTATGTATGTAGTAGAAGGAAAAGAAAGCGGTTTTACAAGCATTCCCGTTAGTATTTACTGGTGTATTGTAACATTGACAACTGTTGGTTATGGCGATATTGCACCGGTTACGACTTTAGGTCAGATTATTGCTTCCTGCATTATGATTATGGGTTACGGTATTATTGCCGTACCGACCGGAATTGTAACTGCGGAATTTGCTTCGGCGAAACGAAATCAGAACAACGATGCTTCGAGAACTTGTCCTTCGTGTACATCGATAATTTACAATGAAGAAGCTCGTTTTTGTCATCATTGTGGCGAAAAACTAACCCATGAATTCTAATTACCTCATTACTATAATTGGCCCGACAGCCATCGGAAAAACAGCTTTAAGCATCAAATTGGCCCAACATTTTGGTTGTGATATCATTTCGTGCGATAGTCGTCAGTTTTTTAAAGAAATGCGAATTGGTACTGCAGTTCCGAATACTGAAGAATTAGCCGCTGCCCAACATCATTTTATACAACATATTTCAATTTTTAATAGTTATTCTGTTGGCGATTTTGAAACCGATACTATTGCCAAATTAGAAGAGCTTTTCAAGGAAAACAAGGTTCAGATTATGGTGGGCGGTTCCGGATTGTATGTGGATGCCGTACTGAAAGGTTTTGACGATTTTCCGAATATTGATGCTACGGTTCGGGAAAAAATTAATGCAAAATATGACGAATTAGGTATTGAATATTTGCAAAATAAATTGAAAGAACTCGATTCCGAATATTACAATAAAATCAGTTCTGAAAATCCGCAGACATTACAAAATCCGCAGCGTATGAAACGTTTCGTAGAAGTTTGTCTCGGAACGGGAAAACCGTATTCCTCTTTCATTGGGAAACGAAAAAATCAGCGTAACTTTACTCCTATTATCATCGGTTTAGAAGCTGACAGAGAGAAAATGTACGAGCGAATCAATCTTCGTGTTGATTTGATGATGCAAGAAGGCTTGTTGGAAGAAGCCAAATCAGTTTATCCGAACAAACATTTAAATGCTTTACAAACTGTCGGCTATCGGGAACTGTTTGATTATTTCGACGGAAAAGCCACTTTAGATTTTGCTGTGGAAGAAATCAAAAAAAATACCCGCCGTTTTGCTAAAAGGCAAATTACTTGGTTTAAACGAACTGAAGAAGCAAAATGGTTTGATTATCAAACGGATATTTCAGAAATCGTTAATTTCATTGAGGAAAAAAGGATAAGAAATAAAGGATAAGCTTTTCACTTTTCACTTTTCACTTTTCACTGATAACTCATAATTCATAATTCATAACTCAAATGCCCATTTCACCAAATTTCACATCTGTTTACTCTCACGAATCGGAAATCAATTTTACTCAATGCGGTCCTAACGGGAAGTTGAAATATGTTGATTTGTGCAACCTGTTACAACTTACTGCTGCGGAACATTCCATTTTAGGCGGTTTGAGTTTTTTTGATATGCAGCAACATCATCAAGCTTGGGTTTTGAGTAGAATCCGTATCGAAATTATTGGTGATTTACCGCAATGGCAAGACAAAGTGGTTGTAAAAACGTGGATTGAAAACCTTGAAGGAAACAAATCGATTCGTAATATTGAAATGTATTTAAACGATGTAAAAATAGTGGGTGCTACAACATTTTGGGCTGTTTTCAACACACAATTACGAAAATCAGAACCATTGGCATTGCCTCATGAACATTTTGAAAAATATCCTGAACATCATGCAACTTCTAAAAGTTTTTCAAGAATCAATGTGTTGCAGGAAACCGAAAAAATTACGGAACGAACCGTTGTTTTATCAGATTTAGACATTGTAAATCACGTTAATAACACGAAATATTTAGAATGGTGTTTGGATACCTTAAACCCGAAAACTATTCTGAAGCAAGGTTTTAAATCTTTAGAAATGAATTTTTTACGTGAATTGAATTTTGGTGATGCCGTGGCGATACATTGCAATGAAAGCAATGAATTTTTCATCATAACCAAAGATGACAAAGTTTGCTTTGCTTTAGTTTTGGAAAAATAAAAAGCCCTGATTTCTCAGAGCTTCTTATCCTTAAACAATTTTTATTCTTAACCTATTTATTCTGCAGCTTTTCCTTTGATTACCAAACGGAAACCTTCACCGTGGATGTTCAAAATTTCAACATCTTCATCTTGTTTCAGATACTTACGCAATTTCGCAATGTAAACGTCCATACTTCTGGAAGTGAAATAGTTATCATCTCTCCAGATTTTTGTTAACGCTAATTCACGCGGCATCAAATCGTTTTCGTGTAAGGCTAACATCTTCAACAATTCGTTTTCTTTCGGAGACAATTTGATTGGTTCATCTCCAGGGAACGTTAAGAAACGTAATTTCGAATTTAGATGGAACTTACCGATTTCAAACTCAAATTTCGTGGTATCCGTTTTCGTTTCCGAAGCTTTACGCATGATAATCGCTTTGATTTTCATCAACAACACTTCAGAATCAAATGGTTTGTTCAAATAATCGTCCGCACCCACTTTGTATCCTTTCAACACGTCTTCTTTCATTGATTTCGCGGTTAAAAAGATAATCGGCACTTCTTTATTTTTCTCTCTGATTTCTCTTGCTAAAGTATATCCATCTTTGTACGGCATCATCACATCAAGAATACACAAATCGAAATTGTCTTTCTTGAATTTCTCAAACCCTTCCATACCGTTTTTGGCTAGTGTTACCTCAAAATCGTTGATGGTTAAATAATCCTTTAAAACAGCTCCGAAGTTCGGATCGTCTTCAACTAGCAATATTTTTTTGTTAATAGTATCCATATACTCTAATTTATTAATGGCATTTTTATGGTGAAGGTACTACCCTTTCCTTTTTCACTTTCTACAAAAATCTGACCGTTGTGGTCGTCTACAATTCGCTTCACGTAGGCCAATCCTAATCCGTGACCTTTTACGTTATGCAAATCTCCGGTGTGTTCGCGGTAAAACTTCTCAAAAATTCTCTTTTGGGCAATTTTACTCATTCCGGCACCCTGATCTTTTACTTTAATCAGGACAAAATCTTTTACATTTTCAGTCGATACTTCAATTACCGGAGTTTCAGGCGAATACTTAATGGCATTGTCCAAAATATTCACAATCACATTGGTAAAATGAACGTCGTTTAATAAAATTGTGGTTCGCTTGGCATTCAAATTTGATTTGATCGCACCGCCACGATCTTCCACAATAAGATTTACGTGTTCGATAGCATCTTCGACTATATCATTTACGTCAGTTGGCTCTTTACTGATTTCCAACTCGCGCTTCTCTAATTTCGATATTCTAAGAACGTTTTCTACCTGAGCGTGCATTCGTTTGTTTTCGTCCCGAATCATTTGCAGGTAACGTTGTATTTTTTCTTTGTCATCGATAATCTTCGGATTTTTAATCGCATCTAACGCAAGGTTTATCGTCGCAATTGGCGTTTTAAACTCGTGCGTCATGTTGTTGATGAAATCCGTTTTAATCTCTGAAATCTGTTTCTGCTTGATTAACTGATGTAAGGCGCTGAAATACGCAACAATGATGACTAATGTAAAAATTAGCGACAATGACGTAATTCCAACCAACGAAGAGAATAAAAACTTTCCTTTTTGCGGAAAACTTACCAGTAAATGGTACTTCGCTTCGTTATCATTATCTGTAAAAACCGGAATGCTGTACGTCGCATCTTTATCATAATTGAAATTTTCCGATTTTACTTTGGTAGCCAAACCGTTGCTGTAAATAGCAAAATCAAAAGGAGTTTTTACGCCATATTCACGTAACTCGTTTTCCAGCATTGCCTTTAAACGCTCTACAGAAATACGCTCCTGAATCGATTTCAACGCGATGATATCTTTAAAATAAATTTCAAACTGGGCTTTATCCAAAATGTCTAAAGTTCCTGTTTTTTCTATTGTTATATCAGGCTGGGTATTCTTTTGAATTCCGGTGTTGTCAAACAGTTTTCCGTTGTAAATTTCGGTTTTTCGTTTGGCAACATAGTTTTTCAGTTTAACAGAATCAGATCTTTTATCAAAGAACGAACGATTTACGTTGTAATCTTCCTGAATAATCGTATTTGAATAAATGATTTGCTCATTCGTTCGCGGATTGCGCTCCACATAAAAGTACTCTTTTAATTCACTTTGTTTGGGCGCTTTTCCAATACTGTCTTTCAGCTTGTTATATTGACGATAGAACTCAAACGCTTCCTGTTGCTGCAATTTGTTGGCAACATTTCCGATTACCTGTTTTACGTGATATTTGAATTGCTCTTCATTATTCTGATACGATGTATTAATCCAATACAACTGCACCAAAATAATTCCCAAAAGGGACAAACTCATCAAAACAACAAGTACTCGGAATCTGGTTTTATTCATCGATTCAAATTTAACATTTTAACATTTAGACCTAAAAAACATTAACCAAAGATTAACATCTGATTAAGTTTTTACATATTATTCAATTCTTTAAGAATTTTTTGAGCAGATTGTTTGGCTTTTTCAAGATCGATATTTTCGATTACATAATCACTTAAAACCGCTTTCTTTTCATCACTCCACTGATTCTGAATTCGTTCTAAAACTTGTTCTTTGGTAACGGAATCTCTTTTCATAACTCGTTCAATACGAATAGCTTCCGGTGCAGTAATCAAAATAATTTTATCACAGTCTTTATACGAACCACTTTCAAAAAGTATAGCGGCTTCTTTAATTACAAACGGAAATTTGTCGTGCTTCTTGCACCATTTTATAAAATGTTTGCGAACTTCCGGATGCACAATTTTGTTTAAGGAATGAAGTAGTTCGGGATCAGAGAAAACCAATTCAGCTATTTTTTTTCGGTTCAGCTTCTCATTTTTGATAACGTCAACCGGAAAAACGGATTGTACTTTTCGAATAATCTCAGGCTCATCCATTAGTTTTTTAGCTTCTTCATCAGCGATATAAACCGGAACGCCTAGTTCTTTAAAATAAGCAACTATAGTAGATTTTCCACTGCCAATTCCGCCGGTAAGTCCTACTATTTTGGTCATCTTTTTACTTTTTAAAAAACAATTCAGGGAAAGCCGATTGCGGTTCTTGTTTTAAGAGTCGAATTTTGACAAAGGATTGCAAAAAGCCTATTCCATAACCGAAAAACTGGATGAATGCGGCAAAAACACTTAAAATCCCTATCCAAAGGCTCATCGTTTCAACCGAACAGATGTAGAATAGGAAAATAAAATATGCTAAATAAATTCGCATCGGAAGCACAATTCCAAAAGGTACCAGTAGCAATGATATCAACATTCCCAGTAAAAATAAAGTAGGCATCCAAAAAGTAAGTTTGCTGTATTTTGGATACCAGGAATCTAATATCGGACGGGATTTTCCAAATTTGTTTACCTGTTTGTAGAATTTATTGAAATCAATTCTTCTCTTATGATATACGTAAGAATCAGAAAATAATTTTGTTTTATATCCTAATTGCCACAAGCGAATAGTCAAATCCGGATCTTCGCCGGGATGGATGTTTCCAAAACCGTTTGATGCTTCAAAAGCTTTTCTGGAAAGTCCCATATTGAAACTTCTTGGCTGAAATTTTCCTATTTTCTCAGTTCCGCCGCGAACACCTCCTGTGGTAAGAAAAGAAGTCATTGTAAAGTTAATGGCTTTCTGAATCGAAGAAAATGAATCCAAAGCAGCATCGGGACCACCGAAACAGTCTACATAATTTTTCTTGAGATTAGCGTCAACCGAAGACAGATAATGCTCCGGCAAAATACAATCGGAATCTAAAATCAGGAAATAACTTCCCATAGCATGCTGCATCCCGAAGTTTCTGGAATCTCCTGGGCCGGAATTCGGTTTGTTGAAATACGAAATAAACAGTTTTCCTTCGTACTTTTTAACCACTTCATCGCATGGAATAGTTGAACCATCTTCTACAATAACTACCTCGAAATCTTCTTTAAAATCCTGAACGGAAAGACTTTTTAGCAATTCCTCAATTTCGTCGGGTCTGTTATATACCGGTATTATAAATGAAAAATACATCTCACAGATTATTTTAACAAAGATACTCTTTCTAAAAATAAAAAAGCCACCTAAAAGGCGGCTTTTCTATTGTATTAAAAAATAATTATTGTTTTACTACTTTAATGGTTTTTGAAACTCCTTCTGAAGTTACTTTTACTAAGTAAGCTCCTGCATTCAACTGACTCATATCAACTTGAGCATTTGTAGTATTAACATTCTTAGTAAGAACGTTTTGTCCTAACATATTGAATACTTCTACAGAAGAAATATCAGATGAGTAAGATAAGTTTAACACATTGGTTACTGGGTTTGGATATGCTTTGAATGAAGTCACATCGAAAGAACCTGTGCTTAATGAAGCGTCATAAGCAGATACAGCAAAATTTCCAGATGTATCATTTCCATATTCCCAAACTCTGTAGTATAAAACTTCTCCTGGTGTTCTTCCTGTTACAGTAATTAACGGATGATCACCTCCAGCTGTACTAGAAGAATCATCACAATCAATTAATACCAAAGCTCCACATACTCCACTATAAACAGCTCCTGCTGAATCACCAATTCCTCCTGTTACACCATTATTTTCAAATGTTAAGCTTCCGGAAGCAGGCACTACTACTGAATACCAAACATCACCTCCGCTATACAAAGCACATCCCGGTGCAGTTTCAGTTGAACCAGTTGCTGAAGCATTTGTACCAACAACATCGTAATCACCAAATACACCTCCTGGCGTTAATACAATTGCATTAGCACACTCATCATTTGCTGGTGGTGGTGGTGGTGTACCTACACAAATGTTAAAATTCATCTGATCTGTACCACCATACCATCCGTAAACTCTCACGTAGTATGTTGTTCCAGCTGTCAATCCCGTTACATCATATGTTTCAGGGTCGCTCGTTCCAACAAAAACCAATGAAGCACAACCAGCTGTACCATCATACACTCCAATTCCCATATCCATTGAAGTTCCAACAACAGGAACAACATTAGTCAATGAAATTCTATGATTTGTTCCGGTAGCAACAAAACTAAACCAAACATCTTTTGCAGGTGTACCTGAAACATCATCAGCTTGTGCAGACTGAGTTGCACCTACAGTAGTACCTGCTGTAACAACTGCACATGAAAAATCAGCGTTCACTGTTAAAGCAACAGCTGCAGAACAATCATCATTAGCTGGAGGCAATGGATTTGTTGTAAACGTATAAGGTCCTGTCCATAAACTGGTTCCACTTCCACCACAATCTGCCTGAACGTAAAATTCATAAGTCGTTGCAGGTGATAAAGTTCCAGTAATTACTAATGGATTTGTTACCCCTGGGTTAGATCCTGTTCCAACTGGTGCGCCACCACCAGCAGTTGTTAAATGTACATTCCATAATGTTTCTGCACATCCGGTATTCCATAATAATGTTGCAGAATCTGTAGTTACAGGGTTAGCTCCCAATGCAGATGGTTGTGGACAAGCAACCGCAGCAGAAACAGTTACATCATAATCTTCTGTTTCTCCCCAACCATAATTGGTACAAGGATCAATATTTACTCCTGTTGTATTCCAAACATCTCTTACACGCATTCTGTGTGTTCCTAAAGGTGGATTACAAGCTAAAACGATTTGGAAAGTAGCCGTACCATTGGCTCCAATTGATGTTGTGGTATAACCCACACGTTCAGCAGTATCAAAAACTCCATCGTCGTTATAATCAATCCAAACTGCTACATTCTGACCGCCAAAAGTACCTACGCTAACTGAAACTGTATATGTATTACCAGCCTGAAGTGTAGTAGTATAGTTTGGCATCCCTGTAAAATATGTGTAGGCTGGATTAACCGGATCAGTTCCGCTATTATTTGATAATGTTGTACTTAGAATCTGGATATTAGAAATTAAATCTCCGTCTGTTTTCCCACTCGTATATGTAGGCTCACAATAACAAATTAAACAAGTTGTGAAACTACTTTCTGTACAACCAACAGCGTCACCTAAAACATTGTATGGTGTAACTTTTACATAGTATGTACCTCCTGGAGTTAATGCTCCTAAATCATAAGTTAAAACATTACCAACGTCAGATAAGTTCAAAACATCAGTACCTCCCGGAGTTGTCCCTACAGTTAATTTATAACCTGAAGCACCTGCAGCAGATGGCCAATCAATAATACTTGAACCTACTCCCGTTGCACCATTTCCTGGACTTGATAATACCACACAGCCAGGTACTGCTGTTGGTGTATAGGTTACTTCCACATCAATTGTAATTGTAACTCCATCTGACCAAACATCATCATCATGTGATGTAATAGTTAAAGTTGTAAAACCTGTAATATTCGTGTTTTCAAAATCGGCGGCACAACCCGTTTGAATTGCTCCTCCGTCAATTGACAAATCAAATCCGTACCAACTGGTACCTGTTGCCGTACAATTTCCGGATGTCAATGATCCTGCACCGTTAATTAATCGCAAGTTTGTAATAGTACCTGATCCGTTACATGTTATATCACTCGCATTAATAGTTAGAACCGTTGGATCATCATCTAGTCCAGAAACCGTAAAGGTTTGCGTACAAATTGATTGTCCATACGACACCGACCCAAATAAAAAAGTGAATAACAAAAAAGTAATTTTTTTCATAAGCTTTTGTATGGTTTTAGTTTTATATGAACGGCAATTTACACTTTTTTTTAATAGATTATAAAAATTTTAACACGAAAAACTACAGAAAACAAAAAGAGCGGCAAAAGCCGCTCTTTAAAAAAATTTAAATAATACTTATTATTGTTTGACAACTTTAATGGTTTTTGTTTGACCATCCGCTGTAACCTTAACCATATAATTTCCTGAAGTTAGATTTGACATATCAACCTGACCTTGTGAAAGATTTAATTCTTTCGTAATCACTTTTTGTCCCAACATATTGAATACTTCAATTGAAGAAATTTCTGTTGAATAAGATAAGTTCAAGACGTCTTTTACAGGATTTGGATACGCTCTAAATGATGCTACATCAAAATCTGAAGAAGACAAAGTTGCATCAACAGTAAGTTTATAATCTTCAGCCTCGCCTCTACCTAAATTATAACCACATGAATTTGTTGGATTTGACATATTAAAATCAATTAGTACACGCATTCTGTAATCACCGTCTGGAGTTCCGTTTGGCACAACAAATGAATTCGAAACTGGCGAACCTGAATAAGAGGTGGTATTAAACATTCTTTCTGAAGATTCAAAAACTAGATTATTATTCCAATCAACCCAAATTGCGCAACCTACCGTTGTTCCTACAACTACTGCATTAAAATTAATTGTCTGATTTGCTGCTCGAGAAACCGTATGTGTTGCGTAATAATCACCATAATTATTAGTTGAAAAACCGGTTGCAGCATTTGTAATATTTACTCCCGCCACGCCGGTTGTCTCGAAAGAATTAATATATGACGTTGCTAAAGTTCCCGATGGTAAACAATAACCTGTGTAGAAAGAATATGGTCCTGCCCATACACTTGTACCATTTGCACCACAATCAGCTTGTACATAATATTGATAATTGGTATTAGGCGTCAAGCCTCCTAGAGGATGTGGATTAGCAACTCCATTTACAACAGTTCCTGTTCCTTGGGTAAAACCAGATGGTCCCCATTCAATGTTCCATAAAGACTCTGCTCCTCCTGCAGTCCAATTCAAATCCGCTGAATTAAAAGTGATATTATCAGCTCCTAAAGATGATGGCAAGTCACAAGCCGGAGTTAATCTAATCTCGAAATTATCCACTGAAAAATCTATACTTGCACTACCATTTGAAGCTCCTTCAACAGCTCTATAAGCAAATCGTACCGTCTGACCTGCATAAGCATCTAAATCTATAATATTAATTGATCCTGTATTTGAAGGAACATTTAGATCATCATACGTATATAATTCCGTCCAGTTAGAGGTTCCTGTGGATACTAAAACTTCAACATAATCATCCGATTCCCAAGCTGTCGTTGGTGCATTTACACTTCCAGATTGATTTGCAGCTGCAAAAAACTTCAACTCATATCCAGTAGCCGGTATTGCATATAAAGGTGATAAAATCCAATCGTTATCAGCAGCACCATCTAAAGTAACACGCATAGCGCCTGTAGTTCCAACATTACCAAAACCATCAGCAGCCCATGAGCTTGTTCCAAAAGTTGAAGGACCAGCAGTTAAATCACCGTTATCGGCTTCCTGCCAACATCCTGGTACATACGTTGAAAAATTTTCAAGTGCCGGAACAGAATAAGTAGCACATGGTGTTGTGAATTCAATTGTTGACCATACTGAAAAATCACCACCTCCACAATCAGCTCTTACATATGCTGTATATGGTGTATTCGGTAAAACAGTTGCGCCAACTACTGCGTCAGTAAGTATTTGTGTACCTGAAGTTGGGGCTGGATCAGCCGTTGGCTGAATTACATATTCCCAAATCGATTCTCCACCACCCGGAGTCCAATCCAAATCTACAGTCGTAGCTGTTAAATTATCGTGACCCAAACCAGTAATTCCAGGGCATGACACAAGATAGTCAAAACCAATATGAGGTCTTCTGTAATTTGTTGAAGTTAAAGAAGCCCCAGGAGTCCCGGTGGTATTATTAATATATTTGGTAGTATTACTATTCGTAGTTACAATACATGGATTAGAATACTCATACTCCCAGCCGATTGTCGTTGAAGCAGCAGTGTTAACATACTCCATGTAAACAGCTAAATTTTGAGTCCCAGAGTACACGAAATTTGTTGACAATGCAAACGATTTCCATCCCGAAGAAGAACCTGTCTCTGTAGCTGGATTAGAATCATAAACTAAAGTTGCAGTAGCAATTTCGGTTGCCCAATCTAAAGCTCCTGCACCGAAATCAGCATTAGCAGTTTCTTTAAGATATATTTTAAAATTGGGAGCCCCACCCATTGTACCTGTTGCAGTCATTCTACTAAAATAAATTGAAGTAAGTGTTTGTGCAAAAATTCCCGACAATTGAGAAGACGGATAAATAACAGCAGTTCTACTCGTAGCATTGGCTCCAGCAACACTATTCATGGGACCGTAAGTATTTGAGGAAATCGTTCCATTACAATACGGAACTTGATAAAGCTGCGCCTGAGCAAGAAAGCCTAGAAAAAGCGCAATTAAAAGAAAGGTAATTTTTTTCATAATTTGAATTGGGTTTCGTTATTATTATTACCAAGGTAGCCAATCCAAATTTTAATTTTTTGTTTTTTTTAACAGTAATATAACTAAATCATAAAAAAAAGCGGCAAAAGCCGCTTTTTTAACAATTAAAAAATTTTATTATTGTTTTACAACTTTAATTGTCTTAGTTTGACCTTCAGCTGTAACCTTAACCATATAGTTTCCTGATGTTAAGTTTGACATATCAACCTGACCTTGAGCAACGTTCAATTCTTTAACCATTACTTTTTGTCCTAACATATTGAATACTTCAACTGAAGAAATTTCTGTTGAGTAAGATAAATTTAAAACATCTCTTACTGGGTTTGGATATGCTTTGAATGAAGTTGAATCAAAAGTTGAAGAACCTAAATTAACATCAACAAGGATATTATCAACTAGTAAATAAAATTCATCAGCATCTGAATAAGCCTGGAATCCAAAATAATAAACTCCACTTGAACCAGGTGTAAAAGTTATTTCATCAGTTTGAATAGCTGCTTGGTTAATATTAGCATAGTCAGCCAAAATATTTGTCATTCCTGCTGCATTATTAGAAGAACCATAAGCAACTTTCAATTTCTCAGGGAAAGTAGCACTAGCATTACCATAATTGTATGAAATTTTATATTCCTGTCCTCCTACAAGATTTACACCTTGAGTAAAGAACCATACATTTGCAGCGTTTGTTGTATTCCATGAGTATCGCAATGCATTAGTTGTAAATCCGTAACCTACATTATTTTGCACAGTCCATAAATTCCCTGTACCATAATTTACTTGAGATGTACATGCAGGGAGATTTGGAACAGTGGCACTTTCAAAATTTTGAGAATATGGCACGTTTGTAGCATCACAAGCAGTTGTAAAGCTGAACGGTCCAGCCCAAGTACTTGTTCCATTAGCAGCACAATCTGCCTGTACATAAAACTGATAAGTTGTACTTGCCGTTAGCCCCGATGTTAATGGATGAGGATTAGCTACTCCATTTACCATAGTACCTGTCCCTTGAGTAAACCCTGTTGGACCCCATTCAATGTTCCAAGCAGATTCTGTACCACCTGCAGTCCAAAATAAATTAGCAGTTGTAGCAGTAACAGGATCAGCACCTAAAGCTGTTGGTACTTCACATGCAGGTGTTAATCTAATTTCAAAGTTATCTACAGAAAAATCAATATCTGCAGAACCGTTTGTAGCACCTTCAACTGCTCTAAATGCAAATCTAACCGTTTGACCCGAATAAGCATCTAAGTCAAAAATATTTACAGTTCCCGTATTTGAAGGTACATTGGCATTGTCATAAGTATATAATAATGTCCAGTTATTTGAACCTGTAGATACCAAAACCTGAACAAAATCATCTGCTTCCCATGGTGTTGTTGGTGCTGTTGTTGTTCCAAACTGATTTGCAGCTGCGTCAAACTTTAATTCGTATCCAGTTGCTGGAATTGTATACAATGGCGACATTAACCAATCATTCGCACCAGTAGTAAAGATATTATATTTTACTGCTCCAGTAGTACCTACATTAGCAAAACCATCTGCAGCCCAAGAACTTGACCCAAAAGTTGAAGGACCAGCTACTAAATCTCCATTGTCAGCTTCTAACCAACATCCTGGAACATAAGTTGTAAAATTTTCTAAAGCAGGAACAGTAAAAGTATCACAAGTTGTAAAATCTCCTATATTCGTTCCTGTTGTTGTGTTAAAATAAAAATCATAAGGTCCAGAACCACATCTAGTGTACTCATAAGCTTTAATATAGTATTGTGTCGCTGCAGAAAGACCTGTTACAGTAACCGTAGCGGCAGTACCATCATAAATTAATTGCTGACCAGAACCACTATAAACAGCATTAGCAGTTAAAGCAGGCCCATTACCATCTACAGGATCTGTAAATGTTGCGGAATCACTTATAAAAACAGCTCTTCTAGCTCCATTTCCATTAGTCCAGTTAATTCCGGCTTGAGAATATGCAATTGTCCCTGCAGGTATTGTTACTGCTGTAATTTGATTAGATGGAGCAGCAGGAACAGTAACCATTACTGAAGCAGTTTGAGCTGATAATCCTGAATTAGAACATGTAACACTAAATCTGTAATAAATTGTTGTCCCAGAAAATACTGGTGGTGTATAGGTTGCTGTAGTTGCTCCTGTACCTCCAACAGCATTAGCCCAAGCATCTCCTACTCCGTTATCATTAGATTCTTCCCACTGAAAAGTTAAACCTGTTACACCAGTAGAGTATCCTGTTGCCACTAAGTTTGCTGGTGTTGCTCCTGAACAAATATTTTGTGTTGCTGGTGTTGCAGATCCTGCTACTGGAGTTCCCGAACATGCTGGTGGTGGAGTCCACACATAAGTCAAACCGTTAGAAATAACATTTGCCGGAGCAGATGTATTAAATAACATTCCAGAAGTGTTTGATGTTCCTACAACAGAATCTATCCAGTTGTCGTTTGTACCTTTAGTATTTCTTCTGTTATTTACATTCGTTGCGAAAACATTTGTTGCTCCTCTTAAACCAACTTGATTAACAGTAGTATCAGTTGTTCCTGTTCCTGGACTACAATTTCCATAAACTATGCTAATCACGTTAGTAGTTTCTTCAAGTCTAAATTGGAAATTTAGAATCATATCTCTTGAAGTAGTTGCAGTTGTTCCAAATCTTTTAAAATTAGAAAACTGAATTACAAATGTTCTGTTTGGAGCTACACCTTCAATCGCATATTGAATATTAGACCAAGGTGCACCAAATCTAATTGCTCCAGCTGTTCCCGTTGAAGTTGCAGCTGCACTCATTGTAATAGTCGTTCCATTTATTGCTACTACAGTTACACCTGCTGGAATTCCTGTTCCATAAACAAAATCCCCAACAGAAATAGGACCAATTGACGATGCATTAAGCAA
Source organism: Flavobacterium sp. (assembly GCF_032153895.1). Classification (GTDB taxonomy): domain Bacteria; phylum Bacteroidota; class Bacteroidia; order Flavobacteriales; family Flavobacteriaceae; genus Flavobacterium. The sequence continues at coordinate 21,956 of NZ_JALDYN010000025.1, forward strand.
ATCAACTGAACCTGATGTTCTATCAGCAATAATGTGATAACCTCCTTCTAAATCTCTTGCAAATGCAGAAATAGCTCTTTCGTAAGTTGCAGTTGAAGAAATTGGAGTATAATTTGTAGTACCAGGTGCAGTAGCTCCAAAAGTAATATAACCGTTCGAATTAATATTTAATCCTGTATAACCATTACCATCAAAAACAAATGTAAAAGGTATGGTTCCGTCGGGTAAATTGTAAACCATATCATCCATTCGTTCCGCCGATGATGGAGCTGTACCAGTAATTGCAGTAATACTGGCAACAGTAGTACCTCCAGAAACTGGAGTGTAAACCCCTGATGATTGAGCAAAAGTATACGAACTAATTTGTCCATAACTATTACTAAAAACAGCAAAGAGAATTGCTATTAGCAAAGTAATTTTTTTCATGTTTTTTGTAATTTGAATTTGTAACACAAAATTAAACATTATTTAATCAAAACCCTATATAATCGATATAAAACACAAAACTCACGACAAGTCGTGAGTTTCATAACATAATAATTATATTTTTATAACAATTTAGCCTATACTTGGCACATCAACTACTTCGTTAGCATCCGCTAAATAATCAACTCCTTCAAAGCCAAAACCAAATAAATTTAAGAAGTCTTGTTTGTAACCAGCCAAGTCTCCTAGCTCTACTAAAGATTCTGTTGTTGATTCTCCCCAAAGTTTTGCAATTCTTTCCTGAACATCGGTACGCATTTCCCAATCGTCGATGCGGATTCTTCCTTTTTCATCCGTTGGAACTTCGGAACCATTATACAAACGCTGTTGGTACAAACGCTGAATTTGCTCGATACAACCTTCGTGAATTCCATCGGCTTTCATAATTTTATATAATAATGAAATATAAAGCGGAATTACCGGAATTGCAGAACTCGCCTGAGTTACCAACGCTTTGTTTACAGAAACATAAGCTTTTCCGTTAATGTCTTTCAATTTATCTGTAATCTCGAAAGCAGTAGCTTCCAAATGATCTTTTGCTCTACCGATGGTTCCTTTACGGTAAACTGCTTCTGTTACTTCAGGTCCGATGTAAGAATAAGCAACGGTTGTCGCTCCATCCGCTAAAACACCGGCATTTTTCATAGCGTCCATCCACATTGTCCAATCTTCACCGCCCATAACTACAACGGTGTTAGCGATATCTTCTTCAGTTGCTGGCTCAATAGAAACCTGAGAAACATTTCCGGTGTGAAAATCTACAGTTTTATTAGTAAAAGTCGAACCAATTGGTTTTAAAACCGAACGATGCAAAACACCTGTCGTTGGATGCATACGAACTGGGGAAGCCAAACTGTAAATCACCAAATCAATCTGACCTAAATCAGCTTTAATCATGTCGATAGTTTGCTGTTTTACTTCATTTGAAAACGCGTCACCATTGATACTTTTCGCGTATAATACTGCTTTTTGTGCTTCCATTTCGAAAGCTGCTGAATTGTACCAACCCGGAGAAGCTGTTTTCCCTTCTGTCCCTGGCTTTTCAAAAAACACACCGATTGTCGCAGCGTCACAACCAAAAGCACTTGTAATTCTGGAAGCTAAACCAAAACCAGTCGATGCTCCAATTACTAAAACGCGTTTTGGACCATCGATTTTACCTTTCGATTTAACGTATTCAATTTGATTCTTTACATTTTGTTCGCAGCCTTTTGGATGTGCCGTTAAGCAGATAAAACCGCGCATTCTTGGTTCAATAATCATGATTTATTGTGTTTGATAGTTTGTTTCTAAATTTGAATAACAAAAATAGCCAAAATTTTAATTTAATAATGCTTTGGCGTGATTTAAAGCCGAATCGGTTATGTCTTTTCCGGATAACATTTCTGCAATCTCCACCACTCTTTCTTCAGTAGAAAGCATTTTCAATTCTGAAATTGTAGTTTCACCAACCACGGATTTGAATACTTTATAATGTTGCTGACCTTTCGCAGCAATTTGAGGTAAATGCGTGATTGCGAAAACCTGCATTCCGTTTGCCATTTTTTTCATGATATCACCCATTTTATGAGCAACTTCACCGGAAACTCCTGTATCAATTTCATCAAAAATAATAGTCGGAAGCTTTGTATATTCCGCCATAATGGATTTAACAGCCAACATAATTCTGGACATTTCACCACCGGAAGCAACTTTTTTCAGCAGACCAAAATCGGTTCCTTTATTGGCAGAAAACAACAATTGAATTTCATCTTTACCAGTTGCCAAAATTGTAGTACTTTCTTTAATTTCGAATTGAAAACGGGCATTTGGCATTCCTAATTGAGTAAGGATTTCAGAAATCTTATTGGTTAATTCTGAAGCAGACGCTTTTCGTTTTTCAGAAATTTTATCCGCTAATTTATCCAATTCCAATTGTTGACTTGTAATTGCTTCTTCTAATTTGGCAATTGTATTTTCCAAATCGTCGGCTAAAATTACTTTATCGTCCAGAGTCGTTTGAATCGTAATCAATTCTTCGACAGAACCAACATTGTGCTTCTTCTGAAGTGAGTACAAAGTCTGAAGCTTCTGATTCACTAAATCCAATTGCTCCGGATCGTTTATCAATTTTCCGGATTCATTGTGAAGCTCAGTCATTACATCGTCAAGTTCAATCAAAACGCTTGTAATTCTGTCATAAATTGTTTGATATTCCGAAGAAAGTCCTGCAATTTTCTGCAATGCAGCCTTTATTTCTTTAAGATTGTGGATTACTCCTATTTGCTCATCATTGGCAATCGTTAATGACTTTTCAAATGATTCTGCAATCGCTTCAACATTGCTTAATTTTTCCTGAGTCGCTTCAAATTCTTCCTGCTCGCCAATTTTTAGATTTGCAGCCAATAATTCATTCAGTAAGAAAGAATTGTAATCGTGCTCTTTAGCAATTTGCTCCTTATCTGAAAGCAGTTGCCGTAATTCGGATTGCGATTTCTTGTATGTAACAAGTTTGTTTTTATAATCCGACAAATATTCCTGATTGCCACAAAAAGCATCTAAAATTTCAACCTGATACGCTTCCTGAGTTAATTCTCGGGTTTCGTGTTGGGAATGAATATCAATCAGGAACTCACCAAGTTCGGTCAGTTCATTCAGATTTACCGGGCTATCGTTGATAAAAGCTCTTGATTTTCCGGATGGCAAAATTTCCCTTCTTAAAATGGAAACCGGTTCATAATCTAAATCGTTTTCTGAAAAAAAGTTCTGAAGTTGATAGTCGGCGATGTTAAAATGCGCTTCAATAACACATTTTTCTTCTTTATTTTTAAGGGATGTCAAATCGGCTCGTTTTCCTAAAACCAAACCCAAAGCACCAAGCAAAATTGATTTTCCGGCTCCGGTTTCTCCGGTTATAATAGACAACTTCTCGGAAAAATCCATTTCCAAGTGTTCAATTAAGGCAAAATTTTTAATGGATAAAGATGTCAGCATACTTTACGTAACGTTTAGCGGTCCGACAGATTAATATTTGATATTATTCCACTTTACGGCATTAAGCGGCGAAACGCGGTTTAAAGTTTCCACCAAATCAGTGATGGCAATGCTTGGTCCTCCTGAAAAAATAGACACAATTTCATCCGATTTTGCATCAAAAAAGACTCTCGCAATAAACGAGTTAGGTCGAACACTGTGCAATTTAGAAACCGTTTTAATCGCGGTCAAAACATTCTCTTTTCCAGATTTTACATCATCCGCCATTTTATCCAAAGCCATAAAATGATACTCATACAAAGCATCACGATACGGAAGATAAGTTGTTGACAATAAATCGTTTATTAAATAATAGCGATTTTGTGTTTTATCGGTTTGCGTCCAGCCTTTACCTCCGCTTCCTTGAGCTAAATTGGCAATATTGGAAGCTGCTTCAAGATATTTGGTTCCGCCTTGCTTGGAAAAAGAGTCTGCATCCAAACCAATAATCACGTTTGCGTAAAAAGCGATAACAGAAATCAGGTTAGAATCAAAACTGTTCGGGTTGTACAATAAATTTTGAAATTCAACATACTGAAAATCAAACTCTTTATCGTTATAATTGAATATTGGCGAAGCATACGTTGAATTAAAGACCTGACGCGACGATTGCACCTGAATCGTTGTAGTAAAACTATTAGAATCATACGAAGTCACAGTAATGAACATGCTGCAATCAATTCTTTCGTTGTTGGCAACATTTTTATCAGTCCATTTCGTATTGTTTACGAACTCCGTTAAAGAGCGTTCTAAGGTTTTGAACACCTGAACATTGGCACTTGTAATCTGATCATGATTTACTTTTACACTGCAATTCAATTCCTGTGCGTTACCAAGCACAGAGAAAAATAAAAGTAAAGTTACAATCCAATTACGCATAATGTTCAATTATTTTATTGATGATATCCAAGGCAACAGCTTCTTTGCTTTTCAGTTCCATTGGAAAGATATTGAAATTCTTATCGATAAATGTTACTTTATTCGTCGGCTGACCAAATCCGGCACCTTTATCATTCAAAGAATTTAAAACAATCAAATCTAAGTTTTTTTTCTGAATTTTCTGCTTTGCATGTTCAATTTCATTTTCCGTTTCTAAAGCAAAACCGATTAAAAACTGATTTTGTTTAATGGCACCCAACGAAGCAAGGATGTCTTTGGTCTTTTCCAATTCAATGGAAAACGCAGCATCACTCTTTTTTATTTTTTGAGAAGCAACATTTTTTGGTCTGTAATCTGCAACGGCAGCGGCGGCAATCGCAGCATCAACTTCTTTGAAATGACGATGACAAACCTCATGCATTTCCTCAGCAGAAGTCACTCTTTCGATTGTTACCTTGCTGTTTTTGAGTTGTAAATGTGTTGGACCTGATACCAAAATTACTTCTGCGCCAAGATTTGCGGCTTCATTAGCTATATCAAACCCCATTTTTCCTGTGGAATGATTTCCAATAAAACGAACCGGATCAATAGCTTCATAAGTTGGCCCTGCGGTAACTAGAATTTTCCTTCCTTTCAATGGAAGTTTACTTTCCAAATCGTTCTCTAGAAAAGCGACAATATTTTCAGGTTCTGCCATACGCCCTTCTCCGGATAATCCGCTGGCTAGCTCTCCACTTTCAGCGGGAATCATAGTGTTCCCGAAATTCTTCAAAGCTGAAAAACTTGCCAAAGTAGACGGATGTTTATACATGTCCAAATCCATAGCAGGAGCAAAATACACAGGACATTTCGCAGATAAGTACGTGGCAATAAGAAGATTATCACAATTACCATTCGCCATTTTGGAAAGCGTATTGGCTGTGGCTGGAGCAATCACCATAAGGTCTGCCCAAAGTGCAAAATCAACGTGATTGTTCCATTCGGCATTCTCGTCTTCTTCATTAAAAAAAGAAGAATACACCGGATTTTTTGAGAGAGTAGATAATGTTAAGGGAGTAACAAAATCTTTAGAGGCAGGCGTCATGATTACTTGAACCTGAGCACCTGCCTTTATAAGTAGTCTAACTAAACTCGCTGATTTATAAGCGGCAATACCTCCGGATACGCCGAGTAGAATTTTTTTACCGCTTAAAACAGACATAGTCTTATTTGTTTGAATCTCTGTGGTAGATTTTACCTTCTAACCATTCCTGTACCGCCAAAGCGTGTGGTTTAGGTAATTTTTCATAGAATTTAGAAACCTCGATTTGCTCTTTGTTTTCAAAGATTTCTTCTAAACTATCGTTATAGGTAGCAAATTCATCCAATTTATCAATCAGTTCTTTTTTAATTTCAGAATTGATTTGATTAGCTCTTCTTGCCATGATGGTAATCGCTTCATAGATGTTACCGGTTGGCTCTTCAATCTTACTTTTGTTGTAAGTAATTGTGTTTACAGGAGCTGTTGTTTTCTTTAAATCCATGATTTATTGTTTAGAAAATTTTTGTAATTCTTGATCTATACTTGCCGACATTTTATCAGCCTCTTTTTTGTATTTTGTATCTTCTTTGAATCGAACTAAACTTGAATAAGCACTTTTAGCCAAGTTTAAACGTTCTTCCATTTTAGAAGAAATACTTTTTATTGCGTAATTGTATGAGAAATCCAGTTTGTAATACAACGCATCTTCTTTAAATTTCGAACCTGGATAATCTGAAATAAAATTATCTAAAGCTCTGATTCCTGCCTTGTAATCGTTAATTGGGTTTTGAATTTCCCCGTAAGCTTTAGCAATTTCGAAGGCTTTTTTCTCCAATTTATCTCTTAGTTCTGCCATTATTTTATTGGCTTCTTCAAGATTGGCTGAATTTGGATAGGTGTTGATATAATTCTGTAATTTCTCAATAGCTTTATCCGTATCTCCTTGTTCTAATGAATAAACAGGTGACAACATGGTATAGCTTTTCGCGCCTAAAAACATTGCCTCCTCACGTTTTTCACTTTTTGGATAAGTAGCCACAAATCCATCGAATTGGTGTGCCGCTAAATAGTACTGTTCTGTTTTATAATACGATTGTGAAAACATATAAAACAACTTTTCAGCGTTTGGCTTTCCGCGGTTTGGACCAGCAATTTGTTCAAATAAACGGATAGCTTTATTGTATTTTCCTTCGTCATATTTCTGCGTAGCGATTTCATATTTATACGCCAAATCTTCCGATTTTAAAGCTTTTTGATACGGACTACACGAAAATAAAAGAACCGAAAAAAGAAAAATATATAAAAATTTACTCATTGTACGATTTACGTTTTTTTACTGCTTCTGCTAAAAATCCAGTATTCAGAAAAGCAACTGCAAAATTAATGATTAATTGGATACTACAAAATATTTTTTTACATCAGAAAAACAAAAAGATGTCCTTAAAAAGAACATCTTCCTAAAACTGTATTCTGTTGGTTTTATTGCATTGATGTTGGCTGACCACCAGAGAAGTTTTTCATATCGTTATCAAACAAATACAAACCTCCTTTGTCATCACCAATCAAGTTGATTTTATCAAGAATGGTACGCGCTGTAGCCTCTTCCTCTATTTGCTCAGAAACATACCATTGCAGAAAATTATGGGTTGCGTAATCCTTTTCGCTTAAGGAAATATGCACCAATTCATTGATACTGGCTGATACTTTTACTTCGTGTTCATACAACTGCGTAAACAAGGCTTTAAAAGAAGAACAATCCAAAACCGGTTCGATAACGTTCGGAATTTTTGCCTCACCACCTCTTTGATTGGCATATTTTACCAATTTCAGCATGTGCATTCTTTCTTCGTCTGATTGCTTGTACATAAAAGCAGAAATCCCTTCAAACCCCTGAACTTCAGCCCATGAGGCCATAGCTAAATAGATTTGTGAAGAATCCGCTTCAATTTTAATTTGATCGTTAATGGCAGTTTGTATAGTTTTCGTTAGCATATAATTAGTTTTTAATTGCGTTTTGCTAATTTACAACTTTCTTTACAAAAGCACTCAACCGATTTGCTAAATCTTCGTTAACGTTTACCAATGGTAAGCGAACTGTATTTTCAGACAATCCTAAAGCTTTATGAATTTCTTTAATTCCACCCGGGTTTCCTTGTTCGAAAATCATGTCAATACTATCTGCTAACAAATAATGCAATTTATAAGCTTCATCAACTTTGCGCTGTAATCCTAAACGAACCATTTCTGAAAATTCTTTTGGAAAACCTTCTCCGATAACAGAAATCACTCCTGCTCCACCAGCTAAAACCATAGGAAGTGTAATCATATCATCTCCGGAAATTACTAAAAAGTCTTTCGGTTTGTTTTCAATAATTTTCATCGCCTGAACAATATCTCCAGCTGCTTCTTTAATTCCGATGATGTTTTTGAAATCATTCGCTAAACGAAGTACCGTTGATGGTAACATATTACTTGCCGTTCTTCCCGGTACATTATAAACAATTACAGGAATTGGTGAATTTTCCGCTACCATTTTAAAATGCTGGTAAATTCCTTCCTGAGTTGGTTTGTTATAGTATGGAGAAACCGACAAAATAGCCGTAAATCCAAAAAAATCTCTGGTTTTTAATTCTTCCACAACTTTTAACGTGTTATTTCCACCAACACCTAGAACCAAAGGCAATCTTCCGTTGTTAGCTTCTTTTACCGTTTGAATTACCAATTCTTTTTCTTCTGCAGTCAGGGTTGCGGATTCAGCAGTTGTTCCCAACACAACCAAATACTCAACTCCACCATCAATTACGTAGTTTACGATGCGTTTCAACGCTTCAACATCTACCGAAAAATCTTTTTTAAATGGAGTAACCAAAGCCACTCCGGTTCCAACTAATGACTGCATTTTATAGTTTGTTTAAAATTTTTAAATATTTGAATAATTCAGACACAAATTCCTGATGTTTTTCTGCTATGGTGTTGATCATGAAATGATTCAGACGTTTGTCTATAGTCGAAAAACCAACTTTAAATTTCGCCTGCGACTGCAAAGTTACAACTAATAAATGAGGTTTTTCCACATCATAATAACTGATGAGCATATCAAACGTTTTGCTTGTAAACTGTGAGATTTCCTGTTTTTTAAATCCTCCCGAGAAGGCAATATCACTTCGGCTGAAAGAAGGGTTTTCAAAAACATCTTTCTTCTTGATTCTGTCTTTAAAAACAAGTATTTCGATGGACGTTTTATCAATTCCACTAGCAACAATCTCAGAAATAAGTTCTTGTTCCTTAGCAAAATAAGTTTCATCAATCAAAACTCCTACCGTTAGAATTTTAGTGTCGGAAGCTAATAGTTTGTAGTCGGATAACGATTTGTTAATCGTTTTTTTTATGAAAAAATCCTTTATAAATTTTAAAAACATAGTAACTTTACTCGTTTTGCACAATTAACCTTTTAGGCAAATAACGGATGGTAAATTTAAGAAAGTACAACGGTTTAATCACACACTTTTTTGTTTCGATTTTTATTTTTTTGTTGATTTCCTGCGGAAGTCAATCGTATCAAAATACAAAAATTGAAGGTAAAAAAATAGGTGTTACACCTGAATTTGGGGAAACCAAAGCCATAAATGATTTCATCGCTCCTTACAAAGACCACATTAACAAAGATTTAGACCACGTTTTGTCTTACGCACCCGAAACTATGGATAAGAGCAAAGGCGAATGGCAAACCACAATCGGGAATTTGATGGCGGAAATGACAATGGAAATGGGGAATCCGGTTTTCAATAAAAAAACAGGTAAAAATCTGGACATCTGCCTTCTAAATCACGGTGGAATTCGGGCGATATTACCGAAAGGCAATGTTACAACAAGAAATGCTTTTGAAATTATGCCTTTTGAAAATAGCTTGATTGTCATCGAATTAAAAGGAATTCAAATCCGTGAGATGGCGCAATACATGCTGAAAGAGAAAAAGCCACATCCACTTACCGGAATGAAAATCATTGCCAATAAATCGGATTTGACCATTAAAACAATCCTGATAAACAACAAACCGTTGGACGACAATGCAAATTACTTTGTTGGTACGTCTGATTATTTATCCAATGGCGGCGATCGCATGGATTTTTTCAAAAAAGGAATACAATCCTACGACATGGAATACAAACTTCGCAATCTGATGATTGATTATTTCAAAAAAACGCCATCATTACCCATCATTAAAACCGAACGAGTTGTTTTAGAGTAAATTGACTATTATGAAAAGAAGAGATTTTTTAAAAAACAGCATCGCCAGTTCGGCATTTATTGGTTTAGGCGGATTGTCATTGAGTAGTTTTACTTCAACCGATATCAAAAAAATTACGATACTTCACACCAACGATGTTCACAGTCATATTGAACCTTTTGCGGCTGATCATCCTAAAAACCCGAATATGGGTGGCGTGGCTCGTCGTTCGGCATTAATTGAAAAGATTCGTCAGGAAGAAAAGAACGTTTTATTACTCGATGCAGGCGATATTTTCCAAGGAACTCCATATTTCAATTATTATGGTGGTGAATTGGAATTCAAACTGATGAGCATGTTAAAATACGATTTGGCAACCATGGGAAACCACGATTTCGACAACGGAATTGATGGTTTTTACGCCCAGCTTCCACATGCCAAATTTGACTTTGTATCGGCCAATTACGATTTCAAAAACACTGTTTTAAACGACATTGTAAAACCCTATAAAATCTTTCATAAAGACGGGATTAAAATCGGAATCTTTGGGCTTGGCGTGGAACTTAATGGTTTGGTGGATAAAAAGTTATACAAAGAAACTATATACAACAATCCGGTGGAAATTGCTCAGGACATTACAAGAATATTGAAAGAAACCGAAAAATGTGATTTGATTATCTGTTTGTCGCATTTAGGCTTTCAATACCAAAACGAACCGGAAAAAATCTGTGATGTACTCTTGGCTCGAAAAACCAAAAACATCGACTTAATCATTGGCGGTCACACACATACCTTTTTAGACAAGCCTGTAATTGAAACTAATTTAGAAGGAAAAGAAGTACTTATCAATCAAGTAGGATGTTATGGCATCAACTTAGGCAGAATAGATTTTTACTTCGATAAAATGAAAAAAGCTTCAACTT
>NZ_JALDYN010000006.1:0-106573 GCF_032153895.1 Flavobacterium sp.
GGTCAATTAGAAAAAGGACAAGTATTAGAAGGTGTTGTTAAAAACATTACTTCTTACGGTGTGTTCATTGACTTAGGAGGTGTAGACGGATTAATCCACATCACTGACTTATCTTGGTCAAGAATCAACCACCCATCTGAAGTTCTTGAATTAGACCAGAAATTAAACGTTGTAATCCTTGATTTCGATGATGAGAAAACAAGAATTCAATTAGGTTTAAAACAATTAAACGCTCACCCTTGGGATGCTTTAGATTCTAAATTAAACGTTGGTGACAAAGTGAAAGGTAAAGTAGTAGTTCTTGCTGACTACGGTGCTTTCATCGAAGTTGCTGAAGGTGTTGAAGGTTTAATCCACGTTTCTGAAATGTCTTGGTCTACGCACTTGCGTTCTGCTCAGGATTTCGTAAAAGTTGGAGATGTTGTTGAGGCAGTTATCTTAACTTTAGACAGAGACGAAAGAAAAATGTCTTTAGGTATCAAACAATTAACGCAAGATCCTTGGACTGATATTACAGCTAAATACCCAGTAGGTTCTAAACACACTGGAATCGTTAGAAACTTTACTAACTTCGGAATTTTCGTTGAGTTAGAAGAAGGAATTGACGGTTTAGTTTACATCTCTGACTTGTCTTGGACTAAGAAAATCAAACACCCATCTGAATTCGTTAACGTTGGCGACAAATTAGATGTTGTGGTATTAGAATTAGACGTAGACGGACGTAAATTGTCTTTAGGTCACAAACAAACTACTGCTAACCCTTGGGATAAATACGAAGATGCTTTCGCTGTTGGAACTGTTCACAACGGAACTATCGCTGAAATCGTTGACAAAGGTGCTACTGTAGAATTTGGTGATGATATCGTTGCTTTCATTCCTACACGTCACTTAGAAAAAGAAGACGGTAAGAAATTGAAAAAAGGTGATACTGCTGATTTCAAAGTGATTGAGTTCAACAAAGAATTCAAAAGAGTAGTTGCTTCTCACACTGCTATCTTCCGTGAAGAAGAAGAGAAAAACGTGAAAGCTGCTGAGTCTAACACTGTTGCTTCATCTAGCAATGTAGAAAAATCTACTTTAGGTGATATCGACGCTTTAGCAGAATTAAAAGCTAAAATGGAAAAAGGAGGAGAGTAATCTTTTTCTTGACTAAATAAGCAAAGCCTCACAGAAATGTGGGGCTTTTTTTTATCTTTGTCGTGCTAATTTTTTGAAAATGAAGAAATTTTACTTTTTAGTTTTATTAATGTTTGGTTTTATATTGAATGCACAAATTGTCAATATTCCCGATGCAAACCTAAAAGAAACTTTATTGTTGGCAAATACATCTAATAATTTATGGGCATCTGTTGAATCACCTGTCCCAAATGTTGGTGATAATACTTGGTGGACTGTATCTTCTCATAATGTAATTGATACTAATGGAGATGGAGAAATTCAGGTTTCTGAAGCTCAGGCAATAAAATGGTTAGATATACCATTCGGGTTTAATGATTTAACAGGATTAGAGGCGTTTACCAATTTAGAATTTTTGAACTGCTCATCTGGTTTTTTATACAATCTAGATTTGTCTGGAGGTTATACAAACTTGAAAGTTTTGTTATGTGAAGGTAATTCTATGTCTAGTCTAAATGTTTCAGGATTGACTAATTTATTAGAATTATATTGTGATTGGAATGAGATTCAGAGTTTAAACCTTTTAGGTTGTACCAATTTAAAAAAGTTAAGACTTCATCAAAATCAACTTACTAATTTAAATTTATCAGGATTTGAAAACTTAGAACTTTTGGATTGTTCACAGAATTCATTGCAGAGTTTAAATATTTCCGGTTGTACCAATTTACAAAGCTTAAATTGTGAATATAATCAATTAAGTAGTTTGGATGTTTCAGATTGTGTAAACTTGAACACATTAAGTTGTTCCGATAACGATTCAATAGAGTTTTTGAATATTAAAAATGGATCGATTTTAACATTTTTTAGTGTCTTTGCGCCTGATATACAGTATATATGTGCTGATGATGAAGAAGTTGTGCAAATTCAAAATCTCATTAACTCTCAAGGAGCGACAAATTGTAATGTAAATAGCTATTGTAATTTTATTCCGGGAGGAAATTTTCACACTATTCACGGTATCACTAAATATGATGTTGATAATGATGGTTGCGATGTTTCAGATTTAGCTTATTCAAATCTAAGGTTTGATATTACTAATGGGATTGAGTCAGGGCACCAAATTTCAAATTCATTAGGGAATTGTTTTTTTCACGTTGAACAAGGAGTTTATACAGTAACACCAGTTGTTGAAAGCACGGCTTATTTTACTGTTTCACCTTCAAGTATTGTTGTAGATTTCCCAACTCAATCATCTCCATTCACTCAGAATTTCTGCGTTACAACCAACGGTACCCATCCTGACTTAGAAGTTGTATTAGTATCTACCGAACCAGCAAGACCAGGCTTCGATACCGATTATAAATTGATATTCAAAAACAAAGGAACTCATACACAATCCGGAACCTTAAATTTAAATTTTGATGATACAGTTTTGGATTTAGTTTCAACGCTACCGATTGCAACCAACCAAACTACAAATAACCTGTCTTGGGATTTTGTCAACTTGCAACCTTTCGAAACCAGAGAAATCGCTTTAACGCTAAACGTGAATTCCCCAATGGAAACTCCGGCGGTAAATGGTGGCGATATTTTAAACTTTACGGCAACTATTACTTCTGCTGCAGTGGAAGAAACTCCAGAGGACAACACATTTATCTTAGATCAAACCGTTGTTAACTCCTACGACCCCAACGACAAAACCTGTTTAGAAGGCGATATTATCGCACCAAGCGAAGTAGGGAAGTACGTTCATTATGTAATCCGTTTTGAAAACACCGGAACATATCCTGCAGAAAACATCGTTGTAAAAGACATGATTGATACGGCAAAGTTTGATGTGAATTCAATCGTTCCAATCAAAGGAAGCCATGATTTTTACACCAGAATCAACGGGAACAAAGTAGAATTCATCTTTGAAAATATCAATTTACCTTTTGATGATGCGAACAACGATGGTTATGTAGCTTTTAAAATCAAAACGAAACCAACTTTGGTTGTTGGAAACACGTTCAGTAATTCGGCAAGTATCTATTTCGATTACAATTTCCCGATTATAACCAACACAGCTACAACGACGGTACAAACTTTGGGAACGCAGGATTTTGATTTCAACACTTATTTTGCACTATATCCAAACCCGGTAAGTAATGCGTTGCATATTGAAACCAAACAATCAATTGAAGTTTCATCCATCAGTATTTACAATCAATTAGGACAATTAGTAGTTGTAGTTCCAACTGCACAAAACGTAAAAACGGTTGATGTTTCGAATCTGTCTTCTGGTAGTTATTTCGTGAAGATTAATTCGGATAAAGGAACTTCTAATTCGAAGTTTATAAAGCAATAATTTTACGAATTGAATAATAAGAATCCCAATCAGTAACGGTTGGGATTTTTTGTTTACCAGTTGTGGCAAATTTTTTGTAGCAAAAAATCCGCCACAGTTTTTTTGCCACAATTGTGTGGCATTTTTCAATTTTAAAATAATTGCAACAAGCCCTGTTTTTTTATAGTTAAAAAATTTTCATCATTATGTATAACTTTTAAAACCAAAGATGGAGTTCTTTCGTAAATGACATTATGAACACTAAAAAAACAGTTATGAAAACTTTAAAAATTTTATCGATTGCTCTAGTTGTATTTTCAATGCTAACGGGAACTGTAAGTTTTGCCCAAAAAGAAAAAACATTGATGGTTGGTGGAGCAGCAATGTATCCTTCCAAAAACATTGTAGAAAATGCTGTTAATTCTAAAGATCACACCACTTTAGTTGCTGCGGTAAAAGCTGCTGGCCTGGTTGAAACATTACAATCTGCAGGTCCTTTCACCGTTTTTGCTCCAACAAATGATGCTTTTGCCAAATTGCCTTCCGGTACTGTGGAAACTTTGTTAAAACCTGAAAATTTGAAAATGTTGCAAACTATTTTGACGTATCATGTGATTGCAGGGAAAATGAATGCTAAAGACATTGACAAAGCAATAAAAATGGGAGGAGGAAAAGCTACATTAAAGACGGTTAGTGGTGGAACTTTGACGGCTTGGATGAAAGGAAAAGAGTTGTACATCACAGACGAAAACGGAACCAATTCAAAAGTAACTATTGCAGATGTAAACCAGTCGAACGGAGTTATTCATGTTGTGGATACAGTGGTTTTGCCAAAATCGTAATAGTAATGAATCTTAAGTTTTAAAGTATTGTTTAGTACTTTTTTTAATTACATTTTTGCAAAAAAAGTCCCGTATAATTGACGGGACTTTTTAATTGCTATTTTGAGAACTGGTTTATCTTAAAGTAGCTCCAACTTCTTTTTCAAAATTCTGCTGCAGTTTGCTCATGATTTTGTCAATCTGCGCATCGGTTAGGGTTTTAGAGCTGTCCTGTAGCGTGAAACTCACCGCATACGACTTCTTGCCTTCCGGAAGATTTTTTCCTTCGTAAACGTCAAATAAATTCACGTCTTTCAATAAGGATTTCTCGGTTTGTTTGGCAATGGTATAGATTTGCTCAAATTCTACTGTAGAATCCAATAACAACGCTAAATCTCTGCGTACTTCAGGATATTTCGGAATGTCTGTAAATTTAATTTTTGTCGAGATAGATTTCAAAACCACATCCCAGTTAAAATCGGCAAACAAAACTTCCTGTTTGATATCGAAATGTTTTAAGATGTTCTTTTTGACAGTTCCGAATTCCACTAAAGTTTCGGTTCCTACATTCAGACGCATTCCTTCAGCAAATACATCACTTTCAACCGGTTTGGTAATGGTTTTGGCAATACCTAATCGGGAAAGAATGGTATCGATATACCCTTTAAATAAGAAGAAATCGGATGCTTTTTCAGGAGTTGTCCAAGATTCCATCAAACGGTTTCCGGTAACGGTTAACGTTAAATGTTTATGTTCTTCGTGACCCGCTAAGAATTTATGATACGTTTTTCCGAATTCAAACAATTTTAAATCAGAATTTCGTCGGTTTACATTATATGAAACTGCTTCCATCGCACTGAATAACAACGACTGACGCATCGCCGACAAATCATTACTCAACGGATTTAACATCACTACATTATGTTCTTCTTTAAGCTTTTCAGAAAGCACAACATAGTCTGGCGTGGTTAATGAATTCGCCATCATTTCGTTGAAACCAAGCGAAGTCAACTGATTGGCAACAATATTCTGAACTTTGTAATCTTCTGTTCTCGAAGAATTAGAAATTGACGCATTCAGTTTTGTGGTGAATCCGATGTTGTTATACCCGTAAACACGCAATATTTCTTCAATAACATCAATTTCACGCTGAACATCAACGCGATAGGCAGGAATTACCAATCCTAATCCGGCATCAGAAACACTATTTACTTTAATATCTAAGGAAACCAAAATCTTCTTAATCGTTTCTTTTGGAATTTCCTGACCGATGATTTTATTTACATTGTTGAAGTTTAGCAATACGGAGAAATCTTCAATCTTCTTCGGATACAAATCAATCAAATCAGACGTGATTTCACCACCGGCTACTTCCTGAATCAATAAAGCAGCACGTTTTAAAGCGTATTCTGTAATCGTTGGATCAATTCCTCTCTCAAAACGGAAAGAAGCATCCGTACTCAACGTATGGCGTTTCGCTGTTTTACGAACCGAAACCGGATTGAAATAAGCACTTTCTAAGAAAATATCAGTAGTGTTTTCAGTAACTCCAGAGTTTTTTCCACCGAAAACACCAGCAATACACATTGGCCCACTTTCGTCACAAATCATCAAATCTTCTTCGTGCAAAGTACGTTCTACTTCATCAAGGGTAACGAATTTTGTTCCGGCCGGAAGTGTTTTTACAATTACTTTGTGCCCTTTTATTTTTGCGGCATCAAACGCGTGTAACGGTTGTCCTAATTCATGTAAAACGTAATTGGTTACGTCTACAATGTTGTTTTTTGGAGTTAATCCGATAGCTTTTAAACGGTTTTGCAACCAACTAGGAGATGGTTTAACCGTGATGCCAGAAATAGTTACGCCGCAATATCTTGGCGCCAATTTATTATCTTCAACTTTTACGTCGATTTTTAAGGTACGTTTTTCAACTTTGAATTTGCTTACGGATGGAGTAACCAATTCCGAATGGTTAATTCCTTTCTGAATCAATCCGGCACGTAAATCTCTCGCAACACCCCAATGACTCATGGCATCAGCACGGTTTGGCGTTAATCCGATTTCGAAAACTTCGTCCGTTTCAATATTGAATACTTTGGAAGCAGGCGTTCCAGAGACTAACTTCTCATCTAAAATCATGATACCGTCGTGACCTTCGCCTAAACCTAATTCGTCTTCGGCACAAATCATTCCGTGACTTTCTTCACCGCGAATTTTCCCCTTCTTGATTTCGAATGCGTTTCCTTCTTTGTCATACAATTTTGTACCGATAGTCGCTACAGGAACTTTTTGTCCAACAGCCACATTCGGTGCACCACAAACAATCTGAACAGGTGAACCGGTACCGATGTCTACAGTTGTGACTCTTAATTTATCAGCGTTAGAATGTTGCACGCAAGTAAGCACGTGTCCAACGACAACACCTTCTAAACCACCTTTTAGACTTTCGTACTTGTCTACACCTTCTACTTCAAGACCTAAATCTGTCAGTAAAGAAGAAGTTTCTTCCGAATTCCAATCTATTTTTATGAATTGTTTTAACCAATTGTAGGATATGCGCATTTGTCAATCTTTTTATAAGTGTGCAAAGATAGTTATTTTGGTTCTTTTTGTCTTTTAAATTTGGTAAAAAATCAGTTGATTTTTAAAGAATTTCGGCAACGTGTTTTTTGATGTTTTCCGATATTTTTTTCGTTGGTAAATCGTTTTCATCATTGCCAAACGGATCTTCGATTTCTTCCGCAATCAGCTCCAAACTGGCCAATACATAAAAGATGAAAACCACAACAGGAACCACATAATACCCTAAGGTAAAAGCGTATCCGAAAGGTAATGTTATCACATAGAAGAAAATAAACTTCTTGATAAAAGCACTGTATGAGTAGGGAATAGGTGTGTTTTTGATGCGCTCACAAGCACCGCAAATATCGGTAAATGATTGTAATTCAGCATTTAAAACGATTAGCTGATCTCCTGTAATTTTACCCGACGCATACAAATCGTTGATTTTTTCATACATCATTTTCGCCACCTGATTTGGACGGTGTTTTTCATGGTCGATTTTTAAATCCAAACCATCGAAAAGCATTAAGCCCGTTTCTTCGTTCTTCAGGTGTTTGTTCAGGATAGAAGCATAGCTCGCAATCATTTTACGGAAATAAGCTCTGTCGTGTTCATCTTTCAGCATCGCCGATAGTTTAATGGCTAAATTTCTACTGTTGTTAACCAAACTTCCCCATAATTTTCGACCTTCCCACCAGCGGTCGTAAGCCGTATTGGTTCGGAATACTAGCAATAAGGAAATCACAAAACCTA
This sequence comes from Flavobacterium sp., assembly GCF_032153895.1. GTDB lineage: Bacteria > Bacteroidota > Bacteroidia > Flavobacteriales > Flavobacteriaceae > Flavobacterium. Next base: position 7,579 of record NZ_JALDYN010000006.1, read on the forward strand.
ACATACCGTGCATAGTTCCGATGTTGCGTACATAACTGTTTTCCGGAAGTTCTAAGATTTCAACTTCCATATAACCAACTATTCCTGAGTAAAGCCCAATAAAAAACATTAAAGGTAATAATTGTCGAAACGTATCGGATTTATGAAATCGGAAAATGAAGGTAATCCAGTCTTTGGTGTTGTATTGTACCATTTTTAAGTTATGAATTATGAATGTTTAATGATTAAATTATGCTAACTAATATAATTCCAAATATTTTGTTTCTTACCGAGTTCGATGAAAACACGGCGTAAAGTCTGATGCTCCGGTTTTTCCATGGAACCGTCATCTTTTAAAAGTTTTATCGCTTGATGTCTGGCATATTGCAGAATTTCTCTGTCTTTTACTAAATCAGCGATTTGTAAATTCAAAACACCACTTTGCTGCGTTCCCATAATGTCACCAGGACCACGAAGTTTTAAATCGACTTCGGCTATTTCAAAACCGTCGTTAGTAGAACACATCGTTTCAATTCGGGTTTTGGTGTCGTTACTGAGTTTGTGACTGGTCATTAAAATACAATAGCTTTGTTCGGCACCACGACCAACTCGTCCGCGTAATTGGTGTAATTGCGATAAACCAAAACGTTCGGCACTTTCGATTATCATCACACTGGCATTGGGAACGTTTACACCGACTTCAATAACCGTTGTGGCGACCATAATATTGGTTTTGCCTTCAGAAAAGCGTCGCATTTCTTCCTCTTTTTCCGCAGCTTTCATTTGTCCGTGAACGATGGAAACCGAATATTGTGGCAACGGAAAATCTCTGGTAATACCGTGATAGCCATCCATTAAATCTTTATAATCCATTTTTTCAGATTCCTGAATTAGCGGATAGACAATATAAATCTGTCGTCCTTTTGCAATTTCGTCCCGAATGAATTTCCACACTTTCAAACGATTGTTGTCGTATCGATGAACGGTCGTAATCGGTTTTCTTCCCGGTGGCAATTCATCAATCACCGAAACATCCAAATCGCCATACAAACTCATCGCCAAAGTACGTGGAATAGGAGTAGCTGTCATCACCAAAACATGAGGCGGAACTTCGTTTTTCTTCCACAATTTGCTGCGTTGTTCAACACCAAAACGATGTTGTTCGTCAATAATTGCTAACCCTAAATTTTGGAATTGTACTTTATCTTCCAATAAAGCATGTGTGCCGATTAAGATGTGTAAACTGCCATTTTCGAGTTCTTCATGAATGATTTTTCGATCTGCAGTTTTAGTTGAACCAGTTAGTAGTTTTATATTGAGGTTTAGCGGTTTAGCTAATTCAGTAATTCCGTTGAAATGTTGTGTTGCCAGAATTTCGGTTGGTGCCATTAGACAGGATTGGAAACCGTTGTCTAAAGCCAAAAGCATACTCATTAATCCGACGATGGTTTTTCCTGAGCCTACATCACCTTGCAGTAATCGGTTCATTTGGGCGTTGCTTCCTAAATCGTTTCGGATTTCTTTCAGTACTTTTTTCTGCGCATTGGTCAAATCAAAAGGCAAATGATTGTTATAAAAACTTGAAAAATAATCGCCCACTTTATCGAAGGAATGCCCTTTGATTTTATGCTTTCTAATGAGGTTTTTGGTAATGAGTTGCAACTGAATAAAGAACAATTCTTCAAACTTCAATCGGAACTGTGCTTTCGCCAAAAACTCCTGACTTTTAGGAAAATGAATGTTGAATAACGCCGCATTTTTCGGAATCATTTTCGCTTCTTCCAATAAATAAGCGGGTAAGGTTTCTGTGAACAGCGATTGCGTTTCAATAAACAATTGCTGCATCATTTTATTGATGACTTTATTGGAAATTCCCTTATTAGCCAATTTTTCGGTACTCGGATAAACAGGTTGCATTGCTGAACGCAGACTGGCTTTGTGTTCTTCTAACAATTCCAATTCCGGATGCGCCATATTGAAAACGCCGTTAAACGCCGTTGTTTTTCCGAAAATCACATAAGGAACATTGATTTTGATGCTTTCGCGAATCCATTTAATCCCTTGAAACCAAACGAGTTCCATTTGACCGGTGTCGTCTACAAAAGTGGCAACTAAACGTTTTCCTTTTTTCTGTTCAACGGTTTTAATATGGATGATTTTCCCAACAATCTGAACTTCTGAATTACTGTTCTGTAATTCATTGATTTTGTAGTAACGGGTGCGGTCAATATATCGGTTCGGATATAAATTGAGCAAATCGCCGTACCGATGAATGTTGAGTTCCTTGCGCAACAATTCTCCACGTTGTGGTCCAACGCCTTTTAGGTATTCAATAGGAGTATCGAGAAGGTTATTCATTTCGGCTTATAAAACTGTAACGAATATAAAACAAATTTTAAAAAGTAGCTTATTTAGGAAGCAAATCGCAATACCAGAAACCAAAATCGAATGCGGTTGTATCATCAGTATCGCAAGCTGTGTTTGAAGAATTTGTTTTTGGTTTTTCATATTTTCGATAGACGATTTCGCCAATTTCAAAATCTATGGGTTTGGAGAAAATCGGTCCGTCAAACGTAAAAGTGTGAAATTCACCGTTTTCACCACAAACGTCTACATCTTCGGGTAAATCTTTAATGAATTGTTCGTCTATTACCCTGCCTACAAAGCTTTTATCGAGATTGCGTTCGTTCACGCAGGTTACAATGGTTTTAAAACCTAAATTGATGAATTCCTGAATTAAATCCTTCGTATCAATCTTCCAAAGTGGAAAGATGCCTTTTAGTTGCATTTCGGCTAGTTTATCTTCACGGTATTTTCGCAAATCTTCCAGAAAAATATCTCCGAAGATGGAATGCGTAACGCCTTTGTCCGTGAATTGTTTTAAGGTTTTCTTCATCACATCTTCATAAACTTCCATCGTTGGCATTTCCGGAATTTCCATTTTATGAAGTGGTAAACCGATGCTTGCAGCTTGTTGTTCCAATAATTCCGCTCGAACACCGTGCATGGAAATACGATTGAATTGCTTGTTCACACTGGTTAAAAGCGAAACGATTTCAATTTCAGGATTCTGAAGGGTTTTGTATAAAGCCAGCGCTGAATCTTTGCCGCTGCTCCAGTTAAAAATAGCTTTGGTTTTCACGAACGTTAATTTGAGCGTAAACTTACTAAAAAGTCTGAAAAACCTTTGTATTTTTGGGTTTCTGATTTTTGAAATATGAAATATTTAGTACTGTTTATATCCTCATTTCTTTTTGCGCAACAAACCAAGAAGGTTGATTTTATTTCAATGCAAGCTAATTTAACACCGAATGCTGTAGAAAAATCCATCAGCGGAAAAGTGGTTTATGATTTTGTGGTAAAGTCAAAGATTGATACCATTAAAATTGACGCAGTTAGAATGGCTTTTTCTGATGTGAAAATAAACGGTAAAGAAGTGAATTTTAGTAATTCCGGAAAGACATTGAATTTGTTTCAGGGTTTTAAAAAAGGGAAGAATAAAGTGGAGTTTTCCTATTCCGCAAATCCGAAGCAAACGATGTATTTTGTTGACCCTTCGACAGGCTCAGGGCAAGTATGGACACAAGGACAAGGGAAATATACATCACATTGGTTGCCGAGTTTTGATGATGTGAATGAGAAAGTGGTTTTTAATTTGAGTATAAGTTATGATGATAAATACGAAGTGCTTTCAAACGGAACTTTAGATTACGTAGATATTTATCAACCATTATCAACAAATTCAAGAGTTTGGTCTTATCAAATGCAAAAACCAATGTCGTCTTATTTAGTTATGCTCGCCATAGGAAAATTTGCCAAACAAACCCAAACCACCAATTCAGGGACGCCGTTAGAGTTATATCTTAAAGAAGAAGACAAAGCCAAATTCGCGACAACATATAAATATTCTAAAGAAATCTTCGACTTTTTTGAACGCGAAATCGGGGTGAATTATCCTTGGGAAGTATACCGCCAAGTTCCGGTGATGGATTTCTTATACGCTGGAATGGAAAATACGACGGCCACCATTTTTGCGCAGGATTTTGTGGTGGATGAAATCGGTTTTAATGACAGAACCTACACCAATGTAAACGCGCACGAGTTGGCGCATCAGTGGTTTGGCGATATGGTTACGGCGCAATCGGGGAAACATCATTGGCTGCAGGAAGGTTTTGCGACTTATTATGCGTTGTTGGCAGAAAGAGAATTGTTTGGAGAAGATCATTTCAATTACGAATTGTACCAAACGGCCGAAACTTTACAACGAGCTTCCAAAAGTGATACAATTCCACTCATGAATGAAAAAGCGAGTTCCTTGACGTTTTATCAGAAAGGCGCTTGGGCTTTGCATTATCTGCGTGAAAATATTGGAGCCGAGAACTTCCGAAAAGCGGTTAAATCCTATTTAAAGAAATATGGTTTCCAAAATGTGAACACTGATAATTTCCTTGATGAGGTTAAGAAAGTTTCCAAATTCGACACCGAAAAGTTTAAGAAAACGTGGTTGGAAAAATCCGGGTTTGAAATTCAAGAGGCTTTAACTATTCTGAAAAAGAACAAATTCGTTTCGGATTATCTGGCTTTAACCGCACAATTTGAAAAACCATTGGTTGAGAAGAAATTACTGCTTGAAACAATTTTGAAATCGGGTGCTTATTTTCCGTTGAAGGAAGAAGTGATTTATCAGTTGCAGGAAATTCCATTTGAAGAAAAGAAAGAGTTACTTCAATTAGCAATGAATACGAAACAATTGAAAGTAAGACAAGCAGTTGCTGCAACCTTAAAAGAAATTCCGACAGCATTCAAAAGCAAATACGAAACGCTATTAAATGACGATTCTTATATCACCAAAGAAATTGTATTGAAAAGCTTATGGCAACAGTTTCCGGAAGAACGCTTCGAATTATTAGATAAAACGAATACATGGATTGGCTTTAACGACAAAAATTTAAGAATCACTTGGTTGTCATTGGCTTTAGCAACAAAAGACTATAATACCGAAGATAAACCGAAATTTTATGATGAACTTTTAGCGTATTCCACTTCTGAATTTGAAGCGAATACAAGGCAATACGCAATCGTTAATCTTTTATATCTGAATAAAATGGATAGAAATGTGTATCCAAATCTGATTAATGGCTTGGTGCATCACAAATGGCAGTTCGTAAAATTCGCCAAAGACAAGATTCGGGAACTGATGAAACAGGAAATTTTCAAACTTTATTTTCAAGAAATGTTATCCAAAGTTCCTGAAGATGAGAAAGTTCAGCTGGAACGCTTATTTTAACTGGAAATTTTACGCAACCAAAATAGTTTTCTTACATCTTTATAATGTAAGGGAAGAATAAAAAAGCCCTGAATTAACAGGGCTTTTAATTTATCCGATAATTTCAGTGATTTCGTTCTTTATAAAACTTAAAGCTAAAACGGTTGGTGATTGTTTTTCCACCATTTCGTTTAGAATTTGTTCGCGCATTTTATCTGCATTTTCGGCAGAAACAGCGTTTTTACGAATGGTTTGAATGATCGTGTTTTTCGCAGTAAGAATTACGTTCCAACATTCATTGGTTACGTAAACCTGTTGGGTTAAATTGTGTTCAAATTCCTGCTCGATATGTTGAATCAGTAAAGCTTCATAATCTTTGGATTCCGAAGTAACCGGAGCGATACGAACCAATAGTTTTGAGAGATTGATACGTTCTAAAAATAAAGCCATACGCTCATAAGCGTGTAAGCGAAGTGGTAAAGCATTTTTTTGAGCGTCTTTGTGTAACAGGAAACGTCTTCTGCTTTTTTCGTTTTTAATAAATCCTTCGAAAAAGTAGTAAGCAACACCGCCAGTTACTAATGAAGGAATGGTATAAGCCGCAATATCAATAAGTTTAGAATAATCCATTTTGAATAAAGTTTATGCAAAAATAAAATTTTATTAGAATTATGGTAATAAAGGACTTGATGATTTTTTGTAAATTTGTTATAACAGTAAAACTATCACTATGAGTAGATTTTTACTTTTCTTTTTCGTCTTTTTTCAGCTATCAGTTTTAGCTCAAAATAAAGAAATTACCGTTGTTTTGAAGGATTATGAAACGAACCTTCCGGTAAGTGATGCGACCATTACAGTATTGTCCACTGGGCAAGGATTGGTCAGTAATGAAGAGGGTGTTTTTAAACTTTCTTTAGAAAAACCTTCTAAAATTGAAATTATTCATGCTTCGTATAAAAAAGTTACGGTAAACTCTTCAGCTTTAAAGCTTCAGGAGAATATTATCTACTTGGATTCCAATACCAAAACTTTAGAGGAAATCATTGTAACGAAAAATCATCCGCAGGAGATCTTAAAGAAATTGATAGAGAATTCATCCAAACGATTGACAACGCCTATAAATTTAAAAATTTACATGCGCGAGTTTTTCAAAAGCAACGATAAATATTCTTCTTTTAATGATGGATTGCTCAATTTCTACATTCACGGAAAACCAGGAAGTATCAAAGCCGATATTCTTGTTGAGCAGAATCGTTTTTACGGATTAATCAATGATGTCGTTCATGAGAGTACTTTGGGCTATAACTTAAATGATATCATTTCTAATTACTACGATTTCAAATATCTGAACAAAGTACAAGAAGCCTACAGCAAGAAAAAATACGAATACGAAATCAAAACCTATCCGGGTAATGAAGATTACTACCTGATGAACATTCGTCCAATACCAACAATTGAAGAATATTTGCCAGATTACTTCGTAGTTTACGATTATAAAAAGAACCTGATTATTGAAATCAATTCGTCTGTATTGACCGAACGTTACGAATTTAAAGGTGTAACCGATTTTGTTGTGGTTAAAGGAAAAGTATTCAATTCTGAATTCAATGCAACCTATAAAGACGATGGAAAAGATTATTTCCTGACCAAGTCTAAAGAAGAAATTGGTTTTATAATCACCAATAAAAAGAAAGCGGAAGAAAGAATCGAGGTGAAAAATTATTTAGTTACCACAAACCACAGCAGCAAGCCAGTTCCTTACGATAAGGAAGATGTGTATCGCGATAAATCATTGTTCAACAAGCGCAATAGTATTTTGACCAACTACTGGGAATTCGACTCCGGATTAACTCCAACCGAAGAAGAAAAGAAAATCATTGAAGCTTTAGCAGGAAGATTGTAATAAGTATTGTAAATTATAATTATTTCCTTTTATTTGTAAGAAAAATTACAAATGAGAAACTATTTTCTGCTATTGCTGATTTCCCTGTATTCCGCATTGCTTTGCGCTCAGGAAAAAAACATCACAGTAACACTACAAAATGCCAAAACAAAAGAAGTTATTGCCGGTGCTTCTGTAAGTACTGATGGTTCGAATGTTGGTGCGGTAAGTAATGACGATGGCGTTTTCAAGATTACAGTTCCGAAATCGTCCAATCTGAAAATTACACATTTGTCTTTTAAACCTATTGCTGTTTCTGTTTCGGATTTGAAGGAAGAAAATCCGGTGCTTTTTATGGAAGAAAATGATTTTACTTTAGAAGAAGTGATCATTTCTAAAACGCCTATTTACCAACTGTTAGCGGGATTGATTGAAAATTCCAGAGCGAAGTTGTCTAATCCGATTCACCTGAATACCTATTGTAGAGAATTCATTAAAAACCACGGGAAATATACCCGTTTTACTGATGGTTTAGTCGATTTACACATCAAAGGAAAACCTAAAAATATTGATGTGGATGCCATTGCTTTACAAAATCGTTCCTACGGATTAAACGAAGAAGATGAAGCTTCTGATATGTTGATCGGTTTTAGTCTGGAAGATATCATTGAAAAAACGTATGAATTCGGGATTATAAAAAAGTTAGGTACAAAAAGCGGTTCTGAAAATTACGACTACGAAATCAAAAGTAATCCATCCGATGAAAATATGTACATCATTCATCTTACGCCTAAAAGCGACGTCGAAGAATTGCTGTATAATGTGAAAATAGCTTATAATATCAATGCAAAAGTTATCCTTTCCATCGAATATAAAATCGCCGATTCACATCTGAAATATTCCAAAGAGCGAAACTTTCTAATCGCTAGAGCTTTGATTAAGAAGAACAATTTTAAAGCCAATTTTAAATTTGATAAGGGTAAATATTTGTTGTCAAGTACGTTGGTAGATATGGCTTTTAAAATCTGGAACAAACGAAAAATAAACTTCGATATGGAAGCTAAAAACGCTTTGATTGTGACTGATTTTAAAGAGGAAACATTCAGTTACGATAAAAAAGCAGTCATTAAGAAAGGGAAGTTGGTTAAAAACGGAAACAATGTTAAAACCAATTATTGGGAATTCAATTCCGGACTGACACCAACTGCCGAAGAGCAAGCGGTTATCGAAAGCCTTAAGAACAAACAATAGTTTTCAACAAAAGACATTCCTGATTTGAATGTCTTTTTTTTATGGTTATTTTTGTAGCTTACTATTCAAAAACATAGCCACTCAGTTACTTAGTAACTCAGTCACTTAGATATAATGCAGCAGATAATCAACCAGCTTAACGAGGCACAACGCGCTCCGGTTTTACAGAAAGACGGACCAATGATTGTAATCGCGGGAGCCGGCTCCGGGAAAACCCGAGTACTTACCGTTCGTATTGCCAATTTAATTCATCAGAATGTAGATGCCTTCAACATTTTGGCGTTAACCTTTACCAATAAGGCAGCGCGCGAAATGAAGAAACGTATCACCGATATTGTTGGTCCCGAAGCCAAAAACCTTTGGATGGGAACTTTTCACTCGGTATTTGCTAAGATTTTGCGAATTGAAGCCGATAAATTAGGTTATCCAAGCAATTTTACGATTTATGATGCTCAGGATTCCGTGCGGTTGATTGGACAGATTATCAAGGAAATGCAGTTGGATAAGGATATTTACAAACCGAAACAGGTTTTCAGTAGGATTTCCTCGTACAAAAACAGTCTGATTACGGTAAAAGCCTATTTCAACAATCCAGAGTTAATCGAAGCCGATGCGATGAGCAAAAAGCCACGTATGGGCGAAATTTATCAGAATTATGTAGAGCGTTGTTTCAAATCCGGTGCTATGGATTTTGACGATTTACTGTTGAAAACCAATGAATTATTAAACCGTTTTCCGGATGTTTTAGCGAAATACCAAGACCGTTTTCGTTATATTTTGGTAGATGAGTACCAGGATACGAACCATTCGCAATATTTGATTGTTCGTGCTTTATCCGACAGGTTTCAAAACATTTGTGTAGTAGGAGATGATGCGCAGAGTATTTATGCCTTCCGTGGAGCGAACATCAACAATATTCTGAATTTCCAGAAAGATTACGACAATGTTCAAACGTATCGACTGGAGCAAAATTACCGTTCTACTAAAAACATTGTAGAAGCTGCTAATACCATTATTGATAAGAATAAAACGAAGTTGGATAAAGTAGTTTGGACAGCTAATGACTTCGGTCCGAAAATTAAAATCCACCGTAGTTTAACTGATGGGGAAGAAGGCCGATTTGTAGCCTCAACCATTTTCGAAGAAAAGATGCAACACCAAATGCACAACGGTCAGTTTGCGATTTTGTACCGAACTAATGCGCAATCTCGTGCGATGGAAGATGCTTTGCGTAAACGTGATATTCCATATCGAATTTATGGTGGATTGTCATTCTATCAGCGTAAGGAAATCAAAGACGTTTTGTGTTATTTGCGTTTGGTTGTCAATCCAAAGGATGAAGAAGCTTTGGTTCGCGTTATTAATTATCCAGCGCGTGGAATTGGCGATACTACGGTAGAAAAACTAACCGTTGCCGCGAATCATTACAAACGTTCCATTTTTGAAGTGATGGAACATATTGATAAAATCGACTTGAAACTGAATTCCGGAACGAAAAACAAATTGCAGGATTTCGTAACGATGGTTAAGAGTTTTCAGATTATCAACGAAAATCAGGATGCTTTTGTTTTAACCGATCATGTTACCAAGAAAACCGGTTTAATTCAAGAGTTAAAGAAAGACGGAACTCCGGAAGGAATCGCCAGACTTGAAAATATAGAAGAGCTATTAAACGGTATTAAAGATTTCACCGAAGGGCAGAAGGAAGTCGATGGTGCAAGAGGCGCATTAGCTGAATATTTGGAAGATGTCGCTTTAGCCACAGATTTAGATAACGACACAGGAGACGACGATAGAGTAGCACTAATGACAATTCACTTAGCTAAAGGGCTTGAGTTTCCAACTGTATTTATTGTTGGGATGGAAGAAGATTTGTTTCCAAGCGCGATGAGTTTAAACACCCGAAGCGAATTAGAAGAAGAGCGTCGTTTGTTCTACGTAGCCTTAACTCGTGCCGAACATCAAGCGTATCTCACGTATGCACAATCGCGTTACCGTTGGGGAAAACTGGTCGATAGTGAACCGTCGCGTTTTATCGAAGAAATCGATGATCAATACTTGGAATATTTAACACCGGTTGAAACTAATTATCGTTACAAACCGATGATTAATGCAGATATTTTCGGAGATGTGGATAAGTCAAAGTTGAGGTTAATTAAGCCGATTGCGGGAACACCACCGAAATATATTACGGATAATGAGCCAAAACCTAACTTAAATATTCGTAAATTGAAGCCAGTATCAGGTTCAGCTTCAGGAAATAAAACGAATTTGTTCGACGGAAATCTAGCGGTAGGCAATATTGTGATGCACGAACGCTTCGGAAAAGGACAAATTTTAAATTTAGAAGGAGCCGGAGCCGATAAAAAAGCCGAAATCAAATTTGACGTAGGCGGCATTAAAAAATTGTTATTGCGTTTTGCGAAATTAGAAGTGATTGGATAAGAAATACGTAAAGACTTATTATGGCTCAATTCATTAAATTATATCCTGAAAATCCGAACGAGAAGGAAATTGCGAAAGTAATTCGAGTGCTTCGTGACGGTGGTTTAATCATTTATCCAACCGATACCGTTTATGGATTAGGTTGTGATATTACCAACACGAAAGCTTTAGAGCGTATTGCAAAAATCAAAGGTATTAAGCTGGAAAAAGCTAACTTTTCTTTTGTTTGCCACGATTTAAGCAATATTTCCGATTATGTGAAGCAGATTGACACTTCAACGTTTAAAATCCTTAAAAGAGCTTTGCCTGGACCTTATACGTTTATTCTTCCGGGAAACAATAATCTTCCGAAGGAATTTAAGAAGAAAACGACCGTCGGTATTCGTGTACCCGATAATAATATTGCTTTGGAAATCGTCCGTCAGTTAGGAAACCCGATTGTTTCGACTTCCATTCACGATGAGGATGAGGTTTTAGAATATTCCACCGATCCGGAATTAATCTTTGAAAAATGGCAAAATCTAGTCGATTTGGTTATTGATGGTGGTTATGGAGACAACGAAGCGTCAACTATCATTGATTTATCCAACGGCGAACCGGAAGTAATTCGTGAAGGAAAAGGTAGTTTGGATGTTTTGTAGTATTCAGTATTCAGTATTCAGTGTTCAGGAAGTATTATTATATAAAAAAAGGATTCAACATTTGAATCCTTTTTATTTTCTAGATAAAGTTTGTCACTGCTAACTGAACACTGCTAACTGTGACTGCAAACTATTATTTGCTCAAATTCTTCATTTCTTTCTCTAACATATCATAGAACTGATCAATCTTAGGCATGATGATGATTCTTGTTCTTCTGTTTTTAGCTCTGTTAGCAGGCGTGTCGTTATCAACTAACGGAATGTAGAAGCTTCTTCCAGCTGGAATTAACTGTTTCGGATTCACTCCTAAATCTTTCTGTAAAACACGTACAATCGAAGTCGAACGCTTTACCGATAAATCCCAGTTATCTAATAATACTGCGTTTTTAATCGGCACATTATCCGTGTGACCTTCCACCATACATTCGAAATCCGGCTTACTGTTGATTACTTTGGCAACTTTTCCTAAAACACCTTTAGCTTTGTCGCTTACTTCGTAACTTCCCGATTTGAACAACAAATTATCCGCAATCGAAATCATTACCACACCTTTTTCAACGTTGATGTTAATGTCCGGATCGTCGATTCCCACTTCACGTTTTAAACTGGTCACTAATGCTAAAGTAACGCTGTCTTTCTTCGTTAAAGCATCCTGTAAACGCGAGATTTTCAAATCTTTCTCTTTTAAACTTTCCAAAGATTTTTCAAGATTTTCAGCGCCTTTTGTGGTTAAAACAGTCATTTCTTTAGAACTGTTAATCAAATCGGAGTTGTTCTTTTTCAGATACTCATTCTGACTTGACAAGGCTTCTTTTTCCGTTAAACAGGTATTCAGTTTTACGGTACAAGTGTTCAGTAAATCCTGAATTTCTTTGTTTTTGGCTTCTAATTCGGCTATTTTCTTCTTACTTCCGCACGAAGTTAAAGTTAATGCCACGACAGATAAGGCGATAAATAATCTTCTCATAATTAATTTTTTTAATAATGAATTACAAAGTTAGTAAGTTCTATAAGGCTTACACAAGTTTAAAACGATAAACTAATGTTAAAAATTAACATCAAAAATCTTACCGCTTTTTACGAAGTAACGATAAACAATCGATTTTATTTTGAAGTAGTTTTGCTTCTGAATCGCGTCTCTTTTAGCTAAAAACCTGAAAATGTGGCGATAAAAAGAAAAATGAGATTCTAAAACTGCCCACAAATGTTTGAATTTTCCTTGTGTTAAAAAACGAATTCCGGCAATTCCGTCTAAAGATAAGCGGATGAAAATGGTGGTAAAAAGTTGTCCTTTCGGAAGATTTTTAAGCAACATCCAAAGCGAATTTCTGAAATTCAGATACGTTTTCTTCGGATTTCCGGTATCTAAAGTAGCACCGCCAACGTGATAAACGGTTGAGGTTCCACAGTATTTGGCAATGTAGCCTTTGTTGAAAGCACGCCAACACAAATCAATTTCTTCCTGATGTGCAAAAAAGTCGGAGTCGAAGCCTTTCAGTTCATGAAAAACTTCTTTTCGGATGAAAAAACAAGCTCCGGAAGCCCAGAAAATAGGAGTGATGTCGTTGTATTGACCGTTGTCTTTTTCTAAGGTTTCAAAAATGCGACCGCGACAAAATGGAAAACCATATTTATCGATAAAACCTCCGGCAGCACCAGCATATTCAAAATAAGCCTTGTTCTTGAAATCGAGTATTTTGGGTTGGATAATTGCCGTTTCAGCTTCCGTTTCAAATAAATCTAAAATAGGTTTCAGCCAGTTTTCGGTTACTTCAATATCGGAGTTCACTAAAGCGTAAATAGGTTCTTCCACATACTGCAATGCTTCGTTGTAACCTTTAGCATAACCGTAATTTCCAGTGTTTTGAATGATTTTTACAGCAGGAAAATGCTCTTTTACATAAGCAACTGATTCATCCGTTGAGGCATTATCGGCTACATAAATTTCCGCTTCTTCAGAATGTTGAATCACGGAAGGCAGAAATTGCTCCAACAGCTTTACGCCGTTCCAGTTTAAGATGACTACTGCTATTTTTTTCAATTGACTTTGGTTATTCGGTTGTGAAATCTGGAAGATCGCGCAGAAACTGATATTGTTCTTTCTGAAAATCCATTTGGCAAAAATAATGATTTAAGCCATTGCTTACCATTAAATGTTTGGCTTCCAAAACCATATTGTAACGGGCAATCTGATCGAAAGTGTTTTGACTGATTGGAACTTCGGGCGCTTTGCATTCTACCAAAAGAAATATTTTTCCATTTGGTTCAAAAACAACTAAATCGTAGCGTTTACTTAAACAATTGATTTTAATAGTTTTTTCTACATTGATATAGGATTTTGGATAGTTTTTCTCTTGTAAAAGTAACTGAATTACGTGCTGACGCACCCATTCTTCCGGAGTGAGTACCACAAATTTTTTCCGGATTTCATCAAAAATCAAGACTTTATTTTCGCTATTTTTGAACCGAAACGAATAAGCAGGGAAATTCAGTTTTTGCATAAACAAAAATAAGTATTTCGAATAAACTGCCAACTGTTACCGAACACTGAATACTGAAAATGGACGAAGTACTAAGAATCATAAAAGACATACAAGCCGGAAACATCAAACCGATTTACTTTCTGATGGGCGAAGAGCCGTATTACATCGACAAATTATCGGAATACATTGAAGACAATATTCTTCAGGAACACGAACGCGACTTTAACCAAACGGTTCTGTACGGACGCGACGTTTCGATTGAAGATGTTATCGGAAATGCCAAACGTTATCCGATGATGGCGGACCGTCAAGTAGTGATTGTGAAAGAAGCGCAGGAATTGTCCAGAAACATTGAAAAACTGGAATTCTATGCTGAAAATCCGCAGCCAACGACGGTTTTGGTTTTCTGTTACAAATACAAAACCCTTGATAAACGTAAAAAAGTTACTAAGGTTTTAGAAAAGAACGGTTTGGTTTTCGAAAGTAAGAAGATGTACGAAAATCAGGTTGGAACTTGGCTTACAAGAGTTTTACAAGGTAAAAAGTTGAGTATTGAGCCAAAAGCTGCAGCCATGTTTGTTGATTTCCTCGGAACCGATTTAAGCCGAATCGCCAATGAAGTAGATAAATTAGCCATCATTTTAAAACCCGGCGACACTATTACACCGGCAATTATTGAAGAAAACATCGGTTTCAGTAAAGATTTCAATCCGTTTGAGTTGCGAAAAGCGATAGGAGAGAAGAACCAATTAAAAGCGTATCAAATCGCCGATCATTTTGCTAAGAATCCGAAGGATAATCCAATTGTAGTTACGATTGGTTTGGTTTTCAGCTTCTTTTCACAATTGTTACAGTACCATGGTTTGAAAGATAAAAGTCAGTCCAATGTAGCGAAGCAACTGAAAGTGAATCCATTTTTTGTAAAGGATTATGAGTTGGCCGCACGAAACTTCCCTATGAAGAAAGTCAGTGGTATAGTAGGCTCGTTAAGAACTATCGATGTAAAAAGCAAAGGAGTTGGTGCTAACAATTTAGACGAATCGGATTTATTGAAAGAGATGTTAGTTAAAATTTTTAATTAAATTAGTAGCACTAACCAAAAACAAATTCTATGAATCCAGTTCTTAAAAACATTCTGGCTTTTATTGTGGGAGCCATTGTTGGAAGTATTGTAAACGGCGCTTTAATTTCAATCAGCGGAAGTGTTATTCCGCCACCAGAAGGAGTCGATGTAAACAACCCTGAAAGTATTAAAGCTTCCATCCATCTTTATGAGAGCAAACATTTTATTTTTCCGTTTTTAGCACATGCACTAGGAACGTTTGTTGGTGCTGTTACGGCTTATTTGCTAGCTGCAACCGCTAAAATGAAAATTGCTATTGGAATTGGTGTTCTGTTTTTATTAGGGGGAATTGCAGCATGTTTCATGATTCCTGCACCAACTTGGTTTATTGCCCTTGATTTGATTGTAGCTTACATTCCAATGGGGTATTTAGGCGGAAAAGTAGGCGGAATGCTAAAAAAGTAGCCTTTTTTTAATACCGATTAATTTCCCGATATTTGCAACGAAAACTAAAGATGACTATAAAATGATGAATAAGAATACCGTATTGGGCTGGGCAACACTAATTATGATTCTAATGGGAATTTTAATCGTAGGATTAGCCATTTACCGTTATGACGATGTTGCCGGTTGGGGATTTGGTGCTGTCGGTATCGGGTTCTTCGCTATTGCCTGGGTTTTTAATGCGTTGAAAGGAAGGGTTTAAAAATAAACTTCTTATAATAAAAGAACCGAATCTGATGATTCGGTTTTTTTATAGACAACATTTTGATAAATGATTTAGAAATCATTTGATGTTCGATACTGTTTCATTGCGTGTGAAGGTTCAATTGAAATATGATTTTTCCAAATTTCCGGATCGTATTGGTTTAGTTTGATGAAATCAAAATCAGTTTCTTTAAAATTGGTAAAATCGGTATCTGAAATTTCTTCTTTTGTAATGGTAAGCAGTTCTGTTTTTGTGACTGTATTTCCTTCAACTTTAATATCTAATGCAACTACGTCCTTTTCCTCTTTTGTCAATTCGATAAATTTTAGAGGACGATTTACATAAAAATATTGGCCGCTTTCTTCATAGGCATATTGCAGATTGTAATTTTTGTTCAATCGGTCTTTCTTGAATAGAAGTGTTCCCTTGCTGATATTTTCGGAAGCTTTTACACCTAAGAGAAATTTTAAATTGAAACCGCTAACTTTTTTTCCTTCTGCTAATTCATAATTACACTTAATTACAGCATAATCTGATTCGTTTATATAAAGGGTTCCTTGGTAAATAGCCTTGCTTTTTCGTGGTGAAAATGAAATGACGTAAATAATATCATTCTCAGTATCATCGTATATGGTTTCCTGAAGTATATAGGAATACAAATTTGTTTCTGTAATAAAATTTAATTTGTGTTTATTAAAATATTGTTTCGCTAAAAATGTCTGAATTTTAAATTTGTTGCTAACTACTTTAGAAACAGCTTTCTTTTTGTCTTTTGAGTTGTATTCTTTATTTAAAGTCACAGTATCTCTAGAGCCAAATAATCCGCTTTTTACACGATAAAATTTTGTTGTATCCAAATGCTTTAGTAATAAATTTGTTCCGTTTTCTTCAATATCATCGAACGAAGCTGCACTCATGTTTCCTTTAATATTTGTGGCTTTTATGACATCAAGCTTCGACAGGAAAAAGGTTTTATCATCTTTAGTTTTTACTTTACCGGAATAATAATTACCGAGAATGTCTTTGTATTCCTGAGCTGGATTAGAAATGAATTTATTGGTAAAGTTTTTCAAATCAGCATTAACTTCTTTTAACTGACTCTTGCTAAATCCAGTTGATTTAGTAATATCTAAATTGAGTTTAGAAGGTTTGAAAATATCAGATTCTCTAAAAAATAATTTCCGCTTAGTACTTGATTCTAAAGATGTGTAATTTTTAGGAAGTCTGTTTTTGGCTTCAGTAATAATTTGTAGTGGATCAGGTTTTTTATTGCTAATCGTAATGTTCTCGAGTTCAAAACTGGCAGGCAATAAGGTGATAATTAAATGTTGGCTTTTTAATTCCGCTAATGTAAGTTGTTGAGAAACATATCCGATAAAGGAAACTTTTATCGAACTGGAAGATGAAATTTGATTTTCATTAAAGCTAAAATAACCTTCGTTGTTGGAGATTAATTCTGCTTGATTTTCAATTTTTACAGTTGCAAAAGGTAAAGGTTCGTTATTTCCGTTAAGGATTCGTGCTGTCAGATTCTGAGAATTACTCGTGATAGTAACAAGCAGCATTAAAACAGAAGATAAAAAGAACTGTTTCATACGATTAAAAAGATATGTTGCTGAAAAATAGAATTAGTCTTACATTTCTGCAAACATATCAATAATTTCGTACTTATTATATTGTCGTCGTCTTTTTAACTGAATTTAACTTTTCGGCTAAAATTATAATCAGCCCGCCAGCAGTATAAGCTACTAAATCCAACCATTCAAACGAACTTCCCAAAACAATTTTAGCAATTTTTGATTCTTCCAAACCTAATAAATGCACAAAGTTGAAATATTGTAACAACTCAATGAGGTAAGAGAAGAGCAAAACACAAACCACAAACCACTGCAGTAACAGTTTTTACTTTTACAAATGATTTTAAAAAGCAATAGAGTAAAATTACTACCAATACATCGCCCAAATAAGGTCTAATGAAGTTGTCACGAATGCAGACTGCAATTAAAACTTCTGTAATGAATAATAATAGTGTCCAAATTGCATATTTAACGTTGAATTCAAATTTCATAGAACACTTTTCTTAAGAACCGCTCCAAGGCATTCCAAAAATTCCAACTGCTAAATCAATCCAAAGAATAACCAAAGCTAATGCAATTGCAATGCAAATTAGAATTCTGTTTTTGCGGTTTGGTATTTTTCTTATCGCTAGATCAATCAGGAAGCCAGTTCCAAAAAGCAATGCTCCGGCAATTACAAAATCGCCAACAGACCAATTTACTTCCGGTGTGAATTGCATTGCAACAAACGGAATTACTAACAGAATACTTGTTATTAACGCAACAACAGTCAAATTTTTAGTTTTCATATTTTGCTGATTTTTAGATTATTAGACAAATGTAAAAATAAACTTTGAAATACAAAGTACTTTTAAATAAAATTTATTTTTTACTTTTGTGAAGATAAAATTCACATCATGAATTACTTTGTAAAAGAAACGTCAATTGTAAGAAAGATATGGGGAAAGAGCGATACCATTCTTTTTATCTTCGCCGGAGCTTCCGCAGAATTTGCTTTAAATAAGGCGGTGGATTGGTTGTATTATACCGGAAAATTACCTTCAGATCCATTGGGAAGATTATTCTCTACTGTTGAATACGCCCGAAAAATTGTTTTTGCATCAGAAGAAAATGCTTTGAAAGCAATTGACATGATGCGTCAGATTCATTCCGCAGTGGAAAAATCTCGAGGAGCTTCCATTCCGGATTGGGCGTATCGCGATGTGTTATTCATGCTGATTCATTATTCGATTTCCGCTTATGAAGTACTCGAAAGCAAACTGTCTGAAGAGGAAAAAGAAGAAGTGTACAACGTATTTTATCGAGTAGGAATAAGAATGGGCTTGAAAGAACTTCCGTCAAATTATATGGATTGGTTGCCGGTTCGGGAACAACATCTGAAAGAGAATCTTCAAAAAAGTAATTTCACAGAAGATTTATTCAAACAATACCGAAAATATTTAGGATTGTTCCGTTACAGATTGTTGTTGGAAGCTCAGAAATTAGTTGTTCCATCGGTTGTAAGTCGACTGTTGAATTTTTCCGGCATTAAACTGTTGCCACCAGTTCTAATTCTTTATAAAATTTGCAAAAAGATTAAAATTGACTCTTTTCTGAAGAATCTTCTTTTACCTAAAAATTATAAAAAACAAATCGCCGAACTTGATATTGTTCATTAAGTTAATGTTATGATTTTATTGTAATTGAATTTTTTTAACAGTAATTAACGCAAACCACTTGTTTGTGTGCAGTAACTTTATGTAGCTTTGCACTATAATGAAGAAATTTTTGTACAGCTACTTTTTGCTTTTGGCTCTATTCCTGTTCGGCGGGAATACCAATGTATTGGCAAATGCGGTACATCAGAAAGAAACAACTAAAGTTTCAGTTCAGCATCAGGATTTATCAAAACTTTTTCTGCATCTTGAAGATGTTGAAACAACTAATTTAGTTTCCGTTTTATTTGATGACGACGATGATTTAGACTTCTTCACCCTAGAAAAAGAAGGCGAAGAAGAAAGTCTTGATTCTTATAAAAAATACTTCATTGGTGGGAATTGCTTTTTTTCCCTTTATTACCAGTCTTTACCCGAAGTTCCATATACCAAATTAAAGGAAACCCTTCTTTTCAGTAAAGAATTATTCAGTCTTTCAGCAACCAAAAGGTATGTTGTCTTTCGAGTATTTCGAATATGATTTCACGCCTGTTGGATAGTACTTTTTCCAACACTTTACTTAAGCTTTTGTCCCGTTTTAATTGATTGGGACGCACTAATTTATTTCAAATTTAAGTTCAGTATTATTTATGAAAAAAGCATTTATGCTATTAGGATTGTGTGGCTTATTGTCAATGGTAAGCTGCAAACATGAAGGAGAAGAAGAGAAAGAATCAAACGAATTCTTAACGACTTCACCACTGCAAAAAGATACTTTAATTACTAAGGATTATGTTTCTCAGATTCAATCCATTAGACATATCGAATTGCGTGCTCAGGAGCGCGGTTATTTAGAAAAAATTTATGTAGACGAAGGACAATTTGTTCACAAAGGACAAGTTTTATTTCAGGTTATGCCGAAGCTGTACGAAGCTGAAATGCAACGTGCCAAAGCCGAAGCCAATTTTGCTCAAATCGAATACCAAAACACCAAACGTTTAGCAGATGGAAACGTTGTAGCTCCAAACGAATTAGCCATGGCAAAAGCTAAGTTAGATAAAGCAAAAGCCGAATTACAGTTAGCACAAACACATTTAGATTTAACCCAAATCAGAGCGCCATTTGACGGTATCGTTGACCGATTTGTGGTTCGTTTAGGAAGTTTGGTTGAAGAAGGCGATTTGCTTACCAATCTTTCAGACAATAGTAAAATGTGGGTTTATTACAATGTTCCGGAAGCGGAATATTTAGATTTCAAAGCCAATTCAAACGGTTCAGTGAAAGAGAAAGTGAATCTTGTAATGGCAAACAATAAGTTTTTCGACTATCCGGGAATGGTTGAAACAGTTGAAGCAGACTTCAATAACGAAACCGGAAACATTCCTTTCAGAGCGACTTTCCCAAATCCGAAAGGGTTGTTGCGTCATGGCGAAACCGGAAACATTCAGGTTACTTTACCATTGAAAAACGCTTTATTGATTCCACAGAAAGCCACATTTGAAGTTTTGGACAAAAAGTATGTTTTTGTAATCGACAAGAACAGCGAAGTAAAATCCAGAGAAATTAAAATTGTTGCAGAACTACCTCATTTGTATGCTGTTAGCGGTATATCGGTAAACGACAAAATACTACTTGAAGGATTACGTCAGGTAAAAGAGAACGAGAAGATTCACGCCAAATTCCACCAGCCGGAACAAGTGATTTCGAATCTTGAACTATACGCTGAGTAACCGATTGTTAATCCTAAAAGTTTAGTAAAATGTTTAGTAGATTTATACATCGACCTGTATTTGCTATTGTCATTTCGGTCGTAATTCTATTTGTCGGTTCCTTGGCTATCAAGCAATTACCGATTTCGCAGTTTCCACAAATTGCGCCTACAACTGTTAATATTTTCATCGCGTATCCAGGTTCGAGTGCCGATGTTTTGGTGAAATCCACATTAATTACCTTAGAAAACTCTTTGAATGGCGTACAGGATATGCGTTATATCGCTACCGATGCCACCAGTGCCGGTGAAGCAACCTTGCGTATTATTTTTGAACCGGGAACTGATCCGAGTGAAGCCGTAATTCGGGTGAAAACCAGGGTCGATCAGGTGATGCCGCTTCTGCCGGAATTAGTTCAGCGTGAAGGAGTTATTATTACACCGATTCAGCCGAGTATGTTGATGTACGTAAACCTCTATGCTAAAGACAAAAGCATGGACGAGAAGTTTTTGTACAACTACGCCAGTGTGAAAATGATTCCTGAAATCAACCGTATTAAAGGAGTTGCCCGTTCTCAGATTTTAGGAAGCAGAACGTATGCGATGCGTGTTTGGTTGAAACTGGACAGAATGCGTGCGTACAACATTTCCGTAGAAGAAGTAATGGATGCTTTGAAAGAACAGAGTATCATCGGAAGACCGGGTAGGATAGGACAAAGTTCGGGTATTTCCGCGCAATCGTTAGAATATGTTTTAACGTACAAAGGACAATACAACAAGCCAGAACAATACGATAAAATCGTTGTACGAGCCAATTCCAAAGGGGAAAGCATCCACTTAAAAGATATCGCCACGACAGAGTTAGGAAGTGAATTCTTCGATATTTATTCCAATTTGGACGGACATCCATCAGCAGCAATCGTGTTGAAGCAAAACTACGGAAGTAACGCCAGTGATGTAATTGCAGAAGTAAAAGCCCGTCTTGAGGAAATGAAAGCTACGTTTCCACCAGGCATGGATTATAAAATCAGTTATGACGTTTCGCAATTCCTTGACGCTTCGATTGAGCAAGTGATTCATACGCTTCGAGATGCGTTTATTTTGGTTGCCCTTGTGGTGTTTGTATTTTTAGGAGATTGGCGTTCGACCTTGATTCCTATTTTGGCGGTGCCGGTTTCCTTAATCGGAGCCTTCTTTGTGATTCAGTTCTTCGGATTGTCGATTAACCTCGTAACCCTTTTTGCCCTTGTACTGGCCATCGGAATTGTAGTCGATGATGCGATTGTCGTCGTCGAAGCCGTTCACGCCAAGTTTGATGAAGAACCGAATATCACGCCGTATAAAGCAGTTAAGAAAGTATTGGGAGAAATCAGTGGAGCAATTATCGCGATTACTGCGGTAATGGTTTCCGTTTTCTTACCGATTTCCTTCATGTCCGGACCGGTAGGAACTTTCTACCGACAGTTTTCCATCACCATGGCGAGTTCGATTGTAATTTCGGCTATTATCGCATTAACCTTAACTCCGGTTTTGTGTGCGATGTTATTAAAGAATCATCACGGACATCCGAAGAAAAGCAATATTGTAACAAAAGCTTTAGACGCCTTCAACAGAGGCTTTGATAAACTTACCGGAAAATATGTAACGATTTTAAAATCCATTGTAAACCGAAGATGGCTAACTTTTGGAATTCTCTTAGTTTTCTGTGGAGCCATCTTTGTCGAAAACCAAATTTTACCTTCTGGATTTATTCCGAGTGAAGATCAAGGAACGATTTATGCCATAGTTCAAACACCACCGGGTTCCACTTTAGAGCGTACCAATCAGGTTTCTCAGAAATTGCAGAAAATCTGTGAATCTGTAGATGGAATTGAATCGGTTTCATCTTTGGCGGGCTATGAAATCATGACTGAAGGACGTGGTTCGAATGCCGGAACGTGTCTTATCAACTTAAAAGAATGGTCTGACCGTGATAAAAACGTAAAAGAAATCATGGAAGAACTGGAAGAAAAAACCAGAGGCTTAGGAGCGGTTATTGAGTTCTTTGAGCCACCGGCCATTCCGGGATTTGGTTCTTCAGGAGGTTTCTCGATGCGTTTGTTGGATAAAAATACCGATACTGATTACCATGAGTTCGACCGTGTGAACAAAGAATTCATGAACAATTTGAGTAAGCGAAAAGAGCTAACAGGTTTGTTTACATTCTTCGCAGCTAATTATCCGCAGTTTGAATTGGAAGTGGACAATGATTTGGCGATGCAGAAAGGTGTTTCCATCGGGAAAGCTATGGAAAATCTGAACATTTTGATTGGTAGTACGTACGAGCAAGGATTTATCAAATTCGGACGTTTCTTCAAAGTGTATGTACAATCCGATCCGAAATACAGAAGATTACCGTCAGACATCCTGGATTTGTATGTGAAAAATGATCAGGGCGAAATGGTACCGTATTCGGCTTTCATGAAATTGGTTAAATCACAAGGACCGAATGAGATTACACGTTACAATATGTATAATTCATCAGCTATTCAAGGTTTACCGGCTAAAGGATATACAACGGCAGATGCAATTGATGCAATCAAAATAGTAGCTAAAGAAACATTACCAAACGGATACGACATCGCTTGGGAAGGACTTTCGTATGATGAAGCACTTCGCGGAAACGAATCGTTGTATGTTTTCTTAGTGGTTTTGGTATTCGTGTATTTAGTTTTAGCCGCTCAATATGAAAGTTTTATAATTCCGTTGGCGGTAATTTTCTCGTTACCGGTTGGAGTTTTTGGTTCGTTCTTATTACTGCAATTAATGGGCTTACAGAACGATATTTATGCCCAAATCGGATTGATTATGCTCGTCGGTTTACTCGGTAAAAACGCAGTATTGATAGTCGAATTTGCTATTCAGAAACATCAGGAAGGTTTAACGGTTTTAGAAGCCGCTATTGAAGGTTCAAAAGTACGTTTCAGACCTATCTTGATGACATCGTTCGCTTTCATCGCAGGGTTGATTCCGTTGATTATCGCAAGTGGAGCAGGAGCCATCGGTAATAAAACCATTGGTGCCTCGGCATTGGGCGGAATGTTATTCGGAACGCTTTTCGGAGTAATTATTGTTCCGGGCTTGTATTACATCTTCGGAACCTTGGCCGATGGCAGAAAACTTATTAAAAACGAAGACGAAAGTACATTGTCCGCAGACTTTGTACAGCTTATTGATAATTTCAAAGAAGAAGAAGATGACGATCAGCTTGAAGAAAATCAGAAAAATGAAAAAAAATAGTATGATGAAATACTTAGCAATTGCAGCAATTGTTTTAAGTGTAGTAAGTTGTAAAACTCCAAGTACAGCTGAAAGGCAATCGAATCTTAAACTACCAGAACAATATTCGACGTCTAGCGATACTGTAAATACGGCAAAAGAAAAATGGAGTGCGTATTTTTCGGATACCAATTTGAAAACCCTAATTGAAACTGCATTGGCAAACAATCAGGAGTTAAATATTGCCATGCAGGAAATCGAAATTGCCCGTAACGAAGTGAAAACCCGAAAAGGAGAATATTTACCATTCGTAGGATTGCGCGGCGGAGCAGGAGTGGATAAAGTTGGTCGTTATACCAGTAAAGGGGCCAATGATGCTACGACCGAAATCAAACCCGGAGTGGAAACACCAGAACCGCTTCAGGATTACATGGTTGGTGCTTATGCGACATGGGAAGTAGATGTTTGGGGAAAATTGCGCAATGCTAAAAAATCGGCTATAAGTCGTTATTTGGCTTCTGTAGAAGGCAGAAATTTTATGGTAACGAATCTTATTTCGGAGATTGCAGATTCGTATTATGAATTAATTGCGCTAGACAATCAGTTGGAAATTGTAAATCAGAATATTGCCATTCAGAATAATGCTTTTGAAGTAGTAAAATTACAGAAAGAAGCCGCACGAGTTAATGAATTGGCAGTTCGCAGGTTTCAGGCTCAAGTGTTGGATACGAAAAGTCTGCAATTCAATATCCTTCAGAAGATAACCGAAACCGAAAACCGAATTAACTTTTTGGTAGGCCGATTTCCTCAGCATGTTGATAGAGATGCATCAACGTTCTTTGCTTTTAATCCGAAAGAAGTTCACATAGGTATTCCGGCTCAACTGTTGGAAAACCGACCAGATATCAAACAGGCTGAATTGGAACTTCAGGCAACAAAATTTGATGTAAAATCTGCAAAGGCACGTTTTTATCCATCATTGGGAATTTCGGCAGGAGTTGGTTTTCAGGCGTTCAAACCTTCGTATTTGTTTACAACTCCGGAATCGTTGCTTTACAATGTTGTAGGTGATTTAGCAGCTCCGTTATTGAACCGAAATGCAATTAAAGCAAGTTTCAACACAGCCAATGCCAAACAGATTCAGGCGGTTTACGAATACGAAAAAGTACTTTTAAATGCGTATGTTGAAGTAAGCAATCTGCAGAATAAAATTGAAAATTCCAGAAAAGCTTTTGAGTTGAAAGCACAACAGGTTGAAGCGATGAATCAATCGGTTACTATTGCAAACGATTTGTTCAAATCAACCCGAGCTGATTATATGGAAGTTTTGTTAACACAACGCGATGCTTTGGAATCCAAATTCGATCTTGTAGAAACTAAAATGCAGCAAATCAACGCGATGATTGCTGTGTATCGCGCTTTAGGAGGCGGCTGGAAGTAATTTTTCGAAGTCTCAATTATTTAAAAAGCCATCTTGCAGATTGTAAGATGGCTTTTGTTTTATAGCTGATTTTGAGAATGATTTTTATTTCATGGAATGTAGTCCAATTGTATTTCCTTCGGTGTCCATAATTATGGAGCAGAAACCATAATCTCCGATTGCCATTTTAGGTTGGCAAACTTTTCCACCGGCATTTTCCACCCGATTTTCTTCCATTGAGCAATCTTCACAAGCGAAATAAACTAATGTTCCACCAGCACCGGCTGTCATGTCATCCATTTTTACCAAAGCTCCGCTAATGTTTCTTTCACCTTCAGCCCAAGGAAAGCTTAGCATTTGCATGTTATCCATTCCGTCAGGCATCGGGAGTGATGTCATTTGAATATCCAGAACAGTTTCATAAAATTTTTGAGCTCTGTTCATATCATTTACATAGATCTCAACCCATGTAAACGGATTTTTTGATTGATTTGCCATGATTTTCAAGTTTTTTTGTTGAGTATTATAAAGATACCAAGATTTTTTTGAGAAAATAACAAGTAATTCGTCTTATTATGGACAGAGCTAGTTATGGTTTTAAACCGCTTTTAGCAAATGTTATTTGTTTTTTTCTTTGCGTAATTCGTATTCTTGAATTTCTGCTGAAATTTTTTCAATATCTTGTTTTAATTGTCTTCCTTCAATTGTTGAAATTTTTTCCAAAACAACCCTTGTCCCTATATTTGTGTGAGTTGTTAAGGATACAAAATATTCGCGTCCATTTTTGAAATCTATTTCGACATCACCATTTCTGGTAAATGAAGTTGCATTAATCTTGAGTAAACCTTCTTTTTTTATTTTTTTAGTGATAACACTGTATTCTGATATTTTAAAGTTTTCATCATTATAGGATAAAGTATATTTTCCACCAACTAATCCTGCTTTCATATAAGTCCAACCGCTAGGATTTTCACCTTTGCAAATAAAATGAATTAAAGCATAATCCGCATTTTCATCAAAAGTGTTATTGCTTTTACCCCATAATTCATCCATGCTTGAAGAATTGTTATAGAAAATACGTGCTTTTAATCTATAACAAGAACTTCCAAAGCTCGGCTCTTTTAATTCGTCTATCAGAATAATATTTGAATTGTTAGCTTTTGCAGCATTTTTTGCATCATTTAGAACCTCTTCTTTTGAGCATTTTGTTGAAAAACCAGAATCACCGATTTTTATATCACCGATTTTCTTAGATTCTTTTGGAAGTTTACTTTCATTATAAACAATAAAAACCTCCTCGTTGTTAAGTTTTTCCCTTTGAAAGTTATTAGTTAAGTTGGTCTTCAATGAAGTTCCACAAGATGTAAAAAGTACACCTGTAAATAAAATTGCTAAAATTTTAATTCTCATTTTTTATCTAATATTTGCTAACGTTTCTGCGGCTTGAAACCGTTGCGGCAATTTACGATTTAATTTCTTATGAAATGCGGTTTTGGAAAATCCGATGGATTTTCAACTGAAAGCTAAAACCAGCAATGGTTTTAAACCGCTGTTAACTGTTGTTCTTTTTTTCTTTTCTTTAATTTGGTTGTTCCGATTTTTCTTTTAAATTTGTAACCATTGTGTAAGGTTAAACAATTTGGTTATGAGTGAGTATTTAACACTTTCGGAAACTGCTGAGTATATTGGTAAAAGTAAAGAAACTTTAAGGCGTTGGGATAAAGAAGGAAAATTGACTGCAGTTCGTGAACCTATGAGTAATTATAGGGTTTACAGAAAATCTGAAGTTGATACTTTATTTGCTGATTTTTTAGAAGATAATGTTAAAGAAACTGTTTCAAACTATGTTGAACCAAAGAATGAATATACTGTTTTGGAACTTTTTGCTGGAGCTGGTGGTTTAGCTGTTGGTATGGAAAAAGTTGGTTTGAAATGTGTAGCTTTAAATGAAATTGATAAATGGGCTTGCCAAACATTAAGAAAAAATCGTCCAAATTGGAATGTCTTAGAAGGAGATATTAAATCTTTTAGTTTTACTGAATATGAAAACAAAGTTGATATTGTAACTGGTGGATTTCCTTGTCAGGCATTTAGTTATGCTGGAAAAAAATTAGGTTTAGCCGACGCAAGAGGAACTTTGTTTTATGAATTTGCTAGAGTTGTTAAGGAAGTAAATCCTCCGATTTGTATTGGTGAAAATGTTCGTGGCTTGCTGAGTCACGAAAATGGTAAAACGCTTCAAGGAATGATTTCTATTTTGGATGAAATTGGATATAATGTTGTTCCTGTTCAAGTTTTAAAAGCAATAAATTTTAATGTTCCGCAAAAACGTGAACGATTAATTTTAGTTGGAATTAGAAAAGATATTGATTTAAAATATGAATATCCAAAACCTTATAAGAGAGTTTATAATTTAAAAGATGCTTTGAAAAAAGGTGAATTATTCGATTGTGATGTTCCAAAATCAGAAGGTTCAAAATACCCAAAAAGCAAAATTGATGTTTTGAAATTAGTACCACAAAAAGGTTATTGGAGAGATTTACCTTTAGATATTCAAAAAGAATTTATGGGAGGAAGTTTCCATCTTGGTGGTGGAAAAACTGGGATTGCAAGAAGAATAGGTTGGGATGAACCTTGTTTAACATTGACTTGTAGTCCTGCACAAAAGCAAACAGAAAGATGTCATCCCGAAGAAACTCGACCGTTTACGGTTCGAGAATATGCGAGAATTCAAACTTTTCCAGACGATTGGAAATTTGAAGGCTCTATAGCTCAACAATATAAACAAATAGGAAATGCTGTTCCTGTAAATTTGGGTAAAGAAGTTGGGTATTCGATTGTCAAATTTTTAAATCAATATTATGCTAAATTAAAAATGGAATAAAGGTGAGTTTTTAATTTCTTCAGCTAGTTCATCACATCCTATTTTTATAAAATCTTTTGTGTCAAGATTATTTATCGTTTCATGTAATGCAGAAACAAGTCCATCATAGAAATTTGGATATCCTGTTATTCTGTGCCAAAATTCTTTTCCAACTATAACTGGATGAAATTTGTCAATTTCTTTATAATGCATACTTAGTTCAGAAGTTTCTCCATAAAGCACACCCACAATGAAATCTGTATTGTTTACATCTTTTAACGCTCTGTTAGTTCTCGCTAACTGAATTGTGTTTGTGAACTTTTTGATTAATGGTTTTACATCCTCTGAATTTATAGTGTTTGGACCAGATTTTAATTGGCACCATTTTTTTCTATTATCGATTTTGTCATGAAATTCAATATCCATTCCAGGTATTAATGAACCATCAGCAATTTGGAGTTCAACAAACATATTTTGAATTCTTGTTCCAAATGAAGTATTTATTGAAGTTCCTAAAACTCGTGGATAATAAAGAGCTTTTGCTACACCTTCCGGACTATAATTACCTTCTAAAACTTTTGACAAATATTTTACTACAATAGGATTAATATTATAAGATTTGAGTTTTGAATGAACTTTTAGTGCAGCGTTGATATGATTTTCAAAAATATAAGTATCGAAATACGCAACTATTTCAATTAAAAGTTCTTTTTCTGTTCTACTATTTGCCATTTGATAATAATAATTTATTTCTAATGGCTAAAAATAACACTTTTTGTTTAAGTTCTATAGTTTAGAGCTAATTTCTATCTAGTGAGGTAGAATAACAGTTAACGTTTACCGGCTTTGAGCAGGTGGGGATTTTTGTTACTGTTGCTTACAAATATACCGAAAAGATTGAAAGAGTAAACCTTACTTCGGAGAAGAAAGTGCAAACACTGGCTCTTCCTATTATAGACCGAACCCCACTTGCACAAAACCGCTGTTATAAGCCGTTTTTATTTATACTGATAAAATGCAATTCTTCCCTTGTTTTCTGGCTTGTCAACTCGGATTAATTTTTCTGTTTGGTAAACATTTAAAATTTTTAGAGTGTCTTGACCATCTATAATTTGATTTAGTTTTTCATCTAGTTTGATCATAAATCCTATTCCAATTTTTTCTCTATCAATAGTGTCCAACTCTATTTGGTATTTAGGGTATAAATTGTATTCACCATATTTATATTCATGTATTTTCTCTAGAGTTCCTTCAGGATATATTATAAACGAGTATTCTAAATCATGAAATTCTTTATCCACAACGAAAGGATGAGTAATTTCATTACCGTTAGTTATTTCTTTTACATTGTTAAAATCTTCAATAGTTCTCTTACTAATGTCATGATTAAAAACAATGTATTTTGCAGTAATCTTTGAGTTTTTAGGAAGTTTTGATTGATTGCAACTTACTATTGATATCAATAGTAGTAATAACGTAAATGTTTTAAATGAAGGTTTCGTTTTCATAAAATGGCTTATAACGTCCCGCCGGCTTTGAGCTGGCGAGGAGTTTTATTGCTGATGCTTACAAATATACCGAAAAGATTGGAAGAAAAATTTTCAAACGAAAGAGAAAGTGCAAAGACTGTCTTTTCCTATTATAAACCAAAGCCTCGCTCGCTCAAAACCGCTGTTAGCCGTTCGTACTTCTTTCTATTTAGATTTGTTTTTCGATTTCACTCGAATTTATTTTCATTACTTTTTCAATTTGCTCTTTCCAAGTTTCTCTTTTATTCACAACAAATTCTTCCGTAACGTTGTCTTTTGTCTTAATATATATTCCATTATTTATTAAGCCCATAGTTTTTCTAAAATCAGTTTTGTCAATTTCGTTCAGTTCAATTATTTTCTGGTGTCTTTTCGCAAAATTAATTGCATTTGTTTGAAAAATAATTTTATTCTCGAGTAAATACAAAGTACCACCAACTGAAATATTGTCTTTAAAGTGATTTGCTAATCCTGAATAAACTATTGATTTTTTGTCTATTTTTTCAAACTCTTCACTAAAATCAATTTTTGAAAACAGTTTGAAATATGAAACAATACTAAAAGTTAAGAAGCAAAAAACTGATGCCACAATTGCAATTTCTTTTTTGCCGGTAGCATAACAATATATTCCAACTATAATTCCAAAAACTAATCCCGATAAAAGTGAATATTTTAGTTTTTTCATTAATTTTTATTTGTTTACAGTGTTTTACGTTCTGTTTTTTTAGTATGACGGCTAACGTTTTGAGGCTTAAAACCTGTTGCGGCAATTTACGAATTATTTGTTATGAAATGCGGCGCTTGAAAATCCGCAGGATTTTCATTTGAAGTTAAAACCGAGCAATGGTTTTAAACCGCTGTTAGCGGCAGTTCTACCAATTATATCCATATTGTTTGCAGCTATTATGTATTTCTTTAATCGCATTTAATACTTCGTCCAAATCCAGTAATTCACCGCGAAATATTAAAGTGTTATTAAATGAATTATATCCACGATCAATTCTTTCGTGACTTTTTCCGAGAAGATCTGGATTCATCGCCAAGTCAATATAAGAACCTTGACCATCATACCATTCCTCAATTCGACTATCATAATGTTCGAAATGATTTCGAAATCTACGTTCGGAAATAGGGTTGTCGTCTTTGATTTGAAGTATTTGTCTTAATTTTTCACCACGCTTTGCATGTCTGTTGTATGTTGGCCAAAGAATCTTTGAAACGTTTCCAGCAGCTACAAGAATGGATTGAATTGAGCCCCACACTTCAATGTTATCTAAATTGTCATTTGCAGTTTGTAAGCGTTCACCTGCTCTTTGTGCAATTTTTGATTGTAACACAATTTCACTAACAAAACTCATCTCTTGAAGTCTGTTCATTTTATAGGCTAATTATTCACTATTGTTGTTTAAGAATTGCCGCTAACGTGTTGCAGCTTGGTAAAGTTGCGGAATTTTATTACTGTTGCTCACAAATATACCGAAAAGGTTTGAAAGAAAATACGTCTTTCGGAGAAAGAATGCAAAACAGAAGTTTCTTGGTAAAGACTGAACCAGCAATTTTGCCAAACTGTTGTTAGCGACTGTTTTTCTAATCAATTTTTCCAGAACACATCCGTTAAATAAAAAACAGTGTCAATAAAGTAAAGAATTTCATTTTGAGTTAACACATTTTCATCATGTAGATCTTCCAAAATTATCCCTAGTTCTCGATTGATATAATCATTATTTCGATTGTTTTCGAAACCATTTAAAGTTAAAAAAGTTTTTACCTTTGAAAGGTCAGTATTTGAAGTAATTGAAACGTAATTTTGTTTTACAACTGCATAAAGCGTTTCATTATCTTTAGTAAAACCAAGTAATTCGTATGCTGTGTCGGAGAAAAAGTAGTTGTGTAATAGCAAATTATAAAAGTAATCTTTCCAAGAACTGTAATAAATCGCGTCATTAAGCTTTAAAACATGTTCACTATCATTTAGATATACTTTTTGTTCGGCTCCTTCACTTACATATTGTGTAAAATCAATATTGTGAATCCAAAGGTTTTCTTTAGAAATATAATTTTCTAACCTCGTTGTTTCTTGACTTTTGAAATGCTTGTCGATTTCAATAATTGAGCTTGTTTTCTCGCCATCATTAAGGTAACAGGCGATTGCTTGGATAATTGCTCCAAACCTAACTTCGCTCTTTCCTGAAAGGATATTGTGTAATTCATTTTTTAACTCATTTTGCATTTACAAATATAATTAAAATTTTCAAGATTTCGCGTGGCCCAAAATAGTCGCTAACGTCCCGCCGGCTTTATAAAGTTGGGGATTTTTTTCCCGAACCATTCCATTAAGACTGAAGTCAAATGTACGAAAAGATCATTCCATTAAACACTCAAGCCCCAATTTTATAAAACCGCTGTTAGCGGTAGTTATCTTTTTTGTATATATATTCAACCGTAACATTAGAATTTTTATCAGACGATAAAATTTTGAATTCTCTTTCATTGTTTTCAACAACATCGTTGTAAATAGTATCTACATTTTGTTCATTCAAGTGTTCAATTTTTATATCGCTTTTGATTCCATTAAATTTTGGTCTTCTATTAAATAAAATGTATTTACATTCAGAAATCCATTTTATTTTATGCTTAACAGTTCCGTATTTACTACTAACTATTTCTTTTTTCTCTGTTCGCTTTACAATAAACTCAACTTCTTTAATTTTTATTGTAAACACTCCAGTTTTCAAATTTTTACAACTTTGAGCGTTCAAAATATTGCAAAAAAAGAATGTTAATATAATTAGATATCTCATTTTAAAACTGTCGCTTAAATAATTACCGCTAACGTGTTGCGGCTTGAAACCGTTGTGGCAATTTACGAATTATTTGTTATGAAATGCGGTTTTGGAAAATCCGAAGGATTTTCAACAAATATCTAAAACCAACAATGGTTTTAAACCGCTGTTAGCAGCTGTTATTTTTTATTTAACTCCTTACAATTATTAATCATTTCTAAATCTTTCGCGGAAATTTGCCTTATAGATTTGTCAAAGCAATCAATTATTGAATAAAAAGTAGCAACTTGAAAATCTGTTCGCTTTGATTCTGTTATATGAAAACTTCCATCAATAATTTCGAATTTAAAATTAATTCTTTCACCTTTTATTCCAGATATATATGAGATTAGGAAATTTAAACAATTAATTACTTCATTTAAGTAAATCGTTGGTAGTTGATTTTCATTCAAATTGTTAATTAATTGATGAGAATGTAAGTCTTTACTTTTTGATATTTTTATTTCAATATGACCATAATGTCCAGTATATTTTTGGTAAAAACCAACACCGTTGATTTCGGAATAATCCCAATCTTTTATTCTCGAATTAATATTGTATAACTCGGTTGAATTTGGAAAATCATTTCTTAAGTATGTTTTTTCTCCCATAGTTTGGCATAATAGCTGCTAACGTGTTGCGGCTTAAAACCGTTGCGGCAATTTACGACAAAATATGTTATGAAAATCGGTTTTGGAAAATCCGAAGGATTTTCAACAGAAAGCTAAAACCAGTAATGGTTTTAAACCGCTGTTAGCAGTAGTGCATTAATCTTATTTTGCTTTGCCTTTCTCACGAATTGATTTAGCTAACGCAAATGAAATCATAGCAATTATACCACTGTAAATTACTGCAGAAAAATCAATCCCGCTTCCTGGTGTTTTGGTTGAAAAAAAATAAATGTTAAAAGCGATTACTGGTCCAAAAGCAACAATATTGGCTATGATTGAGTTGTATTTATTCATTTCTAAATTTTTTTAAAAGTTCATAGAACTTATTGAACGAAATCAGTTCATTAAAGTTATTTTTTTCAAGTATCATGTTTTTGTAACCAGAAGTTGACTCATTATAATTCAATTCGCTAGCTACAAAATCATTAAATTCTTCCCATTTAGGTAGCGTATTTTCTTTTATATCATTATTTAAGCAGTATAAATTATAACCGTTGATATTATTGCATAAAGTTGATAATTTTTTATCCCCAATATATAACTGAGGCTTTTCTTGAATTAAATCTAAAAGCTTATATATATTATTTTGATTTTTCATTATGATTTTACAATTTTGGTCGCATTACTGCTAACGTTTCTGCGGCTTGAAACCGTTGCGGCAATTTACGATTTTTTTGTTATGAAATGCAGTTTTGGAAAATCCGAAGGATTTTCAACTGAAGACTAAAACCAGCAATGGTTTTAAACCGCTGTTAGCTGTAGGTTTTATTTATCATAAGAAATAATGAATTCATTCTCTATTTCCAATATGCTTCGCTTTTTACTGCTTAAAAATGATAAAGATTGATATTTAGTTGAACCCTTGTAATAATAGTCTAGATAGAAAATTGATATTTCACCAATTGCATGGTTATTAGTTTCGTTGTTTTCAGCAATTTCGGTTACATTTTTCGGCTGTTGAACGTCATTTGTGTTTAAAACTAAATTAATTCTCTTCTTTAAATTCTCGGATTCTACAATCTTTTCTATTTCAGTTTTGTATGCGTTTGTTTTGCTTATAAATTCTTTTCCTTTTGATGAATATTCATCTCCTTGAAAAAAGATCTCGGAAGATTTATTTGTGATTTCAGTTTCTACTTCAGACAAATAATTTAGATAGTTTTTAGTTAGACTATCATATTTTACAATTTCACTATTCTTTGAGCTTTCACGAACCTTACGATTTAAGTTTTCAATTAAATAAGAGTTGTACTTGTTGTTGTCATTAATTAACACTCTGGAGGTTACGTCAGATTCACTTTTAGATTTGTCATTAGAATTACAAGAAACTAAAATTAAAGTGATTAAAATTAAGATGTTTTTCATTTTTACGTTTTTACAAACTTACAGCTAACGTCCAGCCGGCTTTGTGTTGTTGCGTAAATTTAACTAAAAGTTTGCAAGTACAAAACCAAATTGGAAAAAACGGAGTTTTTTCCAAAGAAGCCCAAAACTAGCAATAACACAAAACTGCTGTTATAGGCAGTAGCTATTACTTCTTAAATTCTGTATTCCATTTATCTTTAGAATCAGCATATTTTGCAGTTAAACTATCTGGAATGAAGAATAATTTATGAATGAATCTAAGTGACATTGCTATACCATATGCAAATATTAGATTTATTAATACTGGCATAACTTGAGGCTCGTCCTTGCCTAAAAAATTGTACATATTATAAAATAACAAGATAATTAGAGGGACAATGATAATACCATTAATTAGTATCCAATTTTTAGTTTCTGTGTGTAATAATTTGCCTGTTTCTTCAATTCTACCGTCAAGTATTACATATCCATTATGGATTACTTCTAAAACAATAAAATCAGATGAATCTAAATATTCAATTTGAATTTTAGCAATTTTATCATTGATTGAAACAGAAAGATTATCAATTTTTTTGGTCAATAATACTTCTTTAATTTTATGACTTGACACAATTTCGAGCTTTTCTATTTGCTGTTTAGAAATTGTCTTGCGGCCATTATTAAAAATTATTATTCTGGTATTAAATTCTTTTCCTTCGCTTTTCCAATCATCAAAACTTTCACAGGTTTTACAAATGGTTTGCGTTGTATAAACCAATCTGTAGAATGTTTTAAAATATAAATAGTATGAAAGAATTACACAGATAATAAAAGTAATTATTGTGATACAGTTTCCTGTTCCAATATAATTAATTAGTTTTTGGATTATTTCAAGCATATTTTTGAACTGAAGTTAGATTTTTTGTGCTATTGCCTATAACGTGTTGCGGCTTAAAACCGTTGCGGCAATTTACGAATTATTTGTTATGAAATGTGGCTTTGGAAAATCCGAAGGATTTTCATTTAAAAGGTAAAACCAGCAATGGTTTTAAACCGCTGTTAGCAGTAGTTTTTATCTTTACATTCCAACAGTTTCATAAATGTAACATATTCCGTTTTTAGGATTTAGAAAATATCTGGAGCGTTCAAAATCATCATGCTGATCTTTTGCATAAATGATATAATCATCATTAGTTTTAAACCAATTAGGTAATTCAGTGAATCTAGACCAATTATTTCCCGTGGTATCAATTTCAAGATTATTTTGTCTAACAAATTCTTTAAACCATTTTTTGTTAGTTTTGAATTTTAAAAACAATTCATATTCAAGAGTAAAATGTCCGGATTGATAGTATTCTCCTTTTATTAATTTAATTTCTTTAGGAGATTTGCTTCCTGACCAATATCTAAATGCTTCTTCAGCATCGTTTGTTTTGGTTGACATACAACTTACAAAAAGTGTTAATATACCCAAAGATATTATTCTTTTCATTGCTCTAAATCAGAATAGTTTTTTAAAATTACTGCTAACGTCCCGCCGGCTTTGAGCTGGTGGGGATTTTTGTTACTGATGTTTACAAATATACCGAAAAGTCTGAAAGAAAAAACCTCACTTCAGAGAAGAAAGTGCAAACACTAATCTTTACCGATACGCACCCAAAACCCAATAGCTCAAAACCGCTGTTGTATACCGTTAATTTTTAAATTCAGTTACTAAATGTTCAATTGCTTTTTTTATTCTTTCTACATTTTCTTTAGGAATTTCTAAGATAATAACATTTGCTTTTTCTGTGTCAGAATAGAAACTATTTCCCCGAGATTCAGTAAATTCTTTAGATATGGATTTCGTGTTGTATTCCATAGTTATAAAAAGTTGCCTAAATTTTCTATCTGAATTATCCACAAAGTTGGTTGTAGGAAAATCTTCAATTTCTAGATAACCGATTTTTTCAATAGGAATTGTATTTTTCTGAATTAATTTATTTACATTTCCTTGTTTTTCTTCACATGGATTCGAAAAGTATTCAACTATAATTAATTCTTTATTTTTTTCTGTAATATGAAAATAAAAATCTAAAGTGTATTCCCTATCAATATTATATTTACATAGAGAAATAATTTCAATTGAACTATTTGCTAAATATTCTAAAGTTTGATTAGTTTGGTTATTGACTTTTATTGTGACCTGATTTTCTTCTTGAATTTCAAATGAAGGTTCTTTTTTTTGCCCATTACATGAACTAAGTGTTAAATAAACAATTAATAAAATGATTTTAATATTCATGATCTGATTTAGTTTTGTTAATGGTATACAACGTGTTGCGGCTTGAAACCGTTGCGGTAATTTACAATTAAATTTGTTATGAAATACGGTTTTGGAAAATCCGAAGGATTTTCAACAGAAAGCTAAAACCAGTAATGGTTTTAAACCGCTGTTAGCGGCAGTAGTTTTTATTTACAATACTCATCTCCATATCTCCAAGCTTGAATCCAGTCTTCTGTTTTCAAGTTATATTTTTCCAAAACAGTGCCTATTTCCCTGTCGACTATTCTCTCAATATACTTATCATGTTGCGCCAAAGAATTCGGATATTTTTTGTCTGCTAAAACCTTAGCACTTTCTTGTATTTTTTTTCTCATTTCTTTGATTTCGCACAGACTGATATTTTTACCTTTCAAATATTCCACAAACTCATTGTATTCTGTATCACCATTATTAGTTTTTTCATTAACTTTTGGTTCGTTGCAATAAGAAAATATCAAGAATAGTGAAAAGAATATTATTCGAAAAAGTGTTTTCATATTTCTTTTTTTGACGGTTGGTAAAACTATTGCCGCTAACGTTTTTGGGCTTGGCGCCGTTGCGGTAAATTTAAGAAAAATAAGTTATGAAATAGCGTTACCAAAATCCGCAGGATTTTTTATTTAGCGAGTTGCTTTAGCAATTGCGCTAAACCCGTGTTGTAAATTGTAGCGACACGAATTGTTGGCACACAAAGTAACCACAAACTTAACACACACAGTTTCAAAAAGTATTTAAACCTTCCGTCAATGAGAAGAAAGAACAATTAGGTAAACGTCAAGTTGAGCCACAAAGTAGCCACAAAGAAATTCTATAAAGAAACTCGCCAAAGAATTTCTACAAAGTAGGAGCGGAGTGAAGTTGTAAATTCGATAGTTCTTTCAAAGTGATGAAACCTTCCGTTAGGTTCGCGCAAAGTTTTTGCATTTTCCCAAAATAATCTATTTAACACAAGAATATTACCATATAAAAATAAATGGGATTTTGCTTAAAAAGAGAAATTGAATCGTAAGCCGGAGCTATGATTTACAACGTTTTGAGGCTTTAAGAAGTGGCGTAAATTCGACACTAGCCATTACAAATATACCGAAAAGACTGAAAGAAAAAACTTTACTTCGAAGAAGAAATGCAAACACTGCCTCTTCCTATTATAAACCGGCGTAGCCATTTCTTAAAACCGCTGTTGTGCGTTGTTTTTATATTTTTACTTTAGTTTTTAAAAATTCACCGTTTTCGTCTTCGTTCCATTGGTCTTCTCCAACTAAATAATAATTACCGTTTTCTTTTATTATTCTATTTTCAAAATCTTGATTTTCCGAAACAAATGCTTTTGTTTTTGCGATTTCATTCCAGGTTCCGTTTTTGAATGAAAAAACAGAAATATAATTCCACCAACCTTCATTTGATTGAGAAAAAATGATTATTTCGTTAGCATTGTCATTATTCAAATCTTCAGTTTTCGAAATAAAAACACCCAAACTTTGGTCAAAACTTATTTCAGGAATATTTTTAGAAAATTTGATGTTTATATAGCAGTTTTTTTCTCCGCATTCAATTTCGTTAGTTTCGATATTCCGTTTTAAATTTATAAATGCAGTATCGTTTATTTTATCATTGTTAATATCTCCGACAAAGAATTTTTTGTTTTCAATTATGTTTTTTTTCTCAATAGAATTTTGAGTTTCTACTTTTTTAGAAACTTTTTTTTCGGTTTTAGCCTCGCAGCCAAAAATTAGCAAAAGCAAAATTAAAAATCTCATTCTTTCGTTTTTCGTTTCGTTTGGCCAAAATAACGCACAACGTTTCTGCAGCTTGGCGCTGTCGCGGCAATTTACGATTAATTATGTTATGAAAATCAGTTTTGGAAAATCCGCAGGATTTTTCAATAGAATAAAGTAGGAGCGATAGTGCTAAACTGCTGTTAGCAGTTGTTTTTACTTTTTACCAAAATTCCCACCATTTTTTTCCACCTACAATATTGTTTTTTTCTTCGGTGATTATTGAATACTGCAAATCAAATTTTGAAGCAATTTCCAAATATTCTTCAGCCCATCCATTAGATAATGATAATTCTTGATAAGTGCATGTTGGAAGAAAATCAACTTTAACTTTTTCTAATGTCTCATAATCGCAAAATTCGATTTTTTCAATATCAAGATTTATTTTCGTGATCAATATTTCTGGTTTGTCAAATCCTGTCCAAACTACGTCTGTTTCTGAACTTATTTTACCTTTTACTGTTTTCAACAGTTTGGATATCTCTTTAAAACTTTGATATTTTTTGATTTTAGACATGAAAATTTCATAAACTTCCGTATCACAATTTCCTTTTAAGTCTTTCAATGTATTTATTGAGTATTCTTTAGAACAAAGTCTTTCATTGATAAGTTTTATATCTTGTAGTTTATTTGCGATAAAGCTCCAAATAGTATCAATTTGATTTTCAAAAACTTCAATATCTGATAGATTGTTTATCCTTAATAAACCGTCAGCATCTCCATCGTATTTATCGTAAACCACTAATTGTTTTTTATTTATAACGTTTTTCATAAAATAACTGCTAACGTTTCTGCAGCTTGGTGCTGTCGCGGCAATTTAAGAATAATTTTGTTATGAAATGCGTGGCTAGAAAATCCGCAGGATTTTCTGTTAGAATAGAGTTAGAGCGATAGCGCTAAACTGCTGTTAGCTACAGTTTTAATCTGTCATTGTATATCCAGCTCTCGTTTTCAATTTATTTGGTTTAAACATAAAAGATATGCTATTTATGTTTACATCGTTCAATTCATCAAGAGTTTTATAGTTAGTAAAAATTTCACAAGCGACTGCTGTAAAATCAAATTGATTATCTACGGGATTAAAAAATAATTGAATTCCTCCATCATAGGTGTTTTCTACTAATTCAACATTTGGAAACAATTCAGTCAGATAATTCAATTTCAAATTCAGTTTTTCACCACTAAATGCTAAAAAAGTAACAGGTTTATCTGTTTCAGTATTCTCCAAATCAGGATTTATCGCAACGTAATTCAAATTCGTGTTTTTTGGAATTAAGAATTTCGAGCCTCGTTCATTTCTTTTATATTTCTTGTTTTCAGAGCCTAATAATTCCGAAATAGTCTTTGTCGATTTCGAATTACGATTAGATAAGAATTCAGTTATTAAAATTAACCATTCTTTTGACGTTGTATTATTTATGTTTTTCGTTTCAGTCACGGTTTTTCTCAAATTGTAGCTAACGTTTCTGCGGCTTGAAACCGTTGCGAATTTTTGTCACAAGCCTTCACAAATATACCGAAAAGGTTTAGAGAAATTACTACTTTCGGAGAAAGAATGCAAACACTGGCTCTTCCTATTAAACACCGAACCAGCAATGGTTTTAAACCGCTGTTAGCAGTAGCTTTTTATATAAAATCAGTGTCCGAAATAATTTTCCAATTTCCACCAGCTCCAAAAACATCTATATGGTTTCCATCAAAACTGTGAAAACCTTCTTTTGTCTCTTCGTCGCATGGAGAATATACTATCTCGACATTGTTTAGATTGTTGATGTTCCAATTTTCCCAGACAGTATAGTATATTCTATATTTTTCAGCACAATTTCCAGTAGTTTCAATTCTAAAACTTTTAAAGCCTAAACGTTCCATTTTAGCTCGCAATTCAACTGAAACATCATCTAAATTCATCGAATTATTTGCTAAATCAATTTTTGATATTTCTTGCAGAGTAATTTTAGATATTTCATCAAGTTCAGTTTTTCTATCCTGTATTTCAGTTATGTTTTGTTCAAAACATTTTTTATAATTAGGATTGAAAAAATTATATGCTTTCCACAAAAACATTGAAAGTATAATAAATAAAACTGCGTATATAATTTTTACGTTTCTCATTTTAAAGTTACTGCTAACGTTTCTGCGGCTTGACGCAGTAGCGGCAATTTACGACAAAATATGTTATGAAAATCGGTTTTGGAAAATCCGCAGGATTTTTCAATAGAATAGGTTAGGAGCTATTGCGTTAAACCGCTGTTATAAGCCGTTTCTTGATCTTTATAAATAAAATAGAATAGAAGTGAAGCATTTATTAAGCAAGCATACATTCCATATCTAATCTGTCCTAAAATAGGAAATGATATGACTATGACCGCAAAGGAAATTAATATTAAGACAAGATTAAGAAAAGCCAAGAAGATTAATTTCTTATGTCCTCTAAAAACACAAACCCATATTGTAATATTAAGCATCAAAATTACTGTAAAACAGTAGAAAATAGGTTCAAAAGCCATTGCTAAATCGAAT
Source organism: Flavobacterium sp. (assembly GCF_032153895.1). GTDB lineage: Bacteria > Bacteroidota > Bacteroidia > Flavobacteriales > Flavobacteriaceae > Flavobacterium. The sequence continues at coordinate 48,724 of NZ_JALDYN010000006.1, forward strand.
CCACTCAATGAAAAATCCTTTTTTGCTTTTTGGAAAGCAATGTTTTTTTCTTTTTCAGTTTTAGCTGTTGAATAAGCTCTCAAAAAACTTGACTCTTCCTTTATGGTTTTATCCGAACACATTTGAAAAAATGGAAAAAAGAAAATGAGTAAACTCATAGTTGCTAGGAATCTAATAATTTTTTTTCTCATTTTTTGGTTGTTTATTCCCGTCTCGTTTTTTGAAATGGCTTATAACGTTTCAGGCTTAGCCGTCGTTGCGGCAATTTACGAAGAATTTTATTATGAAATGTAATGCATGAAAATCCGCAGGATTTTCTTTTAGAGTTTAGACCAGCAATGCGGCTAAACCGCTGTTATGCACTGTTCATTCTTTCGGATAATATTTAAGTTCAAGTATTTTTTTCCATTTCGGAACATTAAGTTCATTTGATTTATTTTCAATTGTATCCAAACCAATTGAGTTCACCCATTTTTCGACTGTGTTAAATAAATCATCAAAATCGTCAAAATCTTTTGATTCTATCGCATTGTTATTTATGACTCCTATAGCTGGTGCAGAATTCCCTAAAAAGTCTCTGTATGCTATAATGTAATATTTTGAATGTTTGTGTTTGAATAAATCATTTATGTTTAAACGAATGAACTCAAGGTATTTTACAATTTTATCCATATCCCAATTAAGATCATCGTAAAAATGAGGTTCGATTACAAAACAAGAAAAAGGTTTTTTATCCGACATGTTTTTTCTGAATAGTGCATAACTTACTTATATGTATGACAAATATATACAAAACCAACATACGTATGTTAGACATGTATGATTTTTAGGAATACTTATACAACAGGAAAAATAACATCCAAACAAATCAATTCCAAGCTGGTTACAGCTTTTAAGGGATACAAAACACCATTGAGTTCCTGAACCTCCTGAAAGTGTAAAAACACAAAATTCGGATTGTTTAAATCCGGCTGAGAAGGCAGTTCTAGGGTTATGGCGTTCAGTGTATTTGCTTTAGAAAGAGAGATAGGAGTGCTTTGATGTGTTATTGTTCTTAAATGCTCAAAATCAAAAGTAACCACCACCAGTTGTAGCTGTACCGATGTGGCCGATGCACTCAAAGTTAAATTTTTATTCAGATTACTGATCTCCAACGAAGCAAAAGTAGTGGGAGCAAGGCTGTAGTTGCCGCCAATATTATCTTTAAGTATAGCGTTGGGGGTAAATGAAAAAGAAGTAAACAATGCGCGTCCTTCCGGAGTTTTTAATCCGTTGAACACCGTTCTTTTTCCGCGTTCCGATAGCGTGTCAAGTACCTTAATCTCTTGCAGTAAACCCATCATCCGACCGTGCTGGGTAGTGTCATGTAATAGCTTTAGATAAGGTTCCAAAGCAAGCCTCATGAGCTTTTTGATTTTAGATACATTGCCAAATTCGCTACTATTTTCCCTCACCCGTTGCATGTTGGAAGATTGCTTAATCGCTTTACCATTAAAACCACCACCACTTTTTCGGGCAATAGCAACTCCTTTTCTAAAATAGAAAGTAATATCGTCCAAAGTCCCATCCAACTTAATAATACCTTTTTGTTTTGCCATAAAATAAAATCATTTAGTCAATCAATTATACTTCATGTAATAACCTATTTTCTTTCTTCAAGCCACGCGACCTAGGAATGCGCAGCCGTTAAGAAAATGGAGTAGCAGTCCGTTAAGAATTATCCGCTGTTTGAGCGCTAGCGAGTTCGGATAATTTAGTACTGCTGCTTCATTTTTAGGCGGAGTATTCCAAGTCTTGATCTTTTGTTTCTTTTGTATCAAGACAAAAGAAAAAATAAGCCATTATTCATTTACAATGGTTGGTAATCACATAACACTAAAAATCAAAACCCACATCACAATACCATATATAGCGTATATATAGCGTATTTATAGCGTGTATATAGCGTATATGTACCGTACATGCGTAAAGCAAAATCCATACCAAATTTGTAAGAAACCAAAACATAAAAGTAAGAAAACCGAAGTGCATCATTTTACTACAACAAATCTCCTTTAATATGTATATTTGTAACCTTAAACAAACAAGTACACTATGTCTGATGATAAGAAAGTGATATTTTCCATGTCACGCGTGAGTAAAACCTACTCATCTACCAACAAACAGGTATTAAAAGATATCTACCTGAGTTTCTTCTACGGAGCTAAAATCGGAATCTTGGGACTTAACGGTTCGGGTAAATCGTCTTTGCTGAAGATTATTGCCGGAGTTGATAAAAATTACCAGGGTGATGTGGTCTTTGCACCGGGTTACACGGTTGGCTATTTAGAGCAGGAGCCGTTGTTAGACGAAAATAAAACGGTTATTGAAATCGTACGCGAAGGAGTAGCCGAAACAATGGCAATTCTGGACGAATTCAACAAAATCAACGATATGTTCGGGCTTCCGGAAGTATACGAAGATGCCGATAAGATGCAGAAACTGATGGACCGTCAGGCGGATTTACAAGATAAGATTGACGCAGCTGGTGCTTGGGAGATTGATACCAAATTAGAAATCGCTATGGACGCTTTACGTTGTCCGGATGCCGATACGCCAATTAAAGTATTGTCCGGAGGAGAGCGTCGTCGTGTGGCGTTGTGCCGATTGTTATTACAACAGCCGGATGTCTTGTTATTGGATGAGCCTACCAACCACTTAGATGCTGAGTCGGTACACTGGTTAGAGCAGCACTTACAACAATATAAAGGAACCATCATTGCCGTAACGCACGACCGTTATTTCTTAGATAACGTTGCAGGTTGGATTTTGGAGTTGGATAGAGGAGAAGGTATTCCTTGGAAAGGGAACTATTCTTCTTGGTTAGACCAGAAATCGAAACGTATGGAGCAGGAAGAAAAAGTAGCTTCAAAACGTCGTAAAACCTTAGAACGTGAGTTGGATTGGGTACGTCAGGGAGCCAAAGGGCGTCAGACGAAACAGAAAGCCCGTTTACAAAACTACGATCGTTTGTTAAACGAAGATCAGAAAGAGCTTGATGAAAAACTAGAGTTGTACATCCCGAACGGACCACGTTTAGGAACTAATGTTATCGACGCTAAAAAAGTAGCTAAGGCTTACGGCGATAAAATTTTGTATGATGATTTGAACTTTACCTTACCACAAGCAGGTATTGTTGGGATTATCGGACCAAATGGTGCGGGTAAAACAACCATTTTCAAAATGATTATGGACGAGTTACAACCAGATAGCGGAGAGTTCGCCACAGGAGAAACCGTGAAAATCGCTTATGTAGATCAGACACATTCCAACATCGACCCGGAGAAATCCATTTGGGAAAACTTCTGCGATGGTCAAGAATTGATTATGATGGGCGGGCGTCAGGTTAATTCCAGAGCGTATTTGTCGCGTTTCAATTTCGGTGGAAGTGACCAGAACAAAAAGGTAAACACTTTATCCGGAGGAGAGCGTAACCGACTGCACTTAGCGATGACTTTGAAAGAAGAAGGAAACGTATTGCTTTTGGATGAGCCTACGAATGACTTAGACATCAATACGTTGCGTGCTTTAGAAGAAGGTTTGGAGAACTTTGCTGGTTGTGCGGTGGTAATTTCCCACGACCGTTGGTTTTTAGACCGTATCTGTACGCATATTTTGGCTTTTGAAGGCGATTCACAAGTGTACTTCTTCGAAGGTGGTTTCTCAGATTACGAAGAAAACCGTAAAAAACGATTAGGTGATGTAGCACCAACACGATTGAAATACAAAAAACTGATTCGATAAAAAGGATTTCTATGACAAAAAAGACTATTTTTTCAATTATTATGTTTGTTGCCTTAGCAACTTCTACATTCTATTCTTGTTCAAGCGACGGCGGTGAAGCTGAAGCATCTTGCGGAAAAGTAAAAAACATCGGTATTAGCAGTATTACCCCTACGATGATTAGTTTTTATTTCGACAACGGAAATAATGCGAACTCAACCACGGTAGAGTATGGTGTAACTGGATTTACCCAAGGAACCGGAACAACGGTTATTACTTCCAATAGTTATATCGGTATTGAGAATTTAAGTCCGGGTACAACATACGATTTTTATTTTACCGGAATATGCAGTGCCACTGAAAAGTCTGAAACCGTAAAAAAAAAGCAGTATTACAACAAATCCTGGCGAGTGTAACGGTACGGCTTCGGTAGTGTTTGAACAATCCAATACAACAAGTGTAAGTTTGAATTTGTATTATAATGATGGTTCTCCTTCGTATTATGAAATTGAATATGGACCTGTAGGCTTTACACTAGGTAACGGAACAAGAGTTAATACCAATACTCAGTTTAGTTCCAATTATCTGACAGTTAACGGTATGCAGCATAGCACTACATATGATTTCTATGTTAGAGCAGTTTGTAATTCTTCTGCGCCTACAGATACAAGTAATTTTATCAAATATACCTATACCACAGTTGGTAGTTGTCCTAAGCCTCATGGTTTGAACAGTGATGTTATTTCAGGAGCCTGTAATGTAGGAAGTGGGGCAACTAGAGTTATGTCTTGGCATTATGATTATGGAACACCAAGTAGTTACACGGTTTGTATTGTGCAACAAGGTGATCAGCCATCTGCTACAGCTAATGCCTATACAACCATGAATAATTCAATTGCCATAAGTGGTATGTATTGTTTGTGGAAAGCTTTTTACGTAAGAGCTAATTGTCAAAATGGTGATAGTAGTGATTGGGCAGGGCCATACTATTTTTAAATGAATAATGAAGTTTTGTTATAAAAAGCGCTCCATTGGGGCGCTTTTTATTTGTAACAATTTCACTTCAAAATATTATAAAAAAATTACGCGATGTAATCCAACTTTGTTAAATTAGACCTCTTTAAAAAGTATAGGTGATAAAATTTAACAAAATTACGTTTCTGCTTGTTGCATTACTGTCTTTTTCGGGCTTTTCCCAAGATGTGGGAACTACCGATAAAGAAGTGCAATTGCTTATTAAGCAGTCGGGTAAGCATTTGTTAAACCTCGAATCGGAACAATCTCTTAAAGTTGCCAAGAAAGCTTTAGACGGCGCCTTAAAAAGGGATAACAATGTCCTTATTGCTAAATCCTATAACCTTATTGCCTTAAACTTCGAAGAATTCTCCGATTATAGAAAGGCTATTGACTATTACCAAAAAGGAATTGCTTACGCGTTAAAGACCGACAACGATACGATAAAAGACTGGTTATATAACAATTTAGGAAACGTGTATGCGTTTCGGGTGAAGAATCCTAAAAAGGCAATTGAGGAATATAAGAAGTCGCAAGTCTATTCGCATATAGTTGGTGATGTGATTGCCAATGCCTATCTCAACCTGAACATCGCCAGCGCTTATTTTACTGACGAAGCTTACAGTGAAGGCTATCCATATTTGAAGAAAGCCGAAGAAACCTTTGCAAAAGAGAATGAACTGGAAGCTAATATTTCAATTAACTCGCTATTAGGAACCTATTACACCCACTTAAAGCAATACGAGAAAGCCGAAACCTATTTTAAAGAAGCACTTTATTACTGCAAGCAGGACAAACCTGAACTGATCGAAACCCACGCTATAGAGGTTTATGATGATTTTTCCGAGCATTACAAACAGCGTGGCGATTATAAAAACGCTTATGAATACCTGAATCAGTACAATACCTTAAAAGATAAGATTTACAATAAAACCCGATTCGATGCCACCAAGTACGAAGAACTTCAAATTGAACTTGATGAGTCTAAGCGGCAAATCGATAAAATAGAAGAGGAAAACTTTCAATACCAGCGGTCATTGTATCAGTCTAAAGTAATCGTTACTTTGTTTTTGGTTATTCTGACTATATTATTACTGTATGTGTATACCTTGTTTAAAAACTACAAGCGTCGTATCAAAATTAATAATGAGTTAAAAATTGCCAACGAAGCCTTGTATCTGGCTAAAAATCAAGCCGAAGAAGCTTCCCGTTTAAAAGAACAATTCATCTCCACCGTAACCCATGAATTGCGCACACCATTATATGGCGTTGTCGGCATAACCGAATTGCTTACCGAAGAGCACAAAGAACTTAAAAACAGCAAATACATCAAATCCCTGCGTTTTTCGGCCAAGTATCTGTTGTCGCTGGTTAATGACATTTTGCAGGTATATAAAATAGAGGAGAAGAAAATCACGTTAGAAGAAACTGTTTTCAACCTTTCGGACGAGTTGCATTCCATAGTGGAAAGCGTTCAGTTTTTAGCGGTAAAGAACAACAACAAACTTCTTTTAGATATTGACGATACGATACCGGAGTTTCTTATAGGAGATAAAGTTCGTTTGTCGCAAATCTTTATGAATCTGATTACCAATTCCTTGAAGTTTACTGATAACGGAAAAGTGAAAGTGTCCGCTAAACTGGTTTCAGAAGAAGCTCATAAAGCAACCATTGCCTTTGCCGTGAAAGATAACGGAATCGGTATCAAAAAAGAGAATCAGGAAAAGGTATTCGAGAAGTTCGTTCAATTAGAAAGACGTGCAGACGACTATCAGGGAACAGGATTAGGCTTACCGATTGTAAAACAATTGGTGGAAATTTTCGGTGGCAACATCACCATTGAAAGTGAAGAAAACGTAGGGACCACCATGCGATTCACCCTTTCTTTTGAAACTGACGAGCAAAAACGTATTGCGTTATTACAAGATCTAGATGTCGATTTCTATCAGGAGAATGCTTATAAAATTCTGGTAGTTGATGACAATAAAATCAATCAGATAGTTACCCAGAAGATTTTAGGTGTTCGTCATTTTGATAGCATTGTAGTCAGTGATGGGTATCAGGCGGTAGAAATCTTAGATAAAGAAACTTTCGATGTTATTTTAATGGATATCAATATGCCGGTAATAGACGGTTTTGAAACCACTAAACTCATCCGCGACAAAGGTATTACAACGCCAATAATTGCTTTAACTGCTTTCGATCGCCATGATGTATTGGATAAAGCCATGGCTTGCGGAATGAATGAAGTAGTAGTGAAGCCATTCGAACCTAACTCGTTGTACAAAAAAATAATCGCGTTAAGCGGTAAATAAAAAAGGTGGTTTTAGTACCACCTCTTTTTATTCTTTTTCGAATTGTCTGATTTTCTGCTGTTGGAATTGTTGTTGGAGTTTCCACCAGGTTTTTTCTTGCCGTCTTGTGGTTTCTTTTTGTTTCTGAAATCAGGTTTGGCATCCGGGTTTTTCACTTCATCTTTCCAAGGGAATGGATGGTCGTTTACTACTTTCACTTTTTGGCGAATCAGTTTTTCAATGTCCTGCCAATAGGTTTTTTCGTCTTTCCCACAAAAGGAAATCGCTAAACCAGAGTTTCCGGCACGCCCCGTTCTTCCTATACGGTGTACATACGTTTCCGGAATATTCGGTAAATCGAAGTTGATGACATACGGCAACAACTCAATATCGATTCCACGAGCGGCAATATCAGTAGCCACAAGAACAGAAGTTTCTTTGTTTTTAAAGCTTTCCAATACACGTTGTCTAGCAGACTGTGATTTATCACCGTGAATGGCTTCCGCACTGATATTCTGTTTTTTTAGAGCTTTCACCACATTGTCCGCACCGTGTTTGGTTCTCACAAAAACTAAAACGTTTTCCAGTTTGTCTTCCTCAATGATGTGGTACAATAATTTGCGTTTATCTTCTTTATCTACAAAATAGATTTTCTGATTTACTTTTTCCGCTGTACTCGATACCGGAGTTACAGATATGTATTTAGGACGCGTCAAAAAAGTATCAGCCAACTCCCTAATCTCCATAGGCATAGTAGCCGAAAATAATAAGGTCTGGCGATTATCAGGAGTCAGTTTAATAATTTTACGGACGTCGTTAATGAAGCCCATGTCAAGCATTAAATCGGCTTCGTCTAAAACCAAATGATGCAAATGGTTCAAGTCGATAAAACCTTGTTTGTGTAAGTCTAACAAACGCCCTGGAGTAGCAATCAAAACATCAACACCTTGCTTTAATTCGTTAACCTGCGGCACCTGATTTACACCACCAAAAATAACAAGCGGTTTCACAGCAGTATATTTTCCGTAGGTTTCAAAACTTTCACAAACCTGTATAGCTAGTTCACGAGTTGGTGTAATTACCAAAGTGCGAATATGTTTAGCTTTTTTAGGCGAACCAACAATGCGGTGCAGGTAATTCAGAATTGGAATGGCAAAAGCAGCTGTTTTTCCGGTTCCGGTTTGTGCGCAGCCAACTAAGTCAAATCCGTCTAAAACGGCTGGAATGGCTTGTTCTTGTATAGGAGTGGGAGCGGTGTAACCTTCTTCGGTTATGGCTTCCTGTATGCTTCGGTGTAATTTTAAATCCGTGAAATTCATAAAAAAACGATAGCGTTTATTGGGCTATCGTTTGCAAAAGTACTTTAAATTATTGACTTGGGTTTATTCCGCTTTCGCTTTCATGAAATCCGTAATCAAATAAGCGATGAGTTTGCCTACTAAATGATTGTTCTTCTCAAAGGCTAAATCAGGTGCGCCTTCGCAAATATGTAGGTATGAAGCATTTCTGTTTTTTCCGAAATAATGAATAAACTGACGCAGTTGTTCTGCAGAAAATCCGGAGAAAGTCATCGCACTACTCGGAATGTTCGGAATAGCATCTAAATCAATTTCAATTCCGAAAGCGTCAGTGGCAATATGTTTTTCTGCCAGTTCCATTTCTTCAATATAGTTTTTCTCACCACGAACGGCAATTTGTTCGTAAGTATTGTATTTTACTTTGTCTTCTGTTTTTTTGATGCTTTCCAGAATGCTTTTCGAGGTGTAATTCTCATGCAATCCGAAGATGAAATATTTCTTTAGAAAGCCTTCTTCAAATGCATACGAAAATCCATTACCACTATGACGACCTTCCAACGGACGAAAATCGGTATGCGCATCAAAGTTAATGGCGTTAACCGGTTTGCCTTTCGCAAGTGCCAATCCTTTAATGTTGCCATAAGCGTTGTTGTGACCACCGCCAACAATAATTGGCGTTTTCCCAGCTTTTACAATTTGGCAGACAATGTGCGATACTTCTTTATCAATCTTCTCAACCAGTTTAAAAAAGGTTTTTCGGTCTTCTTTGCTGGCTGGGCTTAGTTCGTTTATGGTTTCCATTTCTTCGGAAACGTCTATTTTGCCTAAAATAATCAAGCGCCCGCCTTTGCAGAAACGGTTATGCTGAATATTGACGATGCTTTTCAAGGTGCTTTCCCAGGCCGAAGCCGCTCCTGGTCTTCCTAAGTTGGCGCGTACACCAATGTCTTCGGGAATACCTAAGAGTACGAATTCAGCATCGCTGGCTTCCAGAAACTCCAGAGTGTCCATTTCCTTCGGAACGGTCTGAATGCGCTCTCCAAATTTAATTTCACCACTACGATGACTGGTTATCTTGGCTAAATCATTTAAAGTGAAACGGATAAGTTTTTCCATAAAAAAAATCAAAAAAAATGGGCATTCAAAAATACTATTTTCCCTAAAACTTACGTTTACTATTTTAGGTTTAAATGAAAAAAAATTATATTTGAAAAAAAACTAACATTATGGAAAACCAAAAAAGTAATTCAAGTTTAAAAGCAGTTGTTGTTGTTCTCGCATTATTATTGTTGGGAAGTTTAGGATATATGTACAAAATGAGTACTGATAACCAGACTTCTGAAAATAAATTAATGACTGATAAAGAAAAATTAAGCGAAGAATTACAAGCCTCGATTGCAAAATACGATGAGGCGATTTCTGAAAATACTTCTTTATCTGACGAGTTATCGGTAGAAAGAGAAAAATTAGTACAGTTGCAGGCAGAATTAGAAAAATCTAAAGGAGATGCTGCTGCAATGGCTAAATTTAAAAACGACTACCTGCGTTTAAAACGTGAAATGGATAACTTAATGAAAGAAAACGATGCGTTGAAAAAACAAAACGTAGTGTTAACCAGTCAGCGTGACAGTACGCAAGTGGTTTTAGAAGATACCAGAAAAGTACGCGACACATTAGTAGCTAAAAACGATGAATTAGCAAAAACAGTTGAGAAAGGTTCAAAACTTTCTGTATTGAATCTTCAAACCATGGCAGTTAAACAAAGAAGCTCTGGAAAACAAATCGACACAGATAAAGCTTCTCGTGCAGATGTTTTAAAAATCAGTTTCATGATTGCTGAAAACCAGATTGCAAAATCAGGAGACAAAACGTATTATGTTCAGGTAATTGACGCTAAAAACAACGTTTTAGGAGATAAGAAAACCGAAATCTTCGGGGATAAATCGTTAACATACAGCTTTACAAAAGTGGTTAAGTATGAAAACAAAACGGTTAAAGTTGAGCAGGATTTACCAGTAAAAGATATCGAAGGAGGTTCTTACTTTGTAAACATCTTCGATAAAGGAGAATTAGTTTCGAAAACTTCGTTCACATTGCGATAATATTTGAGATTATCAAAAAGAAAGTCCCTCGTTTGGAGGGACTTTTTTGTTTAAATACGGTTACCGTTTATAATTACTTCTTCAATTAAATTGGTGCCGAAGGCATAAGGCAACTGATAATAGGAGGTCAGTGGTTTGGTAATAATCACACTGGCTGATTTTCCTTTGGTGATACTTCCGTGCGTATCTGAAATCCCCATAGCGTAGGCTCCGTTTATGGTTGCTGCATTGATAGCTTCTTCCGGAGTCATTTTCATTTTAATACAAGCTGTAGCTACTACAAAATTCATGTTTCCCGAAGGAGTTGTTCCCGGATTGAAATCTGTGGCTAAAGCAAGTGGCAAACCAGCCTGCATCATTTTACGAGCCGGCGTATACGGAATGCTAATGAAATAAGAGCAACTCGGTAAAGCTACCGGCATAGTGATGCTGTCTTTTAAAACAGCAATATCTTCATCGGTTACAATTTCTAAATGATCTACTGAAAGCGCTCCGTGTTTAACACAAGCTTCAATTCCATTAATAGCTGTAAACTGATTCACGTGGATTTTAGGCGTTAAACCGTATTGTTTTCCGGCTTCCATGATGCGTTCGGTTTCTTCGATGGAAAAATACCCGGTTTCAAGAAAAGCATCAATGTAATCGGCTAGGTTTTCAGCTGCAATTTTAGGCAACATTTCATTGATAATTAAATCGATGTATGCTGAATGATTTTCTTTGTATTCTAGAGGAAAAGCGTGCGCTCCTAAAAAAGTTGCCTTGATTTTTACCGGATAATTTTCGGCTAATCGCTTAATGACGCGTAACATTTTCAGTTCGCCTTCAACCGTTAAGCCGTAACCGGATTTGATTTCTACTGCGCCGGTTCCTTGTTGCATTACTTCTTCTAAACGCGCTTTCGATTGCTCGTAAATTTCATCTTCAGAAGTTTCATTCAGTTTTTTAGCCGAATTTAGAATTCCGCCGCCACGATTGGCAATTTCCTCGTAACTCAAACCGTTAATTCGGTCAACAAACTCCTGAACACGATTTCCGGCGTACACAATGTGCGTATGACTGTCTACCCAAGTTGGTAAAACAGCTTTTCCTATGGCGTCAATAACAGTATCGAAAGAAGCTTCTGATGGACAGTTGTTCATTGTTCCGAAATCGGTAATCGTTTCATTTTCAAGAACTAAAAAGGCATTGTCAATTTTCGGCAAAACCGCCATTTCGGCTCCGGAAACTTTATCGATAGGATTTTCACGAACCTGTAAAAGTTCCTGTATGTTTTTAATGAGAATTTTCATGGCTTGAAATTTTTCGTAAAAGTAAAATGGAATTTCAAAAACTCCTATCTTTATGACAAATTATTCGGCTTTGAGAAAAATAAAATATAAAAAAGGACGAAGAGTACACCCCAATTTTTACGAATACACCGGCATTCATAAAACGGAACCTGTAGCAATGCAGTTGTTCGTGTACAGCGAAAATCACTTCGAAGAATTCAAAAATGTTACACTTGCAAAGATTGAATCTGAACTTAATGATAAGAATCAGGTAAATGAAGTTAAGTGGTTGAATGTGCATGGGTTGCACAATACTGAATTAATTAAAAGTATTGGTGATTTACTTGAAGCTGAATCTTATATAATTGGAGACATTCTAAATACTTCGCGTCGTACTAAAATTGAAGAATTGCATGATATGTTGTTTTTCAGCATCAAGTCGATTTTGCCGGAAGAAGATCTGAATAACATTCGCATTGAACAAATCAGTTTTATTCTGAAGGATAATTTATTGGTGTCTTTTCAGGAAAAAAAGAGTGATTTTTTCAGCCATATTCGGGAAAGAATCAGAACTAATGGCGGAATTGTTTGCAAGAAGAAAAACGATTATCTGTTGTATCTGATGTTGGATGCGATTATGGAAAACTTCTACATAACGATTGAAAGTTACGAAGACCGAATCGAAGCCTTGATGGTAGAAGCTAAAACCAATCACAGACAAGATGTTTTAATCCGAATAGAAAACAATCGTGAGAATTTGAATTTTTTAAAGCGTTCCATTATTCCCTTGCGCGACGCATTGTTCAGTTTGAAAAGCTTTCAGGATGATAACGAATACGACGGAATAGAGTCGGCCAATTATACGTTTTTCGCCCGTTTGCATCAGAAATGTTTAGAACTTTTAGAACAGATTGATTACGATCTGAATTCCCTTGACAGTGCTTCACATTTCCATTTTTCGGCACAAAGTCAGCGAATGAATGAAATTATGAAAACTTTGACAGTAGTTTCTGTTGTATTTATTCCACTAACCTTTATTGTTGGAGTTTATGGAATGAATTTCGACAATATGCCTGAATTACGCTGGCAAAACGGTTATTTTATGATTTTAGGTGTCATGTTTTTACTGGTGGTGGGAATGCTGGTCTATTTCAAAAAGAAAAAATGGTTTTAAACCATATCTTCCGGCTTTACCCATGCGTCAAAATCTTCTGCGGAAACATAGCCTAAACGAATCGCTTCTTCCTTTAAAGTTGTACCGTTTTTGTGAGCGGTTTGCGCAATTTCTGCAGCTTGATAGTAGCCGATTTTTGTATTTAACGCAGTAACCAACATTAAAGAATTATCAACTAATTCTTTGATTCGTTTATAATTAGGCTCGATGCCTTGCGCGCAATGCTCATCAAAAGAAACACAAGCATCTCCCAATAATCTCGCGGATTGTAAAAAGTTAGCTGCAATCATCGGTTTGAAAACATTGAGTTCGTAATGACCTTGCGTTGCTCCGATAGTAATAGCCACATCATTTCCCATTACTTGAGCGCAAACCATCGTTAACGCTTCGCATTGCGTCGGATTGACTTTTCCCGGCATGATGGAAGAACCTGGTTCGTTTTCCGGAATGAAGATTTCTCCGATGCCGCTTCGTGGTCCGGAAGCCATCATTCGGATATCGTTTGCGATTTTATTCAAAGAAACGGCGACTTGTTTTAAAGCACCGTGCGTTTCTACCATCGCATCGTGAGCGGCTAATGCTTCATACTTGTTTTCGGCTGTTTTGAAAGGCAGATTAGTGAATTTGGCAATGTATTCCGCTACTTTTACATCATAACCTTTTGGCGCGTTTAAACCAGTTCCTACAGCTGTTCCGCCGAGTGCTAATTCAGATAAATGAGGTAAAGTGTTTTTTAAAGCCTTTAAGCCGTGGTTTAATTGCGCAACATAACCTGAAATTTCCTGGCCGAGTGTAAGCGGAGTTGCGTCCATTAAATGTGTTCTTCCGATTTTAACCACATCTTTAAACGCAATGGCTTTTTGATGTAAAGTATCTCTTAGTAGCTCAATTCCGGGAATGGTGGTTTCGACAATCATTTTATAGGCCGCAATATGCATGGCAGTAGGGAAGGTGTCGTTCGATGATTGCGATTTGTTGACATCATCATTTGCTTTGATAAACGATTCTTCACCAATTTGTTTTCCGGCCAAAACCTGCGCCCGATTGGCAATCACCTCGTTCACATTCATATTGCTCTGCGTTCCGGAACCGGTTTGCCAAATTACCAACGGAAACTCATCGGCTAACTTTCCTGAAAGGATTTCATCACAAACTGCAGCAATGGCATCTCGCTTTTCATCAGCTAAAACTCCTAAGTCACAATTGGTGTGGGCGGCGGCTTTTTTTAAATAAGCAAAGGCTTCGGTGATTTCTTTGGGCATGGAAGCTGCTTCGCCGATTTTGAAGTTGTTTCGGGAGCGTTCGGTTTGAGCGCCCCAATAACGATTAGCCGGAACTTTAACTTCACCCATGGTGTCTTTTTCGATGCGGAATTCCATTTTGTTCAGATTATAATCGTTAAAATTAAACATTATCAAATGGTTATGAAAGACTATTAAAATAAATTTAAGGGAAGTATTGCCGAAGCAGATTTTTCCGCGTATATTTGGCCTGAATTCATAAAATTCCGGAAAACATGTTTGAATTTCAACAGTATTTAGGCTTTTTACTTTTCTTAGGAATCTTCTTAACAGGATTCTGGTTAATGCTTTTCTTAGTAAACTTTGTGTTTTACTGGGTAGGTGGAGCTCTTTGGGAAAGATTCAAAGAGAAAAGAGCAGAAAAAGCTGCAAAACAGGCATAACTTTATGTAGGTTTTAAAAATAAAAAAGTCCCGAATTCGGGACTTTTTTTATGGATTGTTTTTGGATTAACCTCCGAAGAATTCATCTCCGTTTCCGTTATCACCATTTTTAGTTTGTCTTTCTTTTTCGTTTTTCTTCTTGTTGAAACGGTAAGTAAACGATAAGTTGATTTGACGCTCTCTCCATTGCATTTCGCTGTAGGAGTTCATTACGTTAGCCAAATTCGTTTCTGAAATTCGTTTTCTTGAATTGAAAATGTCGCTTACGTTTAAAGCAATGGTAGCTTTCTCTTTAAACAAATCTTTGCTTAATGAGGTGTTTGCTGATAAAACACCTCTGCTGGTTCCCTGAGCATTTTTCTGTGGAGCATTATAAGTTCCGTTTGCTTGCCAGTCGATTCCGTAAGGTAAACTGATTTTTGAATTGATTCGGGAGAACCAAGAATAAGCCGTGTTGTCTAAATTTTGAACTACTTCATTACCTTGAAAATCTGTATACTGATAATCTCCTTCGGTTTCATTACGGAAGAAATTGAAGTTTCCGTTCAAGCGCCACCATTTAACAGGTGTATAGTTTAAGGTAAACTCAAATCCGAAACGATATTCTGTCGCTAAGTTAACCGGTGTGCTTACAATTACTGGTGTGTGAATGTCTTCTCCACCAACAATTACAGGGTTTCCGGAGCCGTCAACTGTGTCTTCTCCATCAACCACAGT
The DNA here is from genome assembly GCF_032153895.1 of Flavobacterium sp. GTDB lineage: Bacteria > Bacteroidota > Bacteroidia > Flavobacteriales > Flavobacteriaceae > Flavobacterium. Next base: position 64,037 of record NZ_JALDYN010000006.1, read on the forward strand.
AGTTACAAAATCTCCCGATTCTTTTCTGATAAACTGATAAACATCCGTAGTTCTGTTTAAATATGCAGAAGTATTTAAAGTTAGTTTTGACCAACGTTTCATATAACCTAAATCGATTGCATCGGTTTTAGCAGGATTGATGTCCGGGTTACCTTGGAACAAGTTGATGTTACTCGAATAATTCGAAAACGGATTCAAGAAACGACCTCTCGGACGGTTGATACGCTTACTGTAACTAATACTCGCACTGGATGTATCTGAAAACTCATACGTTAAAAACAAGCTAGGGAAGAAGTTGTTGTATGATTTTGTATTATAATCGTTAGTCGTTAATTGATTTACATTGATGTGTGTATCTTCAAAACGCAAGCCTAACAAGTACGAAAACTTATTAATTTTAGATCCGAATTGTGTATACAAAGCATTTACTTTTTCGATATATTCCAACGAATTGGTGTATTGTGCGTTGTTTACCCAGTTTCCGCTGTCGTCTAAATAATCGATTGAGAAAGGTGTCTTCAGATTGGTGAAACTTCCTCGATAACCAGCTTCAAACTGTGTATTTTCTTTAATTGGGAGCACATAATCCGCCTGAAACAAATTTCTGCGTTGTTTTTCGTTGTTGGTTGTTCTTTCGATTAATTTGTTGGCTTCGTCACCAATAACATAATCCGTGATTGTTGAGCTATCGTTGTCTCTATCTGCTGAAATAGCAATATCGACAGTTAATTTGTGACCATCTTTTTTGAACTTTTTAGTCAGATTGGTTGAATATTCTAAATCAACACTTTCATTGTTCTGATCGTTAAAACGGTTTCTGATAAACGTTGGTGTGTAATCCGCATCATAATTGTAGTAGAAAACATTGTCTGGATTAGAGCCGCTGTTCTTTCTGATGGAAATTGCATTTGTCCAAGTTGTTGATTTGTCTAAAAACCATTCCAATCCGAAGTTGGTGTTAAAACCTTCGCGTCCACGCTCATTGTTTCTTCTTTCGTTGATATAGTTTGTGGTTTCACCAGTAGTTCGGTCTAAATATTCCGTGTCTGTCAAAGAATTTCCTGGGCTTTTACTATTAGTATAACCAGATGTTGTAAACAAGTTGAAATTTTCACTTCTTAAGTTGATGTTCCCGTTTAAACCGTAGTTTTGAGGATCTCCAACGGTTCCGGTGATACTTCCGTTTACACCTTGCGCTTTTCCTTTTCTTAAGATGATGTTTACGATACCGGCACCACCTTCGGCTTCATAACGCGCTGATGGATTGGTAATTACTTCTACTTTTTCTACAGCATCAGCGGGTAACATTCTTAAAGCATCAGCAATATTTCCAGCCATTCCGGATGGTTTTCCGTCGATTAAAACGCGAACATTTTCGTTTCCTCTTAAGCTCACATTTCCATCATTGTCAACGGTTACAGATGGGACGTTGTCTAAAACATCGCTAGCCGTTCCGCCTTTTACCATCATATCCTGACCAACGTTGTAAACTTTTTTATCCAATTTGATTTCTACAGTTGAACGTTCTGCAATTACAACTACTTCGTCAATTTGGGTAGATTCTTCACTTACGGAAATCGTTCCTAAATTGGTGTCGGCTGTAATCGATTTGTCTTTAAATTCAACGGTTTTAAAACCAAGAAATTCTACTTTTAAATAGTAAGTTCCAGATGGAACTTCGAAGGAAAATTCCCCTTTACCGTCAGTCATTGCTCCGTTTACAACTGATGGATTAGCAGTGTTCTGAGCGTAAATACTAGCGTATTCAAGTGGCTGATTCGTTGATTTTTCAATTACTTTTCCGGTAACTTTTACTTTTGGTGATCCTTGTGCAAAAGTTAGGACCGACGATACTAGCATAAAAGCAACTAGTATTTTTTGAATTTGTTTCATGAATGCTGGTTTGTTTCCCTTTAAGACTGCAAAAGTAACCCTAGGTTTAAGAGGGTTTTCATAAATGTTTGTTAAAAACAAAAAACACAGTTTTAAATAATCTCGAAGATTTTTTCGATTGGTCTTCCGATGACTGCTTTTCGACCGTTAATAATAATAGGGCGTTCAATCAAAATTGGGTTTTTCTGCATGATAACGATGAGTTCGTCATCGGTAAATTCTGTACCTTCAAATTGTTCTTTCCAAAGCGGTTCTTTGGTTCGGATTAATTCTATCGGTTTGATTTTTAGCTTCTTAATTATTGAAGTTAATTCGCGTTTGGTAAGCTTTTCATCCAAATATTTGAAGGTTTCAAACTCAATTCCTTTATCTTCTAAAGCACAAACACCATCTCTTGATTTGCTGCAACGCGGATTGTGAAATATCTTAATCATTATATTTTTTGTGCAAAAATAGCAACACAAGTAAGAAAGCCCTATTTTGAGCGTAACATTTTTTGAATAAATTTACTAATTGATAAAAATCAGCGTATGTACATAGAACAGATTAAAACCAAAAACTACAATTACACTTTACATTTATTGTTGTATTTGATTGTTTTTGTGGGTTTTGCAGGATTAATGCTTATTAATTATGTAACCACAAGCGGAACCAATACCGAAGATTTAATTCACGGAATGATTGAACAATACGGAACCAATGTAACGTTTGTGATGATGGTTTTACCGCTATCCATTTTCTGTTTAGGCTTATTGTTTTGGGTGAAATTTTTGCACGGACAAAGCATCCGAAGCCTTACAACTGCTCGAAAAAAAGTAGACTGGAGCCGCATTTTCTTTGCTTTCTTTTTATGGGGAAGTATAACAACAATATTGACTGTTGCAGCTTACTACGCATCACCGGAAGATTTCGTTATCAACTTTGAATTGAAACCATTTTTAACGTTTTTGGTTTTGGCAATTATTCTGATTCCGTTACAGACGAGTTTTGAGGAATTTTTGTTCAGAGGTTATTTAATGCAAGGAATTGGTGTTTTTACTGGTAGCAGACTGATTCCTTTTGTAGTAACTTCGGTGTTATTTGGGTTGATGCACATTGCGAATCCTGAAGTTGGAAAACTTGGAATGACTATCATGATTTACTATATAGGAACGGGGTTTTTCTTAGGTTTGATTACTTTAATGGACGATGGTTTGGAACTTGCTTTAGGTTTTCACGCAGCCAATAATTTGGTAGGAGCATTGCTGGTTACTGCTGATTGGACAGCATTTCAGACAAATTCAATTTTTAAAGATATTTCCGAACCAAGCGCAGGTTTTGATGTAATTTTACCAGTTTTTATCGTTTTCCCGATTCTGACGTTCATTTTTGCCAAAAAATACAAGTGGACGGATTGGAACCAAAAACTATTCGGTAAGTTGCAGCAAACTACTGAAATTGAAGAAATTGGTGTGTAATGAACAATCGATTATGTCAAATACATCCTTCGTTTCAGTTTAATGGAAAATCGTACTCAAAAGCTGAATTTCTGGTTTTAGCCGAATCTTTTTTGAATTCTGAAGAAGACTATAAAGCCCAGTTTGGAAAATTCATTTTGGAATGGTTTGATACTAATGATTTTATCCGATTAACCACTTCAGGAACAACAGGAAAGCCGAAAGAAATTCAGTTGTTAAAAGAAGCGATGCTAAATTCTGCCTTAGCTACTTCAGAATTTTTTAATTTGACTGAAAGCTGTAAAGCGTTGCATTGTCTTCCTACACAATACATTGCCGGAAAAATGATGTTAGTTCGGGCGTTGGTTTGTGGTTGGGAATTGGATGTTGTTCCACCAAGTTCACATCCGCTTGACGGAAATGAAAAAGCGTATGATTTTGCCGCAATGGTTCCGTTGCAAGTTGAAAATTCGGTTGATAAACTCAAAAGAGTAAAACAAACAATAATTGGTGGCGCAAAACTGAATCCGATTTTAGCAGACAAGTTAAAACAATTACCGGTTTTGGTTTATGAAACCTACGGAATGACCGAAACCATTACGCATATTGCCGCTAAAAAAGTGCAAGAGGAAGCATTTTCAATTCTTCCAGGAATTGCAATACATAAGGATGAAAGAGATTGTTTAGTGATTGATGCGCCAAGACTTTCGGAGGAATTGATAGTTACAAATGATGTTATTGATTTGGTTTCGGAAAATCAGTTTATTTGGTTGGGAAGACATGATAATGTTATCAATAGCGGCGGAATTAAGCTTTTTCCGGAGAAAATAGAGGAGAAGCTGGCTTCCAAAATTTCAAATCGTTTTTTTGTAATCGGAAAGTCGGATGAAACCTTAGGCGAAAAACTGATTTTAGTAATTGAAGGCGAACCATTTGAATTACCAGAATCAACATTTGAAAATTTAGATAAATATGAAAAACCCCGAGAAATACTTTTCGTCTCGAAGTTTGTTGAAACCGAAACCGGTAAGATAAAACGAAAAAAATCAATACCATAAAAAAACCACAAAGCGCTTTCGTGTTCACATCGCCCCAATGACGAAGGTTAGCTATCTTTGTGGTTGGTTATTAAAAAAAGTTGTTTTCGCTACTGTTGCATCTTAAAGTAATAATCTGCTGAATGTTTTCCGCTTCCGAAGAACAGGAAGAACACACAAAGTATTAAGGTAACCGATGCCAGAATAAAATTCTGCGTATTAAAATCACCCATAAAATTTACTGCTACTGCACCTATGAGTATAGGTAATTGTGCCACAATAGACCATCGCGTAAGTAACCCAAAAGCAATCATTAGTCCACCCATCATATGAGCAGCAGCAATATAATGTATCATTAACATTTCGCCGCCAAAACTTCCGGCATGACTTAAAATCTCATGCAGATACTGACGGTTGGTGATAAATGAAATTCCTTTCACAATCAAAAAAATACCTAAAGCGATCCTTAAAATGTCTATAGGATAGCTGGTATGAGCATTCGCCCACTTGTTTAAATTTTTAACTGATTCCATAGCATAGTCGATTTGATTCACTTCTAAGGTACTCATTTTAAAGTGAATAGAAAAAATATTTTCGTTAAATCCGACTATTAAATCGACAAAATGTACAGAATTACCCTTTGGAAGTTTTAAAATACATCTTTTTAGTGTTAAACTCTACTTTGTCAGTAGTTGCCTTTTGAGGTAATTTCTGCCATGATGTTGTAGCCTTATAACGGAACGTTTTACCATCAATAGCATATTCAATCGGCATATCGAAATCGGATACATCGGTTTTCCAGCGAACTTCAATATTTTTCTTTTTCTGACGGAATTCCAAAACGGGAACATCTTTATATCTCAGGTATTGATTGAAAATAGGCGTAAGGTTTAATCCACTTTCTTTATTGAAGAAATCAACAACTGTTTGTGTTTCAATAATCTGATGGCGATACGTTTCGGAATATTTTAAAAGCATGGCCCACCATTTAGCATCGTCGTTGATTACGTGGCGAAGTGAATTCAGCATTAGCGAACCTTTGTCATACATGTCGCCTGAACCTTCATGATTTACTCCATAGTGACCAATTATTGGTTTGTCGTTGGACACATTCATTTTTTGCCCGTTGATGTACTGAATCGCTTTGTCATAACCTAATGTACATTCTACAAATACCGCTTCAGAATAGGTTGTGAAACTTTCGTGAATCCACATATCGGCAATGTCTTTGGAAGTTACACTGTTTCCGAACCACTCGTGACCGGTTTCGTGAATCGTAATATAGTCGAAGGTTAATCCGATTCCGGTATAACTTCTGTCCATTCCTAAATAACCTTTTCTGTATTTATTTCCATAAGCTACAGCACTTTGATGTTCCATACCTAAATAAGAAGTTTCAACTAATTTATAACCATCTTCTTTAAATGGATAGGTTCCGAATTTCGACTGAAAGCAATCCATCATTGGTTTTACTTCTTCGAAATGTTTGCGGGCTTTTTCTTCGTTGGCTCTTAAAACATAATAATCTAAATCTAATCCTTTGTAGTTGTCGTGAATGTGAATGTAATCGGCAATGTTTACTGTTACATCATAAGTGTTGATAGGGCTTTTAACTTCCCAATCCCAACGGGTGTAGCCGTTTTTTAAATCTTCGCTTCCAAGAAATCTTCCGTTGGACACATTCATTAATCCATTTGGAACAGCCACTTTTACTGAAGCGCCAAAATCAGGTTCGTCACTTTGTGTATCTTTTACCGGATACCATAAACTAGCGCCTGTTCCTTGAACAGCAACACCAATCCAAGGTTTGTTTTGAGTATCAGTAGTGAAAACAAAACCGCCGTCCCATGGAGCATTTCTTGCAATTATTGGTTTTCCGGAATAGTAAAAACGGATTTTATTTTCTGTTCCAGTGTTTAATTCAGTTGGGAAATCAATAAAAACAGCATGAAATTCTCTTTTATATTTTAATTGCTTTTTATTGAAAACAATACTATCAACCTTCATATTATCAAAAAGATCAATCTGAATTTTATTTGTTTGAGCAACAACTTTAAAAGCGATATCATTATGACCAACAATGGATTTGTCCTCAGGATTGATTTTGATGTTTAAATCATAACGTTGTACATCAAAATTGGTACGTTCAGGACGTAATCCACCTTGTAATGAATCTTTTCTAGTGAAATTCTGAGCCGAAATCGATTGAATTCCCAAAAGCAATGATGCTGAATAAAGTATGTTTTTCATAGTTCTAAAATAAAAAATCTGCTACAAATAATAAGTAGCAGATTTTATGTTTTTGTTACTGAAAGCGTTCTAATCCCAATTTTCTACATCTTCGTTGTATTTTCGGTATAAAATGTCTAGCTTTTCAGGATTTATTGTTCCGTCAGGATTTAATACTTTGTCTTTAAGCATCCACTTGATGAGTTTCTCACAGGATTTTCTTGAGTTAAAAAAAGAACCAATTTGCGCCACATCTCTTGATTTTACTTTTTTTCGCTCATTAATGAAGTTCAAAACGTAATAATCATCCATGTTGGAACTCGGTGTGTCATTATCCAACCATTTATAATGTAAAATTTCGTTTCCGTTCAAATCAAAAAAAGAGTGATTGATAACTGAAACTTTTTCATATTTCAGAAATTCTTTTCCGTCAAGGAATACTTTATCATCCTCAATTTTAATTTCCTGAGCGAAACAAACAGAAGATAATAATATACAAAGTGATGCTATTTTTTTCATATTTTGAAAATTAAACCTGAATCACACCTAAATTAAACGCTTTCTCAATAGGAGCGTGGTTTGCTGCTTCAATTCCCATAGAAATCCATTTTCTGGTGTCTAACGGATCGATGATCGCATCAGTCCATAAACGTGATGCAGCGTAATAGGGTGAAACTTGCTCGTCGTAACGTGATTTGATTTTGTTGAATAATTCTTCTTCTTTTTCCGGAGTGATTTCTTCGCCTTTGGCTTTTAACGAAGCGGCTTCAATCTGCATTAAAACTTTTGCGGCTTGAGCGCCACCCATTACGGCTAATTCTGCAGAAGGCCATGCGAAGATTAATCTTGGATCATAGGCTTTTCCGCACATTGCGTAGTTTCCAGCGCCATACGAATTTCCAACTACAACCGTAAATTTCGGAATCACAGAATTGGAAACGGCATTCACCATTTTAGCACCGTCTTTAATGATTCCGCCATGCTCTGATTTTGAGCCTACCATGAAACCAGTTACATCGTGAACGAATACTAATGGAATTTTCTTTTGATTACAATTTGCAATAAAACGAGTTGCTTTATCAGCTGAATCAGAATAGATTACACCTCCAAACTGCATTTCGCTTGGTTTGGTTTTTGCTCCGGTTGTTTTAACGATTTTACGCTGATTGGCTACGATTCCGACAGCCCAACCATCAATTCTGGCGTAAGCAGTTATGATGGATTGCCCGTAACCGGCTTTGTATTCATCAACTTCAGAATTATCAACCAAACGTTTAATGATTTCCATCATGTCGTATTGTTCGGCTCTCGATTTTGGTAAAATTCCGAAGATTTCGTTTTCGTCTAAAGCAGGTTTTTCGGCTTTAATTCTATTGTAACCGGCTTTTTCATAATCACCGATTTTGCCTACAACACTGCGAATTCTGTCCAAAGCATCTTTGTCATCTTTGGCTTTATAATCGGTGACACCTGAAATTTCACAGTGTGTTGTTGCGCCTCCAAGTGTTTCATTGTCAATAGTTTCTCCAATTGCGGCTTTAACTAAATAACTTCCTGCTAAAAAGATACTTCCGGTTTTATCAACGATAAGGGCTTCATCACTCATAATTGGAAGATAAGCACCTCCAGCAACACAACTTCCCATAACGGCAGCAATTTGCGTAATTCCCATGCTGCTCATGATAGCATTGTTACGGAATATGCGTCCGAAGTGTTCTTTGTCTGGAAAAATTTCGTCCTGCATCGGTAAATAAACTCCGGCTGAATCCACTAAATAGATAATCGGTAATTTATTTTCCATCGCAATTTCCTGTGCGCGAAGGTTTTTCTTAGCGGTAATCGGAAACCAGGCTCCGGCTTTTACAGTTGCGTCGTTAGCTACAATCACACATTGTTTTCCGTTGATGTATCCGATTTTCACGACTACACCACCAGAAGGACAACCACCGTGTTCTTTGTACATTCCGTCACCAACAAATGCTCCGATTTCGATACTTTTTGAGCCTTTATCTAATAAATATTCGATGCGTTCTCGGGCAGTCATTTTGCCTTCGGAATGCAGTTTTTCGATGCGTTTTTCTCCGCCGCCTAGTTTTACTTTGGCAAGACGTTGCTTTAAATCGGAAAGTAAAAGTTTGTTGTGATCTTCGTTTTTATTGAAGTTAATGTCCATTATGTAGTTATTTTTACTGTAAAACTGTAATTTTGGTTGGCTAAAATACGAAACCTTTTTGTTCTTTGGAAACAAAGTTTTTAGCTTTTGGAAATCGGTGTTTATTAAAAATGAATTGTCATTAACTTAACATTAACTTAACATTGCACCGGTACTTTTGCGGCAACAAATTAACACACACATGTCATTAAACAGTATTTTCCAATTTTTGGTACCGAAAGACAAGAAGTTCTTTCCTTTATTCGAACAAGCTGCAGTAAACTTAACATTGTTAGCTGAAACGTTACACGAAGCTGTAAATGCTCCTAAAAACGAAAGAGAAGATTACTACAAAAAGATTGAAGAATTAGAAGCAAATATTGAAGAGATTACGCATAAAACGCACCTTGAGTTGAGCCGTAACTTCATTACTCCGTTTGACCGTGAAGATATTCACGCGTTAATTAAAGCGATTGATGATGTAGCGGATTACATGCACGGTGGAGCAAGCAGAATGCGTTTGTATCAGGTTGAAAAAATCACGAAATCTATCCGTAAACTGACTGAGATTAACTTGGAAGCTTGTCAGTTAATTTCTGGAGCCATTCAGGATTTGAAAGGGATGAACAATTTGAAATCGATTACTGATGCTTGTAAGCGTATCAATAAATTAGAAAGCAAAGCGGATAATGTATTCGATAAAGCAGTTGCTGATATCTTCGAAAACGAAACCGATGCTAAAAATATCATCAAATACAAAGAAGTATTATCGTCATTAGAAACTGCTACAGATAAATGTAAAGGTGTGGCGAATGTTTTAGAGTCTATTGTGGTTAAACATTCTTAATCATCTTTTAATTATTCTGAACGTATTCTTATGGATTTTACGATATTAATCATAATCATTGTATTGGCCTTGATATTCGACTATATCAATGGTTTTCACGATGCAGCCAACTCGATTGCTACGATTGTGGCAACGAAGGTTTTAACACCATTTCAGGCTGTACTTTGGGCTGCGGTTTTTAACTTTGCGGCTTACTTCATTTCGAAATTCTGGATTGGAGAATTTAAAATTGGTAATACAATTGCCAAATCGGTTGATGAGAACTTTATTACTTTAGAAGTTATCCTTGCCGGATTAATTGCAGCTATCATCTGGAATTTACTGACTTGGAAATTAGGAATTCCGTCATCATCATCACATACTTTATTAGGTGGATTTATGGGAGCAGCTTTGGCTCATGCCGGAGCATTTTCAGCCATCATTAACGGTGAAACAGTTGATGTTATTAACTATGCTAAAGTATTACCAACATTCTTATTTATCTTCTGTGCGCCATTGGTCGGGATGTTTATGGCTTATATGATAACCATATTGATTCTGAACATTTGCCGAAAAGCAAATCCTCACAAGGCGGATAAATGGTTTAAAAAATTACAGTTGGTTTCTTCCGCTTTATTCAGTTTAGGTCACGGAGGTAATGATGCTCAGAAAGTTATGGGTATTATCGGTGCTGCAGTAATTTGTTATCACATGAATATCGGTGATCCGGCTTATGTGAACTTAGAAAGTGCTGATCGTTTTGCACATTTCGTAGACGATTGGGCTTGGGTTCCGTTAGTATCATTCGTTTTCATCGGTTTAGGAACATTGAGTGGCGGTTGGAAAATCGTTAAAACAATGGGTTCTAAAATCACGAAAGTAACACCTTTAGAAGGAGTTGCTGCTGAAACTGCCGGTGCTGTAACCCTATATTTAACAGAGCATTTAGGAGTTCCGGTTTCTACAACACATACAATTACCGGTTCAATTATCGGGGTTGGAATCACAAAACGTGTTTCTGCGGTTCGTTGGGGAGTTACTATCAGCTTATTATGGGCTTGGATTTTAACGATTCCGGTTTCAGCTTTAATTGCTGGTTTAATGTATTATTTGTTGAAGATTTTTATCTAAGCGATATTTTCAAAAAAACAAAATCCCGATGTCTTACATCGGGATTTTTTTATTCTTCCTCTTTCTGTCCCATCATCATCAGATAGGCTTTCAAGAATTCGTCAAGGTTTCCGTTCATGACGCCATCAACATCGCTGGTTTCGTAACCACTTCGAACATCTTTAATTAATTTATAAGGATGCATCACATAGTTACGGATTTGTGAACCCCATTCGATTTTCATTTTACTGGCTTCGATGTCAGCTCGTTGTTCCATCTGTTTTTTCAGCTCGATTTCATACAACTGAGAACGTAGCATTTGCATGGCTCTGGTTCTGTTATCTTGTTGTGAACGTGTTTCCGAACACTGAATCTGAATTCCTGTCGGTTTGTGAAATAACTGAACTTTCGTTTCCACCTTATTTACATTCTGACCACCGGCACCACTTGAACGCGACGTCGTGATTTCAATATCTGCAGGATTGATTTCAATTTCGATCGTATCATCCACTAACGGATAAACATAAACAGAAGCAAATGAAGTGTGTCGTTTCGCATTACTATCAAACGGAGAAATACGCACCAATCGGTGTACACCATTTTCGCCTTTTAAATATCCGAAAGCGTAATCGCCTTCAAATTCAAGAGTAACGGTTTTTATTCCGGCCACATCGCCTTCCTGAAAGTTCAACTCCTTGATTTTGTAGCCTTGTTTTTCGCCCCACATTAAATACATCCGCATTAACATCGAAGCCCAATCACAACTTTCTGTTCCTCCGGCTCCGGCAGTAATCTGTAAAACGGCGCTCATAGTATCACCTTCATCCGAAAGCATATTTTTGAACTCCAGATTTTCAATATGTAAAACGGTATTGTGGTATTGCTCGTCAACTTCGTCTTCGGAAACATCACCTTCTTTAAAAAACTCAAGTAGAATTTGAAGTTCTTCGGCCATGGTATTGCCTTTTTCGTAATCTTCTACCCATTTTTTCTTAGAACGCAGATTACGTACAATAACTTCAGCTTCTTTGGCGTTGTTCCAAAAGTCTGGCGCAAAGGTTTTTTCTTCCTCGTTGGTTATTTCGATAAGCTTCTTATCGATGTCAAAGATACCTCCTTAACGCACCAAGGCGCTCAATAATATCCTTAATCTGTTCGGTATTTACCATAAAAAGTATAATTTTATAGCCACAAAAATAGACATTCCTTTTTAGATATATGGAAATAAATTTAGTTAGCGATACGGTTACCAAACCAACACCGGAAATGTTGCAATATATGTTTCGCGCCAAAGTAGGAGATGATGTGTACAGGCAAGATCCAACCGCTGTAGAACTGGAAGAAACCGTGGCCGATTTATTTGGTAAAGAAGCAGCTTTATTTTTTCCGTCCGGAACTATGGCAAATCAGGCCGCTATTAAATTGCACACGCAGCCAGGTGACCAATTAATTTGTGACAAATGGGCGCATGTTTATTTGTATGAAGCTGGTGGAGCATCGTTCAATAGTGGTGTTTCTTGTTCTTTAGTGGATGGAAATCGTGGGATGATAACTGCTTCACAAGTTGAAGAACATTTAACCGATCCGGAATTTTATCACAACCCTAAAACTTCTTTGGTTTGCATTGAAAACACAACCAATAAAGGTGGCGGCGCTTGTTATGATATCGAAGAGTTGAAACGAATCAAACAGATTTGCACCGATAATAATTTAAAATACCATTTGGATGGCGCTCGTTTATGGAATGCTTTAGTGGCCAAACGTCAGCATCCGAAGCAATATGGAGAATTGTTTGATACGATTTCGGTTTGTTTGTCAAAAGGAATGGGAGCTCCGGTTGGTTCTTTGCTATTAGGTGATAAAGAAACGATTCATAGAGCTTTGCGGGTTCGTAAAGTGTTAGGTGGCGGAATGCGTCAGATTGGTTATTTAGCTGCTGCTGGTTTGTATGCACTTCAGAATAATGTTGGAAGACTGGAAGAAGATCATCGACGTGCTAAAGAAATTGGTGCTTTGCTACAGCAATTGTATTGGGTTGATAAAGTAGAACCGATTGAAACTAATATTCTTATCTTTTCAGTAAAACCACAATTTGATGAAAATCAGTTGATGGAAAAATTGAAGCAGAAAAACATCTACATCAGTTCGATGGGGAAAGGAAAATTACGAATTGTAACTCATTTAGACTACAAACAAGTAATGCACGATTACGTGATGGAAGCGTTACAGAAAATCGAACTTTAAAATTCTGCAGGTACTTCAAAAGTAACGATTTCTCTAGTTGCCGGGTGTTTGAATTCTATCCATTCGGCGTGAAGGTGTAATCGGTCGGCCTTGGTTCCGTATAAATCATCACCAATTATCGGACAATTCAATCCTAACGAATGAGAAGCGTGAACTCGTAACTGATGCGTTCTTCCTGTAATGGGCCAAAAATGAATTTTCGTTGTATTGTCATTTTGCGCCACAATCTGCCATTTTGTTTTAGCAGGTTTTCCGTATTCGTAGCAAACTAATTGTCGTGGACGGTCTTCTAAATCAACGCGTAACGGCAAATCAATTTCTCCGTTTACATTTTGAACTAATCCGTTAAGTAAAGCAGCATAACGTTTTTTAATAGTGCGTTTTATGAATTGACTTTGAAGAAATTTATGCGTGTCTTTATCTTTAGCAATAACCATGATTCCCGAAGTTGACATATCCAACCGATGTACAATCAATGGACCAGTTGCATTAGGATATTTTTGCTTCATTCGTTCATAAACCGAATCCGAAATTGTAATTCCAGGAACTGATAAAAACTCAGCAGGTTTGTTTACAATGGCTAAATAATCGTCTTCATAAACAGTTTCTAACGCAACTCCTTCCGCCGGATTTATAAGCATCGGATTGTCGTCAACTTGCAAACCTTCAAGCATGTGTCCTAAAATCGGTTCACATTTTCCGCGACAGGCAGGGTAATAGTGCCCGTGTTTTCGAATTTCAGATTTTGGCGATTGTCCCCACCAGAATTCGGCGATACAAATTGGTTCTAATTGATGCTGATAGGCATAATGCAATAATTTTGGCGCAGCACATTCTCCCGCAGCAGCAGGCGGTTTTCCCTGAACTGTATTTTTGAAAATATCGAATAAACTTCTCGTTTCGCCATTTGCATTTAAAAAGCTGTATTGCTCGAAAAGTTGTTGTTGAAGCGCATTGGATTTGTTTTTGCGCTCTTCTTTCAAAAAGCTGATTCTATTTCGGAAGACGTTGACGTTTTCTTCAATTTCAGCTAATTTAATTTCCCATTGACGTATGAAATCTTTTAAAAAGTAGGCTTGCTTTAGGCTTTCTTTTCGCAATTCCTCTAATAAGATTTCTAAATCAGAATCATCGATTCCTTCGGAAACCGCTTTTTCTCTTTGGGCTTTGCGTTCGTTTTTAGAAATCTTGATTCGCTTTTTGTAATCTGTTAATTCTGTTGAAAACCGGTGTTGCTCTTTTTTGAAAAAAGCTCCAAGTTCCAGATATTCTGAATTTTGTTCTAAACTTTCAAGTTCGGCATTGATCTGGTTTAAAACTTCTTCTTCTTTTTTGAAAAATCCGTCTTCAGTCAACATATCAAAAACCGGCGGAACAAACAAATCGTGGTGATTTTCTCCGGCCAACTTCCCTGAAAAAGCGCACAAATAACCTAGTTTTCCGTCTTGATTTCGAACCACTAAAACGCCAAACATTTTTCCGATAATCAAACCTTCCTGAGTTTCGTTTAAACCAAAATTATGCTCCCATTCGGATTGGTTTTCAAGATGATGTTGTAGTTCATTCGCAGCCAAAATCGCTAACGGATGCGGCTCGTAATAAAACGGAAAGGTGAACCGCTCCGGCAAAGCATGAGAATTGACATCCTCTTTAAAAGGGATAAAACAAGTCGTTGTGTCTTTTTCGGAAAGATCCATTTTTTAAATTATTTAAACATGTCTAAACCAGGAATGTTCGGCATACCTTCTTTGGCAACGGCTCCTAATTCAGCTTCGTTTACATTGGTTGCTTTTTCGATGGCTTTGTTCATAACTAAAACCAAATAATCTTCTAGTTGCTCTTTGTCTTCTAATAAAGCATCATCAATCGCGATGGATTTTACTTTGCGATTAGCAGTTAAAGTTACCTTCAAAAGCCCGTCGTTGCTTTGTTCGTCAATTAAAACAGTATCTAATCGTTTCTTAGTATCTTCAATTTTTTGTTGGGTTTCTTTTAGTTTTCCCATCATACCCATGATGTCTCCAAACATGTTGATAAATTTTATAATTACAGAACTGCAAAATTAGTAAATTGCTTAGAGATAATAGTATCTTGAATTATGAAAAAACAATTCTTTTTTAGTTACGTTTGCCTTATTTTTGCGGGCTCGAATGCACAAAATAAAACATCAAAAATGAGTGATAAATTACTTCCGCCAGTTGCTGCAGTTAAACCCAAAAAACTTGAAAAACACGGTCATGTAAGAACTGATAATTACTATTGGCTAAATGAAAGAGAAAACACGGAAGTGATTGATTATCTGAATAAAGAGAACGACTATTACAAAAAAATGACAGCACATACCGAGCAATTTCAGAAAGATTTGTTCGATGAAATGAAGTCCAGAATTAAAGAAGATGATAGCTCGGTACCGTATTTATATAACGGATATTACTACATAACTCGCTACGAAATTGGAAAAGATTACCCGATTTATGCCCGAAAAAAGGGGAGTCTTGATGCTAAGGAAGAAATCATGTTCGATTGCAACGAAATGGCGAAAGGACATGCTTATTTTCAGTTAGGAGGATTGAATGTAAGTGAAGACAATAAATGGTGTGCTTTTGGTGTGGATACGGTTTCCCGAAGAGAATATACGATTCAGATTAAAAATTTGGAAACAGGTGAAATTCTTCCGGTGAAATTAGAAAAAACAACTGGTGGTTCAACTTGGGCTGCGGATAACAAAACCTTGTTCTACACAAGAAAAGACCTAGTAACGTTACGTTCTGAGAAAATCTATAAGCATAAATTAGGTTCTGATGCCAAAAATGACGCCTTGGTTTATCATGAAAAAGACGATACATTTTCGGTTTACATCTACAAAGAAAAATCTAAAAAATACTTGGTAATTGGTTCTAACAGTACGATGACTACAGAATATCAGATTTTGGAATCCAATACTCCTGACGGTCAGTTTCGAGTGTTTCAGAAGAGAACCAGAGGTTTAGAGTATAACATTTCACATTTCGGAGACAGTTTTTACATCGTAACCAATAAAGACAAGGCTACGAATTTCAAAGTGATGAAAACGCCTGAAAACGCTACTGCTAAAGAAAATTGGACGGATTTGATTCCGCACAGAAAAGAAACTTTGGTGGAAGGCATCGAAATTTTCAGAGATTATTTGGTAGTGGAAGAGCGCAACAACGGTCTAAACAAAATCCGAATCATGCCTTGGAGCGGAAAAGGGGAATATTATTTGCCTTTTGAAATCGAAACGTATACCGCTTATACTTCTACAAATGTTGATTTTGATACGGAAATTCTTCGTTATGGATATCAGTCGATGGCAACTCCGTCTTCGGTTATCGATTTCAACATGAAAACCAAAGAAAAAACCATCATGAAAGAACAACAGGTTCTGGGTGGAAAATTCGACAAAAACAATTATACGGAAGAACGTGTTTGGGCAACAGCTCAGGATGGAACCAAAGTACCAATTTCTATTGTGTACCGTAAAGGAATCAAAAAAGATGGTAACAATCCGTTCCTTTTATATGCTTACGGTTCGTATGGTTCTTCGATGGATCCTTATTTTTCGTCCATCCGCCTGAGTTTGTTAGATAGAGGTTTCATTTATGGAATAGCTCATATTCGCGGAGGGGAAGATTTAGGTCGCGAATGGTATGAGAACGGAAAATTATTGAAGAAGAAAAATACGTTCACAGATTTCATCGACTGTTCCAAATATGTGATTGAACAGCAATATACTTCTGAAAAACATTTGTATGCAGAAGGTGGTTCGGCCGGTGGATTATTAATGGGAGCAATCATCAATATGGCACCAAATTTGTACAATGGCGTAATCGCACAGGTTCCGTTTGTGGATGTGGTGACAACAATGCTGGATGATTCGATTCCGTTAACAACAGGTGAGTACGACGAATGGGGAAATCCGAATGACAAAAAATATTACGATTATATGTTATCATATTCACCTTATGACAATGTAGTGAAACAAAAATATCCTAACCTTTTGATAACGACTGGTTTACATGATTCTCAGGTACAATATTGGGAACCGGCGAAATGGGTTGCTAAATTACGTACATTAAAAATAGGAGATAGTCAATTGTTTTTGGATACCAACATGGAAACCGGTCATGGTGGTGCTTCCGGGCGATTTGAAGCGATAAAAGAAGTAGCTAAAGAGTATACTTTTTTGTTAGATTTAGAAGGAATTAAAAAGTAGATAAAGTTTTTTTTATACATTTGCAAGGTTGTGAGTATGTCAAAAAATGATTAAATTCACATCTTGAGTAATTTATTTTTTATGAAAGAAGAAATAAAAGCCTATAATAACGTATTGGAATTAATAGGAAATACGCCCCTAATAAAGCTGAATACGATAACCGAAGGACTTAAAGGAAATTTCTATGCTAAGGTAGAAGCTTTTAATCCGGGACATTCTACAAAAGACAGAATTGCTCTTTATATCATCGAAGAAGCTGAGAAAAGAGGGATTTTAAAACCTGGAGATACTATTATTGAAACTACATCGGGTAATACTGGGTTTAGTTTGGCAATGGTAAGTATCATTAAAGGATATGATTGCGTACTTGCTGTAAGTTCAAAATCTTCAAAAGATAAAATTGATATGTTGCGTGCGATGGGAGCGAAAGTTTATGTTTGTCCAGCTCACGTTTCTGCTGATGATCCTCGTTCATATTATAACGTTGCAAAGCGTTTACATGAAGAAACTAAAGGTTCAGTTTACATCAACCAGTATTTTAACGAATTAAACGTTGATGCGCATTATAAAACCACTGGTCCTGAAATTTGGGAACAAACCAATGGTAAAATCACACACTTTATCGCTTGTAGCGGAACTGGAGGAACAATTTCAGGAACTGCTCGTTTCTTAAAAGAAAAAAATCCGGGAATTAAAATTTTAGGAGTTGATGCTTTTGGTTCGGTTTTAAAAAAATACCACGAAACGAGAGAATTCGACAACGATGAAATTTATCCGTACAGAATTGAAGGTTTAGGAAAGAATTTAATTCCAACTGCGACAGATTTCGACTCGATTGATAAATTCACAAAAGTAACCGACGAAGAAAGTGCTCACACGGCAAGAGAAATTGCAAAAAAAGAAGGTTTATTCGTAGGATATACTTCTGGTGCAGCGATGCAAGCAATTAAACAATTTGCAGAAGACGGAGAATTTGACGAAAACAGTAATGTTGTAGTTATCTTCCCAGATCACGGTTCTCGATATATGAGTAAAGTTTTCAGTGATGAGTGGATGAACGAACAAGGTTTCTTTGACAGCATCAACGCTGAAGAAGCTCAGAAAATTGAATTTATAAAATAAGATTTTGTACAATATTTTAAAACTCTGTCTTTTGGCAGAGTTTTTTATTTTAGAAATAGTTGGAAATAAAAAAGCTCCGATTTTATTCGAAGCTTTTAAAATTTATGTTTGTCTTAAAACTATTCCTGCATCGTGTGGAAAACATTCATTACATCATCATCTTCCTCAATTTTTTCTAATAATTTTTCAACGTCAGCAATTTGCTCAGGAGTTAATTCTTTAGTGATTTGCGGAATTCTTTCAAATCCTGATGATAAAATTTCTAATCCTCTGTTTTCTAATTCTTTTTGAATAGAACCGAAGCTCTCGAATGGTGCGTACATTACAATTCCGTCTTCATCTGCGAAAATTTCTTCTACACCGAAATCAATCATTTCTAATTCTAATTCTTCAACATCTTGTCCTTCAGCCGGAATGCGGAAGTTACATGTATGATCGAACATGAATTCTACAGAACCTTGCGTTCCCATAGTTCCGTTACATTTGTTGAAATAACTTCTGATGTTGGCAACCGTTCTGTTATTGTTATCAGTAGCAGTTTCAATAAGAATAGCGATTCCATGTGGTGCATAGCCTTCGAACAATACTTCTTTAAAGTTGGCGGTGTCTTTATCGGTAGCTTTTTTGATAGCGCGTTCTACGTTGTCTTTCGGCATGTTAGCTGCTTTCGCATTCTGCATAACGGCTCTTAATCGCGAGTTAGTTTCAGGATTTGGACCACCTTCTTTAACCGCCATTACGATGTCTTTACCAATTTTCGTAAACGTTTTAGCCATTGCTGACCAACGTTTCATTTTACGTGCTTTTCTAAATTCAAACGCTCTTCCCATTTCTAAAATGATTTATTTCGACTGCAAAAATAAGAAATCGTTAACTAAAATTAATTAATGTTTTTATCTTTTTTATATAGGATTTTTAATATATTTTCGTGTAAAATTAAATTTTGAGCATGAAAAAAGTTATTTGTTTTGTACTAATCGGATGTAGTTTTTTAGGATTTTCTCAGATTAGAGAAAAAGGAACGATTGAAATTACTCCAATTGTAGGTTTTTCTCAAGCAAATTATTTGTCAAATCAATACCTTGGTGAGCCAATTAACAGTGTACATTTAGGTGCTTACGGTGATTACTTTTTGAATAACCGATGGAGTATTCGTTCGGGACTTTTATATCAGAAAATGGGAAGTGGTGGTACAATTTTTAATTCAGATTACAAAGAAAAACTAGATTATTTGACCATTCCGGTTAATATTAATTGGCACTTTGGTAGTACAAGAAAATGGTATTTGAATTTTGGAACAAGTGTTGGAATTTTAACTTCTGCAAAAGCTGATGCTTACCAGTCTAGTTATGATCCGACAGATTATGGTTTTAATATGCCACAGGATTTAAAAGATTATGTAAAACCATTGCAATTAAGTTTTTCTTTCGGAATTGGTTATAAAATTCAAGTGAATGATAAATTCAGTATTATGTTAGATCATTACGAAAGTGTCAGTTTAATCGAAGTTAATAAAAGGGAAGATGGCGGCGACAATGATATCGTCAATGTTTTTGGAAGTTTTAATGTTGGAGCTGTCTTTAAATTATAAAAAAAAGCCGATTCTCAGAATCGGCTTTTTGCTTTTTATTCAATAGAAATTACTTTTTATAAAACGGTAATTTCACCACTTTTGCTTTCAAATCTTTATTTCTGATTCGGATATAAATTTCTGATTCCGGAGTTGACAATGCTGTAGGAACATAACCTAAACCAATTGCTTTTCCTAAAGAAGGTGATTGTGTTCCCGAAGTTACTATACCAATCACTTTTCCGTCAGCATCAACGATTTCGTAATCATGACGTGGAATTCCTCTTTCTTCCATTTCAAAACCAACTAATTTGCGAGTAACGCCTTCTTCTTTCTGTTTTTTCAGATTTGCGGAATTGGTAAATTCTTTGTCGAATTTCGTAATCCATCCTAAACCAGCTTCCAATGGAGAAGTCGTATCGTTGATGTCGTTTCCGTACAAGCAGAAGCCCATTTCTAAACGTAAGGTATCACGCGCAGCCAATCCGATTGGTTTGATTCCGAAAGCAGCACCTGCTTCGAAAACTCTTGCCCAAATAGTAGCAGCATCTTCATTTTTGAAATAAATTTCAAATCCTCCTGAACCGGTATAACCTGTAGCCGAAACAATTACATCTTTCACACCGGCAAATTCACCAATCTGAAAAGAATAATAAGGCATGTTTACTAAATCGATAGTCGTTAATGACTGCATAGCTTCAGCCGCTTTTGGTCCTTGAATCGCCAATAACGAATAAGCCTCAGAATTGTCAATCATTTCAACACCTAAATCGTTGTGTGAAGCAATCCAATTCCAGTCTTTTTCAATGTTTGAGGCATTTACGACTAGCATATAATGATTGTCAGCAATTTTGTAAACGATTAAATCATCTACAATTCCGCCTTCGTTGTTAGGTAAGCAAGAATATTGTGCTTTTCCGTCGACTAATTTAGAAGCGTCGTTTGAAGTTACTTTCTGAATTAAAGCCAAAGCATTTTCGCCTTTCAAAAAGAATTCGCCCATGTGGGAAACGTCAAAAACACCTACACCGTTACGAACTGTTTCGTGTTCAATGTTAACTCCTTCGTACTGAACCGGCATATTGTAACCTGCAAACGGAACCATTTTAGCTCCTAAACTTTCGTGAACGTGCGTTAATGCTGTATTTTTCATTTGATGTTGTTTGTTATTTTTCGGATGCTAATGTACCGATTTTTTAGCGAGTTACAAAGTGATAAAACGGCTATATTTTGTAAATTTATGTTATGGAAAAGCATATTTTGATAGACAAAGGGGAAGTTGTCAAACGATTTAAAGACATTTCTAAAGATGCTCATAAAGGCGTACAAGGACATGCGCTCATTGTTGGCGGCAGTTACGGTAAAATGGGAGCAGTCTGTTTGTCGGCGAAAGCCTGTTTGAAATCGGGTGCGGGATTGGTCACGGCTTATATTCCGAAATGTGGCTATACCATTGTACAAGAGGCAATTCCTGAAATTATGGTACTTACGGATGATTATAACGAACATTTAATAGCTATAGATCATAAACTTTCATTGCAGGCTATCGGTTTAGGAATGGGAATGGGACAGGATTTGGACACACATCAAGCGATGTTTAACTTTCTGAGAAAAAATGTTGTTCCCTTAGTTATTGATGCAGATGGACTGAACATTCTATCCGATAATAAAAATTGGATGGAATTGTTGCCGAAGCATACTGTACTGACACCACATCAGAAAGAATTGGAACGTTTAATTGGTAGCTGGGATTCCAAGTTGGAAATGTTGGAAAAAGTAAAAGATTTTGCAGTTGAATACGATGTAATTATGGTTGTAAAAGGCGCACCAACATTAATTGTTTCCAAAAATGCTGTTTACGAAAACACTACTGGAAATCAGGCTTTGGCAACTGCGGGAAGCGGCGATGTTTTAACCGGAATCATAACAGGTTTGATAGCTCAACATTACCATCCGATTGATGCTGCAATTTTAGGTGTTTATCTTCATGGTTTAACAGCAGATTTGGCGCTTCCGGAAACTGGTAATCATGCTTTTACGGCTTCGGACATCATACAGTTTTTAGGGAAAGCATTTTTAATATTTGAGCATTAAAAAAGGCTACTTAAAAGCAGCCTCATTTATAGTATTGTAATGAAATTATTTAATTCCTAACTCATCAAATTTCGCAATCAATTTAGGATCTGATGGGCGAGGAGCGTCAGCTGAAACGATATTTCCGTTCGGGTCAACCAAAATAAATCTCGGAATTCCTTCAATAGCATAATCGGTTACAAATTTTGAATTCCAGTCGTTATCTGCAAATAATTGGATTCCGCCTAATTTCTTTTCGTCCACAAACTTTCTCCATTTTTCGTAATCTTTTTTGGCGTCAATAGACATGCTTACGAATTCGATGTTTTTTCCGTGATATTGTTCTTCAATTTTCTGTAAACTTGGAATTTCACGACGACAAGGTCCACACCAAGTAGCCCAAACGTCAATATAAACGTATTTTCCTTTTAAGCTTTCTAAAGAAGTTTTTCCTCCTTTATAGTTTTCGTAATCAAACTTCGGAGAAACATTTCCAGGCGTTAATGTTTTGATTTTATTGAACTTTTCAGTTAATCCTTCTTTGAATTTAGCATCTGTAGATATGGTCATAATCTCGTTGTAAAGCATTGTCGCTTCCGGATTTCCGGCACCAACTTCGTAAGCTAAATTTTGAATATGAGCATTTCTGATAGCAGCACTTTTTACTTCTTTGATTTTTGGTAAAGCTAATTTGTATGTGTATTCATCACCTTCAGCCATTTTTGAATACAAATCGTTATTGAATTTAGTAGCAACTAATTGTTTGTATGAAGAAGAAAACAAAAAGTCATTTTCATTATCTAAATTCGTTTTTTCGTCATATTTAGGAAAAGATTCTGATGGCTTAAAACCTTCAATTTTTCCATAATGTGCGTGATACTGTGGATAGTTCAACAACTGTAATTGTTCAAAATAGTTGATGCTGTTCAGTTCGTTTTTTTTGAAAGCAGCAGAAACTTTAGATTTATTCAACAAATCAGAAACCGACGCTTTCACTTCTTTAATTTTAGCAAGAAAAGCAGCTTCATCTAAGGCATAAAATGTTTGCGTACTTCCTAACGCAGTGTTCATAGCGGTAGATTTTTCAGCAAAATATTGATTTTCAGCACTTCCTGCTCCTGTAAATTTTAAAGTAGTAGGGAAGTTTTTATCATCAGCTGTAATATTCAATTTGGATTCATTACTTAAATATAATGATGAGCGATTGTTTTTGGTAGCCAAATTATAAGTACCGTTATAATCGATTTGAAAGGTTTCGCTAAACGATCCATCGGCTTTTAATTTGATTTCTTTTTCAAAAGATTCTCCTTTAATTTTCACCAAACCATCCTCAGTATTGGTAATTTTTCCGGAAACTGTAATGGTTGCTTTCGGCGTGGTAAAAGAAGCCAGAACAACAGCCAGCAATAAAAAAAGTGTGTTTTTCATGTTTAATAGTTATTAGTTGCCCAAATGTAGTAAAAATGAAAAGAATAATTTCATAACGAAATACTAATAATTAAACTTGCTTTTTCGTCTGTTTTTACGGAATTTTGAGCCGCAAACTAACAACTTAAAATGGAAACAGTACATTATATCAGTTCTGATGTTTTTACACTGGAATTGCTTCATGAAATTATTACACAAAATCATACTTTAGGCTTATCCGAAGAGGCGCGTGTCAATATTGAAAAATGCCGTCAGTATTTAGACAAGAAGATGGCAACCCACGGCGAACCTATTTACGGAATCAATACTGGTTTCGGTTCATTGTGTAATGTGAAAATTTCGAATGAAAACCTTTCTCAGCTTCAGGAAAACTTGATGAAGTCGCACGCCTGCGGAACTGGTGATGAAGTACCTCATGAGATTGTGAAAATTATGTTGTTGCTGAAAATCAAATCGTTAAGCTACGGAAATTCGGGTGTTCAGTTGGCAACTGTTGAACGATTGATCGACTTTTATAACAATGATATTTTACCGGTTGTTTACACACAAGGTTCGTTGGGAGCTTCCGGAGATTTGGCGCCTTTAGCACATTTGTGTTTGCCGTTAATTGGTGAAGGCGAAGTTTATGCAGATGGATTCCGTCAACCGGCAATGAAAGTGTTGGAGAAAAAAGGATGGAAGCCGATTACTTTACAATCAAAAGAAGGTTTAGCATTGTTGAACGGAACCCAGTTTATGAGTTCTTACGGATGTTATGTATTGCTAAAAGCTTGTAAATATTCCTATTTAGCGGATGTTGTGGGAGCAATTTCATTAGAAGGATTTGACGGCAGAATAGATCCATTTAATGAATTGATTCATATTGTTCGTCCGCACAAAGGACAAATTAATACCGCGAGACGTTTCAACGAATTGTTGGAAGATAGTGAAATCATCGCTCGCCCGAAAGTGAATGTTCAGGATCCGTATTCGTTCCGTTGTATTCCACAAGTACATGGCGCTTCGAAAGATACGATTGATTATGTAAAGAAAGTGTTTAAGACAGAAATCAATTCTGTAACCGACAATCCGAACATTTTCATGAATGAGGATTTAATTCTTTCAGGCGGAAATTTCCACGGACAACCTTTAGCTTTAGCTTTGGATTTTTTAGGAATTGCTTTAGCAGAATTAGGAAGTATTTCGGAAAGAAGAACTTATCAGTTGATTTCAGGTTTACGCGATTTACCAGCCTTTTTGGTAAGTAACCCAGGTTTAAACTCTGGTTTCATGATTCCACAATATACTGCGGCAAGTATCGTAAGTCAGAACAAACAGTTGGCAACGCCGGCAAGTATTGACAGTATTGTTTCGTCGAACGGTCAGGAAGATCACGTTTCGATGGGAGCGAATGCTGCAACGAAATGTTTGAAAATCATGGAGAATTTGGAGCGTATTATAGCGATTGAGTTGATGAATGCTTCTCAGGCAATCGAATTCCGAAGACCTTTAAAATCAAGTGAGTTTATTGAAACGTTCTTAAAATCGTACAGAGAAGAAGTTCCTTTGGTTCAGGACGACAGAATTTTACATTACGACATCGAAAAATCAATCGCTTTCTTGAACAGTTTGCAATTGGATAACGAAGTATTAGAATAACAAAAAAGCCTCAATTAAGAGGCTTTTTTATTTCATAGGACACCAAAATGGCGATTCGTCCCGTTTCGGATTGTCCGTTAAACGTTTCAGTTCCTTAGTGTTGATATTGATGAGCCAAATATCATAATTGGAAGCATCACCTCTTGTAAAAGCAAGCCAGTTGCCGTCTGGTGACCAAGTTGGAGAATAGTCTTCGGTAGCATCATCGGTTAATTTCTCCAAATTACTTCCGTCAGGATTCATCAGATAGATATCATAGAATTTTTTAGCCTTGTCATAGCCGTAAAAAGCAATTTTCTTTCCGTTTGGAGAAAATACGGCTCCGGAATCGTAACCTTCTTTGTTGGTAAGTTGGGCTTCTTTTTTAGTTCTTAAATCGATGCTGAAAATTTCACCGTTTCCAGAAGCTTTCGGATTGGTTAAATCTTTGAGTTCTCTTGTAAACAATAGCTTTTTACTGTTATTGGAAAATGATGGTGATTCTTCAAAATACTCATTTTTAGTGATTTGAATGATGTTTTTTCCATCGGCATCCATAATGAAAATATCACCTTTTTTATGACTTCGGTCGGAAACGAAAGCAATTTTTGAATTATCTGCGGAATATACCGGAATTCTGTCGTTTGAACTGTTGTTCGTCAGATTCATCACTTCGGAACCATTACTGTTCATAACATAAATTTCATCATTGCCGTCACGGTTGGAGTAGAAGAGGACCTTTTTACAATCGAACGACCAGCTGAAACCGTAATCAGTTTTTGGGTTGTTGCTGATGTTGGTCTGACTACTTCCATCGGAATTCATCGTGTAGACTTCGTAATTCCCGTCTCTAGTTGAAACAAAACCAATCTTTCCTAACGATTGCTGTTGCGTAAAACCTAAAGTTGAACTTAAAATAACAATAGTATTTATCATTACTGTTTTCATCTTATTTCATAAAATGGATTGAAATTATCGCCAAAATCGCCGGAACCGATTGCACGTAAAAAATCGATTTCTGAACAGTAATTGCTCCGTAAACACCAGCAATGAATACACAACTTAAGAAAAACAAAGCAATGTAAAAACTCCAATATACATCACAAATTAACAACGACCAGATTAAACCGGCAGCTAAAAACCCGTTGTACAAGCCTTGATTTCCAGCCATTTGTTTTGTTTTTTCGAACATTTCAGCCGGAACTTTTTTGAAAACTTTTTTAGCACGAGTTGTCCAGGCAAACATTTCTAACCACATAATATAGAGGTGAAGAACTGCCACAAAAGCGATTAAAATTTTTGAAAGTAGTGTCATTGCTTATTTGTTTAAAAAACTGTTAGGATTTTGATCTTTAATGATTTTAATAATCAACAAAAGACCTGAAAAAGCTTCGCTCAACATTCCGAACAATAACATTTTTGAAGCTCCTGGCCAATGCATTATCTTAAAAAGTGCTCCGATAACCGAAAGCATGAAACCTAAAATAAAAAGAATTAAAATGTATTTGTATTTCATGATATTTAACTTCTTTGTTCAAAAGGCGTGATGATTCCTTTTTCTAAATATTGTTTCATTTGTCGCAATAAATCTGCCCAGCAAAAACTAGCCTGACGGTATTCCTGACTGATTTCTGTCCAGTCTTTATGGTAAAACCGAACATAGGTTTCGCTTGGCTTTACTTCGGTTAATTTGAACCCGAAACTGGTCGGTAGCCATTCTTGCATGGCAATAGTGGTTTTGAATTCAATTTCTTTGTCTTTAGAAAACTTTGTTATTTCGGTATACCAATCGTATTCTTCCCCAAAATACAAATTGAAAGTTTCTCCAAGAGCAGGATTTCCTTTACTGTTTAAAGTCCACCAATTGTTTAAACCTTCCGGTGTGCTTACTGCTTCGAAAACTTTTTCCTTGGAAGTATTGATTATAAAATCGTGATAAATCGTGAACATTTTTTTAATTGTTTTCAGATTCTAAAATTTTCTCAATGCGTTTGTCTGGAATTAACCACATTAAAGCTACGAAAATATAAATGAAAGCGGAAATTCCTTCGTGATAATATGTTGAAAGTATTGCGATTAAGTACAAAACAGCAGAAGCTTTTCCTTTGAAATCATTACCAACAGCTTTAGAAAGTATCGAATCTTTACTGTGTTTTTTGATGATTAAATTTTGAAGGATAACATAAGCGATTCCGCACATCAATAAAACAAAGCCGTAAAAAAGCATTGGAAAAGGAGCAAAATGATGTTCGCCAATCCACGCAGTTGTAAAGGGAATTAAGGAAAGCCAAAACAATAAATGCAGATTTGCCCATAAAATTGAACCTGTTACATGCTTGACCGTGTGCATCATATGATGGTGATTGTTCCAATAAATCCCAACGTAAATAAAACTTAAAACATAACTGATGAAAACAGGGAAAAGTTTCAGCAATGATTTTAAATCGGTGCCTTCCGGAGTTTTCATTTCTAAGACCATGATGGTGATTACAATGGCTAATACGCCGTCACTAAAGGCTTCTAAACGATTTTTATTCATAATGTTTTATGTGCTCTTTTTTTGTGATGTGTTTGTCGTAATTCGTTTTCGCCCGAAATGATACTGATGTTACCGTCAATTTCAAGCATGGCAAGTTTTACTTCTTTGTAGTGTTCAACGCCGTGTTCCCGCATGGCTTCTTGTAATTCGTCGTCTGTAATTCCGAGTTTTGCAAGAATTTGGAAATCGGTTTTTCCGTTGTGAATTAAAATTTGAGGTTTGTCATGCATTAAGTTGCTAAATCCTTTGTATTTAAACATTAGTTTTTTTAGCAGGAAGTTTATCAGAAATAATACAAATGCTGCTGTCAATCCGCCTAAAAGACTGGTGTCTGGGCCGACCATAGCATTTTGTACTGAGTTGCTAATCAGCAAAATGAGAATAACATCAGAAGTGTTAAGTTGGGAAAGTTCTTTCTTGCCAAAAATCCGCAAAGCAATAACCATGAAGAAATAAACGGCTACGCTTCGCAGAATTATGTCAAGATATGGGTTCATTTACAAGGACCGAATAATTTCTACTTCGTCAGTAATTGCATATTCTGGTGATCCGTCAGGATACATTTTTAAAACCATTGAATTGTCTTTAATCTCAATAATTTCAACAATCAATTCGAAATCAGATTTTAAAAACTCGGCAGATTCTTTTGTCGGTTTAAGTGTGTAAGTACAGTCAGAAAGCCATGTAACATCAAATTCTACTTTGATATTTTCGCCTATTTTATATTCAACTTGTTTCTTACCATTTCTTTCAATCAAATAGGAGATGTTGTTTTCAGTGTCATTTAACTGAAAGGTTCCGTTTTTAAAGTCTGAACATTTTTTCTCTTGTGCAAAATTTACAAGTGAACAGCATAGTAAAAAACAGGTAACAATTATTTTTTTCATTCGGATTATTTCCATTTAAAATTCTTTTCAATCGCTTTAATCATTTCGCCGGCGATGTCTTTTTGGGTAGCGCCTTCAATACCTTCCAAACCAGGGGAAGAGTTAACTTCAAGCAATAAAGGTCCTTTAGAAGAACGAATGATGTCCACACCAGCTACTTTTAAATTCATGGCTTTGGCCGCTTTTATTGCAATTTTTTTCTCTTCGGAAGTTACTTTTACGACAGAAGCCGTTCCTCCCAAGTGAATGTTTGCACGAAATTCTCCCGGAAGTGCTTCACGCTGCATTGCGGCTACAACTTTTCCGTCTACAACGAACAAACGTAAATCTTTACCGTTGGCTTCTTTAATAAACTCCTGAACTAAGATATTGGCATTTAAACTTTTGAAAGCATTAATTACCGATTCAGCAGCTTTTTTGGTCTCTGCTAAAACGACACCTTTTCCTTGTGTTCCTTCCAATAATTTTACGATTAAAGGAGAACCACCAACCATTTTAATCAAATCATTCGTGTCTAACGGAGAATTGGCAAAACCAGTTGTTGGAATATCTACACCATTATTCAGAAGCAATTGTAATGAAAATAATTTATCTCTTGATTGACTGATTGCCGCAGAATTGTTCAAAGCAAAAACTTTTAACGCTTCAAATTGACGGGTCAAAGCACAGCCGTAATAGGTCATACTTGGGCGAATCCTTGGAATAACAGCATCGAAATCGTTTAAAACGCGACCACCACGGTAATGAATTTCAGGTGTATCCGCGTCGAGTTTCATATAGCAATATTTCAGATTTAGGAAATGCATCTCATGACCGCGCATTTCACCGGCTTCCATAATACGTTTGTTGCTGTATAATTCAGGATTACTGGCTAATAAACCAATACGAAGTCCTTTTTTTGAAGGCTCATCACTATAATAATATTCTTTGATTTTTTCAGATGTTGGCTGACCTAACAAGTATTTCTGTTCTGGATCAACCAAAATTCTGCCGGACATGGCTTCACGACCCAATAACATTCGGAATCCCATGGAATCACGATTGGTCAAAGTAAGTTCAACTTCCCAAGTGCTTCCTCCAATTTCCAAAGGTGTTTTAATAACATAACGCTGTTCGCGATAACCGCTGGAACTTTTTACTACGCGCTTATCAATTAAAGGTGTTTCACAATGGATAACCGCTTTTAAGTTATTTTGAATCGGATTGATGTCAAATTTCACCCAGTTTTCACCATTTTTTTCAAACGGTGTAATATTGGTAGCATGAAGTGCCGAAGTTTTAGCGCCAGAATCTACACGGGCTTTGATTACAGGAATTCCAAGAGAAGGGAAGGAGCACCATTCTTCGCTCCCTACGATTACTTTGTCCAGCATTTTATTTGTTTTAGTAAACTAAAGTACAGTTTTTTTTGATATGCCAAGCAAAATAACCTAAAAAAGAAAAAGCCTACTAATTAGTAGGCTCTTCTGCTTTTTTGATGGTAACGGTAAGCTCTTGCTTATCTTCGTCTAAATCCATGAAAATTTCGTCTCCGGCATGAATTTTAGAAGTAATAATTTCTTCTGCCAATTCATCTTCAACGTATTTCTGAATCGCTCGTTTTAAAGGTCTTGCACCAAATTGTTTGTCGAAACCTTTTTCTGCGATATAGTCTTTGGCTTTTTCAGATAAGGAAAGTTTGTAGCCTAAATCAGCAACGCGAGCGTACAATTTGTCCATTTCGATATCGATGATTTTGTCAATATCTTCTTTTTCTAAAGCGTTGAATACGATTACGTCATCAATACGATTTAAGAATTCCGGAGCGAAGGCTTTTTTCAGAGCGTTTTCAATTACACCTTTTGCCATATCGTCTGCTTGAGCGGTTTTAGCTGCTGTTCCGAAACCAACTCCAGTTCCGAAATCTTTCAACTGACGCGCTCCAACATTGGATGTCATGATGATAATTGTATTTCTGAAATCGATTTTACGCCCTAAACTGTCTGTTAAATGACCGTCATCTAAAACCTGTAACATCATGTTGAAAACATCCGGATGGGCTTTTTCAATCTCATCTAATAACACAACACAATATGGTTTTCTGCGAACTTTTTCGGTTAACTGACCACCTTCTTCATAACCAACATATCCCGGAGGCGCTCCAACCAATCTGGAAATCGCAAATTTCTCCATGTATTCGCTCATGTCGATACGTACTAACGCATCTTCAGAATCAAATAATTCACGAGCTAATACTTTGGCTAATTGTGTCTTTCCAACTCCGGTTGAACCTAAGAAAATGAATGAACCAATCGGCTTGTTCGGATCTTTTAAACCAGCTCTGTTTCTTTGGATGGATTTGGCAATTTTTAATACTGCTTCGTCTTGTCCAATTACCTTACCTTTAATAAGATCGGGTAGGTGAGCTAACTTATTACTTTCAGTTTGAGCGATACGATTTACAGGAATTCCGGTCATCATCGAAACTACGTCAGCAACGTTGTCTTCGGTCACGGTGATTCGGTTGTTTTTGGAATCTTCTTCCCATTGTTCCTGAGCAATCGCCAAGTCTTTTTCGATGCGTTTTTCGTCATCTCTAAGTTTGGCTGCTTCTTCGTATTTCTGTTTCTTAACGACGGTGTTTTTCAATTCGCGAACATCTTCCAATTGTTTTTCCAATTCCAGAATTTGTTTCGGAACATCGATATTGGTAATGTGAACGCGTGAACCTGCTTCGTCTAAAGCATCAATCGCTTTGTCCGGTAAAAAACGCTCTGTCATATAACGATTTGTCAATTTCACACAAGCTTCGATAGCTTCAGGTGTGTAGATTACGTTATGGTGATCTTCGTATTTATTTTTGATATTGTTCAGAATCGTAATGGTTTCTTCAACGGATGTAGGTTCAACGATAACTTTCTGGAAACGACGCTCTAAAGCACCATCTTTTTCAATATACTGACGATATTCATCTAGTGTTGTAGCTCCAATACATTGAATTTCTCCACGCGCTAAAGCTGGTTTAAACATATTGGAAGCATCTAATGAACCGGTTGCGCCACCAGCACCTACAATCGTGTGAATTTCGTCAATGAAAAGGATGATGTCGTCGTTTTTCTCCAACTCGTTCATCACGGCTTTCATTCGCTCTTCGAATTGTCCGCGATATTTAGTTCCGGCTACTAAACTCGCTAAATCAAGAGTTACAACTCGTTTATTGAATAGAATTCGGGATACTTTTTTCTGGATGATTCTAAGTGCTAAACCTTCCGCAATGGCAGATTTACCAACTCCTGGTTCACCAATTAATAACGGGTTGTTTTTCTTTCTTCGGCTTAAAATCTGAGATACGCGTTCGATTTCTTTTTCACGCCCTACAACTGGGTCAAGTTTTCCTTCTTCGGCTAATTCGGTTAAATCGCGTCCGAAATTGTCTAAAACCGGTGTTTTTGATTTTTTATTGGCTTTACCTGGTGCGTTCGGGTTGTTGAATCCGCCGTCACGCAAACTGTCATCTTGTCCGGAATCGTCGTTAAATGACTCGTTTTTTGGTAAGTTATCGATGTAGTCTTCTTCGTTTGATGTCATAGCTATAAATTGTTCTTTAACAAGTTCGTAGTCAATTTTTAATTTATTAAGCAGTTTTGTTGTCGGATCGTTCTCGTTGCGGAGAATGCACAACAACAAATGCGCTGTACTGATTGAAGTACTTTGAAAAACCTTAGCTTCCAGAAAAGTGGTGCGCAAAGCACGTTCCGCCTGACGGGTTAAATGTAGGTTTTTCTTTTCGGTACTTCTGTCTGCGTTGGGATTGGGCGGACTGACAATTTCAATTTTTCGGCGTAAATGTTCTAAATCTACCGATAAATTGTTCAATATATTGATGGCAGTTCCGTTACCGTCTCTTAAAATCCCGAGCATTAAATGTTCCGTACCAATGAAGTCGTGCCCTAGTCGTAAAGCCTCTTCTTTACTGTAGGTAATCACATCTTTTACTCTTGGTGAAAAATTATCGTCCATTGCAAAATATCTTTATACTGTAAATTTACTAATTCTATAAGCCTTGTGCAAAAATCATACCTGACAGAATTAGTCTTCCTTATTTGCTAATTGACAAAAAAAAATCGAGAAAAAAAAGACAAAATTGCAGGTTTTATCAACTTTTTAAATCTTTATCAATGTTAATAAATCCCTTAAAATTGTGGATAAATTGCTGTTGGGTTACTTTAAAAATATGTATATTGGCACGTTTAGAAAATAATATAATTTTAATTGTAAATACCTATGTCTGAAGGAGAAAAGTTAATTCCTATTAACATTGAGGATGAAATGAAATCAGCCTACATCGATTATTCGATGTCGGTAATTGTATCCAGAGCGCTTCCTGATGTTAGAGATGGCTTGAAACCAGTACACCGAAGAGTATTATTCGGGATGTATGAATTAGGAGTATTATCAAACAGAGCACATAAAAAGTCAGCGAGAATTGTAGGGGAGGTTCTTGGTAAGTACCACCCGCATGGTGACAGTTCAGTATACGATGCCATGGTTCGTATGGCGCAGGAGTGGAGTTTACGTTATTTGATGGTTGACGGTCAGGGTAACTTCGGTTCCGTAGATGGTGACAGTCCGGCAGCAATGCGTTATACCGAGGCAAGAATGAAAAAGTTCTCGGAAGAAATGTTGGCTGACATTGATAAAGAAACGGTAGATTTCCAGTTAAACTTCGACGATACGTTAGAAGAGCCAAAAGTAATGCCAACTAAAGTTCCTAACTTATTAGTAAACGGAGCTTCCGGTATTGCGGTTGGTATGGCAACGAATATGGCGCCACACAATTTAACAGAAGTTATTGACGGAACTTTAGCCTATATCGACAATAATGATATCGAAATTGATGAATTAATCACGCACGTTAAAGCACCGGATTTCCCAACAGGAGGAATCATTTACGGTATGGACGGTGTACGTGAAGCCTTCAAAACCGGTCGTGGACGCGTTGTAATGCGTGCCAAAGTTGGTTTCGAAGAAGTTGATGGAAGAGAATCGATTGTGGTTACTGAAATTCCGTATCAGGTTAATAAAGCTGCAATGATTAAGCATACGGCAGACTTGGTTAATGATAAAAAAATCGAAGGAATTTCAACTATTCGTGACGAATCCGACAGAAACGGTATGCGTATCGTTTACGTTTTGAAACGTGAAGCCGTTCCGAATGTAGTTTTAAATACCTTATATAAGTATACGCAATTGCAGTCGTCATTCAGTGTGAACAATATCGCATTGGTGAAAGGACGTCCGCAAATGTTGAATTTAAAAGACTTAATTCATTATTTCGTTGAGCACCGTCATGAAGTAGTAACGCGTCGTGCGGAATTCGATTTAAGAAAAGCAGAAGAAAGAGCACATATTTTAGAAGGTTTAATCATCGCTTCGGATAATATTGATGAAGTAATCCAATTAATCCGTTCTTCGAAAGATGGTGACGAGGCGAGAGCCAAATTGATTGAGCGTTTCAACTTATCTGAAATTCAAGCTCGTGCAATTGTTGAGATGCGTTTACGTCAGTTAACTGGTCTTGAGCAGGATAAATTGCGTGCAGAGTACGATGAAATCATGAAATTGATTGCTTATTTGAAAGAATTATTGGCAAGCAAAGAAATGAGAATGCAGGTAATTAAAGATGAGTTGGCAGAAATCAGAGATAAATACGGAGATGCACGTCGTTCACAAATTGAATACGCTGGTGGTGATGTAAGTATCGAAGATTTGATTGCAGATGAGCAAGTTGTGATTACAATTTCTCATGCTGGTTATATCAAACGTACGCCGCTTTCGGAATACAAAACACAGAACAGAGGTGGAGTTGGACAAAAATCTGCCGGAACTCGTGATGCGGATTTCTTAGAACATATGTTCGTAGCAACGAATCACCAATACATGTTGTTCTTCACGCAAAAAGGAAAATGTTTCTGGATGCGTGTTTATGAAATTCCGGAAGGAAGTAAAACAAGTAAAGGGCGTGCGATTCAGAACCTTATCAATATCGAAAATGACGATAAAGTAAAAGCATTTATCTGTACGCATGACTTGAAAGACCAGGAATACATCAACAACCATTATGTGATCATGGTAACGAAACAAGGTCAGGTTAAGAAAACGTCTTTAGAACAATATTCAAGACCACGTGTAAACGGAGTTGCCGCAATTACTATTAAAGAAGATGATGAATTACTAGAAGCAAAATTAACAACCGGAAACAGTCAGGTGTTAATTGCTGTGAAATCTGGTAAATTGGTTCGTTTCGAAGAGGAAAAAACCCGTCCTATGGGAAGAACAGCTTCCGGAGTTCGAGGTGTAACTTTAGCGGATGATAACGATGAAGTTATCGGAATGGTTTCTGTAGACAGAGATCACGTAAACGATTCTCAAATCTTGGTTGTTACTGAAAACGGTTACGGAAAACGTACTCGCTTGGTAGACGAAGATGGAGAAGATGTATACCGAATCACCAACCGTGGCGGTAAAGGAGTTAAGACTTTGAACATTACTGAAAAAACTGGCTCATTAATTGCTATTAACAGCGTAACGGATGAAGACGATTTGATGATTATCAACAAATCTGGATTAACCATTAGAATGCGAGTTTCTGATTTACGTGTTATGGGACGTGCAACCCAAGGAGTTCGTTTAATCAACATTAAAGGAAACGACGGAATTGCAGCAGTATGTAAAGTAATGCGTGAAGAAGAAAGTGAAGAAAACGGAGAAGAATTCGAAGGTGAAACTCCAGAAACTTCAGAAGAAACTAACGATACTCAGGAATAATTAAATTTTGATATACAATGAAAATTAAATATTTATTTGTTGCATCTTCATTGATGTTGTCAGCAGCTTCATTTGCTCAGAAGGATGAGATGAAAGCGCTGAAAAAATTATATGCTAAGGATCAGCTGTCTACCGAGGATATGTCGTCGTATAAAGCGAATGTAAACAAATTGACTTCAATGACTGGTTTATCAGAGTCTGATTTGGTTTACACCAATTTTTATAAGGCTATGTTGCCTGTTTTAGAATTGAATGATGCAATGGCTAAAAATCCGAATGATTTGCAGGCTGTAACAAAAAATTTATCTGCAGCTAAAATCAATGCAATGGCTTCAGGTTTGAATGAGGTTTTAGCATTTGAAAAGAAATCGGGTAAAGAAGTCTATACGTCTGATATTAAGGAGACTATTCAGAGTTTTAAGCCGATGATGTTACAGTATGCTTATGCTTTGAATGACGGAGGTAAAGAAGTTGAAGCGGCTAAAATTTTTGATGCTGTCTATAAGCTTGATTCAAAAGATCAGGTTAATTTGTATAATGCTTCTGTTTTAGCAATGAATGCTAAAGATTATGATTATGCATTGACTTTATTAGAAGAATTAAAGAATGTTAAGTATACTGGTGAAGGAACCAATTATTTAGCAATTAATAAAACTTCAAAAAAAGAAGAACTTTTTCCAGATAAAAATCAAAGGGATTTGTTTGTAAAGTCAGGAACACATGAGAAGCCAAGAGATGAGAAAATTGCATCTAAAAAAGGTGAAATTTACAAAAACTACGCATTGATTTTAGTAGAAAAGGGTAAAGTCGAAGAAGCAAAAAAAGCAGTAGCTGAAGCTAGACAACAAGATCCAAATGATACTGGTTTGATAATGACAGAAGCAAATTTGTATTATCAAACAAAAGACATGGAATCATATAAGCGATTAATCGGTGAAGCTTTGGCGAAAAAACCAAATGACGCTGACTTATTGTTTAATTTAGGAGTTGTGTCTGGAAATGCTGGTGATGTTGAATCTGCCAAGAAATATTATGAGAAGGCTATTTCAATTGATCCCAAGTATTTTAATGCTTATAACAATTTAGGCTTACTATTAATTGCAGATGATCAAAAAATTGTTTCTGAAATGAACTCTTTAGGAATGTCTACAAAAGATGCAAAGAAATATGATGAATTAAAAGCAAAAAGACAAAAAATGCTGACGCAGGCAATTCCATATTTTGAAAAAGCACTTGATTTGCAGCCTGCAAATGAAGGAGTTAAAAATCTTCTTTTGGGAGCTTATCAGTTCTTAGAAATGGATGCAAAATATAAGGCATTAAAAGCTAAGTAAGTTTGATTAGATAAAAAAGCCTCACTTTTAAAAGTGAGGCTTTTTTTTATTTATATAATCTTTTTGATAACTCTCAATTTATGAGTGTGTCTTCCGGTATCAACGTTGTAAATTCCTAAGTGGTCTAAACGGTCAATTCTTACTTTACCGTGAGCATGAATGATGTAGTTGTTTTCCATAATCATTCCAACGTGAATTATTCGGCCTTCTTCGTTGTCGAAAAAAGCTAAATCTCCTGGTTCACTTTCTTCGATAAAACTTAACGCATCTCCTTGAGTTGCCTGTTGTGAAGCATCACGTAGCAATTTATAACCATTAAGTTTGTAAACCATTTGTGTAAAACCGGAGCAATCAATACCAAAAGGTGTTTTTCCACCCCATAAATAAGGAGCGTTTAAATACATAAATGCCGTTTTAATCAACTCAGATTTTGGTTTAACGCCGCAAACTTTCATTCCTTCAAAAGAAAATTGCGCAGTATTTACCTCAGAATTATCTAAGAAAGCTAAAGAACTTCCAATAGGAATTGGCATTAAATGATTGTTGGGAGTAGTTAAATATTCAACCAAATCCGCATTCATTATAGCCGGAGAAGAAGAAAGGGAATTGAATGTTTCTTCATTAATCAGCTGAAACTGTTTGTTGTCAATCCAGCCTTCGTAATTATCAAATGCCAACTGTATTCTGGACCACTTTTCGGTTTGTTCCAAAATTGTAAAGTGTTCGCCAAACAAAACCTGTGAAACTAATTCACTTCGATCGCTTGGTTCAAAACGTAAAGGGACGATTGCCAGATTACAGATTGCAAACATTTAGGGTAATTATGAGTTATAAATTATGAGTTACAAGTAATCACTCATAACTCATAATTCTTAATTTATAACTTATTATGCTCTTTCGATAACAATTGCTGAAGCACCACCACCACCATTACAGATTGCAGCCGCTCCAATTTTAGCATTGTTTTGCTCTAATACATTAATAAGGGTAACAACGATTCTTGCACCTGAACAACCTAGTGGATGTCCTAATGAAACTGCACCACCGTTAACATTTACTTTATTGTTATCTAAGCCTAAAATTTTAGCGTTTGCTAATCCTACAACAGAGAAAGCTTCGTTAAATTCAAAGAAATCTACATCAGAAACTGATAATCCTGCTTTATCTAGTGCTTTAGGTAATGCTTTTGCCGGCGTTGTTGTAAACCATTTTGGCTCCTGCTCCGCATCAGCATAAGATTTGATGTAAGCCAAAGGTTTTAAACCTAAAGCGTTTGCTTTTTCTTCACTCATTAAGATAACTGCAGCAGCTCCGTCATTGATAGTTGAAGCATTTGCAGCTGTTACAGTTCCTTCTTTAGTAAAAACTGCATTTAACGCAGGGATTTTATCTAACTTAACGTTAGTGTATTCTTCATCTTTAGCGAAAACAATCGGATCTCCTTTTCTTTGTGGAATGGAAACCGGAACTACTTCGTTGTCAAATTTTCCTGCATCCCAAGCCGCAGCAGAACGCTGATAGGATTGAATTGCAAAAGCATCTTGCTCTTCACGTGTAATTTTGTATTCGGTTGCACAAGCATCCGCATGAACACCCATAGCGTTATTGTCGTAAGCATCGGTTAATCCGTCTTTCTGCATACCGTCAAGTAGGGTAGCAGGACCGAATTTAGCACCATTTCTCAAATGTGTATAGTGAGGAATCAAACTCATATTTTCCATTCCTCCTGCAATAACTACTTCAGCATCACCAGACATAATAGCCTGGGCTCCTTGTGAAATAGCTTTCATTCCTGAAGCACAAACTTTATTTATTGTAGTACAAATAACAGAATTAGGTAAACCTGCGTAAACAGCAGCCTGACGAGCCGGAGCTTGACCAACACCTGCTTGAACAACATTAC
Source organism: Flavobacterium sp. (assembly GCF_032153895.1). Lineage (GTDB taxonomy): Bacteria > Bacteroidota > Bacteroidia > Flavobacteriales > Flavobacteriaceae > Flavobacterium. The sequence goes on from NZ_JALDYN010000006.1 coordinate 102,478, forward strand.
CCATTAATACTTCGTCTACTAAATTTGGATCTAAATTGATTTTATTTAAAGCACCTTTTATAGCGGCTGCTCCTAATTGTGAAGCTGTAACGGTTGATAAACTTCCCATAAAACTTCCAATTGGAGTTCTAACTGCCGATACGATAACTACTTTTTTACTCATGATTTAAGTCGATTGTTTGTTGAAGATGCGAATTTAACTAAAATTGAGCAGATATAGTAGTATTTGTTAATTTTATTAAGACGGATTTCAGGTTTTGAAAAAATCGGGCTAAAGTCGTTGAGATTGATGTTTTTTTGTTAATTCTATATGATTGACAATGAATCAGTTTTAAAATATATTTACTAAAAAATGAAAATAATGTAAAAAATAGTTGCAGAAAACCGAACGTTAGTATACATTTGCAACCGCAAAAAAGGATAAGTTCTTTGCAAATAGGAGAGGTGCCGGAGTGGTAACGGAGCAGATTGCTAATCTGTCATCGGGTAACCGATGCCAGGGTTCGAATCCCTGTCTCTCCGCTTTTTTTGCATCGGGGTGTAGCGTAGCCCGGTCATCGCGCCTGGTTTGGGACCAGGAGGTCGCAGGTTCGAATCCTGCCACCCCGACAATAACTTTCAGTATTCCCAATTTAACTGAGAAATGATTTTAAGGTCCCGTAGCTCAGCTGGATAGAGCAACTGCCTTCTAAGCAGTAGGTCTCAGGTTCGAATCCTGACGGGATCACTTTGTTTTTAAAGACTTTACAGAAGTGTGAGGTCTTTTTTTATTTTATAGGTACAACATAGGTACAACTTTTTAATAAAACCTATCCGAAGCAATTCCAAGTATTATTTATTATTTTTGAAAGTGTTTAGTAAAAACATTTTACGATTCAGTACTTTATGGAAAGCACTATTAAAAACCCCTTTGCCTTTTTTGAAACATATATTACAGATGGTGGATTAGAGAAACATTTGAGTAAATTTCTTTATGAAATTACTGAGTACTCTGGGCTTCATATAACTTCCTTGGACAATACAAAAGGTGTTGTTAAATACTATGACGTTGATATATTTGGTAATACAGTTGAAGAAACAACTTCTTTCGAATCTGAACTTACGAAATTAATTTATAAACAAATCAAAATTTCAAAGAATCTTATAAATGAAGGAGTTACTGAATCGGTAACATCTTCTTCAGATTATATTGCTTATTTAATGCATCAAGAAAAGCAATTACAATATATTATTAGAAATGGAAAAGAAAATATTGAAAAATATCCTATCCTGTTATCTCCATTTAAAGAAATCATAAAATATATAAACCAAAAACATTTAAATAAAGCCAAAAAAGAAATAGTTCTAAACATGTCTTTTTTAGAATTTAATCAGCCTACCGATACAATTTTAGATGATTATGAACTGATCCTTGCGGTTATTGGATATCTTAAGGGCAATAATGATAAGAGGCAAAAAATAATGACAGATGATCAATTTGATTTAATGCATTCTTGTATAATTTTCTATAAGGAAAATGAAAAAATGCCGGTAAGCATTCAAAAATTAGATCCAATTAACATTTCAAAAGATTTACTTTTGTTTACTTTTTGGGTATTGCATAAGCATTTATACACAACCAAAACGATTCGCAAAAGCTTTATTGAGCTAATTAAATTTACATTTTCTGATTTTGACGACTGGGAACTTACTACATTGAAAGCAAAATTTGGCAACAAATCAAAATTGAATCCTTATAGAGCAAGATTTGCTTCCCAAATAATTATAAACGAGCTTAGAAGCAGTTAAAAAAAGTGGTATAACCACTTTTTCTTTTTTATAACCCCAATAAAAATTCATAACCCATTTTCATTTTTCGATAACTATCCTGTAACGCTGGAAATTTGCGTCAGAGATACAGAGAGTCTGTGTCCAACATTAAATATATGATTTTATGGAAACAGAAATTGTTTTTAAAGAAAAAAAAGTAGATGCTGATTCTACAGAGCAATTGGGTTGGCTTGCCAAAGAAGTTTTGACCTTCAAGGAAGCATTGGTTCTGCTGGATATTTCTTCCAGTATGCTGTACAAGCTAACTCACAAACGAGCCATTCCTTTTTATAAACCCGGAGGGAAATTAATTTATTTTAAAAAAACAGATTTGCTTGGTTGGGCACTAAGTAATAAGCAGGAATCTGTTGATGTGGTGAAAAATGATTTTTTTAATAAAATGCTGAAAATTAAATGATTATGGAAGAGAAATTTATTAAAATTGAAACTGATGAGGCAAAATTTGAAACTTCATTCTACTTCGAAACGTGTACGGAAAGTTCAATAAAAATTGACATAAAGATTGGAAAACTTGTAAAATTTTGGGAAAATTTAGGTTTTCGGAAGTTAAAAATGCCAAAAGGAGGGTATCGTTTTGTAAAAATCAGAAGCAGTTGTATTATTTGTGATGCATATGAAGAAGAATTAACGGATGCCGTAAAATATAAGCTCCTTCATCAAGAAAAAAAGGAAACAGTGTGGGAGGAATTTTTATCTGGTAATTATGTAAATAAGAGAAGTTTTCAGGGGTTGGACAGTATACAAGAAGTTCAGCTAAACATTTCTACTGAGCAGAATGCATATTTTTATTTTAAAAATGGTGCTTTGAAGGTTAGTGCTGATACTTTGGAATTGATTCCCTACGAAAATTATCCAGGCTATATTTTAGAATCTCAAATTATTGATTTTGAGATAGATATAAGTAAAAGAAATTATAAAGATTCTGATTTCAATAAGTTTATTAAAAACGTCACGGCTAATGATAAAAACAGATACGCTCAATTGATTTCGTCGATTGGCTATATTATTCACGGCTATAAATCGCCAACTACGACAAGGGCATTGATTCTTGTTGATGAATGTTTGGATTTTTCTGGCGAGGCAAATGGAGGTACAGGAAAATCAATAATTGGGAAAGCAATTTCGAAAATTACATCTACTTTATCAAAAGACGGAAAAACTTTGCATAATAAAACTAACCGGTTTTTTTATCAGGATATTGATTTGTCGCATAGAGTATTGTATTTGGACGATGTTAATGCAGATTTTAATTTTGAAGAATTTTATTCTGTAGTAACTGGTGATATGACAGTCGAAGAAAAATATAAAGCATCGTATAAAATTCCATTCAATTTATCACCGAAGTTAATGATATCTTCGAATTACATGGTAAAAGGCTCGGGTGGGAATTCAGATGAAAGGAGGAGAATCGAAATTGAAATTGCACCGCATTATTCAGCTGAATTTACGCCATTTGATGAGTTTGGCAAAAAATTATTTGATGATTGGAATTGTCATGAATGGAACAGCTTTTATCATTGCTTAATTTTTTATTGTCAGTATTTTATAAAAAACGGAATTGTTGCCTATAAACCTATTAATTTAGAAGAAAACAAGCTAAAAATGGCTACCGATGTTTCTTTTGTCGATTTTGCAGATATGAATATAAAATTTGAAACCGGAAAAAAAATGATTACAATAAATAAAACAACTTTTTACACTGCCTATAAAGAAAAATATCCAGTAGAATCACGTAACATAACCAATATTTTGTTTAAAAAATGGCTAGATAAATGGGCAAAAACACGTAGTCTAACTTGCAATCATAGAAAGAGTGATGGGGGAGTTTTTGTAGATTTTATGAAAACCGAATAGCAAAAGTGACAAAGTGACCTTTTTTTTGAAAACTTTTAAAGCGGCTAAAACTATTAGCCGCTTTTTTATTATTATAAATGACTTTTCAGTTTTATCTGAAAAAATTTTCAGTTCAATTTCGGGATGCTATTTTCAAATGATTATTTTTAAATATTAAAATGTATTAGATTGATTTTCAAATCTGTTTAATTTTTAATTTGTTTAAAAGCATTATTATAATCAGAAATCAGCCCAGTTATTTTCATATAACAAGCATTAAATTTATAGTCATTACTTAAAATTGAAACCTTGTTATTATTGTAGTAATTGACCAAGTTCTTCAACTTTTTATAATACCTTTTATAAAGTTTTTGGATATCAGCATCATCATTATAAATTGCAGAATCAGATTCCAATCTTTCCAACACAATCT
>NZ_JALDYN010000026.1:0-30237 GCF_032153895.1 Flavobacterium sp.
ATTTTTCAATTAAGGCAGGAACGATTTGGAAAGCGTCTCCTACAACTCCGTAATCCGCTACTTTAAAGAAAGGAGCTTCCGGATCAGAATTGATAACTACTTTTACTTTAGAAGAGTTGATTCCGGCAATATGCTGAATCGCTCCAGAAATTCCTACTGCGATATACAAGTTAGAAGCAACCGGTTTTCCAGTTTGTCCAACGTGCTCGCTGTGTGATCTCCAACCTAAATCAGAAACTGGTTTTGAACAAGCTGTAGCAGCTCCTAAAACGGATGCCAATTCTTCAATCATGCCCCAGTTTTCTGGACCTTTCATTCCGCGTCCGGCAGAAACCACAATTTCAGCATCGGCAATCGTTACTTTTCCAGATACTTTTTCAACTGATTCAACTTTTACAGAGAAATCAGCATCGTTTAATGATGGAGAGAAATCTTCTTCAGTTAATGATGAAGTAGTTTCAACCAATCCGAATGAGTTTTTAGCAATCCCTAAAACTTTTACATCAGTTGTAAGTTCAGTGATGTTGAAAGCTTTGTTTGAAAATGCATTTCTTTTCACTGTGAAAGGAGAAGTGCTTTCCGGTAATGCTACTACGTTAGAAGCATAGCCTGCATTCAATCCTACAGCTACAAGCGGAGCTAAGTATAAAGAATCTGTTGTAGAAGATAAGATAACTACTTTTGTTCCTTCTTTTTGAGCGGCTTGTTTGATAACATCTGCGTAAGCTTTAGCGTTGAAAGCACCTAATTTATCGTTAGTTACTTTTAATACTTTGTCTACACCGTATTTTGATAAGTCAGAAACGTTTCCTGCATTCACTGTAACAGCGGTAACAGTTGTTCCCATTGCTGAAGCTACCTTTTTAGCATAAGAAGCTAACTCGAAAGCTACTTTTTTAAATTTTCCTTCTGCGGATTCCGCGTATATTAAAATTGACATAGTCTTTTTTGTTTAAAGTTTAATAATGAAAGAATTCTATTAGATTACTTTCGCTTCGTTATGTAATAAGTTGATTAATTCGTCTAAGTTGTCCGGGCTAACCAATTTCACTGCTGATTTAGCAGCTGGCTTTTCAAATTTTACTGATTTAGTTTCAGCGTTTGCAGCAACAGGCTCTAAAACTTGTAACGCTTTGGTTCTTGCTGTCATGATTCCTCTCATGTTCGGGATGCGCAAGTCTTTTTCGTCTACGATTCCTTTTTGACCTCCAACTACTAATGGTAAGTTAGCTGAGATGGTTTCTTTACCGCCATCAATTTCACGAACTGCTTTTGCAGCTGTTCCGTTGATGTCTAATCCGATACAAGAGTTCACGAAATCTGCTCCGGTTAAAGCGGCTAACATTCCTGGAACCATTCCGCCGTTGTAATCTAAAGATTCTTTTCCGGCGATTACTAAATCGTAGTTTCCTTGTTTAACAACTTCTGCTAATTGTTTTGCTACGAAAAAACCGTCAGTTGGGTTAGCGTTTACACGGATAGCTTCATCAGCACCGATGGCTAATGCTTTTCTTAAAGTAGCTTCTGCATCGGCTCCACCAACGTTAACTACAGTTACATTAGCACCTTGTTGTTCTTTGAACCAAATAGCTCTTGTTAAACCAAACTCGTCATTAGGATTGATTACGTATTGTACACCGTTAGTGTCGAATTCCGTATCACCGTTAATGAAATTAATTTTTGAAGTAGTATCAGGCACGTGGCTGATGCAAACTAATATTTTCATTGTTATAAAGTTATAAGTTGATTATATTTCTGGGCTACGAATTTAATCAAATAATTTCAATAATTTACTATGCATGCATAATAAATGCGATTTTGTTTGTAAATCGATATAATCCTTGAATTAAAAGCATAAATCGATTGTAAAAAAGGTTGATGATTGAGTTATGTTTAAAGTTAAATTCAACTTGGTAGATGAAAAATGCTGAAACGCTATCAAATTTCATCAAAAACCTGAAATAATTTGTGTTATACTTTAATATATGTGCCATAACTGATATAAAATTTTTATTTTTGCCTTTCAATAATTTTTGGATAAAGAAAAATACATGAGAACGATACAGTTTAGAGAAGCGGTTTGTGAGGCGATGAGCGAAGAAATGCGTCGCGATGAATCGGTATATTTAATGGGTGAAGAAGTAGCGGAATATAACGGTGCCTACAAAGCGTCGAAAGGTATGTTAGATGAATTCGGTCCAAAACGAGTAATCGACACGCCAATCGCAGAACTTGGTTTCGCAGGAATTGCAGTAGGTTCAACAATGAACGGTTGTCGTCCGATTGTGGAATTCATGACCTTCAACTTCTCGTTAGTAGGTATCGATCAGATTATCAACAACGCAGCTAAAATGCGCCAGATGTCTGCCGGACAATTTCCAATGCCGATGGTATTTCGTGGTCCAACAGCTTCTGCGGGACAATTAGCAGCTACGCACTCTCAGGCTTTCGAAAATTGGTTCGCCAATACGCCGGGACTTAAAGTTGTAGTTCCTTCCAATCCATATGATGCGAAAGGTTTGTTGAAATCGGCTATCCGTGACAATGATCCGGTAATCTTTATGGAATCGGAACAAATGTATGGTGATAAAGGAGAAGTGCCAGAAGGTGAATACACAATTCCGTTAGGTGTTGCCGATATCAAAAGAGAAGGAACAGATGTGACTATAGTTTCTTTCGGAAAAATTATCAAAGAAGCCTATACTGCTGCTGACGAATTGGCAAAAGAAGGAATTTCATGTGAAATTATCGATTTAAGAACGGTTCGCCCGATGGATTACGAAACGATTTTAACATCGGTTAAGAAAACTAATAGATTAGTGGTGTTGGAAGAAGCTTGGCCATTTGCATCCGTTGCTTCTGAAATTACCTATATGGTTCAGGAAAAAGCGTTCGATTATTTGGATGCTCCGGTACAAAGAATCACTACTGCCGATACGCCAGCACCGTATTCGCCAACCTTGTTAAAAGAGTGGTTGCCTAACGCGAACGACGTGGTAAAAGCAGTGAAAAAAGTACTATACAAGTAAGAAAAAATACTTTATATTTGAAACTTCATCAGCAGTACGTTGATGAAGTTTTTTTTTTTTGAAAGAATATGAAAAAAATTATCCTGTCTTTAGTTGTTTTATTTTCTTGGGTTTCCCTTTTGGCGCAAACCAAAGTAGGTGGTGTGGTGTATGATGAAACGAACCAACCGATGGGATATGCCAATGTGTTTTTTAAAGGATCTACCGAAGGAATTGTAGCCGATGAAAACGGTCGTTTTTATTTGCAATCGGATAAAACATACAAAACACTCGTGGCTTCGTTTGTTGGTTATAAGGCAGTTGAAACGAATTTGCCTCAAGCGGTTAATCTGAATTTAAAAATTAAAATCGTACCGGATAATCAAATTCAGGAAGTTAAAATCTATACCGGAAAAACCTCAAAGAAAAACAATCCAGCCTTGGATATTCTTCGTAAAATTTGGGAACGCAAACGAAAGAACGGTTTGCACATGTTCAATCAGTATCAATATGATAAGTACGAAAAGATTGAATTTGATTTGAACTCCATTGACAGTGCTTTCATGTCGAGCAAAATTTTCAAAGGCATGGAGTTTATTTGGGATAGAATCGATACTTCACGCGTAACCGGAAAAGCCTTTTTGCCAATTTTTTTAAACGAGAATTTGAGTCAGGTTTACGGGGATAATGTCAGCAATCGTAAAAAAGAAATCGTTACTGCGAGCAAAAACTCCGGTTTAGGACAAGGCGATGGAGTAAGCACGTTTATCAAGGATCTGTATGCCGAATACGATATTTACAACAACTACCTGAAATTTTTCGACAAGGATTTCGTGAGTCCGCTTTCTCGTACCGGAATCAACGTTTATAATTATGTGTTGGCTGACAGTGCTTATATCGACAACAAATGGTGTTTCAATATTATTTACTATCCGAGACGAAAGAACGAATTAACGTTTAAAGGAGATTTTTGGGTAAATGACACGACGTTTGCGATTAAAAAAATCAATTTGGAAGCCAGTAAAAGTGCAAACATCAACTGGGTTAAGGAAATTTATATTGAACAGGATTTTGAAGTATTGAACGATTCGGTTTTCTTGTTGAAACGCGATCACATGATGTCGGATTTCAGTTTTTCAAAGAAAGAAGAATCCAAAGGAGTTTATGGCAAACGAACGTCTTTGTATCGCAATCATCAGTTTAATATTCCGAAGGAAGATAAGTTTTACAAAGAAGAAGTCGATAATTTCGATCCGGAAGTCTATAGTAAAACCGATGAATTCTGGAGTGAGAACCGTTTCGAAAACCTGAATAAAAACGAAAAAGGAATTTACGGATTGTTGGATACTTTAAACACTATTCCGAAGTTCAAGCGTATCTATAATTTAGCCACGATTTTAGCCAGCGGCTACATTGAAATTCCAAAATGGAAGATGGATTACGGACCGCTTTTCTCGACTTTTGGCTATAATAATGTCGAAGGATTACGTTTGCGTGCCGGCGGAAGAACCTATTTTGGACCCAACGACCCATGGCGAATTCAAGCTTACACCGCGTATGGTTTTAGTGATGGTCAATTCAAGTACGGAATTTCAGGGAAAGTGTTGCTGAATAAGAAAAACCGTTTCATTTTATCCGGAGGGAACCGTCGCGATATCGAGCAAATTGGAGTGAGTCTAACGACAACCAATGATGTTTTAGGACGAAGTTTTGCCTCCAACTCCTTGTTTTCGAGTGGAAATAACGACAAGTTGACTTCTATTAATTTGTCGATGTTGTCGGCAGAAATGGAACCGATTAAAAACCTAACTTTTCAAACCGGGTTGACGTATCGTACTTTGAAGTCGGCTTGGGATAAATTCAGTTTGGATTATTTTGACGAAGACGGCAACATCCAAAGTCAAGTAAAACAATCCGAAGTGAATTTCATGGTGGATTACACGCCAAAGCGAAAAACCATCGGTCACGGCGTAGAACGACAATTAGTGGACTATAATTTCCCAAGAGTTTTTGTAAATTACAGCCAGGGAATGAAAGGGGTTTTAGATAGCGACTTTAACTATCAAAAACTGCAGTTGTATTACCGTCACCCAATTTTAATTGGAGGCTTCGGGCGTTTGTTTCCGACCTTCGAAACCGGAAAAATTTTCGGGAAAGTACCGCTTGGTTTGATGGGAATCATTCCGGGTAATCAATCGTATTTTCAAATCGACAATACTTACAACTTGATGAATTACTACGAATTCGTGGCTGATGAATATGCTTCGGTACATTTGGAGCATCATTTTAACGGGCGTTTGTTTTCTCGAGTGCCTTTGTTAAGAAAATTGAACTGGCGTGAAATTATTGGTGTAAAAGCGGTTTATGGCAATGTTTCTGATGAAAATATCGCCATCAATGCTTCAGGCTTAACGTATCGTGCGCCTACGGATGGTTATTGGGAATACCACGCTGGAGTCGGGAACATTTTTAAAGTATTACGTATTGATTTTGCATGGCGTGGAAGTTACCTAAACTTGCCGGATGCTAATAAATTTGGTGTAAAAGCATCGTTCGGATTCTATTTCTAATGGATTCCATAATTGATATTTTAATCGCCAAAGAAGAAAAGTTTAAAACAATCGTCGAGCTGTACGGCAGACCGGTTTTCGTAACACGACTTCCGGGTTTTGAAACGTTGTGTTTGCTTATTTTGGAGCAACAGGTTTCCATTGATTCTGCCAAAGCGACCTTTCTGAAAATCAAGAAAGCGATTCCAAATTTTATTCCTGGAAATATAGTTGTTTTTTCCGATGAAGACTTTCGTAGTTGTGGGGTAAGCCGTCAAAAAACATCGTATTTAAAAGCACTTTCACAAGCAATTTTAGACAGGCAGTTGGATGTGGAAAGTCTTGCCTCTAAAGATGCTGAAACGGTTCGTGCTGAATTAATCCAAATCAAAGGCATCGGTCATTGGACTATCGATGTCTATCTAATGTTTTGCCTGCAATCGCCCGATATTATTCCGTTAGGAGATGTTGCGGTAGTGAATACCATCAAAGAGTTGTTCGATATCCATGACAAAGAGACTATGGAAAGTTATGCTGAAAACTGGAAGCCGTATCGTTCGGGAGCTACTTTTTTTCTTTGGCATTATTATCTCAGAAAACGAGGCCGAAAGAACCCATATTAAAATTGCATCAAATTAATGCTAAATTTCTTTTTTTAGAATTGATGTTTCTTGTAAATCAGCTTGTTTTGTACTACTTTTGCACCCTCAAAATTAAACAAGTAAATAAAAATGACAGCTGATAAAGTAACCACTTTTGATGTATTAGTTGAGATTCCACGCGGAAGCCGAAACAAATACGAATACGATTTCGATTTAAAAAGAATGCGTTTTGACAGAATGTTGTTCTCTTCAATGATGTACCCTGCAGACTACGGTTTCATTCCTGAAACTTTAGCTTTAGATGGTGATCCGTTAGACGTATTGGTATTGGTTACCAAACCAACTTTCCCTGGATGTGTGATTGAAGTAAAACCAATCGGTGTATTTCACATGGCTGATGATAAAGGACCAGATGAGAAAATTATTTGTGTACCGGTTTCAGACCCAATCTGGAATAAATTAGACGATTTGAGCGATATGAACCCGCACTTAGTGAAAGAAATTGAGCACTTCTTCCAAGTATACAAAGATTTGGAAAACAAAAAAGTTGATGTAGAAGGATGGGGTGATTTAAACGAAGCAAAAAGAATCTTAAAAGAGTGTGTTGAACGTTTCAATGCTATCGAAAATAAACCGGAAGGCTTGTTTAGTATTAAATAATAGATTTCCTAAAATTTTATAAAAAAAGCAATGTTCTGTAAAGAATGTTGCTTTTTTATTTGTTTGGGTTTCGTTATATTTACGAAAATTAACTAAATACCAAACCAAATTTATGGAGAAAATGATTGTTTATGTGCCGATAGTATTGGCCATATTAGGTCTTGTGTTCATGGCTATCAAAGCATCTTGGGTGAAGAGTCAGGACGCAGGTGACGAAAAAATGCAAGGCATTTCGAAAAGTATTCAGGAAGGTGCCATGGCATTCTTAAAAGCTGAATATCGAATTTTGGCTGTCTTTGTTATTATTGCTTCAATTGCTTTATTTGCCGTTTCCCGATTTGTGGAAACCTCGCATTGGATTATTGTTGTTGCGTTTGTATTCGGAGCGTTCTTTTCCGCTTTAGCTGGAAACATCGGAATGCGTATTGCTACTCAGGCAAATGTCCGTACAACGCAAGCTGCTAAAACCAGTTTGCCGCAGGCTTTAAAAGTTTCCTTTTCAGGAGGAACCGTTATGGGCTTAGGTGTGGCAGGTTTGGCTGTTTTAGGGTTAAGTATATTCTTTATATTGTTCACCAATATGTTTGTAACCGGAGCAGGTAATTTTTATGATGAAATGACCATTGCTTTGGAAGCATTAGCAGGTTTCTCTTTAGGAGCCGAATCCATTGCACTTTTCGCTCGTGTAGGTGGTGGAATTTACACTAAAGCTGCCGACGTAGGTGCTGACTTAGTAGGAAAAGTAGAAGCCGGAATTCCGGAAGACGATCCGCGTAACCCGGCAACCATCGCCGATAACGTAGGGGACAACGTAGGAGATGTAGCCGGTATGGGAGCCGATTTGTTTGGTTCGTATGTAGCAACAGTTTTAGCCTCTATGGTTTTAGGAAACTATATCATTAAAGATATGTCGGAAGCGGCGGGTGCTCAGTTTTCGGATGCGTTCAATGGAATGGGACCAATTTTACTTCCGTTGGTTATCGCCGGAGTTGGAATTTTGTCTTCCATCATCGGAACTTTCTTCGTGAAAATCAGTAATAATGATGCGAAAGAAGCACAAGTTCAAGGTGCTTTAAACTTAGGAAATTATGTTTCGTTGGCGTTAACGGTTGTTGCATGTTGGTTCTTAATCGACATGATGTTGCCGGAAACTATCAATATGAAATTCTTCGGAGAAGGCATCAAAGAAATTCCAAGCCGTCACATTTTCTACGCAACTTTAGTTGGTTTGGCGGTAGGTTGGTTGATTTCTGCTTTCACAGAATATTATACTGCTTTAGGTAAAAAACCAGTTTTGAACATCGTTCAGAATTCTTCAACAGGTGCGGCTACTAACATTATTGCAGGTTTGGCTACGGGTATGAAATCGACTTTTTCGTCTGTAATCCTTTTTGCTTTAGCAATTTGGGGTTCTTATGAATTGGCAGGTTTTTACGGAGTAGCAATTGCTGCTTCAGCAATGATGGCAACAACAGCGATGCAATTAGCCATCGATGCTTTCGGACCAATTGCTGATAACGCAGGAGGTGTAGCCGAAATGAGCGAATTGCCAAAAGAAGTACGTCAAAGAACCGACGTTTTAGACTCGGTAGGAAATACAACTGCAGCCGTAGGAAAAGGTTTTGCGATTGCTTCGGCAGCGTTAACGGCACTTGCTTTATTTGCTGCGTATGTAACCTTTACGGGAATTGACGGTATCAATATTTTCAAAGCCGATGTTTTAGCAGCCTTATTTATCGGAGGAATGATTCCGGTAATTTTCTCGGCTTTAGCGATGCAATCCGTAGGAAAAGCAGCGATGGACATGGTAAACGAGGTTCGTCGTCAGTTCCGGGAAATCCCTGGAATCATGGAAGGAACCGGAAAACCTGAATACGGAAAATGTGTGGATATTTCTACGCAAGCCGCTTTACGCGAGATGATGTTGCCGGGAGCCATTACGATTATTACGCCAATCATTGTTGGCGCTTTAATGGGAGCAGAGGCACTTGGTGGCTATATGGCAGGAGTTTGCGTTTCCGGGGTACTTTGGGCAATTTTCCAAAACAACGCCGGTGGTGCTTGGGACAATGCAAAAAAATCGTTCGAAGCCGGTGTAATGATTAACGGGGAAATGACTTTTAAAGGTTCCGATGCACACAAAGCTGCCGTAACTGGAGATACAGTTGGAGATCCATTCAAAGATACATCGGGCCCATCGATGAACATTTTAATCAAATTAACGTGTTTGGTAGGCTTGGTAATTGCTCCGATTTTAGGAAGCGGACACGGTTCTTCTGATGCGAAAGCCGCCTGTTGTTCCAAAACAGAAATGCATGCCGGACATCACATGAAATGCGACATGGCTAAAATGGCAACCATGACCAAAGACGAATGTGCTAAAATGTGTGACGAAATGGGTTGTTCCGAAGAAGAAAAAGCGATGTGTATGTCGCATTTCGACGAAAACGGTAAATTCATGAAAAAAGCCGATTGTAAAATGGCCTGTTGTGCAGAAAAAGGCATGATGACTAAAGAAGTTTCGAAACAGATTTCAATCAATAAAGAAGTGGTTGACGGTAAAGTAAAAGCAACCGTAAAAATCACTTCCGATGTTGACGGAAAAGCCACAACCGAAGAAAAAGTATTCGAAGGCACCGAAGCTGAAGTTCAGGCACAAATCGACGCATTCAGGGATAAATAAACCCAAAATTGTGATAATAAAAAGCTCCGCAAGTTGTGGAGCTTTTTTTATTTAGTACTTTTAGCAAAACAACACACTATTAAATGTTACGCTTTTTTATTTTTTTAGGGCTACTGATTTCGGTTTCAGGAACGGCGCAAAATGCGTTGCCTTTACTTCCGCAACCCAAAGAAATGCAGGTTCAAAATGGAAATTTTATCTTAAACAAAGCAACATTGCTTTTAGCTGAAAATTCTCAAAAAAGCAATGAAATAAGACTATTCAATCAGTTTTTACAATCCAATTATGGCTTTCAACTGTTAACGGTCAATAATTCCAAAAGTTCAGAGAATATAATTCAGATACAAGTTGAAAATCCAGAAGCTAATGATTCAGGAGCTTATCAGTTAGAAGTAACCGCTCAGCAAATCCGAATTTTTGCCAAAAGTAATTTAGGTTTGTTTTATGCGTTTCAAACTTTACAACAATTGCTTCCTGTTGAAAAAATAAGCGAGTTAAAAGTTTCTTGTGTTAAGATAAAAGACGAACCCAAATATTCCTGGCGTGGCATGCATTTAGACGTTTGCCGTCACTTCTTTCCGAAGGAATTCATCAAAAAGTACATCGATTATCTGGCGATGTACAAAATGAATACCTTTCACTGGCATTTAACCGACGATCAGGGTTGGCGCATCGAAATCAAAAAATATCCAAAACTAACCGAAGTTGGAGCATTCCGAAAAGGTTCTATGATAGGTCATTATTCCGAACAAAAATTTGACAATAAACTTTACGGAGGTTTTTACACGCAGGAAGATATCAAAGAAATTGTAGCGTATGCGAAAGAGCGTTATATCACTGTAGTTCCTGAAATCGAAATGCCTGGTCATGCCGTTGCGGCTTTAGCATCTTATCCGGAATTGTCCTGTACGGGCGGTCCGTTTGAAGTGGCGAAAATTTGGGGTGTTTTGGATGATGTGTTTTGTCCGAAAGAAACCACTTTTCAGTTTTTAGAAGATGTTTTGTCGGAAGTGATAACATTATTTCCTTCAGAATACATTCACATCGGCGGAGATGAAAGTCCTAAAGTTCGTTGGAAAAATTGTCAGCATTGTCAGGCTTTGATAAAAAAGGAAAACCTGAAAGATGAACACGAATTACAGAGTTATTTCATCAAGCGCATCGAAAAATTTGTAAACTCCAAAGGCCGAAAAATAATCGGTTGGGACGAAATTCTCGAAGGCGGTTTAGCGCCCAACGCAGCCGTAATGAGCTGGCGCGGAACTGAAGGCGGCATCGCAGCAGCCAAGCAAAAGCATCCTGTAGTAATGACGCCGGGATCACATTGTTATTTTGACCATTATCAAGGAGAACCGAAGAATGAACCGATTGCTTTTGGCGGTTACACCACAGTAGAAAAAGTATATTCGTTCAATCCGACACCTGATGCATTATCGAAAGAAGAAGCCAAATATATTTTGGGAGCGCAAGGCAATCTCTGGACGGAATATATCGAAACGCCAAACCATGTCGAATACATGATTATGCCCCGAATGGCCGCTTTAGCCGAAGTGGTTTGGGGAACTTCCAGTCCTAATAATTATAAAGATTTTCAAGATCGATTGTTGCAACATTTCTCGGTTTACGACCAACGCGGTATCAATTACAGTAAAGCAATTTTTGAAGTAACTTCCAAAGTAAGTCGTGCGGAAAATGAAAACGGAGTGCTTTTTAGTTTGAAATCCACCAATCCGAGCATTCGTTTCACTACTGACGGAACATTGCCAACTTCAACTTCGATGGTTTACCAACAACCAATTGTAATCGACAAAAGTCAAACCATAAAAGCAGCTTACTTCGAAAACGAAAACCAGAAAAGTGCCGTAATCGAACAAGTTTTTTCAGTTACAAAATCCACTGGGAAAAATATCAGTTTGGTGCATCAGCCTCACGAAAATTACAGTTTGGGCGGAAGTTTTACTTTGGTAGACGGAATGCGTGGCGACACGGCTAGATTTGGTCGTGACTGGATTGGGTTTTCAGGAAAAGATTTGATAGCCACCATCGCTTTAGGAGAAAAACAAACCATTTCAAAAGTAACGTTAGATGTTTTAAGCAGTGAAGGCAGTTGGATTTATTATCCGAAAGCAATTGAAGTTTTAGTATCTGTTGATGGAAAGAATTTCAATTCAGTTAAAAAAGTAACGACTTCTGAAATTGGAAAAATGAAAGGAATTGTAAGTGTAACGATCGGCAAACAAAAAGCAACGCACATAAAAGTAGTAGCAGTCAATGCAGGCAAAATTCCAGACGGAAAACCCGGAGCTGGCGCTGAAAGCTGGTTGTTTGTAGACGAAATCATGGTCGAATAAAAATAATTTGAAATGGCAAATCGCAGAAATTTTATAAAAACCACCGCCATCGCTTCCGTAGCCGTAGCGTTGAATGCTTTCAGAGGAAAATCCGATGAGCAGGAAGAAGTAGTAAATGTCTCAGGAAAAGTAAAAAAACCAATCGTTCTTTCCACATGGAATTTCGGAATTCCTGCTAACGAAGCCGCTTGGGAAATTTTAAAAAATAAAGGTCGTGCTTTAGACGCCGTTGAAACCGGAGTTCGTATTCCCGAAGGCGACCCGAAAGAGCGAAGCGTTGGTTACGGCGGACGACCAGACCGCGATGGACGGGTAACTCTAGATGCCTGCATCATGGACGAATTTTCCAATATCGGTTCAGTGGCTTGTCTGGAACACATCAAACATCCAATAACAGTTGCAAGAGCGGTTATGGAAAAAACGCCGCACGTGATGTTGGTTGGGGAAGGAGCGTTACAATTTGCTTTGACACAAGGACATAAGAAAGAAAATCTTTTGGTGGAAGCTTCTGAAAAAGAATGGAAAGAATGGCTCAAAACCAGTAACTATAAACCAATTGTCAATATCGAAAATCACGACACCATCGGTATGATTGCTTTGGACGAACACGGCAATTTATCTGGAGCTTGTACGACCAGCGGTATGGCGTATAAAATGCATGGTCGCGTTGGCGATTCGCCCATTATCGGTGCGGGTTTGTATGTGGATAACGAAATTGGAGCCGCAACGGCAACCGGTCACGGCGAAGAAGTCATCCGAATTGCGGGCTGTCATTTGGTTGTGGAATTAATGCGACAAGGGAAATCACCCCAAAAAGCTTGTGAAGAAGCCGTAATGCGCATCGTAAAACTGACTAAAAATCGGAACAAAAATCTAAAAGATATTCAGGTAGGTTTTATCGCTTTGAACAAAAAAGGCGAGCACGGAGCTTATTGTGTACAAGGCGGATTTAATTATGCCAAACACGATGAAAGCGGAAATACATTATTAGATTCGGATTATTATTTGAAAGCATGAAAAAAATAGAAATAGCCTGTTTTACTTACGAATCGGCTTTGATTGCGCAAGAAGGCGGAGCCAATCGAATCGAATTTTGCGATAATTTGAAAGAAGGCGGAACCACTCCGGATTTTGAAACAACCAAAAAACTGCGGGAGGAAATTGCCGTCGATCTGTATGTGATGATTCGTCCGCGTGGAGGAAATTTTTGTTATTCTGAAGAAGAATTCCAACAAATGAAAACGGAAATTGAACGTTTCAAAACTATCGGCGTAAATGGTTTTGTATTCGGAATTTTGAATGAAGATAAAAGTATCAATGTGCTGCTAAATTCAGAATTGGTTGCAATTGCGAAACCGTTTCCGTGTACGTTTCATCGTGCTTTTGATGAGGTGAAGGATGTTTTTCAGTCGTTGGAAAGTGTGATTCAATGTGGTTTTTCAACGATTTTAACTTCTGGAACCATGCCAAATGTGGTCGAAGGAATTTCGGTATTGCAACAATTGGTCGTAAAAGCCAACAATCGAATCGTCATTATGCCGGGTGGCGGCTTACGTTCCTCAAATATAAAACTGATACGAGAGCAAACCAACGCCGGATTTTATCATTCCTCAGCCATTACTGACGGAAGTGAAACTGCCAATATTGATGAAGTAAAAGCTTTAAAATCAGAATTGCGTTGATGAAAAAAATACTGTCTTTTTTATTTGTTTTTGTGTTTATCGGAATCGTTTTCGGACAAGAATACCATCGTGATTTAGGCGAAGAAAACTGGCAATTCAGAAAATCAGGCGATACAAAATGGTTGAAAGCAACCGTTCCGGGTACCGTTCATACGGATTTGGCTAATAATAAAATTATTGAAAATCCTTTCTTCGGAACCAATGAAAAACAATTGCAATGGATTGAAAACGAAGCTTGGGAATACGAAACCAATTTTACAATTTCTCCCGAAGATTTAAAACAGGAATTTATTGAACTGCAATTTGACGGATTGGATACGTATGCCGAAGTTTTTCTCAACGGAAAATCCATTCTGAAAGCCAATAATATGTTCCGAATCTGGAAAATTGAGGTAAAAAAACTGCTAAAAAAAGGCGAAAACAATTTGAAAGTCGTTTTTGAACCGGCTGTTAAAAAAGGAAAAGAAGAGGCTAAGAAGTTGCCATATACTTTGCCGGGCGACGAAAAAATATTCACCCGAAAAGCGCAATATCAGTACGGT
This sequence comes from Flavobacterium sp., assembly GCF_032153895.1. Taxonomy (GTDB): domain Bacteria; phylum Bacteroidota; class Bacteroidia; order Flavobacteriales; family Flavobacteriaceae; genus Flavobacterium. The sequence goes on from NZ_JALDYN010000026.1 coordinate 14,078, forward strand.
TGGGATTGGGGACCTCGTTTTGTAACCGCAGGAATCTGGAAAAAAGTCCAATTGCGTTTTTACAATTCCGCAACCATTGAAACGGTAAAATTTGAACAAAAAAGTTTAACCGATTTAAAAGCCGAACTAATTTTTCATGTTACGGTAAATTGTCAAAAATCAGGGAATTATAGTATTCAGCTTAATGAAAAATCTGAAAATTTCAATCTGAAAAAAGGAAGACAACAACTGAAGGTTCTGTATGAAATTCAAAAGCCGCAACGCTGGTGGAGCAATGGTTTGGGAGAAGCGCACTTGTATCCTGTTCAAATCTTTCTTTCCCGCAACATGCAAACCTTAACCGAGAAAGAACTGAATATAGGTTTGCGAACCATCGAATTGGTTCAGGAAAAAGATGCTAAGGGCAAAAGTTTCTACTTCAAATTAAACGGTGTTCCGGTGTTTATGAAAGGTGCGAACGTGATTCCGCCAGACAGTTTTCTGCCCAGAGTCAAAGATTCAGTATATCAAAAAATGGTAAAAGATGCGGTCGATGCTAACATGAACATGCTTCGAATTTGGGGCGGAGGTGTTTACGGCGATGAAGCGTTTTACAACGAATGCGACAAAAACGGCATCTTGGTTTGGCAGGATTTTATGTTCGCCTGCGCCATGTATCCGGGAGATGAAGCATTTTTTCAGAATGTAAAACAGGAAGTTATTGACAATGTAAACCGTTTGCAAAATCATCCAAGTTTGACGCTTTGGTGCGGGAATAACGAAAATGACGAAGGCTGGCACAATTGGGGCTGGCAGAAACAATACAAGTATTCCGCTCAGGATTCTACGAAAATCTGGAACGATTACAAAAAGTTGTTCCACGAAGTGATTCCGCAAACGTTGGATAGTATTTTGCCGAAAGAGAAGAATGTTTATTGGCCGTCATCGCCTTCCATCGGTTGGGGACGAAAAGAAAGTCTGTTGCAAGGAGATTCTCATTATTGGGGCGTTTGGTGGGGCATGGAACCGTTTGAAGTCTACGAAAAGAAAGTAGGTCGTTTTATGAGCGAATACGGTTTTCAGGGCATGCCGAATCTGGAAACCTTTAAAAATTTTGCAAACGAGAACGATTTACATTTAAATTCCGAAGCCATAAAAAACCATCAAAAACACCCGACTGGTTATCAAACGATTCAAACTTATATGGAGCGCGATTACAAAATTCCTGAGAAGTTTGAAGATTATCTGTATGTTTCTCAGTTGCTACAAGCCGAAGGAATGAAAACCGCAATTGAAGCCCATCGTCGCGCCAAGCCGTATTGTATGGGAAGTTTGTATTGGCAGTTCAACGATTGTTGGCCGGTTACGTCGTGGAGTTCGGTGGATTATTTTGGGAATTGGAAAGCCTTTCATTATCAGACGAAGCGCAGTTTTGATGAGGTTTTGGTTTCGGTTGCCGAAGAAGAAAATCAGTGTAAAGTGTATGTGGTAACTGATGACTTGACTGAAAAATCCGCACGATTGAATTTGCAATTATTGTCCTTTAACGGCGACGTTTTATGGCAAAACACAATTCCTGTAACTGTCGAAGCAAACTCTTCAAAAGTATATTTTACAGTCGATAAAAAGGATTTTGGAAATTTCAATCCGAAGCAGTCGGTACTTTCGGTTCAGTTGTTGTTTTCGGATTATGTTGAAAAACTAGCAATGCATTATTTTGCCAAACCGAAGGAAATGCAGTTTCAGCAACCTAAAATTGTAGTAAGTCAATTGGATGACAATACGATAGAAGTAACCACCGATGTTTTATCTAAAAACGTTTTTATCAATGCGGAAGGCGTAAAATTCGAAGACAATTACTTCGATTTATTACCGGGCGAAACTAAAGAAATTCGTTTTGAAGGAACCATTAAAACCGTTTCCGTGAAAAGTTTGAATCAGCTTTAAAAACCACCAACCGCACCAGCGCCAGTAGTTACATTTGAACCAATTAAGAAAATTAGCAAGCCAGCAAAAACGGTTCCTGCAGCAATGCTTACCAATCGGGATTTGGGTTTGTTGATAATTTGAATCCGTTGGATTTCTTCAGTTTTAATTGGTTTTTGGATGATGTTGGAGCCCGATTCTTCCAAACCGAAATAAGTGCTGTCTGTTTTGATAATGCTTTTGTATAATAGTTTTTGCTTGTCTGTAGTAATGATTCTAACCCGCTGATTGGATACAGAAGCTTCTTCTAGCGTAACCGGAACTTTTTGATACACCTGACAATTGCTGAACAAAACACTAATTGTAAGCAGCAAGCAAAGCCATCGATATTTCTTGAAAATTAGCATTGTCAGTTCTTTTTGGTATAAAAAATCCCGACTAAATCGGGAATGAAATTTTAAAATAAACCGTTGATTTCAGCGTCAATGCGATTGATGACGTTTCCTAAATCTTCCGGGCTGTTTACATAATCGATATTGTCTACGTCGATAATTAGTAGTTTTCCTTTGTTGTAAGTTTGAATCCAAGCTTCATAACGCTCGTTCAATCGGCTTAAATAATCAATCGAAATCGTGTTTTCGTATTCGCGACCGCGTTTGTGAATCTGTCCCACCAAATTCGGAATGGAACTTCTCAAATAAATAAGCAAATCCGGCGCGCCCACTAAATTTTCCATCAGTTCAAATAAGGATGAATAATTTTCGAAATCGCGGTTGCTCATCAAGCCCATCGCGTGTAAGTTTGGCGCAAAAATGTGCGCATCTTCATAAATCGTTCGGTCCTGAATGATTTTTTTGCCACTTTCACGGATTTTCAAAATCTGACGGAAACGGCTGTTCAAGAAATAAATCTGCAAATTGAACGACCAGCGGTCCATCGAATGGTAAAAATCATCCAAATATGGGTTTTCTTCCACATCTTCAAAATGCGGTTCCCACTTAAAATGCTTGGCTAAAAGTCGCGTTAGTGTTGTTTTTCCGGCTCCGATATTTCCAGCGATGGCTATGTGCATTATGGTAAAATTATTTTATAAGTTCTGATTTGCTCGTTGGTAAAAATAGACAAAATTTGGTCTCTATAGTAAAAACTTTTGATGCTTTTTTCTTCCGTTGGAATGATTTGCGAAGTTTTCGTTTCGCAATTGTAAATGCTTAAAATGTTGTCTTTTTTTAACAGAATTTCAGTAGAAGACAATAATTCAAATTGATCAAATTCCGGTAAATTTCCCAGTAAATTAATTTTTCCGTAGATGTTGGAAGCAAAAAGTTGCAGCTGATTATTTGTCCAATAAAAGTAATTGTAATTGGATTGGCTTTGGACAATCGGTAATTCGATGTTGGCGGTAATCGGTTGAAAATGATTTTTTACAAAGTCGTAAAGTCCTAATTTTTGTGAGTTCTGATCGTACAACCACAACCTGTTTTGTGACGCTAACCGAACTTGAGTCGGAAAAAGCTCCGGATTGGTTTCCGAAAAATTGATTTTGATGGTTTCATTCAATTGATTATCCAAAAGTACAACCGCATTCATTTGCTTGTAAAAAAGCACGATTTGCAACGGATTTTGTAAATCGGTACTTTCAATTTTACCTAAAGCGATGTTTTTGTATTGAAATTCAGCTGTTTTATTTTTCTTTTTAAAAACCTGATTTTGAATGGTGTAATAATTGTCAAAGGAATCGGTTCCAACATAGGAATCGGCAATTACTTCTTGAGCAGCAATAAGCTGAAGACTAACCGTTTTGGACTGAGCAAAACAATTCGTCACGGCAAAAAGCAACAAGATGTGTGTTAAAATTTTCATCTTTGCCAAGGTACAAATAAACCTTTTACAATTTTGTAAGTCTTATTAAGAATTTATGTAACAAATAAGGAGCTCAATCGTCTTATTAACTCTAAAACTATCTGTAGATTATGAAAAAAACATCCATATTGCTAGTCGCTTTTTTCGCGTCAATTACTGCTTTTGCACAAGATTTTCAAGGAATGGCGGTTTACGAGTCTAAAACCAGTACCTCAGATTTTAAATCCAGAATGGACGGAAATAAAGACATTACGCCCGAAATGCGAAAAATGATCGAAGAGCGTATGAAAAAAATGTTTGAGAAAACTTTCATTCTGAATTTTGATAAGACATCATCCATTTACAAAGAAGAAGAAAAATTAGACGCACCAGGTCAGGACAGAGGCGGTTTCCGTATGATGAGTTCGATGATGGGCGGTGGCGGAACCTACTACAAAAACGTAAAAGAGAAAACATTTACCGTAGACAAAGAGTTTATGGGGAAAGAATTTTTGGTGGTCGATTCACTTCCGAAATTGGCTTGGAAACTGGAAAGCGAAACCAAAAAAATCGGAGATTATACTTGCTTTAAAGCAACTGCGGTAAAACCAGTTGATGCTTCCGACATGCGTAATTACCGTGAGAAAAAGAAAAAAGAAGGCGAAGAGAAAAAACAATCGACCAACTTTATGGACGATTATGAAATGCCGAAAGAAATCACCATTACCGCTTGGTATACGCCAGAAGTACCAATCAATCAGGGTCCTGAAGGTTATTGGGGATTGCCAGGTTTAATTTTAGAAGTTAACGACGGGAAAACTGTGGTGATGTGTTCCAAATTAGTTATGAACACTAAAGACAAAGTGGAAATCAAAGCGCCTAAAAACGGTAAAGAAGTTAAGCAGAAAGAATACGACGAAATCGTAACCAAAAAAATGGAAGAAATGCGCGATCAGTTTCAATCGCAAGGTGGAAATAGAGGCGGAATGCAAATCCGAATGGCTAGATAATCGATTGACAATTGCAGAAGTATTTCACAATGACAAATAAATTCTTAACACTGCTGATGTTCTTGGTAACGTCAGCAGTTTTTTCACAAAATGTAAAGTTCGAAGGAACGATAAAAGACACGACTGGTTTTGCTTTAGAAATGGCAAACATCATGGCGGTTAATCAAACGACCAAAGCGATGGATGGCTATTCTATAACTAATGACAAAGGGCGCTTTCAAATCCTATTAAACCCGAATACAGCTTACGATATCAAAGTGAGTTATGTCGGTTATCAGGCGTATACAACGACTATTAAAACCGGAACCGAACCGATAATTAAAAACATTGTTTTAAAAGAAGGAACGATGTTGCAGGAAATCGAAATCGTGAAGGAAATGCCGGTTTCCATTAGTGGCGATACGATTATTTACAACTCGGATTCGTTTCGAAACGGTACCGAGCGTAAACTGGAAGATGTGCTGAAAAAACTACCTGGCGTTGAAGTCAATAAGGATGGTGAAATTCAGGTAGAAGGGAAAACCGTTCAAAAAGTAATGGTGGAAGGTAAAGATTTCTTCGATGGCGACACAAAATTGGCCACAAAGAATATCCCTGCCGATGCGTTGGATAAAATTCAGGTGTTACGCAATTACAATGAAGTTACCAATTTGAAAGGATTGGAAAACAACGAAGAAAACGTAGCACTTAATATTAAGTTGAAAGAAGGAAAGAAAAACTTCTGGTTTGGAGATATGACCGCAGGAATTGGTGTTGGGCATAAAGAAGACCGGCATATTCTCAATCCGAAATTGTTTTATTACAATCCGAAATACAGTATTAACGCTATCGGGAATTTCAACAATATTGGAGAACTGCCTTTAACCATGCAGGACTACTTCAAGTTTACGGGCGGTTTCAAAAACATGATGCGCCGCGCCGGAACCAGTTTCAATGTAGTATCCAACGACTTAGGAATCTTAGGGTTGAGAAACAATCAGGCAAAAGAAATTGATACCAAGTTTGGAGCGGCGAATTTCAGTTACAATCCTTCAAAAGCATGGAGTATTAGCGGTTTTGGGATTCTAATGGGTAGTGAAACCGATTTGCAGACCAATTCCAAATCGACTCGTATCGATCGTGACGGTGTGACAACTGTAAACGATGAAACCAGCGTAACAAAGCAGGAAAGCCGACTTGGGTTATTTAAATTAAGCTCGAGTTACGTGCCATCTGAAAAAGTGCATTTCGATTATGATGCTTTGGCAAAGTTTTCGAAACAAGACGAATTGAGTACGTTGTTGTCTAATTCTGATGTTACAACCAGCTCCGGAACTGTGTCAGTTTTTAACGATGTGTATTCGAAAAAGAAACAGAATCCCTTTTCCTTTAATCAGAATTTGAATTACTACTATACGCTGAACGAAAAACACGTCTTTGCCTTTGAAATGCAGCATTTATATCAGGATGAAGATCCGTTTTACAATGCGAATTTGGCGGTTCAGCCGTTTATGTTGTCAGGATATGATAACGGTCAAACCAGAAATGACGTGAGTCAAAATCGTTTTGTGAAGACGAATAAAATTGACGGGAAATTCGATTACTATTATATGGTAACCCCAAAAAGCAACATCAATTTTACTTTAGGAAATACCTATTCGTATCAAAATTTCAATTCACACATTTTTCAGATTTTAGACAATGGAAATCAGAACGATTTGAATGCGGATGAAAACAACAATGATGTGAATTACGCTTTCAACGATGTATTTTTAGGCTTGCATTATAAATTTATTACGGGGAAATTTACGTTCAATCCAGGTTTTACGTTCCACAATTATCAAACGAAAGATGAGCAGTTAGGAAGTTCAAACACAATGTCATTCAATCGTTTCCTGCCTGATTTTTATGCTTTGTGGCAGTTGAAGAAAGCGGAAACACTGACATATAATTTCACGATGGCGAATAGTTTTACCGACATCAATAAGTTGGCGGAAGGCTACGTGTTTTCCAATTATAACAGCTTGTTCAGTGGAAATCGTATGTTAGAAAATTCACTTTCGCAAGTACATTCCCTTCGTTATTTTAAGTACAATATGTTCAATTTTGAGAACATTTTCGCGAATCTTACTTATACGAAACAAGTTGACGGAATTAAGAGCCGCGCTTTGCTGACAGGAATTAATCAGGAATCGACTTCAGTGAATATGGATTCTTCGTTTGCCGATGAAACACTTTCTGGAAGCGGAAATTACGGCCGTTCGTTTTTGCGTTATTACAAAGGTTCAGTAGGCGCAAGTTTAAACTGGAGTAAGTTTAACAACCTTCGTGTATATCCGGACAGCGACACGAATCCGGACAACAATCCGACCGAAATTCAAAGTACCGAATCATTTACGCAAAATTACAACGTGAAGTTTTCGACGAATTATAAGAAGATTCCAAATATCGAAGTGGCTTATAATTTCACGATTAATGATTTTTCGAGCGATGTGTATTATGTAGATGCGCCGTCGGTTACTTTGGAATACTACTTTTTAGATGCTTTTTCATTTACTTCGGAATATACTTTCTATCACAATCGGAACAAATCCAAAACTGTTGAGAACGAATACGATTTCTTAACAGCAGCGTTAATGTATCAGAAAAAAGACAGTAAATGGGAATGGAAATTATCCGGAACCAATTTGCTGAACACTGGTTCGTTAAACAACAGTAGTTTTAGTCAGTTGGGAGGAACCAGTAGTTTTTCAAGCTACATCGTTCAGCCGCGTTATTTGATTTTGAGTTTAAAATATGCCTTATAAAAGAAAAGCCTGACTTTAACGAGTCAGGCTTTTTTTATTGTTGTTTCTGAAAATTATAGTCCGAAAGCAGCTTTCACTTGGTCTACATAATCTAATTTTTCCCAAGTAAACAATTCTACAGTAACGGTTTTCTCTTCTCCGCTTGGTGATTTGAAAGTTTTGGTTACGGTTTCCGGTTTTCTTCCCATGTGTCCGTAAGCAGCAGTTTCACTGTAAATAGGATTTCTCAATTTCAAACGTTGTTCGATGAAGTAAGGGCGCATGTCAAAAATAGCTTCTACTTTTTTAGCGATTTCACCATTCGTTAAATTTACTTTTGAAGTACCATAGGTTTCAACAAAAATACCCATTGGTTTTGCTACTCCAATTGCATACGAAACCTGTACTAGAATTTCGTCAGCTACTCCTGCAGCTACTAAGTTTTTAGCGATGTGACGTGTTGCATACGCTGCAGAACGGTCCACTTTTGAAGGGTCTTTTCCAGAGAAAGCACCACCACCGTGAGCTCCTTTTCCACCGTAAGTATCTACAATGATTTTTCTTCCAGTTAAACCAGTATCACCGTGAGGACCTCCGATTACGAATTTTCCTGTCGGGTTGATGTGGTACTGAATTTTATCGTTGAATAAATGCGCATACTGCGGGTATTTTGCAATAATTCTCGGAATCAAAATCTCAATAATGTCTTTTTTGATTTTTGCCAACATTGTCGGTTCATCAGCGAAATCATCGTGCTGTGTAGAGATTACGATAGCATCAATACGCATTGGTTTGTTGTTATTGTCGTACTCTAAAGTTACCTGAGATTTAGCGTCGGGACGTAAATATGTAATTGCCGAATTCTCTCTTCTTAAAGCTGCCAATTCTTGCAATAACTTGTGAGACAAATCTAAGGCTAAAGGCATGTAGTCTGCTGTTTCGTTGGTAGCATAACCGAACATCATTCCCTGGTCTCCGGCACCTTGCTCTTCTTTGCTGGCGCGGTCAACTCCTTGGTTAATGTCCTGAGATTGTTCGTGAATAGCCGATAAAACCCCACAAGAGTTTGCTTCAAACATGTATTCACTTTTCGTATAACCGATTTTTTTGATTACGTCACGTGCAATTTGTTGAACGTCAAGATATGTTTTTGATTTTACTTCACCAGCAAGAATCACCTGACCAGTTGTAACCAAAGTTTCACAAGCTACTTTAGAATCGGCGTCGAAAGCCAAAAAGTTGTCGATTAATGCATCTGAAATCTGATCCGCTACTTTGTCCGGATGTCCTTCGCTCACTGATTCTGACGTAAATAAATAAGCCATAAATAAATTGTTTTAAAATTTAATTAGTGAGGAAATAAATTTGCAGCGATTGCCTAAAGAGTAGTGTTACTGCTTTAGCATTTTTTTAATGAGGTTGCAATCAGTTCAAATTTTTCCTCTTGATTTTCAGGTGCAAATGTATGAAAGAAATTTTATTTTCAAATGAAACTTAACTTTTTTTACTGAAGGCTCTTTTTTTGATTTCAAATTCTTGTTAGAATTATGTATTTAGGCTGTGAAAACATGTCTTTAATCGATGTAATATTGTAGATATAAGGCATTTCGTATTTTTGGTAAACAATTAAAAAATAGAAAATTATGATTAGAAAACTACTTTTTTGGAGCTTAGGATTTGCTTTTTCGATTGTTAATGGTCAAAATTTAATGACTGAGAACTTTGATGTATTAGGAGATCCTGTTACGTTGCCTGCAGGTTGGACGGTTACCAATCAGAGTAATCCTGTAGGGACTATTGGATGGTTTAGAGGAGGTGGAGGAACTACTTTTGCCGGATACAACGGAGGTCAGACAGGTTATATTGGAGCTAATTATAATAATACAGCTGGAACAGGTGTTATTAGTAACTGGTTAATGTCGCCCGTACTTACGTTGGAAAATGGTGATGTGATTTCTTTTTATACAAGAACTGCAACCGGTTCAACTTGGGCTGATAATCTTGAATTGAGATTAAGTACAAACGGGGCAGGTTCTGTGAATCCATCCGGGACGACTGGAGTTGGTGATTACACAACACTTGGGGTTACCGTAAATACCATTTTTCCTACTGCATCGGGTTATCCACAGGTTTGGACACAATACAGTTATACTGTGAGTGGTTTGGCTGGCGCTACTAGTTGTAGGGTTGCATTTAGGTATACGGTTCCAACAAGTGCCGGACCTAGTGGGAGTAATTCTAATTTCATAGGAATAGATGCGTTTTCTGTTGACAGGACTTTAAGTTCAGAGGACTTTTTTATGAAGAATTTTGCATTGTATCCAAATCCGGCGAGAAATGTATTGAATGTTGTTTCTATATCTAATTCAATGATTCAATCTGTTCAGGTTTTAGATTTGAATGGGCGAGTGGTGAAAAATGCTAGTGTGAGCGGAATAACTGATTTTCACATGAATGTCGCAGATTTGAATACAGGAATGTATTTTGTTAAGATTGTTACAGATGAAGGAAATGCGACTTCAAAGTTTATGAAAGATTAGTAAAATTTAAGAACTTTTTTAAGGGCAATCTTCGTTATGAAGTTTTAATACGTAGTATTAAAGAATCTTTTAAAAAAATAAATTGTTAAATTTTGGTTCTGATGTTTGGTTAATTCAAATTTAGTTTTCAATTTTGCGACATCAAAACAGAATAAAAAAATGATTTTTACAAAGCGATATATGTGTCATTTTATGTGGAAAATAACCGCAGAGGACCTTATTGCTTAATTTTTAAATTCAATTTAAAATATACAGCCAAAGCCTCTGCATACCGCAGAGGCTTTTTTTATTTAAACCAAAACCAACAAGAAAACTTAAATATTTAATCAGAATTAGAGAAAAAATGAGAACAACGGCAATGAAAAATATGTTTATGAAACGAATGATGTGCATGTATACGCACCACATTCCCCATTATTGTTGCCGAAAGCGGAAGAGTTAATCTCAAGTTATAGTTCAAACTGTAAAGTCCTTTTGGTAACAAATCCAAAAGGACTTTTTTATTTCAAATCATTTACAATTCATTAAAAATTTAAGACATGACAGCTTTAAAAAATAAAATCAGAAGAATCCAGGAAATCGTTGCGCTCATCGAAAATGCCCAAACGATTTCTGTTGAAAATTCAATAAATCAAGTAATCGAGGAAGTTGCAGATACTTCAGAATTGTTGTTACTGCAAATCAATTCCGAAGAAAATGAATTTCTTTTCATCTAATCCTTAAAATCAACAACATGAGCAATAAAGTAGTTACCGTAACAGGAATTTCAGAAAACAGCAATCAGTTTTCTGTTAGCACAAACGGTTCGAGTTTAAGTATTAACAATACGATTTCAGTTGGTTCGGGAAAAGTGCCAAGTCCTACGGATTATTTGCTGGCAGGATTTGCCGGGAGTATCAATGCAGTAGGTTTGATTGTAGCCGAAGAATTGGGAATCGAATTGCAATCCGTTCAGGTGGATATTATCGGAGAATTGGAAACCAAAAAAGTGGAAGGAATTCCAACCCGTTCCAGAGCAGGCTTCCGAAAAATTGAAGTGATTGTCAAGCCAACTTCCGACGCGCCATTAGTCTTATTAAAACAATGGATTGATGAGGTAAAAGAAAGATGTCCGCTTCGTGATAACTTAATCAATTCGACTCCGGTTTTACTAACCCTTTTAAAAGAATACAAGCAGCACGACGCTGCCTAACGATACGTTGTTTTGTTTGTTAAACCGCCTTCGGTACGTCTGCCAACACAGCCGGAGGTGGTTTTTAAAAAAGAGAAAAATGAGTTTACAAAAAATAGATATTTTCGACATCACACTCCAAAACGGAGCTTACAAACGTTGGTTGCCATTGTATTATCAGGCATTTGGTCAACCTGTTGGAACCGCTCCGGTGGTTTTGGTGAATCATGCCTTAACCGGAAATTCTCAGGTAATCGGAGAAAATGGTTGGTGGAATGCCTTAATCGGAACAGAAAAAACCATCGATACAGACTTTTATACCGTTATCGCCTTCAATATTCCGGGCAATGGTTTCGATGGAAATACAGAAAACCTGATTCAGAATTATAAAGAGTTCACAACGAAAGATATTGCTCTGTTGTTTTGGGAAGGCTTGCAATTTCTTGGAATTCACAACCTTTTTGCGGTAATCGGTGGAAGTTTGGGCGGAGGAATTGCCTGGGAAATGACTTTCTTAAAACCAAATCACATCGAAAACCTAATTCCTGTAGCATCAGATTGGAAAGCTTCGGATTGGTTGATTGCGAATGTTTTAGTACAAGATAAGATTCTGAATAATTCCTCAAATCCGGTTCATGATGCGCGTTTGCATGCGATGTTGTTGTACCGAACTCCGGAATCGTTAAAAGCAAAATTCAATCGAAGTAAGCAAGAAAATCAGGAGTTGTACCAGATTGAAAGCTGGCTCTTGCACCACGGAGAAAAACTCGAAAATCGTTTCGCTTTGGAATCCTATAAACTGATGAATCATCTTTTGAAAACTATCGGAGAAGCTACAAATTGTGGTCAGTTTATCAGTTTCGCCAAACAAACCACAGCTAATATTCATTTGATAGCGGTCGATTCGGATTGTTTTTTCACAGCAGATGAAAATCGCGAAACCTATGAAATCCTGAAGCGCGTGAATTCCAATGTAACCTATCATGAAATTAAATCCATTCACGGGCACGACGCTTTTTTAATTGAGTTTGAACAGCTCAACACCATACTGAAAAACACCTTTACAACACAAAAAATAAAACTAAACTAAAAACAAAACGACTATGAAAATTTTAAAATTCGGAGGAAAATCCTTAGCCTATGACGGCGGTTTCGACAAAGCAATCAACATTATTTTAGACAAAGTCCATCGACAGGAAAAGTTCGCGGTTGTGGTTTCCGCCATTGGAAATGCAACCGATGATTTGGAAGAAATTCTCGAAAAAGCCAAGCGGAACGAAGTCTATCAAGTGCAATTGGAAAACTTCAAAAACTACCAAAAGAACAATTCTGCCGCTGATTTGAAAACCGAGTTTGAATTACTCGAAAAACTATTTGAAGGTGTAGCACTTTTAGGTGATTACAGTAAAAAAATAAAAGACAGTGTGTTAGCTCAAGGCGAAGTGATTTCCGGAAAAGTGGTCACTCAGGCTTTGAAAGAAAAGGGAATCAACGCTAATTTTTCCGATACCCGCCAACTGATTAAAACCGATGCCAAGTTCGGGAACGCGCAACCGGTCGATGTGATTTCCCGAAAGAACGTTCAAAATCATTTTGCCGCCAATAACGGAACCACCGTAAACATCGTAACCGGCTTTATTGCTTCCAGTACCGATGGCGAAACCACTACTTTAGGGCGCAACGGTAGTAATTTTACTGCTTCACTTCTTGCTAATTATTTAGATGCCGAAGAATTACAAAGCTTCACCCATGTAGACGGGATCTTTACTGCCAACCCGGATTTAGTACCGGACGCCAAAAAAATCGACCAGCTTTCTTTTGAGGAAGCTAACGAAATTGCCACTTTCGGCGCCACTATTCTTCACGCCAAAACCATAATTCCGCTTATTGAAAAGAAAATTCCACTTCGAATTTTAAATACGTTCAATCACACCCACAACGGAACGTTAATCAATGCTGAAAACTCCAGAAAAGGCATCAAATCACTTTCAGTATTAGAAAATGTAACTTTAGTAAATTTAGAAGGTCGCGGATTGTTGGGAAAACCAGGAATCGACGCCAGAATTTTCAGAGTATTAGCCCAGAACAACATCAGTGTAAGCATTATTTCCCAAGGCTCTTCCGAAAGAGGTATCGGGTTTATCGTAAACGCCGTAGATGCTCAAAAAGCAAAAGCCGCCATCGAAGCCGAATTCGAACTGGATTTTTATACAAAAGACGTCAGTAGCGTTTATTTAACCGAAAACGTATCGGTCATTTCCATCATCGGACAGGAATTGGCCACGTTCAACAAACCTTATGATGCCTTAATCCGCAATCAGATTGTACCGATTTTGTTCAACAATACCGTAACGGGAAAAAATGTGAGCTTGGTAGTGGAAAGAGTTCAGCTTAAAAAAGCATTAAACGTAATTCACAGCGAAATTTTCGGAATCACCAAGAAAATCAATTTGGTAATTTTTGGTCACGGAACAGTTGGAAAAACGTTAATCAATCAGTTGTTGGAAAGCCGTGAAAACATCATCCAACGCAAAGGAATCGAGCTTAATGTGGTAGCGATTGCTAACTCTCGTCAGTTTATCTTCAATGCTAAAGGAGTTTCTAAAAAATGGGAGTCAGAATTGCAGACTTCAACTCAAAAATCATCAATAGAAAATATTCTAACCGCAGTAAAAGAGCAGCATTTAGGGAATTTAATTGCGATTGATACTACAGCCAGCAAAGATTTTGTATCCAATTATGTTGAACTGATTAAAAATGGCTTCGATTTGGTTTCTGCCAACAAAATTGCCAACACCAAAGAATACAGTTTCTATAAAAACCTGCGTGAGAATTTAAATTTCTACCAAAAGAACTATCTGTATGAAACCAATGTGGGTGCGGGGTTACCGTTAATTGATACGATTCGTCTGCTGCATCATTCTGGTGAAAATATTACGAGAATTCGCGGAGTTTTCTCGGGAACTCTGAGCTACCTTTTCAATAATTTTTCCGTTACTGATAAATCGTTTAGTGATGTTTTAAATGAAGCCATCGAAAAAGGTTTCACCGAACCCGATCCGCGCGAAGATCTGAATGGAAACGACGTCGGACGCAAATTATTAATCCTTGCCCGCGAACTGGATTTGAGCAATGAGTTTTCTGAAATCAAAATCCAAAACCTGATTCCTGAAAACCTAAGAGAAGGAAGCGTGGAAGAGTTTCTTTCAAGAGTAGAAGAATTAAACCCGATTTATCAGAATGTTAAAACCAGTCAAGCCGAAAACCATGTGTTGCGCTACGTTGGCGATTTGTCCGGTGATTTATCCGTGGAAAACGGAGCGAATCTGGAAGTAAGTCTGGTTTCTGTACCGCAGGAAAGCTCCTTAGGACAACTAAAAGGCTCCGATTCCATTTTCGAAATCTATACCGAATCCTATGGTGAAAACCCAATAGTGATTCAAGGCGCAGGCGCAGGAGCTGCTGTAACCGCACGTGGAGTTTTTGGCGATATTTTAAGATTGGCAGAAAAAAGTAAATAATAAACAACAAACAAAACAATTAAAATGAGTAATTCAGCATTCGGCTTCGAAACCCAAGCCATTAGAACCCAAACCGAGCGCACCCAGTTTTTAGAGCATTCCGTGCCGTTATACTTAACATCCAGTTTCGTTTTCGAAGATGCGGAAGACATGCGCGCCTCATTCACCGAAGAAAAAGAGCGCAACATTTACAGCCGTTTCAGCAACCCGAATACCAGTGAATTTGTGGAGAAAATCTGCCAAATGGAAGGAGCCGAAGACGGTTACGCGTTTGCCACCGGAATGGCGGCGGTCTATTCCACGTTTGCGGCACTGTTGGAATCGGGCGATCACATCGTTTCGGTAGGAAGTGTTTTTGGGTCAACCCATACGTTGTTCACCAAATATTTTCCGAAATGGAACATCACCACGAGTTATTTCGACATCAACAAACCCGAAACCATTGAAAGTTACATTCAGCCGAATACCAAAATCCTTTTTGCCGAATCGCCCACCAATCCTGCTGTAGATATTATCGATTTGGAATTGTTAGGGCAAATCGCCAAAAAACACAACCTGATTTTAATCATCGACAACTGTTTTGCTACACCATTTTTACAAAACCCAATTCAATACGGAGCGGATTTGGTCGTGCATTCCGCCACGAAACTAATCGATGGTCAAGGTAGAGTTTTAGGCGGTGTAACCGTGGGTAAAGCCGATTTAATCCGTGAAATTTATTTGTTTTCACGAAACACCGGCCCGGCTTTGTCACCATTCAACGCCTGGGTGTTATCCAAAAGTCTGGAAACTTTGCCGATTCGCGTGGAAAAACACTGCGAAAATGCGGTAAAAGTAGCCGAATTTCTGGAAAGCCATCCGAAGGTAAAGCAAGTAAAATATCCTTTTTTGAAATCGCATCCACAGTATGAAATCGCCAAAAAACAAATGCGTTTGGGCGGTAACATCGTAGCCTTTGAAATCAAAGGAGGTATCGAGGCCGGCCGTAAATTTCTGGATAAAATTCAGTTGTGCTCGCTTTCCGCAAATTTGGGTGATACCCGAACCATTGTAACCCATCCGGCCTCCACCACCCACAGCAAATTATCGGAAGAAGAACGTTTAGCGGTAAGCATTACCGACGGTTTGGTACGCGTTTCCGTAGGTTTGGAAACCGTTCAGGATGTTATCAATGATTTACAGCAAGCGTTAGAATAATAAACTGCTAATTGTTGAAATATTGGAATAAAAATCTAAAATAATTTATTTTAAAATCAATAATTAGAAAATATTTCCGAATTCAAAATTATTTGTTAGCTTTGCCCCGTTCTTACACAAGCTGATGTTATCACGAAAGGCAGAGGGACTAGACCCGACGAAGCCTTAGCAACCCTACTCTTGTAGAAGGTGCTACATTCTACCGCACA